>NZ_JBITDX010000003.1:0-319180 GCF_044454585.1 Catenuloplanes sp. NPDC051500
CTGCCATGGGCATGGCTGGTTGGCTACGTTCGGAAGGGATAACCGCTGAAAGCATCTAAGCGGGAAGCTCGCTTCAAGATGAGGTATCCCACCACCTTCGGGTGGGTAAGGCCCCCAGTAGATGACTGGGTTGATAGGCCGGAGATGTAAGCACGGTAACGTGTTGAGTTGACCGGTACTAATAGGCCGAGGACTTGACTACATCCCAAAAACTTTGAAGTTTGCTCGCGTCCACTGTGTGATATCTGAACAAACAACCGTGTACACATCCGGTTGAGAAGTTCATAGTGTTACGGCGGTTATAGCGGTGGGGAAACGCCCGGTTACATTCCGAACCCGGAAGCTAAGCCCACCAGCGCCGATGGTACTGCACTCGTGAGGGTGTGGGAGAGTAGGACACCGCCGGACTTCTTATTAATCAGGGCCAACCCATATGGGTTGGCCCTGATTTGTTTTCCGGGCACGTCTTTGATCCGGACGTCCGAGGAAAATGTCGCACCCGCTGGATACGGTAACGCCGAAAGTGAGCGAGCCGCAGGAGGTTGGTCGTGACAACTGACGGTGTACCGGGTGATGAGGACACGTTCGTCATGCAGCCGGCCTGGCTCCGCGCCCACTATCCGCGCCGTGGCGAGTCCGGTCTGAAGCCGCGTCACCCGGAGGAGGCCAAGACACTGGCCGTGGTCGCCGAATTGGTAAGCGCGTCGCCCGGGAAGATCCGCAAGGTGCTTGAGCACCCGCTCACGGCTCCCGCGATCGCGGAGGCCGGCCTGGCGTACCACCGGGATCAGCCGGGTTCCACGCCGCTTGGCGCCGCCGCGGTCGTGCAGGCCTGCCACCACGTCATGAGCTACTCCCAGGCGGAGAAGCTGCCGTTCTATGCGGATGTCTGGCTCGCCCGGCACGGACTGCGCTTCGCGGCCGAGGCGGTGGTGGAGTTGTCCGCCATGCACATCGGCAACACCCAGGAGACGATCCGTTCCCTGCACTTCCTCGACGTGGCCGACCCGCGCTTCACCATGCACCGCAAGCCGTTGCTCGACCTGGCCGGCCGGGTGCGGCACGCGCTGGCGACCGCCCCCGAGGCCGAGTACCGGGAGGTGGTCGCCGTCCTGGCGGAGCACCGGGAGCGCGGGTCCGTGCTCCACCGTGCCGCCACCTCGTTCCTGGCGCCGTCCGAGACTGCCTGGGTCGAGGCCGACAGTGTGGAGGTCGCCGCCACCGGTTCCGCCGACCTGGCGTTGGTCACGCTTACCGCGCTCGGCACCCGGGAGCAGGCGGACAGGATCACGCCGCTGATCGTCTCGTGGTGGCTGCTCTCCCAGCCGGCCGTGCTGCACTCGTTCCTGTCCGGCGTCCGCGGGGGCGCGCTGCCGGCGCTGCTCACCTGGCTCGACACCGACGCCGCGGAGTACGCGAAGCGGTTCCTCCCCGCGATCGGTTCGGTTCCCACAGACGAGGCCTTCGAGGCGCTGCTCGACCGCGCCGACGAGCGTTACGTGCTGCCCGAGATCCAGGCCGCCGCAACGCGCTTCCCTCGGCGTGCGATCCGGCTGCTGGCCGCCCGCCCGGCCGGTAAGCGCACGCTCGCCGAGCTGCTTGACGCGCGGGTGCTCGCCGAGCCGGAGCTGGCGTCAGATCTCCTTCCGGACCTGCCTGACGGGTCCGCGGCCCGGGTTCGTGCCGTGCTCGCCCGTGCCGAGGGGGTGAACGAGGCGCCGCCGGAGTCGCTGCCGCAGGTGCTGGTCAGCCCGCCCTGGGCCGGTAAGCGGACGGTGCGGAAGCCGACGGTTGTCACCGGCCTGGAGTGCACAGATCCGCCCGCGCTCGACTGGGCGCCCGGCGAGGCGGAGGCCTGGTCCGGGGTGCGCTTCGAGCAGATGTCCTGGGTGGCGAACCACGACTGGGCCGCGACCGCGGCCACTGCGAAACGTGGGGGGAACACCAGCTGGTACCGGTCCGGCCCGTTCTTCGCGCTGGCGCCGTTGTCGCTGACGCTTCCGGAGATCGGCACCTGGAAGCCGCGTGACCTGTGGCAGCCGAGCGAGATCATGCGGCGGGTGGTGGCTCGGCATGCCATGGCGGCGTACCCGGCCGCGCTCGCCGCCGCGCAGGAGATGCCGCAGGCCACGGACGCGCTGTTGCCGTTCACCTCGCCCGCGGTCGCGACGCTGATCGCGGACCGGTACACGCGCCTCAAGTCGGTTCGGGCGACCGCGCTGGCCTGGCTGCAACGGCATCCGGTCTCCGCCGCCCGTGCGCTGGTCCCTGCCGCCGTCGGCAAGGCCGGGCCGGAGCGGCGGTCGGCGGAGGCGTCGCTGCTGGCGATCGTGTCCGCCGGTTACGCCGAGGAGGTGCGGATGGCCGCCCGGTCGTATGGCGATGCGGCCGCGACCGAGATCGAGCCGCTGATCACCACGAGCCCGCTGGAGCGACTGCCGGCCAGGATCCCTGTGGTGCCGGCGTGGGCGGACGCGGCGTTGCTGCCTCGTCTTCGCACCGCGGGCGGCGCGCTGCCGGCCGACGCGGTGCGGCACGTGCTCACCATGCTGGCGCTGTCGCGCCTTTCCGAGCCGTACCCCGGCCTGGATCTGGTGCGTGGGGTTGTCGACAGGCGGGGGCTCGGGGAGTTCGCCTGGGCGCTGTTCCGGCGCTGGCAGGCTGCGGGCATGCCGTCGAAGGAGTCGTGGGCGTTCGAGGCGCTGGCGCATTTCGGTGATGACGAGGTGGTGCGTGACCTGACGCCGGTGATCCGGGCATGGCCGGGCGAGGGCGGGCACGCGCGCGCGGTCACCGGCCTGGAGATCCTGTCCGCGATCGGGTCGGACGTGGCGTTGATGCACCTGCACGGGATCGCACAGAAGGCGAAGTTCAAGGGTCTGAAGGACCGGGCGACCGAGAAGATGGCCGAGGTCGCGGCCGCGCTCGAGCTGCGCCCGGAGCAGCTTGCGGACCGGTTGCTGCCGGACTTCGGGCTGGACGGCAACGGCAGCCTGACGCTCGACTACGGACCGCGGCGGTTCGTGGTCGGCTTCGATGAGCAGCTGAAGCCGTTTGTCGCGGAGGAGAGCGGCCGGCGACTGAAGGCGCTGCCGAAGCCGGGTGCCCGGGACGACGCGGAGATGGCGCCGGAGGCGTACCGCCGCTTCTCAGGTCTGAAAAAGGATGTGCGCACGGTCGGCGGGGACCAGGTGCGGCGGCTGGAGCAGTCGATGGTGACCGGCCGGCGGTGGACCGGGCTGGAGCTGACGCGCTACCTGGTCGGCCACCCGCTGCTTGTGCACATCGTGCGCCGGGTGGTGTGGGGCGTGTACGAGAAGGGCGAGCTGGCCGGGACGTTCCGGGTGGCGGAGGACAGGTCGTTCGCCGATGTGGATGATGCCCCGGTGACGGTCGCGGACGATGCCCTGGTCGGCGTGGTGCACCCGATGACGCTCGGCTCCGCGCTGCCGGCCTGGAGCGGCGTGTTCGCGGACTACGAGATCCTGCAACCGTTCCCGCAGTTGGGCCGCGAGCTCTTCCGGCTGGAGCCGGGCGAGGGGACGGCGTCGGAGCTGACCCGCTTCAAGGACGTAAAGGTGCCGACCACCAAGCTGCTCGGGCTGGAACGGCGCGGCTGGCGGCGCGGTGAGACCGGGGACGGCGGCCATCAGGGCTGGTTCGAGCGTGACCTGCCGGACGACCGGATCATGGTCGTGGTGATGGACCCCGGGATTGCGGTCGGCGCGATCGACTACTTCCCCGAGCAGCGCCTGGACGAGGTCCGGCCGCAGGGTGCGGGCGACTCCTACTGGAGTTCGCGCAAGAGCACGATCAAGCTGGGTGACCTTGACGAGATCACGATCTCCGAGGTCATCCGCGAGTTGAACGAGGTGACCGCGTGACCGATATCGAGACTATGCAGCGCCCGCCGGCCGAGGTCCGGTACGCGGACGAGCTGCGCAGGCTGCGCGAGACGGACTCGGATCCCCGCCCGCCGGGCTGGGCGCTGAGCCTGCGGGCCGCCCGCCGCTTCATCGTCGGCGACGCGCGGCACGGAATCTCGCAGAAGTTCGTCGGTGACCCGTCGCTGATCGACCGCTCGCTTGTCAGCCTCGCGACCAGCCGCGGTCTGATGCTTGTGGGCGAGCCCGGCACGGCGAAGTCGCTGCTGTCCGAGCTGCTGGCGGCCGCGGTCAGCGGTGACTCCACGCTGACGATCCAGGGTGGTGCGGCCACCACCGAGGACCAGATCAAGTACTCGTGGAACTACGCGCTGCTCGTGGCGGACGGCCCGTCGATGACGTCGCTGGTGCCGGCGCCGCTGCTGCACGGCATGTCAGGTGGCAAGGTGGTCCGGTTCGAGGAGATCACCCGCTGCCCGCTTGAGGTGCAGGACTGCCTGTTGTCGCCGCTGTCCGACCGGGTGATGGCGGTGCCGGAGCTGACCGGGCCGGACGCGATGGTGTTCGCCCGGGAGGGCTTCAACATCATCGCCACCGCGAACACCCGGGACCGGGGTGTCAACGAGATGAGCTCCGCGCTCAAGCGGCGTTTCAACTTCGAGACTGTCTTCCCGATCTCGGACCTGGCCACCGAGCTGTCGCTTGTCGAGGCGGAGGCGTCCACGCTGCTGCGGCGCTCCGGCGTCACCGCCGCGCCGAACCGGGATGTGCTTGAGGTGCTTGTCACCGCGTTCCGGGAACTGCGCGCCGGGCAGACCGCGCGCGGCGACTCGATGGACAAGCTGACGTCCGTGATGAGCACTGCGGAGGCGGTGTCGGTCGCGCACGCGGTCGGGCTGCGTGGCTGGTTCCTGCGCGGCGAGTCCGGCACGGCCGAGGACCTGGTCTCCTGCCTGGCCGGCACCGCGGCCAAGGACAGCCCGGAGGACCTGGCGAAGCTGCGCCGGTACCTGGAGCAGCAGGCCCGGGGGCGTAAGGGTCCGGGGTGGAAGGCGCTGTACGACGCCCGGCACGTGCTCCCCGGATGATCACCTTCATCGGGGTCCGGCACCACAGCCCGGCGTGTGCACGACTGGTCCGCGAGACGATCGAGGAGCTGCGCCCGGCGTACGTGCTGGTCGAGGGCCCGGTCGAGATGAACGCGCGGATCGGTGAGCTGCTGCTCGGGCACGAGCTGCCGATCGCGGTGTTCAGCAGCTACAAGGACGGCGAGCGGCATCACGCGTCCTGGGCGCCGTTCTGCGACTACTCGCCGGAGTGGGCCGCGCTGACCGCGGGCCGGGCGGCCGGCGCGGAGCTGCGCTTCATCGACCTTCCGGCGTGGCATCCGGCGTTCTCCGAGCGGCGGAACCGGTACGCGGACGCGGAGCAACGCTATGCCGAGGTGGTCGAACGGCTCTGCCGCGAGTTCTCGGTGGACAACGTGGACACGCTCTGGGACCACCTGTTCGAGGTCGCAGAGCCGGCGGGCCTGGCCGAGCGCCTCGCCACCTATTTCGACCTGCTCCGGGGTGAGGCCGAGGCGGGCGAGGACGACGTGGCCCGCGAGGCCTACATGGCGTCCTGGATCCGCAGGACCGCACGGGAGGCCGGCGACCGCCCGATCGTGGTGGTCACCGGCGGGTTCCACCGCCCGGCGCTGGTCCGGCTGGCCGCGCTGCCCGGCGACGACGAGCCGGTCGTGCACGCGCTCCCGGCGGACGCGGCCGGTGGCAGCTACCTGGTGCCGTACTCGTTCCGCCGCCTGGACTCGTTCGACGGCTACCAGTCCGGGATGCCGTCGCCCGCGTACTACCAGCGGGTGTTCGAGGCAGGCGTGGACGCGGCCGCGAACCACCTGCTGGAGGCCGTGGTCACCCGGCTGCGCGGCCGGAAGCAGCGGCTGTCCACCGCGGACCTGATCGCGGCGACCACGTCCGGGCAGGCGCTGGCGCTGGTCCGCGGGCATCGGCACCGGTCCCGTACCGACGTGCTCGACGGGTTGGTCTCCGCGCTGCTGGACGAGGCGCTTGACGTGCCGCTGCCCTGGTCGGCACGGGGCACACCGGCGCCCGGCACGCATCCGGTGGTGGTCGAGATGGTCGCGGCGCTCAGCGGTGACAGGGTCGGGCGGCTGCATGCGGACACGCCCGCGCCGCCGCTGGTGCATCACGCCACCGCGGAGCTGGAGCGCCACGGCCTGGACGCGGACGGCGCCCGCCGCCTGGACCTGGCCCGGGACGCTGACCGCGAGGTGAGCCGGGTGCTGCACCGGCTGCGGATCCTTGGCGTACCCGGCTTCGACAGGCACTCCGGGCCGCGTACCGGAATCGACCCGGAGCCGATCGAGGAGTGGGCCGTCGCGCGCGACGACCGCCGGCTGCCCGCGCTGATCGAGGCCGGTGGGTACGGCTCCACCATCGACGAGGCGACCGGCGCGCTGCTCGCCGAACGCGTCACGGACGTGGGCGGTGACGTGGAGAAGCTGGCCGGCGTGCTGTTCGACGCCGCGCTGGCCGGCATCCCGGAGCTGTCCGGCCTGGTGCTGGACGAGGTCGGCCGCGCGGTCGGCGCCACGCCGGAGATGGGCCCGCTGGGCCGCGTGCTCGACGTGGTGCTGGCGCTGTGGCGGCACGACCGGCTGCTCGGCACGGCCGGGAGCACGCCACTGGGCACTGTGATCGCCACGTCCGTGGAGCGGATCCTGTGGCTGGCCGAGGGCGTGCGTGGCGCCGGCCCGGCGGACCTGCCGCGGATCGGTGCGCTGGCCTCGGTCCGGGACGCGATCGTGCACGCCGGGACCGCGCTGGACCTGGACCGGGAGGCCGCGCTCGGGGTGGCCGCCCGGCTCGCGCTGAGCACCGAGACGCCACCGGACCTGCGCGGTGCCGGGTTCGGTCTCGGCTGGTCGCTTGGCTCGGCCGACGCGGGCGATCCGGTGCGGGTGGTCCGCGGCGCGTTCACTCCGACGTCCGCGGGTGACTGGCTGGCCGGGGTGTTCGCGCTGGCCCGCGAGGAGGTGCTGCAGGCCGGCGGCGTGCTTGACGTGCTTGACGAGGCGGTCGGCGTGATGGGCGACGGGGACTTCCTGATCGCGTTGCCCGCGTTGCGTCAGGCGTTCGAGTTCTTCCCGCCGCGCGAGCGGGACATGATCGCGCAGCATCTGCTGGCCCGGCGCGGGATCGCCGGCAACAGCCGTGCGCTGCTGCGCCTCGGTGCCGCGCCCGAGTTGGTGGCCGAGGGTGCGGAGCTGGACGGCCGGGTCGCCGAGCTGCTGAAGCGGGAAGGGCTGATCACGACGTGACGATCGATCCGACGCTGGAGCGTTGGCGGCTGATGCTTGGCGAGCCCGCGTCCGCGCTCAACGACGGCGAGATGAGCGGCGAGGGCAAGGCCCGGAGCGCGGCGCTGGACTGGCTCTACGGCCGCGACGAAGGCCTGCGCAAAAGGGGCATCCGCGGCGGTAAAGAGGGCGGGGACGGTGCCTCGGTGCTCACCACAGTGGACTGGCTGAACGAGATCAACCGGCTGTTCCCGAAGGAGACGATCGAGCGTCTGCAGAAGGACGCGGTCGAGAAGTACCAGATCCACGATGTGGTCACGAATCCGGCCGTGCTGGAGACGATCACCCCGAACCAGACGTTGCTCAAGGCCGTCCTGCAGACCAAGCACCTGATGAACCCGGAGGTGCTGCGGCTGGCCCGGCGGATCGTCGAGGCGGTGGTGCGCGACCTGATGGAGAAGCTCAAGGCGCAGGTGCGCACGTCGTTCAGCGGCAGCCGCAGCCGCCGTCCGAGCCGCTTCCAGCAGGCCCGCAACTTCGACGTCCGGCGCACGATCCGGGACAACCTCGGCCACTACCAGCCGGACGAGCGGCGGGTGCTTATCGAGACGCCGTACTTCTTCTCCCGGACCCGCCGCCACCTGGACACCTGGCAGGTGATCCTGCTTGTCGACCAGTCCGGCTCGATGACCGACTCGGTGATCCACTCCGCGGTCACGGCCGGCTGCCTGTGGGGCCTGCCCGGCATCAAGACGCACCTGGTCGCGTTCGACACCGAGGTCGTGGACCTCACCTCCGATGTGGAGGATCCGGTCGAGATGCTGATGAAGGTCCAGCTCGGCGGCGGCACCAACATCACCCGCGCGGTGGAATACGGCGCCGGCCTGATTGAACAGCCCCGCCGCACCATCTTCGTGCTGGTCAGCGACTTCTACGAGGGCGGCGACCCCGGCCACCTGGTCCGCCTGATCGGCAACCTGGTCGACCAGGGCACCAAGGTGTTCTGCCTCGCCGCGCTCGACGCCGACGCCAACCCGGACTACGACGCGCACACCGCGCAGCGCTTCGCGAACGCCGGCGCGGCCGTGGGTGCGATGACGCCGGGCGAGCTGGCCGCGTTCATCGCGGAACACGTCAACCGATGAGGGGGTACGCGTGAGGGCCGACCTACATGCGCTGACAACTGACGCGCTGGCCGCCCTGACCAACCGGGGCCTGGTCAAGCGCGCGGCACGGGAGCTGGAGACGGCACCGCCGGCGCTCGTCGAGGAGCCGGACGGCACGGTCGTCGCCACGTTCGCGGACGGCCCGGTGACCAGGCTGCCGGTCGGTGGCCTGGACGCCGGCTCCTGCACCTGCGGCGCGACGGGCGCGTGCCGGCACCTGCTCGGCCTGGTGCTGGCGTATCAGTCGCTTCCGGAAGGACCGTCGCCGGAGACAGCGCGCGACGAGGCCGAGGTGGTGGACTGGTCCCCGGCCACGTTCACTGACGAGCAGCTGCAGGCCCGGGTCGGCGCCCGCCTGATGACCGCGGCCCGCAAGACCATGCGCTCAGGTTTCGTGGCCCGGGTGCGCCGCCCGTCCGCGGCCGATCCCGCCCCGCAGGTCGACCTCGGGTCCGCCACCGTCAGGTTCCTGGTCCCGCACGATCTGGGCTTCGTGCACACGGACGCGGTCGCGGGCGCGCGCGACGACGTGCTTGCGCTCGCGGTCTGGGCGTTCCGGGCGGCGGACGAGCGGGCCCCCGGCGCACCGGAGATCCAGATCGAGGTCGGGGGTACGGACGCGGCCGCGGCCAAGGACGGCACCGGGCTGGCCCCCGCCGTGGCGGTCGCGTCCGACCTGCTGCGCGACGGTGCCGTGCACGCCGGCCCCGGACTGGCGTCCGCGCTTGCCGAGGCGCGCCGCGGGCTTGACTCCGCGGGCCTGCGCTGGCCGTTGCTCGCGGTCACGGACCTGGCCGAGCTGCTTACCGCGTACCGGGATCGCAGCGCGGGCTACCGGCCGGAGGCGCTTGCGGAGCTGCTTGTGGAGCTGCACGCCCGGGAGCGGACCGTGCGCAACGGCGGGTCCGGACTGCGCAGCCGGGTGCTGGGCACCGAGGAGGCGGCGGAGACGCCGTTGCGGCGTACCCGGCTGGAGAGCCTGGGCTGCAGGGTGACCGAGCTTGGCGACACCCGGACCGCCGAGATCTTCTTCGCGCACGCGGACTCCACGACCGTGCTGGTCCTGCGCCGGTCCTGGACCACTGAGGAGGACGGGCCCGCGCTGGCCCGCCGCCGGGTGGGCGGCACCACTGTCGGCGCGCTGGCCGGCGGCAACGCGATCACCGAGTCCGCGGTGCGAAGCGCCAGCCGGGTGGTGCGGCTGGCCACCGGCCGGCTGGCCAAGACGTCCGCGAGCCCGTCGCGCGGCACCTGGGACCAGCTGCCGGCCGGCCTGTTCGTCGACTCCTACGACGTGGAGCGCCGCCGCCTGGAGGTGCTGCCGCCGCGCCCGGTCCGGCCGCGCGTCGAGGCGGAGCTGGTCCGCGCACTGGCCGTCGCGGAGGTGCACGCGGTCGTCTACTCGCCCGGTCAGCAGCGGCTTGACGCGCAGGTCGCGGACGCGTCCGGCGCCCGCGCCACGATCACCGCACACCACACGCCTGCCGCGCCAGGCCGGCTCGACGCGCTTGCGGCCGCGCTTACCGGCGAGCACGGCCCGGTCCGGCTGGTCAGCGGCACCGTGCGCCGTGCCGCCGGCGGCCTGGTGGTGGACCCGCTCGCGGTGGCCGCGGACGGCACGATTGTGGTGCCGGACCTGGCGCCGGCGGACGGCCGGGCGGACTCGCTGCCGCACGGCGCCATCCCGGCCGACCCGCTTGCGGACGCGCTGTCCCAGGCCGGTGGCCTGTTGGCCGAGGTCGCCCACCGCGGCCTGGCGCACCTGCCCACGTCGTTCGCGGAGCGGCTGCGCGCCGAGGCCACCGCGCTGACCGGGCTCGGCCTGCGGCGGGTCGCGGACGCGGTGGGCGCGTTCGCGGACGCGCTCGGCCCGGACCCGTCCGACGCCGCGGTGCAGTCCTGGCTTGACGCGTCGCTGTATGTCGGCACGGCCCTGGAGCAGCGCTGATGGCGTACACCAGCCCGGTTGATGTCTTTCTGATCCTGTCCCGTGGCGGCGAGGTGCTGCTCGCCCGGCGGCAGAACACCGGCTTCGCGGACGGGCTGTGGAACCTGCCGTCCGGCAAGATGGAGGCGGGCGAGAGCGTGGTCGCGGCCGTGCTGCGCGAGGCGCGCGAGGAGGTCGGCCTGACGCTGACCGCCGCTGACGTGCGGCTCGCCGCCACCGTCCACCTGAGCCGGCCGGGCGGGCACGCGCGGATCGGCCTGTTCTTCCACGCGCCGCACAACCCCACCCGGCACGGCGCGCCGGTCAACGCGGAGCCGCACAAGTGCGCCGGCCTCGCCTGGTTCCCCGTCGGCGCGCTCCCGCCGGACACCGAGTCCTACAACGTGTCCGGCCTGACGGGCTGGCGCACCGGCACGCCCCTGATCCTGGACGGCTGGCCCAGCCCATGATGACGGCAGGACCAGGGCGAAAGCGAAGATCAAAGTCAAAGCGGATTTCCCGCTCTGCGTGTGGTGGCGGCCCGCATGCTCCCGCGGGCACCGGTCGTCGCCAAGGCTCCTCCCTTCCGGCCTCGCGGTCGGCAAGAAGAAGCAGAGACGTCCGTCCCAGGTCATGATGGTGCGCCCATGGAGCTGGCAGAAGACCGACCGGCTCGGTCTTGATCGTGCGACCACGGACCTGGCAGGGAGGCCGCCCGCGGCCGACCGGTGTCGCCGGGAGGCCTCGGGTGGTGATGCGTGACCAACTCGGCAGAGGAAAGGCTTGAGCTCAGTTGGTGAGGTCGACCATCCAGAAGCCAGCGGCGGTACGCGGGGGCGCCTCCGGCTTGTGCTGCCGGGTGCGGAACGCGAGCGCCTCGTCGTAGAACCGGTCGATCTGGAAGATCGCGCGGTCCGCCATGTGGTCGAGCGAGGCCGCGATCTGCGCGTCAAGCGCGCCGGTCGGGTCGCCCAGCGGATCGGTGCGGATCCAGTGCGCGATGACCAGGCGGACCAGGTGCGGGTCGCCGTTGACCGGCTCGGCCAGTTCGCGGAGTTCGCCGCGCGGGCCGGGATAGCGGCTTGTCGTCCGCGGCGCGGCGGTGATCGCGCGCAGCTCGGCCAGCCATCGGTCGGCGGGCAGCTCGGCCAGGCGCAGGTCGAGGTGGCTGACGACCGGTTCGATCTCGCCGAGCGCGAGGCCGTGCCGGAGCGCGCCGATCCGGTCGCCGGTCTGCTCGTAGTGCTCCCGGAGTCGTTCGTGGACGGCGCGCCACGAGTCCGGATGGTGGATCGGGCGGTCGGCGAGCTGGTCGAGCAGCACCCGGCGCAGGAACGGGTGCAGGACCCGGGCGCCCGGCGCGACAAGCAGGTCCGTCCGGGCGAACTCGGCGAGGCCGGGCGGCGGGGGCGCGGCGAGCGCGACCGCGGTCGAGACCGGGTCGAGGACCGGCAGCACGCTGCAGGTGACAAGCTCGTCGTGGAGCGCGCCGGCGACCCGGCCGAGCAGCCGCGACGCGGTCACCGTCGCGAGCGTCGCACCCGGGTCAACGGCGTCGGCCAGACGCAGCACCGCCCGGGGATCGAGGGGCGGACCGGAAGCTCCGTCCGCCTGTCGTGCCGCAGCCAGCGTCCGTAACACATGGGCAAACCCCCAGGGATGGCCGCCGGTGAGACGCTCGGCCACTGTCACGTCGTCGGAGGTGACGGCGGACTCGAGGTGGCGGCACATCGCCTCGGCGGAATCGTCGTCGAGATCAGGCAGCTCGGTCACGAGCAGCAGGTGTGCGGGATCGGCCCAGCCGGCGGCGAGCCGCTCCCGCCAGGCGCCGGCGCCACCGTCGGAGAGCAGGCCGGGTGGGGTGGAGGTGGCCGGTTTCGCGGTGCCGGCCGGGAATCTGGTGTGGCCGGACGCGAGCAGCAGCATCGGGTCGGACCGGCCGGTGCCGCCGCGCTCGACAAGCCGCTTGTGCCGGATGGCGGTGAGCAGGGAGAGCAGGCTCAGGCCGGAGCCGCTGTCCGCGTGGTCGAGCAGCACCACAGGGTGGTCGGTGCGCGGGCCGGCGAACCGGCCGCCGTCATACGCCGCCGCGAGGTCGGCCAGGAACGCCTCACAGAGGATCGACTCGATGGCCTCGTGGTCGACCTCCATGGTGTGCCGCATGTCGATAAGCGCGTCGAGCGGGTCGCGGGAGGTGGTGTGCCGCTGCCGGTACCACGCCAGGCTCTCGTGGGCGCGGCGGCCGAGCGCGGCCGCGGTGGCGTCGATCGCGGCGAGGTAGCTGACCTCGCTGGGGTCCGGTTTGAGGCCTGCGGCCGCGAGGTCCCGGCCGAGTTTGAGCAGCACCTCGCGGGTGGTGCTCTTCAGCCGGTGCCGGTTCGTCAGCAGCTCGCGGAGCACCTGCTCGGTGGCGTGCCGGCTGTTGTCGTCCTCGAAGGAGACACGCAGCGCGACCAGGCCGAGCGCGAACCGGGGCAGGGTGAGTCGCCCGTAGCCCTTGATCTGCCCGGCCAGGCCGAACATCACCCGGCCCAGCAGCTCGTGCGGCTCCAGCCAGCCGCAGGCGCCGAGGTCGATGCGCACGCGCGGCCGGACGCCCTGCGACTCGGCCCAGACGTGGGCGAGCAGGTCGCTGCCGCGGTCGCCGCGGGCCGTCCAGAACAGCATGATCGGCTGCTCGGCCGGGACCACGTCGCCGTCGTCGGTGAACTCCGGCTCCAGGAAGCGGGGCAGGAGGTGGTCGACGATCCAGCGGCGGTTAGGTGGCAGCGGGGGCGGCTCGGGCATGGCGGGGATCCTCGCTCGACTCGCTAGGTGGTGCGGTGCGGGGGAAGGCGCGAGGCGCTCCGGCAATGATGCGCGTCCGCACAGGACGGAGGCAAGTGCAGATGCACGTGCATCTGCAGACTCTCAAACGTGAGCCACTTCCGACCTATCCGGGGAAATCCGGACAATGTGGCGGGCGGCAGGCGTGACAACCAGGAACACCGATCGTTAGTTTCCCGGATTTTCTGCGTCCTGACGTGCTGAGGTTCGCCGCATCGGGGTCACAACTGGGCCAAGTTTGCGGCACCCCCGGGTCGTCCGTCTCGCTTCCGTCGGAATCCAGTCGTCCTCTTTACAGCGACTAACGGACGAATGCGGTAAGGGCGACGGCGAACAGCAGCAACGCGCCCGCGGCCGTCCACGGTGTCCTTGACGCGCGGCGACGATGCCGCCGGGCGCGTCCCGGCAGGCGGGGGCCGCCGGCCGGCAGCGTGCGGTGCACCCGCTCGGACTGCAGCGCTGTGTGGTGCTCCGCAACCCGGTGAGTGGCTTCGCGGCGCACGTAGTCGCGACTGCCCAGGTAGGCACTGTCCAGCGCGCGCCGGGCGTCCGCCTGCTCGCGCAGGCTCTCCGCACGCTGGGCGGCCGCGTAGATCAGCGCGCGGTGCACGTCCGGCGACTCGCGCTCGGCCGTGGACGCGGCCTCCAACTCCTCCTGCGTCCGCCGGCGCCGATGCCGCTTCGCGATGTCGACCAGGCTGACCGGCGAGAAGACCTTCGCCACGGCCGGAACCAGGTCGACCACCACGAAGACGATCTCCAGCAGGCGGTAGAGCCGGCGGGCCTCCGGGTCGGTCTCCAGCACCCGGGCGAGCGCGGTGCGGCGGGCGAAGATGCCGTCGTTGTGCGCAGTGGACGCGCTGGCCTGGCTTGCGGTGGCCGCGATCCGGGCGTCGAGGTTCCGCACTTCCGCGTCGATCTCCGTGCCGCGCGCCTTCAGCCGGCTCCGCGCGATGTCCCGGGCGGTCTTCGCCACGTTCAGGTCGCCGAGCTTGATGCTGGCGATCCGCCCGCAGCCCCACCGCCGGGTACCGCCGGTGCCGCTGCACTCCTCGTCGAACGCGCGCTGCAACGGCGGGATCGCGGCCGCCGCCCGGTCGTAGTCCTTCTGTAGCGCGGCCTTCTCCGCGGTAAGCGTGGCACGCTGCCGGGCCAGGTCGGAGTCCGCGCGGACCTGGGTGGAGATCGCGGCGGTGCTCTGCAGCCGGTCCGCGTCGAGCTGCTGCTGGATCTCCTTCGCGCCGACGCCGAGCATCGCGAACCAGGCGATCAGCAGCCCCATCGGCGCCGCGATCGCAAGCCGCGGCACCAGCAGCCAGAGCCGGTAGATCAGGCCGTCCCGTTCGAGGTGCGCGGAGACCAGCCACCTGTCGATCTGGAAGATGCCGAAGCCCCAGACCAGCGCGACCGCGGCCGCCACCCGCAGCGGTGCGTCGGTGGCGATCGTGACGGCCCAGAGCATGGCGGCGGATGCCATCAGCGTGGTGAAGAGGACCAGTGCGCCGAAGACGCGGTACCGGCCGGCCTCGCCCCAGAAGAGCGCCTCATCCGGATCCACGCCGGAAGCGCGAAGAAAGAGGTGGGGTCTGCGTCGAGCAGAGGACATCGAGCCTCCAACGGGCTAGATCATCCTCATTATGGGTTTTTGCCCCAGTCGTTTTGCCGCGAATGACCATATCCATCCTGATCAGACCGGGAACCGCCGTGATCGCTATGGGTGGTCGCTTGTAAGCGCTCAGTGATCAGCGGCACGCTAGCAGAGAGACGGCAGAATTTCTCTTGAATCGAAAATCCCATTACGTGCCGAACTTCCGCTACTTTCCTACCCGTTGGCGACGTCCGTTTCGCGCGGGGCGATCACCGCGGCCACCGCGCGCCGTGGTGGTGGCGAGAACGGGCGGCTGTGAACTAGGGGTGCATTGTGATCATGCCAGTGCGGCGTGCGCGTCAATGGTCGCGTTCCGCGCCGGGTCTTCTCGCGGTCGTGCTGATTCTCGTACCGACCGCAGTCCTTTTCGGACAGAGTTGGAACGGCGCCAGCGAGCGAATCGACTCGGTCAATCGCGAGCGCCAGGGTGTCGAATACGCCATCGCGCTCGGCGAGCTGACCCGCGTCCTGGCCGAGGCACAGTCGGCCGCGCTTCATCAGAGCCCGTCGCTGGACCCGGTCAACGGCGCGGTCGCGGCCGTGGACGGGGTGGACGCGCGACTCGGCGCGGACCTCGGCACCACCGCGCGCTGGGCCGACGCCCGCTCCAAGATCGAGGCGCTGGGCGGGGCGAACGGCAGCACGTCCACGGTCTACGAGTCGTACGCGGCCGTCACCGACCTGTTGCTCGCGCTGCACGCCGAGGTGCGCGACAACGCGGAGCTGAGCCGGGACCCACGCGGCGACACGTTCCACCTGCAGGAGGCCGGCGCGGCGGAGCTGCCCGCGCTGATCGTCGGCACCGGGCGCCTCGCCGACCTGGCCGGGATGGCGGTCGGCGCGTCAGACGCGGACCGGCCCGCGCTGCTCGGCCGGATCCTGGCCGCCCGCGCCACGGTCGAGAGAAGCGTCGCGGACCTCACCGACAACCTGCAGGCCTCGCTCGACTCCACGGAGAGCGACACGCTCAGCACCAAGCTGCTGACCGGCCTCAACCGCTTCCGGCAGGGCGTCGACAAGCTCTACGTGGTGGCTGCGGGCGCGGAGACGGACGCCGGCCTGGCCGCGCAGATCTCACCCGCACGCACCGAGGCGCAGCGCGCCCAGGCCGACCTGATGGCGACGGTCCTCACCGAGCTGGACACGCTTCTCCACGACCGGGGCGAGAGCCTGGCCACCCAGCGGATCGTCGCGGTGTTCATGCTTGTCCTGGCCGTACTGATCGCGGCCGTCCCGATACTGCTGCCGCTGGTGCGCAACCGGCCCCGCACCCAGACCGAGCCGGTACCACGGCACGCCGAGGAGACCGCGGCGGCGGAGGACGTCTGGGCGCCGAGACGGAGGCGGACCAGTGCCACGCGTTGAGTTCCCCGCGCTGCGCGTTCAGGGCAAGCTGGCGCTCGTCATGGTGGTGCCGCTGATCGGGCTGATCACGCTTGCGGTGCCGGTGGTCGTCGACCGCATGCAGGAGGCCGCGCGGGCGGGCGACACCGCGGACCGGGTCGTCCAGGCCGGGCGGGTCGGTGCGGTCGTGCAGGCGCTGCAACAGGAGCGGCTGCTCTCCGTGGCGTACGTGCGCAGCCTCACCGACAGGTCCCGGCTCGAACTGCAGACCGCACGCGTCAGCGACTGGACCGCCGAGCTGCGCGTCGAGGGCGACCTGACGCCGGAGCTGGCCGCGGCCGCGGACTCGGTCGGCGACCTTGCGGAGACGCGCAAGGAGGTGCTGGCCCGCACCGCCGGCACCGACGTGATCGGTGAAGACTTCGGGCAGGTCATCGCGCGGTTCATCGACGGGCTGCGGCTGACCGAGGTCGCGGACGGCGGTACCGCGACCGGCCGCCGGGTGCTCGCGCTGGACGCGGCGTTGCGCGTGGACGAGGAGGCGAGCGCCGGCGCGTACGTGCTGCTCGACCTCGCGGGAAGCAAGGACATCGCCGCGGTGGCCAGAGCCGCCGGGAGGTTCGAGGCGCTCGACCGGGAGACGGCCCGGCTGCGCGGCTTCGCGGACGCGGAGCAGGCCGCGGCCTACGACTCGGTGCTCGCCCAGATGCGCATCGCGGCCGGCGACGAATTCTTCGAGAGCTTCGCCGCCGACCCGGTCGGCACCGCGAACCGGATGGACGCCGCGCGCATGCTGCCGTCCATCCAGTCGATCCTTGTCAACGGCCGGTTCATCGAGCACCAGATCGCCCGCGAGGTCGGCGATCTGGTCGAGGCCGACCGGCGCGAGGCGAACGCGATCGCCACCGTGGTGCTCCTGCTGACAGTGCTGCTCACCGCGGCCGTCGTCGCCGGCGCGTTCCTCACCGCCCGCCGCGTCACCAGGCCGCTGCTGCGCCTGACCGAGACCGCGGACCGCGTCGCCCGCCTCACCGAGGAGGAGCTGACCCGCGTCGCCGACGACGAGGCCGAGTCGTCCTCGCCGGTCCGGCTCGATCCGCTGCGGGTGCGCGGCGACGACGAGGTGAGCGACCTCGCGCACGCGTTCAACCGGCTGCAGAGCACCGCGGCCCGGCTGGTCGAGCGGCAGGTCGCGAGCCGGCGGAACGTCGCCCAGATGTTCGGCCACATCGGCCGCCGCGCGGAGAACCTGATCGACCGCCAGCTCGCCATCATCGACGCGCTGGAACGCGACGAGGCGGACGCGACGCGCCTGGAGAGCCTCTACCGCCTCGACCACATGGCCAGCAGGCTGCGCCGCAACGCCAGCAGCCTGGTCGCGCTCTCCGGTGGCGACGCGGCGGCCGGCCAGCACCGCGAGCCGCTGCCGCTGCTTCACGTGGTCCGGCTCGCGCTCGGCGAGATCGAGGGCTACCCGCGCGTCGACGTGGACCTGCCGGACACCATCGACGTGCTGCCGCAGGCGATCGCGGACCTCACGCTGGTCGTGGCGGAGCTGATGGAGAACGCCTGCACGTTCTCGCCGCCGGACACCCGGGTCACGGTCACGGCCGCGCCGGCCGACAACGGCGTCCGCCTGCTCGTCACGGATCACGGCCTCGGCCTGCCGCCGGACCGGCTGGCGTGGGAGAACGCGCGGCTGGCCCGCCGGGAACGGCTCGACCTGGCGCCGTCCGAGGTGCTCGGCCTCCTCGTCGTCGGCCGGGTGGCCCGCCGGCAGGGCATGCCGGTCGTGCTCGGGGAGACGCCCGGCGGCGGGGTCACCGCGTCCGTGCTGCTCGGCCGTGGCCAGCTGATCCTGCCGGAGCCGGAAAAGGCACAGTCCTTCGCGGCGGTACGGGTGGAAGCCGCGCCCTCGACCCCGGGCATGGAGGTGGCGCTGCTGGACCGGGCGAGCCGCAGCCTGGAGGCCGGCCCGTCGTGGGACGCGTTCTCCATCGCGGCCGCGGCGGCCGAGCTTGCGGAGCTGCCCGAGGTCGAGGCGGAGCCGGAACCCGCCGCTCCCGAGCCCGTGCCGCAGACGCCGCTGCGGGTCCGGCCGGTGATCGAGTACCGCGCCGCCCCGGTGCCGCTCCCCGGCACGGTCCCGCTCCCCGGCCCGCTGGCGCTGCCCGGTCCGTTGCCGGCGCCGCGGAAACCGGTCAGCCCGCTGATCGTCGCGGACGCGGACGGCCGGACCGTCGACACGGCCGACACCGCTGAGGTGCCGAGGCCGCTGATCGTCCCGATGGTCGCGTCCCGCGGCGAGATCGTGGAGCACCCGGCGCCGTCCGTCCGGCAGGCCGGCGACGACACCGCACCGACGACCGAGATCACGGTTATCGACCCGGCCGAGACGGGTAACGGGCTGCTGAAGCGGGTGCCGGGCGCGACCATGGGCACCCAGGACCTGCCACGTGTTCCACCGAGGATCATCCGCCCGGGAACCTCGCCGGCCCGTCAGGACCCGGAGAAGGTACGCGAGTTGATGCGGCAGTTCGAGTCGGGCGTCGCCCGAGGCCTGCGTGCCGTCCGATCCGACCAGCACACCGACGAGGGAAACACCCGATGAGCACCCTGAGCACCGAGGCCAAGACCTTCAACTGGCTGCTGGACACGTTCGCGTCCGGCACCGCAGGCGTGGTCCAGGCGATCGCCGTGTCGTCCGACGGCCTGCTGATGGCCATGACCACCGCCCAGGAACGGGCCAACTCGGAACGGCTCGCCGCGGTCGTCTCCGGGCTGACAAGCCTGGCCGCGGGCGCGGCGGGCTGCTACCCGCTCGGCGGCCTGAACCGGGTCATCCTGGACATGGACGAGGGATATCTGCTCGTCACGTCGATCAGCGCGGGCTCGGCACTCGGCGTGATAGCCGAGCGCTCCGCGAACCTGGGCACGCTCGCCTACGAGATGACGCTCTTCGCGAACAAGGCCGGCGACGCGCTCACCCCGACGCTCATCAACGAGCTGAAGCGCAACGTCCAGGCGTGACCGGCCCGGAAGACGACGAAGAGCCCGGCGGACGGCACCGGGTCCGCCCGTACCTGTCCGCCGCGCCCACGGATGAGCCCGGGTGGAACAACTCCACAGGCTTCCGGCCGTTCGTGCTGACCTCCGGGCGGGTCCACGACACGGACGCGGACGTGGGCGGCGGCATCGGCATGGAGACGCGGGTGGTGGCGCGCTGGGGCGAGTCGACTGATGCGCTCGGCCCGGAGGAACGTGAGATCGTGCGGCTCTGCGTGGAGTCGCTGTCCGTCATGGAGATCAGCGCCCGGCTGGGCCTGCACCTCGGCGTGACGATGGTGCTGGTCGGCGACCTGAGCGCGGCCGGGCACCTGGTCGTGCAGGAGGAGGATCCGGCGCCGGACGGGCCCACCGAGGAGACCATGACGCGGGTGGCCGAGGGGCTTCGCCTGCTCTGAATTGTCGTACCCCCTCCATAGGGTCGTTGAGTGCCCGTCGAACCGTGGACGGCCGCGCACGTGCTCGCCCTCGCACCCGACGCCTCCTCGGCGAAGGGTGCGCAGAGCGTGAGCGGCGCGGCCAAATGGGAGGCCCTCGGCCTCAGCGATGACGTTCTGTGGGGGCTCTGCAAGGGCAGCGGCAAGAAGCCGTACCAGGCCTGTGTGGACCTCTCCGGACCCGCCTACAGATGTTCCTGCCCGAGCCGCAAGTTCCCGTGCAAGCATGCGCTGGGTCTGCTGCTGCTCTGGTCCGGCGGCGGCGTGGCCGACGGTGGCGACCTGCCGGACTGGGTGGCGGAGTGGCAGGCCGGGCGGCAGTCACGTGCGGTCAGGACCGAGGCCCGCCGTGCCGAGCCGGGCGCGGTGGTGGACGAGGCCGGTGCCCGCAAACGTGCCGGCCAGCGGGCGGACCGGGTGGCCGGCGGGCTCGCCGAACTCGACCTGTGGCTGCTCGACCAGGTCACCTCCGGGCTGGCCGGCGCGGAGCGCGCCGGATATGCACCCTTCGAGGCGATGGCCGCCCGCCTTGTCGACGCCCAGGCCGGCACGGCCGCGAGCACGGTGCGCAGGCTCGGCCGACTGGCAGGTGTCGGCGCCGGGTGGGCCGACCGGCTGCTCGGCGAGCTGGCGCTGCTGCGGCTGCTGACCGCGGGCTACGGCCGCCGCGACGCGCTGCCGCCGGAGCTGGCCGCGACCGTGCGCACCCGCGTCGGCTTCGCCACCTCGGCCGACGAGGTGCTGGCCGGCCCGCGTCTGCGGGACTCGTGGCAGGTGCTCGGCCAGGCCGACACCGTCGAGGAACGGCTGACCAGTCGCCGCACCTGGCTGCACGGCGCCACCACCGGCCGGTTCGCGCTGCTGCTGTCCTTCGCCGCGCCCGGCCAGTCGCTCCCCGCGGACGCGGTGCCCGGCACGCTGCTCGACGCGGACCTGTGCTTCTACCCCGGCGCGTCCCCGCTGCGCGCCCTGATCGCCCAGCCATACGCCACATCCCCGCTCACAGCCACCCCAGGATCCTCGGGGGTACGGGACGCGCTCGCGTCCGCCGGCCGGCTGCGCGCGGCCGACCCCTGGCTTGAGGAGACGCCGGTCCTGCTCGCCGACGTGCGCCCGGCCGGCCCGGACCGGCTGGTCGACCCGGCCGGCGACGCGGTGTGGCTGGTCGGCGGCGAGCCCTGGTGGCTGCTGGCCGCGTCCGGCGGCCACCCGGTGACGGTCGCGGGCGAGCTGACCACGGACGGCGGCGTACGCCCGCTGGCCGCCTGGTCCGGCGACGGCGTGTTCACTGCGGCGCCGCCCGGCGCGGTGACCGGCGACCGGCACGCGACGCGGCTGCCGGAGGAGCTGGTGTCGGCCGCGCTTGTCGGCGTGGAGCGACGACCGTGGCGCGGCCCTTCGGTGACCGTTGACGGCCGTGAGCTGCTGATCGTCGGATCGCAGACGTCACAGGCGGTTCCCGGCGGCCTCGCTGAGACGCCGGCCCCCGGGAACGACATGACGATCTCCGATCGGGCCGTTGTGCCGGCGGGGGACGCGGTCGGCCATGCGACTGCGGGAGCGGCCGGGTCACCGGCCGGCGATCGGGCCGGTGCGCCGTCGGGGGACGCGGTCGGCCACACGACTGCGGGAGCGGCCGGGTCGCCGGGCGGCGATCGGGGCGGTGTGCCGGCGGGCGACGGGGCCGGCCATGCGGCTCTCGGCGAGGGAGGGGAACGCGGACCCGGGACCGATCGGGCGATCTCCGACCGCGCCGCTCCTGGTGAGCGCGGCGGGACGGCTCTCGAGCCGGCCGCGGCCCTGCTGGAGGCCGCCGCCGTGGTCGTGGCCTATCAACGGTCGGGGCCGGCACCGTCGCGCGACGCCGAGCCGGACGCGAAGGCAGGCGACGAGACGCGCCCGGTGGTCACGGAGGCGGCCGGGCGGCGGCTGGCGCAGCTGCTGTACGGAGCGGGCGTGCCGGGTGGCGGCGATGTGGCGCAGCGGCTGCTCGCGGAGTGGTTGCGGATCGCGGCCGCGCACGGGCTCCGGGCACCCGCGTCCACGTTGCCTGCACTGCTTGACGCCGGTCGCCGCAGCACCGCGCTGCGGCCCGCGCTCGCGCTGGTCGCCGGGCGGCGCGGTGCCTGGCTGGCGGCCCGGCACCCCGACTGGCGGTACCTGCTGGCCGAGGCGGCCGGTCCGGGCGTGGAGGCGGACTGGGCGACCGGCACGCCCGGCGAGCGGCTTGCCTACCTGGTCTCGCTGCGGGAGCGGGATCCGGACGCCGCGCGTGAGCTGCTGGCCGCCGGTTTCGACGCGGAGGAGCCGGAGCAGCGCGCCCGGTTCGTCGCCGCGCTCGCCACCGGGCTGGCCGCGGCCGACGAACCGCTGCTTGAGCGCGCGCTCGACGACCGCCGCCGGGAGGTCCGGCAGGCCGCGGCGGACCTGCTGGCCGTGCTGCCCGGCTCCGCGCTGCGGGACCGGATGACCGCGCGTGCGCTGGCCGCGGTCCGGCTCGACGCGGGCCGGCTGCTGATCACGCCGCCCGCGGCCTGCGATGCGGCCATGCGCCGGGACGGCATCGCGCCGAAACCGCCGCGCGGCGTGGGCGAGCGCGCGTGGTGGCTGGAGGAGGTGGTCGCGCGGACGCCGCTGAGCACCTGGACCGGCACGTTCGGCCTGGACCCGGCCGCGATCACCGAGCTGCCCGTGGTGGACGACTGGGCGCTGACGCTCCACAAGGGGCTGTCCCGCGCCGCTGTCACCGAGCGCGACCCGGCCTGGGTGATGCCGCTCGCGGACCTGATGTCACGGCCGGTCAACCGGGACCTGGACGTGGCCGACCACCTGCTGGCGATGACGCTCTACGAGGCGCTGCCCCCGGCCGAGCTGGCCCGCTACGCCGCACGCGTGCTGCGCGGCGATCCGGCCCGTGCGCACCGGCTGGCCGAGCTGTGCCCGGCGCCGTGGCCTGACGACCTGGCCGACGCCACGCTTGACGGCCTGGCGAGCCTGGCCGGGTCCGGGCGGTACGCGTGGAACCTCGGCGACCTCTGCCGGCTGGCGTCCACGGCCATGCCGGTCGGCTACACGATCCGCGTCGCTGAGCTGGCCGAGCGGATCCGGCAGGCCGGCGACCCGTCCTCGACCCGCCCGGCCGACACCGTCGCGGCGCTGGCCGCCGCACTGACCTACCGACACGAGATGACCGAGGAGCTTCGATGACGGCCCTGCGCCCGCACGCCGAGCAACTGTTCGCGGACGAGTTGGAGCGGCTCGCTGCCGCGGACGACCTGCCCCGCCCGCCCGGCTGGCGGCTTTCCCCGCAGGCGGCCGTGACGTACCTGCTCGGCGACGGCGACACGATCACGCCGAAGTACGTCGGGCCGCGCCGGCTGATGGAGGTCGCGGTCGCCACGCTCGCCACCGACCGGGCGCTGCTGCTGCTCGGCGTACCGGGCACGGCCAAGACCTGGGTCTCCGAGCACCTGGCCGCCGCGATCTCCGGCGACTCGACGCTGCTGGTCCAGGGCACGGCAGGCACGGCGGAGGAGGCGATCCGGTACGGCTGGAACTACGCCCGGTTGCTGGCCGAGGGCCCGTCCACGGACGCGCTGGTGCCCAGTCCGGTGATGCACGCGATGCGGACCGGCGCGATCGCCCGGTTCGAGGAGCTGACCCGGGTGCCGTCCGACGTGCAGGACTCGCTGATCACGATTCTGTCCGAGAAGACGCTGCCGGTGCCGGAGCTGAACACGGAGATCCAGGCGCAGCGCGGCTTCAACATCATCGCTACCGCGAACGACCGGGACCGTGGCGTGAACGAGCTGTCAAGCGCGCTGCGCCGGCGCTTCAACACTGTGGTGCTGCCGGTGCCCGCCTCCGCGGACGAGGAGGTCGACATCGTCGCGCGCCGCGTCGAGCAGCTGGGCCGTTCGCTCGAGCTGCCGGATGTGCCGGCCGCGGTCGAGGAGATCCGCCGGGTGGTCACGGTCTTCCGCGAGCTGCGCGGCGGCCTGACCACGGACGGCAGGACCAAGCTGAAGTCGCCGACCGGCACGCTCTCCACGGCCGAGGCGATCTCGGTGATCACGAACGGGATCGCGCTGGCCGGGCACTTCGGCGACGGCACGCTGCGGGCCGGTGACGTGGCGGCGGGCATCGTCGGCGCCGTGATCAAGGACCCGGTCTCGGACGCGGTGGTCTGGCGGGAGTACCTGGAGACCGTGGTGCGTGAGCGCGACGGCTGGTCCGACTTCTACCGGGCCGCGCGCGAGGCGATCTGATGGAACGTCACTACGGGGTCCGGCACCACGGGCCCGGCTCGGCGCGGGCGGTGCTGCGCGCGCTCGACGAGCAGCGCCCGGACCTGGTGCTGATCGAAGGGCCACCGGAGGCGGACGAGCTGGTCGGCTGGGCCGCGGACGACGGGCTGGTGCCGCCGGTCGCGCTACTGGGCTATGTCACCGACTCCCCGGGCACGGCCGCGTACTGGCCGTTCGCGGTCTTCTCGCCGGAGTGGCAGGCGATCCGCTGGGCGGTCACCCACGACGTGCCGGTCCGCTTCTTCGACCTCCCATGGGCCTATCGCGCGGCCGATCAGCTGGACCAGGCCGGCAACGCAGAGCAGGCCGGGAACGGGGACCAGCCCGGTAACGGCGACCAGCCCGGTAACGGGGAGCAGGCCGGTAACGGGGAGCAGGCCGGGGGCGGGCCGCGAGCCGAGGCGAACGCGGAGGAGGCCGCCGAGCCGGACGCCGGCGAGGATGAGCCGGCGCGGCCGGTCGACCCGATCGGCGAGCTGGCCGCGGCCGCCGGCTACGACGATCCGGAGCGCTGGTGGGAGGACGTGATCGAGCACCGGGGGATGCCGGCGTTCGAGGCGATCGCGGAGGCCATGGCCGCGATCCGTGCGGAGGCGCCGGAGGACCCGGAGGATCTGGTCCGCGAGGCGCACATGCGCACGGTGCTGCGCGCGGCCCGGCGTACCCACAAGAACATCGCTGTGGTCTGCGGCGCCTGGCACGTGCCCGCCCTGGACGCGAAGATCACGGCCGCCGCGGACGCCGCGCTGCTCAAGGGCCGGAAGAAGGCCAAGGTCACGTTCACCTGGGTGCCGTGGACGTACGGCCGGCTCGCGTCCTGGCAGGGCTACGGCGCCGGCGTCCGCTCACCTGGCTGGTACGACCACCTGTTCGCCACCACGGACCGGGTGATCACGCGCTGGCTGGTCCGGGCGGCCGCCGTGCTCCGCGACGACGGCGTGCCGGTCTCGTCCGCGCACGTTATCGAGGCGGTCCGGCTCGCCGAGGCGCTCGCGGTGCTGCGCGGGCGCCCGCTGGCCGGCCTGGCCGAGGTGACCGAGGCGGCCCGCGCGGTGCTCTGCGAGGGCGACGAGCTGCGCCTCGACCTGATCGGCCGGCGGCTTGTGGTAAGCGAGCGGCTCGGCGAGGTGCCGGACGACATGCCGGCCGTGCCGCTCGCCCGCGACCTCGCCGCCCAGCAGCGCACGCTGCGCCTCAAGCCGTCTCCGCTCGAGGCCGAACTCAAGCTGGACCTGCGCAGGGAGACCGATCTCAGCCGGAGCCGCCTGCTGCACCGGCTGCGACTGCTCGGCGTGCCGTGGGGCGAGCCGGACGGGGGCGGCGGCGGCAAGGGCACCTTCCGGGAGACCTGGAACCTGCGCTGGCAGCCGGAGTACGCGGTCGCGCTTGTCGAGGCGAGCGGGTACGGCACGACAGTGCTGTCCGCGGCCACCGCCCGGGTGGTGGAGCGGGCGCGGCAGAGCACCGCACTTGCCGAGGTGACCGCGCTTGTGGAGGTCTGCCTGCTCGCGGACCTGCCGGACGCGTATCCGCCGGTGCTGCGCGCGCTGGACACCCGCGCCGCGCTCGACTCGGACGTCACGCACCTGATGGCCGCGATCCCGGCGCTGGCCCGCACGCTGCGCTACGGCGACGTGCGCGGCACCGACCTGGGCGCGCTCGGCACGGTGAGCACCGGGCTGCTGGGCCGGGTCTGCGCCGGTCTGCCCTCGGCAGTGCTGTCGCTCTCCGACGAGGCGGCCGAGGAGGTGCGCGACCACGCCGACGCGGTGCACGCCGCGATCGGGCTGCTCGACGACGCCGGGCCGAGGGAGCGCTGGCTGGACACGCTGGCGTCGCTTACCGGCCGCGACGACCTGCACGGGCTGCTGGCCGGCCGGTGGACCCGGGTGCTCTACGAGGCGGACCGGCTGGACCGGGCGGAGACGCGGCGGCGGATGGGCCTGGTGCTTACCGCGGGCGTGACACCGGCCGCGGCGGCGCGCTGGATCGAGGGCTTCCTGTCCGGCGGCGGGCTGCTGCTGGTGCACGATGCGGCGCTGCTGTCGCTCGTCGACGAGTGGCTGGCCGGGATCGGCGGGGACGCGTTCACCGAGGCGCTGCCGTTGCTGCGGCGCACGTTCGGCTCGTTCGCGCAGCCGGAGCGGCGGGCGATCGGGGACCGGGTGGCGGGCGCGGCGTCGTCAGGCGATCCGGGCGCCGGCGGGAGCGCGCGGGGTGTGGATCACGAGTCGGCCCGGTTGGCGCTGCCCACGCTTGGCGCGCTGCTGGGCCGGGAGATCGGCTACGAGATGAGGAGCACGGCATGACCAAGCGGGGGATAAAGCTGGCCCGGATCCGGCGGATGCTCGGCGGCGGCGTGCCCGCGACCGGCGTGACCCGGGTGCACCGTGCGGCCACCACACCGTCCATCCTGGACGTGGGCGAGCCGGCCGCGGACACCGAGACGCGGGGTGGGGACGCGCCGGAACCCGGTGCCGGGGAGACCGCGACGACCACGGCCGTCTCCCTCGGAGTCGACGATGTGCACGGGCGCCGTCGTACCGTGGCGGATTCTGGGTCTTACAAGGGTGTGCACCGGCGGGTGGCGGCGTGAACGAGCAGGAGCGGCTGCGACGCTGGCGGCTGGTGCTTGGTGGCGCGGCCGGTGGCGGTTTCCGCGAGCTGACCGGCGCGGAGGCCGCGATGGACGCGGCGCTCGGCGCGCTCTACGACGGTGGCGACGATGACTCGCGCGCGAAGGGCCGGTCCGCCGGGCTGGGTGGGTCGGCGCCGCGGGTGGCGCGCTGGCTTGGCGACATCCGGGAGTACTTCCCGAGCACTGTCGTGCAGGTCATGCAGCAGGACGCGATCGAGCGGCTGAATCTGACGTCGCTGCTGCTGGAGCCGGAGATGCTTGCCGCGGTCGAGCCGGACGTGCACCTGGTCGGCACGCTGCTGTCGCTCAACCGGGTGATGCCGGACCGGACGAAGGAGCTGGCCCGCCAGGTGGTCCGGAAGGTGGTGGCGGAGTTGGAGCGCCGCGTCGCGCAGAAGACGCGGGCCGCGGTGACCGGTGCGCTCAACCGGGCGACGCGGGTGAACCGCCCGAGGCACGCGGACATCGACTGGGACCGGACGATCCGGGCGAATCTGAAGCATTACCAGCCGGAGCAGCGGACCATCGTGCCGGAGCGGCTGATCGGGTACGGCAGGCGGACCAGCGCGGTGCAGCGGGACGTGGTGCTGTGCGTGGACCAGTCCGGCTCGATGGCCGCCTCGGTGGTGTATTCCGGCGTGTTCTCGGCGGTGCTCGCGACGATGCGGAGCCTGCGCACCTCGCTCGTGGTCTTCGACACCGCGGTCGTGGACCTGACCGACCAGCTCAGCGATCCGGTGGAGGTGCTGTTCGGCACGCAGCTCGGCGGCGGCACGGACATCAACCGGGCGATCGCCCACAGCCAGACGTTGATCACTCGGCCGCAGGAGAGCATCTTCGTGCTGATCAGCGACCTCTACGAGGGTGGTGTACGGGATGAGATGCTGCGCCGGGTGGCCGCGATGGTCGGCTCTGGCACGCAGGTGATCGTGCTGCTGGCGCTCTCCGACGAGGGTGCGCCCGCGTTCGACCACGAGAACGCGGCCGCGCTCGCCGCACTCGGCGTGCCCGCGTTCGCCTGCACGCCGGACATGTTCCCGGAGCTGATGGCGGCCGCGATCGAGCGCCGGGACCTGAGAGCTTTCGCAGAACGTGCCGCTGAGCGTTAGGGGTCACCGCCGGATGGGAAAGGTTCGACCCAACTGACGGTAAGGAGCCTGCGGTGCAGGAGCTATGGACCCAGCTCGCGCTGGTAGCGGTGCTGGTTGTCCTCAACGCGGCGTTCGCGGGCAGTGAGATGGCGCTGGTCTCCCTGCGGGAGAGCCAGATCCATCGGCTGGAGCGGGAGGCCGGTTCGGCGGGCCGGGTGCTGGCCCGGCTGGCGAAGGACCCGAACCGGTTCCTCGCCACCATTCAGATCGGCATCACGCTTGCCGGCTTTCTGGCGTCCGCCGCGGCCGCGGTGTCGCTGGCCAAGCCGCTGGTGCCGCTGCTGAGCCCGCTCGGTGGCGCGGCCGAACCGCTGTCGATCGTGCTGGTCACGCTCGTGCTGACGTTCGTCACGCTCGTCTTCGGCGAGCTGGCCCCGAAGCGGATCGCGATGCAGCGTGCGGAGGGCTGGGCGCTCGCGGTGGCCCGCCCGCTGAACACGCTTGCGACGGTCTCCCGGCCCGCGGTGTGGCTGCTCGGCGCGACCTCGGACGTGGTGGTCCGCGCGTTCGGCATCGACCCGTCCGAGGAGCCGGACGAGATCAGCCCGGACGAGCTGCGCGACATCGTGTCCGGTCACCGCGGCTTCACCGTGGAACAGCAGACGATCATCAACGGCGCGGTGCAGATCGCGGAGCGGCAGCTGCGTGCCGTGCTGGTGCCCCGGCTTCAGGTGTTCACGCTTGACTCGGGCACCACGGCGGAGGCCGCGCGGATCGTGCTTGCCGCGTCCGGCCACTCGCGCGCGCCTGTGGTCCGGCACAGCATGCTCGACGACACGGTCGGCGTGGTGCACCTGCGTGACCTGATCGGCGTGCCTGCCGAACGCCCGATCGACGACTGCGCCCGCCCGCCGCTGCTGCTTCCCGACTCGTTGCCGATCGCTGACGCGTTGCGTCAGTTCAAGGCGGAACGTCAGCACATAGCGCTTGTGGTGGACGAGCGCGGCGCGATCGAGGGCATCGTGACGCTCGAGGACGTGCTTGAGGAGATCGTCGGCGAGATCTACGACGAGACGGACCGGGACGTGCAGTCGGTGCGTACCGAGGAGGACGGCACGCTGGCGCTGCCCGGCACGTTCCCGATCCACGACCTGCCGGACATCGGTGTGGAGCTTGAGGACCGCCCGCACGGCGACTACACGACAGTGGCCGGGATGGTGTTGACGGTGCTCGGCCACATTCCGACGGTGCCGGGCGAGCGGGTGTCGATCGACGGCTGGGAGGCGGCCGTGACCGCTGTGGAGCATCACGCGATCACCGGGGTGGCGCTACGGCGGCTGTCGGACAAGACGGACGCGTCAGTCGAGGCCGAGGTCTCCTAAGATCCACAGCCATCTGTCCGCTTGCCGTTATCGAATCGTGATGATCCGCTGCTTCTGGTCACGCGCGGTGAGGCTTCGGCTGTGGTTTGCCCGGGATTGACCGGTTAACCGGCTGGAAACCTTTGAACGCGCCGTAATCAACGGCGCCCATTGATGGTTACCCATGGGTAATGGACGGGTTGTGACGCACGTCGCTTCGCACAATCATTGGCTCCGCGATTCGTTACCGGCCGGTAGGCCCAGTGCGCCGCCGGTGCTTCCCTCGTCGTGAGGAGTGACTGTGCAGGCGAAACAGGCGAAGGGCCACGTGCGCTGGCGTCGTGCCGCGGCGTTGGCGATCCCGACCGCGGCCGCCACCGGGCTGATGGTCCTCGGCATGTCCAACGGCGCGATCGCCGCGTCGTTCTCGGTCTCCGGTGGCACGTTCAAGGTCGCGGCGGACCGGCTGGAGGGCGACGGCTTCGCCCAGTACGGCGGCATCGCGTCCGAGCAGAGCGGCGCCAAGCACCCGACAGCGGTCTCCGCGATCCGGGACGCGGAGCTCTACAACCTCTGCCAGTCAGTCGACGCGTCGAACCCGCTTACCGGGCGCGTCATCCTGACAATCAACGCGGGCGGCGGTGGGAACCCGGCCACCGCGACCAACCTGGTGCTCGACGTGGACGAGCTGCGCGGCGACACCACGTTCACGAACATCGAGATCGGCCGGGACGCGTCCACGCTGAACAAGGGCGGCGAGAGCGCCAAGGGCCAGGCCGGGCTGTTCGGACAGCAGGCCGACCACGTCACGATCCTCGGCCTCAAGCAGGTCGCGTGGTCGACCACGGCCGGCACGTTCGCGCTCACCGGCCTGCGACTCAAGGTCAACACCGGCGCCGACGCCAAGGAGTGCTTCTGATGGGTGACCGGGCCGCGCGTCTCGGCGGGGCCGTCGCCCGGGCCTGGCGGAGCTTCGGCCGCTGGCGCTGGACCAGGCCGTTCTGGGGCGGGCTGCTGCTCGTCCTGGCCGGTCTGGAGCTGTTCGCCACCACCCAGGGCGGCGCCGACCTCAACGGGCTGTCCGTGCACGTCGGGCCGAGTGGCTACCTGAGCTGGCTGATCCCGGCCGTGCTTGTCACCTGCGGCCTGCTGATCTGGTTCAGCCCCGCGCAGCGCGTGTTCTACTCCGTGATCGGCGCGGTGACCTCTGTGTTCTCCCTGATGGCGGTCAACCTGGGCGGATTCTTCCTCGGGCTGCTGCTCGGCGCGGTCGGCGCGGTGCTGGCCTTCGGCTGGACCCCGCCGTCCGCGCAGGAGCCGGAGCCAGGGGAATCGGAGCTCGGGGAGCCGGCCACGGAGGAGCTGACCGGCCCAAAAGGTGAGGGGGACGGCGGCCCCGGCATGAGCACCGGACCGGAGAGCAGGTCCGGCACCGTCGACGAGCAAGCGCAGAAACGGCATCGGGGGTACGACGAGAGCGCCGTGTTACGGCCCGCGACGGAGCCCACGGCCCTGCCCTCAGCCGGGCCGGTCCGGCGCGCACGGCGTACCCCCTGGATGTCGATGTGGATTGTGATGATGATCCCGGGCGTGGTGCTGATCCCCGGCGCGCGGGCGGCACACGCCCGGCCCTGCCCCACGCCGTCGGGGTCGGCCTCGCCGTCGGCAAGTCGTTCGCCGGGGCCGATCGAAGGGATTCTCAACGGGATCGGTGGCCTGTTGGGTCTCGGTGGCACGCCCGGCACCGCCGCCTCGCCGTCGCCGAGCCCGTCCGTGTCGGAAGGGGCGTGCGGCGGGACCGAACCACCACCGGACGGCGATCCGGAGCCGGAAGGTCCCGGCGATCCGGAGCCCGGGAATCCCGGTGGACCGAGCGCGCCCGGGACCCCCGCCAAGCCTGGGCCGGGTGGTTCCGGTACGCCGTCGAAGCCCGCGGACCAGGTGAAACAGCTGGGGATCCCCGCGGGGGTGCCGCCGGTGGCGATGCGGCCGTCGCTGCTGACCGGGACCAAGGTCGAGATGTGGAACCTCGGCATCGACGGCATCGTGGACATGCCGCGCGCGGACGGGAGCACGATCAAGGCGTTGCAGTTCTCGATGACCAAGGCCTACACGCACGACTTCCGGCTGGACACGCCGCGCCACCAGGAACTCTCCCCGATCACCAGCAGCAGGCTGGGCGTCGAGGGGGACGTGAAGTTCTACGCCACCCGGTTCACCGGCACGCTGCTCGGCCTGACGATCACGCTGACGCCTGAGTCGCCGCTGCCGCCGGACGGCATCCCGATCGCAGTGCCCTACATCGCGTTCGGTGACCCGAGCATGGATCTGCTGCTCGCCACGGCCCGCACGCTCACCGGCCCCGACCTGGTGGACACCGTCTGACCCCTGGGGTTCCCACCCCTACGGGTGGTGTCAGCACTACCTCGAATCGGCGGGCTGGCATCATCGATCGGCGTCTCCGTAATCCCTACGGTCGTAGACAACGACCGGACGGGGGCCGACGATGCCGCGTTTCACCGAGATCGAAGCCGCAGGACAGACCTGTTCGCGCAGGTCTACGGCATGAACCTGTTCGAGCATCCGTACGCGCTGCTGGGCCCGCTGGTGCTCGTCGAGGGGCCTGCCGCGACAGTGACCGCCGGGTCGCTCGTCGGGGCCGGGCTCGCGCGGTTCTGGCCGGTCTGGCTGATCGTGGTGCTCGCCGACCTGGCCGGGGACAGCGTGCTCTACCTGCTCGGGCGGTTCTCGCACCAGCGCCGGGCCGCGGTGCTGCTGACCCGGATGGGGCTCACCGACGAGCGCCGGGCCCGGTTCACCGCGGCGGTCACCAGGTCGTTGCCACGACTTGTGCTCACCGCGAAGGTGGCCGACTTCCTCGCCATTCCGGCCTATGTCGCCGCGGGGGTGGCCCGCGTTCCCTATCAGCGCTTCGCCGCCTGGGTGGCGGCCGGAGCGGCGGTCCGCGGCGCGGTCCTGCTCGGACTCGGCGCGCTCATCGGTTCCCGCTTCCACGGCAACGTGCTGCTGCTGACCAGCTGTGTCGCGGTGGCGGCCCTGCTCCTGCAGTTCGGCTTCCAACGACTTTTCAAGAAACGCGAGGGACGACCATGCGCATCCTCATCGGTGCCGAGACCTACGCCCCGCACGTCAACGGCGCTTCCTATTTTGCTCAGCGACTCGCCAACGCGCTGAGCACGCGGCACGACGTGCACGTGGTGGCGCCGTCGACCGGATATCACAGCTTCCGGCGGAGGGCGGCTAACGGCGTCGTCGAGCATCGGGTGCGCGCACTACCCGTACCCACGCATCCTGGTTTCCGGTTCTGTGCCCCGCTTGATCTGCGGCGGGTGGCCGGGCGGATCCTTGACGAGGTGCGGCCGGACGTCGTGCATGTGCAGAGCCATTTTCCGCTGTGCCGCGCGCTTGTCGTCGAGGCGCGGGCGCGTGGGCTGCACATCGTCGCGACCAACCACTTCATGCCGGAGAACCTGACGCACTATCTGCCGGTCGGCGCGGCCGGGCGGCGGGCCGTGCACGACTGGGCCTGGCGTGACGTCGCGCGGGTCTTCGCCGAAGCGGACGTGGTCACCGCGCCGACGCCCTATGCGGCGGCGCTGGCCACCATGTCCGGCGTGCCGGGCCCGGTGCTGCCGATCTCGTGCGGCATCGACCTCGACCGCTTCGGCCCGTCGTCTGCCGCCGCGGAGTTCCGGCTGCGCCACGGGCTCGACGGCAAACCCACAGTCCTGTACGTGGGCCGGCTGGACGCGGAGAAGAACCTGGACGTGGTCATCTCGGCGTTCGCGCTGCTCACCATCGACGCGCAACTGGTGCTCGTCGGCAAGGGCGCGGAACGGCAGCATCTGGAGGCGCTCGCGGAGCGGCTCGGCGTCGGTGCGCAGGTGCGGTTCACCGGGTTCGTGCCGGACGAGGAGCTGCCCGCGGCATATGCGGCGGCCACCGTCTTCGTCAACGCCGGGACCGCGGAGCTGCAGAGCCTCGTCACGCTCGAGGCGATGGCGAGCGGGCGTGCGGTGATCGGCGCGGACGCCGCCGCGCTGCCGCACCTGGTCATCGACGACGAGACCGGCTACCTGTTCCCGCCGGGGGACAGCGTGGCGCTGTCCCGCCGGTTTCTGGAGGTGCTCGGCGACCCGGAGCTGGCGGCAGATCTCGGGCGCCGGGCCCGCGCCCACGCCGAGCAGCACGACGAGGCACGGAGCGTGGCCGCGTTCGAGAACCTGTATGCGATGCGGCAGGTGCTTGTCTGAGCGTTGCCCCGGCCCGGCTTCCACCGGGCCAGGGCTCGTCTCAGAACCGTTCCATCGCGCGGCGGAACGGGTCCAGGCCGATCGAGCCCAGGTTCAGCCCGGCCTCGTGGAACTGTCGCAGGTCGAAGTCGGCGCCCTGCCGTGCCCGGGCGTCCTCGCGGGCCTGCAGCCAGAAGCGCTCACCCACCTTGTACGACGGCGCCTGCCCCGGCCAGCCCAGGTAGCGGTTCAGCTCGAAACGCAGGTTGTCGTCCGGCACCCGGCAGTGCGCGCGCATGAACTCCCAGCCGTGCCGCGGCGTCCACCGCTCGCCCGGCGCGAAACCGAACGGGTTGTCCGCCGGGATCTCCAGCTCCAGGTGCATGCCGATGTCGACGATCACCCGCGCGGCCCGGAACGCCTGGCCGTCAAGCATGCCGAGCTTGTCACCCGGGTCGTCCAGGTAGCCCAGCTCGTCCATCAGCCGCTCCGCGTAGAGCGCCCAGCCCTCGCCGTACCCGGAGGTCCAGCACATCAGCCGGCGCCAGCGGTTGAGCAGGTCCGCGCGGACCGTCGTCTGGCCGACCTGAAGGTGATGGCCGGGCACGCCCTCGTGATAGACAGTGGTGACCTCGCGCCAGGTGGAGAACTCGCTGATCGCGCCGGGCACGGCCCACCACATCCGGCCCGGGCGGCTGAAGTCCTCGCTCGGCCCGGTGTAGTAGATGCTGCCGTCGCTTGTCGGCGCCAGGCAGCACTCCAGGCGCAGCACCTGCGCCGGGATGTCGAAGTGGGTCCCGTTCAGCTCGGAGACGGCCTTGTCGGCGAGCGCCTGCATCCAGTCGCGGAACGCCTCCTTGCCGTGGATCGTCCTGGTGGGGTCCGCATCGAGCGCCGCGACGGCCTCGTCGATGCTCGCGCCGGGGCCGACGATCCGGCCCGCCACCAGGCGCATCTCGTCCTCAAGGCGGGCCAGCTCCTCGAAGCCCCAGGCGTACGTCTCCAGCAGGTCAAGCTTCGCGCCGATGAAGTACTGCGAGGCCAGCTCGTAGCGCTCGCGGCCGGCCGCCTGCTTCTCCCGGCCCAGCGGCGCCAGCTCACGCCGCAGGAACTCGCCGAACTCGGCGGTCGCCCGGGTCGCCTCCCGTGCTCCGCGGTCCAGGTCCTGGGCGAGACCGGCGCTGCCCGGCGCCAGACGCCGGACCAGCGAGTGGTAGACGTCGTCCCGGGCCGGGTCGGTCCAGATGCCGCACTGCTTGGCGACCTCGACGATCTGCTCGCGCGCGCTCACGTGACCGCGGGCGGCCTCGTCGAGCAGCGTCGTCCTGATCTGGTCCAGCGCCTGCGGGACCTTGTTCAGCCGGGCCGCGATGTTCGCGATCGCGCGCTCACCCTCGACCGGCATCAGGTCGAAGGCGCCGCGGACCTCGTGCAGCGCGCCCGTAATCACGTTGACCTGGCTTGCGGTCTCGCCGGCCTCGTGCCGGGCCAGACTCAGCTCCAGCCGCTCGATCATCGCCTCGCGGCCGACCTCCTCGTCCGGGGAACCGGCCGGGGTGGCGTGCAACGTGGCCACCGTGCGGCGGTCGAGGTCGGCCTGTGCGGCGTACCCGTCCGGTGTCAGGTCGTCGAATTGGTCGTCGTAGCCGTCGATACCGAGGTGCGTGGCGCCGATCGGATTCAGCGGCGCCCATTCCTCGACGTACCGTTCGGCGAGATCGTCGATGTGTCCCACCCGGAGATGTTGTCATACCCGTAGGGAAGAGTGGCCCGGTGTGACGACCCGCTCCTGGCTGCCCGGATATCTCGCTCTCGCCGCCGTCTGGGGCGCCAGCTTCCTCTTCATCGGCATCGGTGTGCGCGAGGTGCATCCGGTCTACGTGACGCTCGGGCGTGTCGTGGCCGGCGCGCTCACGCTCCTCCTGGTGCTGCTGCTCACCCGCGACCGGCTGCCACGCGATCCCGGCGCCTGGGGTCACCTCTTCGTGATCGGCGTGTTCGGTGTCACGATCCCGTTCACCCTCTTCGGGTACGGCGAGCAGCGCGTCTCCTCCGGCCTGGCCGGGATCTGGAACGCGACCACCCCGCTGCTCACCCTGCCGATCGCGGCGCTTGTGCTGCGCACCGAGAAGCTCACCGCCCGGCGCGCCGCCGGCGTCGGGATCGGGTTCCTCGGCGTGCTCGTGGTGCTCGGCGTGTGGCAGGGCGTCGGCGGCGCACACCTGTCCGGGCAGCTCATGTGTCTGGGCGCGGCCGCGTGCTACGGGTTCGCGATCCCGTACCAGAAGAAGTTCCTCGGGCATCGCCCCGACTCGTCGGCGTCGCTCGCGGCCGGGCAGCTCCTGATGGCGACCGCACAGCTGCTCGTCGTCGCGCCGCTGCTGGCCGGCGCGCCGCCGGACGTCACAGACCTGTCGCCCGAGGTGATCGGCAGCGTGCTGACGCTCGGCGTGTTCGGGACCGGGCTCGCATTCCTGATCAACATGCGGAACATCCGGCTGCTCGGCGCGAGCACGGCCGCGTCCGTGACCTACCTGATCCCGATCTTCGCGGTGCTGCTCGGCGTGCTCGTGCTGGATGAGCACATCTCCTGGTACCAGCCGGTCGGCGCCGTGATCGTGCTGCTCGGCGTCTCCGTCAGTGCCCGGCGGCCCACCGGGTGAGCTCCTCGGCGGACCAGGTGTTCACCACGCGGTCCGCGGGCACGCCGCACATCGCGGCGCGCTCGCAGCCGTACCGCTGCCAGTCGAGCTGACCTGGCGCGTGCGCGTCCGTGTCGATCGCGAAGAGACACCCGGCCTCGACCGCGAGCCGGAGCAGTCGCTTCGGCGGGTCCAGCCGGTCCGGCCGGCAGTTGATCTCGACGGCCTTACCGTGCTCCGCCGCCGCCGCGAACACCCGCTTCGCGTCGAAGTCGCTCGGCGGCCGACTGCTGGTCCTGGCGTGTGCGCGGTCGTTGTTCTTCGTCGGCAGACGGCGGCCGGTGCAGTGCCCGAGCACGTCCAGGTGCGGGTTCGCGACCGCCTTCAGCATCCGCCGGGTCATCACGGCCTCGTCCGCCCGCAGCTCGCTGTGCACGGACCCGACCACCACGTCCAGCCTGGCCAGCAGCTCGTCCTCCTGGTCAAGCGTGCCGTCCGGGTTGATGTCCACCTCGATCCCGGTCAGGATCCGGAACCCCTCCGGCAGCTGCGCGTTGACAGTCGCCACGTGGTCGAGCTGCCGTTTCAGCCGGGCCGGGCTCAGGCCGCGTGCCACCTTCAGCCGCGGCGAGTGGTCGGTCAGCACCAGATACTCGTGACCCACCTCGACCGCGGCCAGCGCCATCTCCTCGATCGGGGAACCGCCGTCCGACCAGTCCGAATGGCTGTGACAGTCGCCGCGGAGCTTCTCCCTGAGGTGTACCGCCGCCACCGGCAGGTCGTCGTCCTCGGTCGCGAGCAGCCGCCGCAGATACACCGGTTCCTCACCGGCGAGCGACTCCGCCACACAACGCGCGGTCACGTCGCCGACGCCCTTCAGATCGGCAAGCGTGCCGTTCTCCGCACGGGTCCTGGTCTCCTCCGGGTCGAGCCCGCCCAGCACGTTCGCGGCCGATCGGAACGCCTTCACCCGGAACGTCGCCTCGTGCGCCGACTCCAGCAGGAACGCGATGCGCCGCAGATCGGCGACAGGATCACGGGAAGCCATGTCGTCAACCTAACGCGGGGTTGTCCCTCAATGCGCGCAATAGGTACTGTCCGCTCACGTACGCCCGGTGCGTACCGGGAGGATCGACGATGACCGCCACGCTACGGGCCGCCGTCTCGGTGGCGCTGCTCGCCGGGTTCTACCTGGTCGCGCTCGGTCAACTCGCGCTCGTCGCGGTGCTGCTCTTCTGGGTAAGCGTGCTCCTCGCCGGCACCGACGCGGTCAAGGTCGCGCTGCCGCTCATCACCCTCGGCGTGGGCGTCGCCGCGCTGCCGCTCGGCCGGGGTCTCGCACCCCGCCGCACCCGGTCGCCGGGCATCCCGGTCGCGCCGGAACGCGCCCCCGACCTGTGGCAGGTCGTCCGGGAGATCGCGGACCGGGCCGGCACCCGCGCCCCCGACCGCATCCGGCTGCTTCCGGACGCGACCGTGCGGATCACCGAGGATGTACGGCTGCTGGGCCTCGCCGGGGGCCGGCGCACGCTCTACGTCGGACTGCCGCTGCTGCAGATCATGACGGTGGACCGGGCGCGTGCGGTGCTCGCACACGAGTTCGGCCACTTCTCCCGGCCGGGCGGGGTCGCCTACCGGGGCCGGCTCGCGGTCATGTCCGCGCTGCCCCGGATGCCGATCAACCTTCGCTGGTACGCCCATCTCTACCTGGCCGCAGACGCCTCCGGAACGCGGGAGCAGGAGGCCGCGGCCGACCGGCTTGCGGTTGCCGTCGCGGGCCCGGGAGCCGCGATCGCCGCGCTTCAGGACCAGCCGGTGCTGGAGGCCGCCTGGTCGTTCTTCTTCCGCAGGTACGTCCGGCCGGGCTGGGAGAACGGCTTCGTACCCGACGATCTGTTCGGGGGTTTCGCGGACTTCGTGCATGCCCGGGTGGATGAGCTGGATGATCTGCGAAATCAGAAGCCCGAGGTGGACCGCTGGGACACACATGCGCCGGTCGCGGAGCGGGTGGCCGCCCTGGCCGGCGCAGAGTCGTCCGACGAGTCCGGCCCGTTCGCTGAGGACAAAGCCCCGGAGCCGGCCACCGCACTGATCACCGACCCCGCCGGCGCCGCCCGCGCGCTCCAGGACGCCACCGTCGCGGAAGGCCGCCGCCCCCTGGCCTGGCCCGAGTTCATCGCCGCCGCCGGCACCGCCACCCTGCGCCGCGAATCCGACGAGGTCCTCCGCGAGACCGCCCGTACCCTCGCCCGTGACGACATCGGCTTGGCCGAGGCGCTGACCGTGGCCGCCACCGGCCGTTTCCCCCGCCGCCCGATCGAGTCCCTGCTGCTCCTGGCCGCCATCCACGCCGGTGCCGCCGGCTGGCGTCACAGCTGGTCCGCACCCCCACGCCTGATCGGCCGCGACGGCCACACCCTCCGGCTGGGCGAGATCGCCGACCTGGCCCGCAGCCCCGGCACCCTCGACGAGGCCCGCAAACGCCTTGCCGACCTCGGCATCGACGCCGGCTCCACCGCCCCGCTCGCCCCCCGAACCGGCGCCGCCGGCTCCGGCGCCATCGCCGGCCTGATGAACGTCATCGTCGACGGCGCCCGCTCGGACGTGGTCCTCCTCAACACCGGGCTGATAGTCGTCCCCGGCGTCCCCCGCCTCCGCCAGCGCGAGGTCCGCCCGCGCATGCACGCCATGCTCACCTCGATCCCGCCCGAGGAACTGGCCGCCGCCCCCACCCACCGCTTCATCCCCTACGCCGACTTCGCCGACGCCCGCCTGGCCCGCCGCGTCCCCAAGACCTACGAGTTCACCCTGCACAGCGGCGATTCCCTGAAGATCCGCGCCGGCGGCGACACCGAGGAGCTCGGCCCCGGCTGGTCCGCCCTGGCCGACGCCACCCTGGCCTCCCGATCGCTGTAGGCGACCGGAACCCGCGGGTGCTCGGCCTGGTTCCTCGCGCCTATTCCGGGCGGACGGCGGTGACTGTGGTGCGGTCCTTGGAGACCGAGGTGATCCAGCCGCCGGCGCGGCCCAGATCGAGCAACGCGGGGACCGTGGGGCGCATCGGGAGGGGCTCGCCGGGGACCGGGGGCCACGCGGAGCGGACGTCGTGGCCAGGGGTCAGCCACGGGCCCAGGGCCGCGATAGGGTCGCGGGCGTCCAGGGCATCGCGGGCGGCCGTCAGAGAGGCGATGACCGCGTCGAGAACGGGCCGGACCGCCTCGGCGTTGCCGCCGCACATGGCGGCGACCAGTTCGGAGCGGGTGGCGGCGACGCGGGTGCCGTCACGGAAGGAGCCGGCGCCGAGTGCGGCCGCCAGGGGGCCGGCGGCCTGTTCGGCCACCGCGGATGCGACCAGATGGGGAACGTGGCTGATCGCGGCGACCGCGCGGTCGTGGTCCGCCGCGGTAGCGGGTACCGCACGGGCGCCGAGGCCGGTGACCAGGTCCGCCAGGTCGAGCCAGTCGCCGAGCATGGTGCGGCCGGGTTCAAGCCCCAGAACCCAGGCGCAGCCGTCGAAGAGGCGTGGGTCGGCGGCGGTGAAGCCGGAGGTTTCGCGCCCGGCCATCGGGTGGCCGCCGACGAAGCCGGCCAGGCGTTGGGAACCGCCAAGGTACTGCTCGGCCAACTCAAGCACCGGAACCTTGACCGAGGTCACGTCCGTGATCAGCCCGCCGAAGCCGCGGCCGGTCAGCTCGTCCAGCACGGTTCCGAGCGCGGTCAGCGGCACGGCGACGATGCACAGCTCGGCGTCGGCGACGGCGGCGGAGACGGACGGCGCTATCTGCCACCGGGCGCGGAGTGGAGCTTCGGCGGAGGCGGTGCGGGCGGTGCCTCGGGTGGCAGGATCGGAGTCGAAGCCGGTCACCTTGTGGCCGGCGGCGGCGAGGGCACGCAGCACGGACCCCCCGATGAGACCCATTCCGATCACGGCGACGCGCACGCGGTGACTGTGTCACAACGGGCTCCGGGGCGGACGCGCGGCTCCGGGTCGCCGTTCGGCCCGGGCGCGCCTCCACCGAAGGATCTGCGGCTTTTCACCCTTTTCGTTCGCCCGGGGCCGCCTTTCCCACCCGTACCGTTATGAAATGATTTTTAGGAAATTGATGGGTCGAATCGCCGTGACGATGATCGCGGTCGGCGTCGTCGTGACCGGGACCGTCACACCCGTGCAGGCGATGGGGTCCACGCCGGACAACGCGCCCGGGTTCAACGGCTCGGTCTGGGCCACTGCCTACGCGGGCGACACGATCTACGTCGGCGGTGATTTCACGGCCGCGGTGGTGGACGGCAAACAGGTCAAGCGCAGCCGCCTCGCCGCGATCGACGCGAAGACCGGCCGGCTGCTCGACTGGGCGCCGGCCGCGGACGGCACCGTGCGCGCGATCGCCACCGGCGGCGGCGCGGTCTACGTCGGCGGCGCGTTCGGCATGATCGGCGCGACAAGGCGGGACAGCCTGGCGAAGCTGGACGGCGCCACCGGCACGGTGAGCGCGATGCTCAACCACACGATGACCGGACAGCCCTACGCGCTGCTGATCGAGGGCAACCGCCTCTACGCCGGCGGCAACCTCACCGAGGTCGACGGCGCCCCGCGCGGCATGCTCGCCGCGTTCAGCCTGGGCAGCGGCAAGCTCGACACCACCTGGCTGCCCCGGGCCGACGACCAGGTCCAGGCGCTCGCCGCCGCCGGAGGCCGGATCTACGTCGGCGGCAAATTCAAGAAGATCAACAACATCGGCGGCGCCCCACGGCTCGCGGCCGTCAGCCCGGTGTCCGGCGCACCCGACACCGGCTTCAAGACCAGCGCCACGGTCATCGTCTACGGCCTCGCCGTCAGCCCGACCGGCGTCTACGCCGCACACGGCGGCCAGGGCGGCAAGGTCATCGGCTACGGACTGGACGGCGCCACCCGCTGGACCATGACCATGGACGGCAATCCACAGGCCCTCGCCATGCTGTCCGGCACGCTCTACATCGGCGGCCATTTCGACAACATCTGCGCCACCGCAACCACAGGCAACCAGGGCAGTTGCGCCGACGGCCAGACCCCCCGCGTCAAACTGGCCGCCGCCGACCCCTCGAACGGCTCACTCGAACCCTGGACCGCCGACGGCAACGGCGTACTCGGCGTCCTGGCGATGGCCGCAAGCCCCGCCCTGGGCAAGGTCGCCGCCGGCGGCGCATTCACCACAATCAACGGCAGCCCCCGAAAGCGTTTCGCCCAATGGGGTTGATCATCGGTCCCTCCGATCCGGCCGCGCCGGCGCGGATCGAAACGCCCACCCCAAAACCAAAGATCAAGACCACAGAAGCTCCTCTCCTGCCTCCGCGCTGGTCCAGACCCGCATGCTCCCGCGGCCTCATATCCGTGGCCGGTCACCAAAACCCACATGCGACCGCCAACCGCCCGGCGTGCTGCGCCGTCTGGCGTGCTGCGCTGTCTGGCGTGCTGCGCTGTCTGGCGTGCTGCGCTGTCTGGCGTGCTGCGCCGTCTGGCGTGCTGCGCCGCCCGGTGTGCTGCGCCGTCTGGCGTGCCGCAGCGTCGCTCAGACCGCAGCGTCGCTCTGACCGCAGCGTCGCTCTGACCGCAGTGCCGCTCTGACCGCAGTGCCGCTCTGACCGCAGCGGTAGGCGGGTTATCGGCGTCGGGCGGGCCGCGGCGGGTAAGCAGAGCAAACGCTGCCGGGAGCGCGTCGGAGAAGCCGGAGAGGTTGATCTTGCACGTAGTGTGGCCACGGCGGGACCGGCTCCGAGCGACGTGCGGAGCGCTAGCGGAGCCCGACGCGAGGTTTGCCCGCGGGAGCATGCGGGCCGGACCACCGCGGGAGCGGGAAGATCGGGGTCTTGGGTCGTTTTCAGGTTGGCTCGGACATCTGCGGGAGCATCCGTGGGCGCCGGAGCCTGACGCGAAATCTGCCCACGGAAGCGACGCTGCTGCCCACTCGGTGATCGAGTGGCGAGAGATCACCGCGCTGGTGATGCGCATGCCCTGCCCTGCCCGGGGATCGGTCCGGCGGACGTCCGGCGGACGTCCGGCGGTCAGCGCCGACGCCTTGTCCGATATATCGGCATAAGCGATCCGACGGGAACCGCCCCCGTGTGGCCCCTCGAGACCAACGACGGTAAACGATCTGTGAGTGCCGCGAAAGATAGGTCAACCAGCGAAGTTGACCTATCTTTCGCGGCACTCGGCGGTCGTCTGTGTGGGGGGCTCAGTAGGGGGCTTTGGGGCAGCCGCTGTTTTGGGAGAGGTAGTCGGCGGCGGCGGCCTTGGGGGAGTTGGAGCCCTGTTTGCGCCAGGAGTCGAGGTAGGGGGCCGGCCAGATGGCACCGCGGCGGATCCACCAGTCGCCGATCTGGGAGCAGGCCGGGGAAATGCCGAAGTGGAGGTGGCAGACGTTGTTGGCGTTGCCGGTCTTGCCGACGTTGCCGAGGCGCTGACCTGCGCGTACGCGGACGCCGGGCTCGATGCCGGCGTCGACGACGGACATGTGGGAGCCGTAGTAGCGCACGCCGTCGTCGCCGACCAGGGAGACGAACAGGCCGCCGTTGAGCGGGCCGTCCGGCTTGCCCTTGACGAACGTGTCCTTGCGGCTGATCTCGATGACCGTGCCGTCGGTGACGGCCAGGACCGGGTTTCCACAGTTCGCGAAGATGTCGGTGGCGGGGTTGGTGGCGTGCGTCGGGTGGTACGAGACCGGGCTGCCGGGCACCGGGAACACGTAGGTGTAGTTCGCGGCCTTCGACGGCGTGGGCGACGCGCTCGCGGAGGATGACGGGGACGGCGAGGCTGAGGCGGCCGGCGTGGGGGACGACGAGGTGGGCGGCGGCGGCACCGCGACCGGGGCGGACGACGAACCCGCCTGCCACTGCGGCGCGGACGGCTCCGGACCGGTGGCGCAACCGCCGGCCACCAGCGCGGCCGTCAGTGTCATCGCGAACCCGGCCATTGATGAGGTGCCCCGTTGCATTCGGCCATCTTGGCAGATGGATGCCACGGGCGCGCTCCTGCCGTCTTCCCGGCGTTAGGCTCGGAGGAAGGCAACCGCGAGCGATCCAGGAGCGTGGCTACGTGGCGCAACAGCCCGGTTACGGCAATCCGGCCTTCGTGGCGCCGCCGCCGTTCGAGCCGAGCGATGACCGCTTCGCCGGGCCGCCCGCGATGGTGGCGGCCCGGGAGGCGTACCGGTTCGGTCAGATGCCGCAACCGTCGTCGATACCGCTCCGGCCGACCTACCGGGAGCCGCATCCGGTTCGCGCGCTGCCGTTGCTGGCCGGGCTGAGTGGCGCCGTGCTCTGGATGGCGGTCCTGCCGCTGCTTGGCACGAGCCTCGCCGGGTACGTGTGGTGGACGCTGATCGCGGGCGGCGTGGCCTGGCTGGCCGCGGCCGTGCTCGCCAGAGCGGGAGACCGGGGGGCAGCGGCCGGCATCTCGATCAGTGTGGGCGTGGCCTGGGCGATCGCGGCCTACGCGGTCGCGGTGCGGTGGGCCGAGACTGCGAACTGGCCGCTCTGGTAGGGATTCACTTCAACAGCTCCTTGACGACGGTACGGGCATCGTCCGACCACGGGGCCGGGCGCATGGTGGCCGGGTCGAGCCGGACGTTCACCCGGCGGCCCTCCGCGTGCACGACCGTGCCGTCCTCGGAGAGGAAGCGGAACCGGTAGTCCGCGCTTGTCGTGCCGATCTTCTCCAGCCAGAGGTGCACGGCTGCCCGGCCGGTCCCGGCGATCGGCGCGTGGAACGTGATCGAGTACTCGCGTATCACGTTGAACGCATCAGGCCGGGTGGGGCGCCCGCCGGCGTAGGACCAGCCGCGCTCTCCCCACCAGGCGAGCAGGGCGCGTTCGAAGAGCACCCCGTACCGCGCGTTGTGCAGGATGCCCTGCGCGTCCAGGTCGTCGAAGTGGATCGTGACGGGGATGGTCACGCCGTAGCCGGGCTCGGTGACTGTGGTCATGAGGGCTCCTTGATCAGGTCGGGGTCGGTGCTGAGGGCGCGGAGGCGGTCGCGCATGGACCGCAGCGCGTGGTCGTAGACGGAGGCGGCGTGGATCAGCCGGGACTGCATGACCGCGGCCAGCCCGAGCGCCTCCGACTCGTAGGCGAGCAGCGCGGGGTCGGTGTCCGGCCGCAGCTCGCCGACCTCGATCGCCTCGCGTGCCAGCCGCTCGATCAACGCCAGCCAGTCGGTGAGGATCTCGGCGAACCGGTCCCGGATCGGGCCCGGCCGCGCGTTGAACTCGAACTCTGCGGTGGCGAAGAAGCAGCCGCCGGGGAGCACCGCGCCCGCGTAGAACGCGATGCGCCGCTGGTGCAGCGCCCAGAGCCGGCGTACGCCGCGCGGCTCGCGAAGCGCCGGGCTGATCACCTGCTCAAGCCACTGCTCGCGGGCGCGCTCGATCGTGGCGAGCTGCAGCTCCTCCTTGCTGCGCCAGTGCGCGAAGAGCGCGGACTTGCTGATCTGCAGCGCCTCCGCCACCTGGCCGAGTGACAGGCCGTCCAGGCCGTCCTTCGTCGCAAGCACCACCGCGGTGTCGAGCACCGCGGCCCGGGTGCGATCGCCTCGGGCAAGGCGTCCGTCGCGCGTGGTCATGGCTAGGACGGTACTAAAAGAACGACCGGTCGTAAAGATTTTCCGCCGGCTCTGCCATCGTGCCGGAATGCCCTATAAGCAACGCTTGCACCGACTAGCGTCCTGCGTATCGACGGCTGGTCTTCGGGGGGTCCCAATGTCGTACTTCGCTGCCGCCCTGGTTCGGGGCCCGAGTGGTTGGTCCGCACAAGACCTCGCCCTTAACGGCGCCGCGGACACCGAGGACATCGCCGACCGGCTGCGGGACGTCGACCACGACGCCGACCTCAGCCTGCTCTTCGTCGAGTCCGACGATTCGTACCTGGTGATCATGCGACTCGACGAGGGCGAGGACCCACGCGTCTTCGGCTCCGACTCGATCTTCGCCGAGGAGTCGCGCCTCGGAGCCCTGCTGCTCAGCGACATCGAGATGCCCGCGATCGAGATCCACAACGAGATCGAGGAAGTCACCGAGGGCGTGGAGGAGGGTTCGGCAGCGCACAAGACCTCGCCGGACGAACCCGAGATCGACCCGGTGGGCGACGCTGACCTGCTGGCCGACCTCGGAATCTCGTCACACGACCTGCTGCTGCTGTGCGGTCGCGGCGGCGTACACCCGTCAGACGTCACGCACGAGCTCTGCGAGCAGATCATCGGCAGCGCGGAGGCCGTGGACGAACTGCGTGAACTCGCACTGCGGCACTGAGCGTTTAATTGGCGGGTGGAGACGCGGCGGGAGCGGCACGAGCGGTGGATGCGGCGGGCGCTCGCGGTGGCCACCACGGCCGGCGACGACGTACCCGTGGGGGCCGTGATCTTCGGTCCGGACGGCGCGGAGCTGGCGCTTGGCCGCAACGAACGCGAGCTGACCGGAGACCCGACCGCACACGCTGAAGTGCTGGCACTGCGCCGGGCCGCCGCGGTCGTCGGCGAATGGCGGCTGAGCGGCTGCACGCTTGTGGTGACGCTGGAACCGTGCACGATGTGTGCCGGGGCGCTTGTGCTGGCACGGGTGGAGACTGTGGTGTTCGGCGCGTGGGAGCCGAAGACCGGTGCGGTCGGGTCACTGTGGGACGTGGTCCGCGACCGGCGCCTCAACCACCGCCCTGAGGTGTACGGCGGGGTGCTCGAGCCGGAGTGCGCCGCGCTGCTGCACGACTTCTTCGGCGGAGACTCCGGGGACGGGCCTTCGCACCCGCCCCCGGCCCTGGTCAGGCCGTGATGGCCGTGTCCAGGGCGATCTCGATCATCGTCGAGAACGTCTGCTCGCGCTCCTGGGACGTGGTCTTCTCACCGCGCTTGATGTGGTCGCTGACGGTCAGCAGCGTCAGCGCCTTCGCCCGGTAACGGGCCGCCGTGGTGAACAGCGCTGCCGACTCCATCTCCACCGCGAGCACGCCGTAGTCGGCCAGGCGGTCGTAGATGTCCATCCGGTCCGTGTAGAACAGGTCCGCGGCCAGGATCGGGCCGACCCGCACCGGGATCTGCCGCTCCTCAGCCGTGGCGACCGCGGTCCGCAACAGCCCGAAGTCCGCCACCGGCGCGTAGTCGATGATGCCGTCGAAGCGCTGCCGGTTCATGCTCGAATCCGTCGACGCGCCGTTGACCGCGATCACGTCCCGCAGATTGAGGTCGTCGACGATCGCACCACACGTGCCGACCCGGATCAGCGTCTTCACGCCGTACTCGTTGATCAGCTCATGGGCGTAGATCGTCGCCGACGGCATCCCCATGCCGGACCCCTGAACCGACACCTCGACCCCACGGTACGTGCCGGTGAACCCCAGCATCGCCCGCACGGTCGAGTAGCACGTCGCATCCTCCAGGAACGTCTCCGCGATCCACTTGGCCCGCAGCGGATCCCCCGGCATCAGGACCCTCGGGGCGATCTCGCCCGGCTTAGCGCCGATGTGCACACTCATGCCGCCGATCATGCCAGGCCCTGAGCAGGCGCGTTCCCGGAAGCATCCCCCGTGCACAGCGGGGTCAGGGCGTCCGGTAACGTACGTACCGGTGGTGTGTCCGAGCGGCCTAAGGAGCACGCCTCGAAAGCGTGTGAGGGTGCAAGCCCTCCAAGGGTTCAAATCCCTTCACCACCGCCATCTAGCAGGGCAAACGCCCGGCAGCTGCGAGAGCAGCGGCCGGGTGTTTCTCGTTTGAAGATCGCTAGTCTCACTTGTTGTCTCAGTTCGCCGGCGGACCGCGGCGCGCCGAACAGCGAGAGCGGCCAGCGCCCAACCATCGTGGGCTGAGACGCTGACCGCGCGTCGTCGGGGCGGAAAAGCGAGCCGGTTGGTTGTCTTTGGCGCGCCCTCGTCCAGGTCGCTATCCGACCAGCGCAGTCCGAGCGCCTCGCTTTGCCGGGGACCGAGCGCCAAGGCGATTGCCCACCGTGCGCTGTTTCGTCACTCGCTGGCGACGGCAAGAAAGCTTCCGAACCTCCGCGACGGTGTACGGCTCGATCTCTTCGTCTGTGAGCTTCGGTGGCTTGGCGAGCGCTGCCGAATCGCGGGCAAGGTGACCTCGACGCACGAGGAGAGGACTCGGCGGATGATGTCTCTCGGAATTGACCGGCCGACCGCTGAGCAGCTCGCCGCCGCACAGGACGCCGACATGGGCCGCGCGCTGCTGACTTTGTACCGTTCCGCGAAGCAGCCGGTGCTGGCCGATCTCGGCCGTGCACTGCCGAGCGCGGCGGCCCGTCCCGGGCTCGCCCTGGTGGCGAGTGAGGACCACCACGTGGGCACAGTGGATCAGCGCCGGCGAGCGGCAGGGCTGGCGGGCGCACACGTCGAGATCCTCGAAGGTGCCGGGCACTGGTGGATGACGCAGGACCCGGCAGGAGCCGCCGCCGTTCTCGCGACGTTCTGGTCATCCGTCCCGGCGCCGCTGTCCTGAGCGTAGAAGAGCGTCGAGGTGCTCCTGCACCGGTTGATACAGGGGGTAGGGCACGTGTTCGGTGAGGGTGGCGCGGTCGCACCAGGCCACCTCGGCCAGTTCGTCCTCATCCGCGACGTGCGCGGTTCCGCTGATCAACGCGCACGCCACGTAGTGCATGAGCCGGCCGGTGCTGGGGTGGATGCGCTCGCCGAGCAGCAGCGTCGGGCGTACCGTCAGACCGGTCTCCTCTGTCGTTTCGCGGGCCGCGGCCAGCTCGGCGGTCTCGCCCGGCTCGATCTTGCCCGCCGGGAATTGCCAGGAGAGCGGCCCTTCCGCGACCCGTCGGCGGACCAGTAGTACCCGGCCGCCAGCGACGATGACGGCGGCGGCGACGGCGAGGCGTTCGGACCGGGTCGTTGCTTCGGTGACCGTCAGCTTCGTGCCGGCCGGGTAGGTTTCGATCTGGCCGGAAACGCGGGTCACGCTGACGGCGGCACCTGAGGTGATGCTGTCGCCGGGGCCGAGGTCCACCGATGGGGGCGTTTCAGATACGAATGTGCCGTGCCCATGGCGGACCTCGATAAGGCCTTCCTGCCGTAGGACGGCGAGCGCACGCCGGATGGTTTCCCGTGCCAGGCCGAATTCGTCATGGAGGTCCTTCTCGGACGAGACCCGTTGACCGGTGTGCAGCTCACCGCTCCGAATGCGATCACGCAGGACGGCGGCGAGCTGCCGGTAGGCGGCACCTTCGCGGTCGGGGGCGATCACACGGTCACGGTAGGAGCCCGGGTAGAGGCGTTGAGACGCGTACTCGTCTAGACCTATCTCATGAGCGGTGGTGGCAGACCGCCTCAAGGTTGATGCCGTGTGGGTCCAGGACGAAGGCGCCGAAATAGTCCGCGTGGTACTCCGGGTGGATCGCGGGGGCCTGTAGCGTGCCGGCGCCGGCGTTGAGCGCGGCCTGGTAGAAGACGGTCACGTCGTCCCTGGTGGGGACCGTGAAGGCGATGTGCATGTTGGTGCCGACTGTGCCGCCGTCGATGAGCCAGAAGTAGGGCTTGACCTCGGCCAGGCCGAAGCCGGTCATGGCCGTGGGCTGGTTCGGGGTGGCGTTCGGCGGGATCTCAAGCATCTTGGTGATGCCGATGGTGGCCAGGACGGGCTCGTAGAAGGCTACGGCGGCGGCGAGATCGGGCACGGAGATGTTCAGGTGGTCGATTCTGGAGCCGGCGCGGTCGAGTGGACGTGACGTCATGGGTGCCACGCTGCCAGCGGTAGCGGACACCCGATGTCCGCTATCCGGACCGTCGCGGCACTGTTCCGACCGGACCGTGACCGATTGGGCCGGACTGGCAGACCGGGGGATGACGCGGCCGGGCGGAGCGTGGAAAGGTGGGTTGCGAAAGAGCCGAACCCGATGAAGAAGGCGCTTAACTTGCCGATGGCATGGCGATCCGAACGGCTCCAGGCGATCCCTTCCACGTCCGCCGACCTGTCCACGTCAACTGACCGCACCACGGCCGCGGGCTCCACTACGACCGCGGGCTCCACCACGGCTGCGGGCTCCACCACTGTCGCGGCCACGACCGCCCTGGTCGAGCGACCGGGGCAACCCGCGCGACCCGGGCACGTGGCGCCCTACCCGCCACCGGCGCAGACCGGGGAAGGCCGCGTCGACCGCCCGGCCGAGCAGGCGCTGCTGCGACACAGCACCCGATCGGGCGTGCTCATGCGCGGCTTCGTCGGTTTCGTCGCGACGATCGCCGGCGTGATGACCGCGCCGGAGGCGAGCGTGCTCGTCGTCGGCGTGATCGCGGCGAACCTGATCTGGTCCGTCGCGTTCGTGGCGATCGCGCGGGTGCGGGGTCTGATGTGGTGGCTGGCGCTCGGTGACGTCGCGATCGTGTCGGGGCTGTGTCTGCTCCAGCAGTCCGTGGTGGTGCCGGCGGCACTGCCGGGCGCGGCCAGCTGGATCGGCAGCCTTGTGACGATGACGTTGCTGGTCGCGGGCCTGGGACTGCCGGCGCGCTGGGCGGTTCCGGCGTCGCTGGTGTTGATCGTCTCCAACTTCGTGGGGATTAGGCCGGCGGACGACGGCGTGATCGCGGCGCTGATCCACGTCATCCAGCTGATCGCCATCACGGTGCTGATGCGGTTGTTGCGGCGGTCCGCCGGGTTCGCGGACGACGCGCTCGCGGCCGTGCTGCGGGACCAGCGCGCCGAGCTGATCGAGCGGGCCCGCCGGGCGGACGACCGGGAGCAGCGCCGGGACCTGCACGACACCGTGCTGTCGACGTTGACCGTTGTCGGGACGGACGGCATCCACGGCCCGTCCGAGCAGCTGCGGCGGCGAGCGGCGGCGGACATCGGGGTGCTCGACCGGATCGCGGACCCGGCCGCGCCCGTGCCGGACCTACCCTCGCGGGATCTCGATGAGCGGATGCGGGAGATCGCCCTGCAGCCGGACATGGATGTGGCGCTCGCGCTGACGCCTGTCGAGGTGCCGGCGCCGGTGGTGGAGGCGATCGCCGGCGCCACGGCCGAGGCGGTCAGCAACGTCCGCCGACATGCCGGCACCAGCCGGGTGCGGATCAGCCTGACCAGCGAGAACGGGGCTGTTCAGGTGGAGATCCGGGACCGGGGACGAGGGTTCGACCCATACAGCACACCCTTTCACCGGTACGGCGTGCGTGAGGCGATCATCGGGCGGATGCTGACTGTCGGCGGCACCGCGGACATCGACTCCGGCCCCGGCGGCACCACTGTCACGCTGCGGTGGTGGCCGTGATCGAGTCTACAGCGGTCCTGGTCGCGCGCCGATACGTGCGCGGCATGGCGATCGCCGCACTTGTCATCCCGATCTGCTGGCACCTGCTCTACGACGGCACGATGACGCTGCTCGGCTGGTCCGTCTACCGCTGGCCGTGGGTGGTCGCGGCGTGCTGGGCCGGCTACCTCGTGATCGGCGTGATCGGCGCGTTCAACCTGTTCGAGCGGGCGCGTCCCAGGCTGTTCTGGCCGCTGACCGTCGCCTCGCTGGCGCTTGTCGCGATCGTGCTGGCCGCCTGCCCGCCGGTGGAGATCCTCCGCTCGTTCGACTGGGCGTGGGGCTCGATCGGCTGGCTCGGCGTGATCGTCTGCTGGCGTCGCCCGATCAGCCACCTGGCGGCGATTCTGCTGGCCAACAGCGTGATCGTCACGGTCGGGCTGGTGCTCGCCGACCAGCTCGACCGGGTCACGCTGGCGCGGTTCGGCACGGTGGTGATCAGTAGTTGTGCGTTGCAGCTCGGCTTCTCCTTCACGGCCGGAAGTGTCCGGGCGATCGCCGCGTCCGCAACCGAGAGCGCGTTGGCCCAGGCGGCCGTCGCGGACCGGCGCGCGGTGGCGGAGGCGGTGCACCAGGCCCGGGTCGCGCGGTACGTGAACATCCGCGACGACATCCGGCACCTGCTGATCGAGCTGGCCGACGGCGCCGACCCGGCCGATCCACTGGTGCAGCAACGATGCCGGGCCGGCGCGGCCCGGTTACGCCGCCTGCTCTCCGAGACCGACGACGTGCCCGACCCGCTGCTGCACGGCCTGCGCGCCGGCGCGGACGTCGCGGAACGCCGCGGCGTCGAGGTCTCGCTGGTCCGCGTCGGCATCCTCCCCGACCTCACCGTGGAGACCTGCCGCGCGCTCTCCGAGGCCCCGATCGAGGCGCTCAGCAACGCCGCCACCTGGGCCCGCGTCACAGTGGTCGGCTCCGGCGAGGAAGTCGTGGTCAGCGTGATCGGCGACATGCCGGAGGCACCCATCGCCCCTCGCGAGGGCGTGGAGATCACGGCCCACACGGAGGGAGAACGTTGCTGGGTCGAGGCCCGCTGGTCGCTCGCCCAGGCTGCCTAGTCGACCGGCTTCGACCGGCTTCGACCGCCGGCCCGTCAACTGTCGCGCGGCGCCGCAACGGAAATCCGGATGACGCTCAGACGGAGATCCGGCGGCGCTCAGACGGAAATCCGGATGACGCTCAGACGGAGATCCGGCGGCGCTCAGACGGAAATCCGGCCGACGCTCAGACGGAAATCCGGCCGACGCTCAGACGGAAATCCGGATGACGCTCAGACGGAAATCCGGCCGAAGCTCAGGACGCCGCTGCCGCCTCCGGCCAACTCGCCCGCGGCCGGTCGTAGCAGCTCCAGCGCCCGGGCAGAGATCGCGTCCTCGCCCAACTCCGCCGCCGCGCGCGCCACCAGCCACCACCGCGCCTCCATCAGGAGATCTCGCGGCGACTCCGGGACCTCCCGCAACGCGGCCCGCGCCGCCGCCCGCCGCCCGGCCGCGATCAGCCGCAACGGGCGGATCCACGGCTCGTACGGACCGGACTGCGACAACGGGGCATCCCGCCCGAGCGAGAACAGTGCCAGCGGCAACAGCCCGTCCTCCATGCCCGGCATCCCTCGCCTGGCCATCCGCGCCGCCGCCGCCCGATATGCCGTTTCCGCCGCCGCATCGTCGCCGTGCAACGCGTGCCGCAGGCCCGCGTACCAGCCGGTGAAGATCTCCACCATGGGCAGCTCGTACCGCGCGGCCAGCCGATCCACGTCCGCCGCATGCCGGTCCGCCGCGTCCGTGTCCCCACGCGCGCACGATGCCTGCAGCAGCACCAGATGCCCCAGCACCTCATACGTCACAAGTCGATGGCGGGCGGCCAGCTCCACCAGCTCCGCCCCGATCGCGGCCCGCTCCGCAGACAGCCCGGCCCGCCCGAAGCAATGCAGGAACCGCGCATTCAACGCGAACGCCAACAACACCGGCTCCCCGGACGCGCGCGCCAACCGCTCCGCCTCGCGCGCCGCCACCTCGCCCCGGTCGTCCGCCCGGCCACGCAGCTCCAACGCCATCGTGCTCAACAACCTGCTGCGCAGGCCAACCCGGCCTTCGGCCGACAATCCAGCAAATCCCGCCACGGTACGCCCGCACTCTTCCCCGGCGCCGGCGAGCACGCCACGGCCCGCACCGTCACCATCGGCCGTTCCCGCCTCGTCCCGCTCCCACGCGGCGAGCACTTTCTCCGCCGCCGCCACGATCCGCGCCGACAGCTCCTCATCATCGTTGCGCGGCCACACCGCCGGCACGTCGAACGAGGTCAGCGCGACCGCGACCGCCTCCGCACCACCCATCGCCTCCGCCGCCTCGATCGCCTCCGACCGATGCCGCCGCGCCTCGTCCAGCCGCCCGACCACCGCAAGCGCCCGCCCGAGCCCCATCACGGCCGCCAGCCGCTCCTCCACCTGCTCGGCGGCGTGCCGGTCGCGTGCGGGCCGTTCCGCTGTGGTCCGCCCGGCAGCCGCCCGATCGTGGGCGTCCACCGCAAGCCGCCACATCCGGGCCGCCTCGTGTGAATTGCCGCGGCGCTCCGCCTGCTCCGCCGCGACCCGCGCATGCCGGGCGGCCCGCGGTGCGTGGTCCGTCCCGGCCAGCGCGAAGTGGTGGGCCAGCGTCGCCGCGTCATCAGGCCGCAGCCGCTCCATGGCCAGCCCGGCCGTCGCGTGCCAGCGGTTCCGGCGCAGCGCCGACAGGTCGCCGTAGACGGTGTCCCGGACCAGGATGTGCGTGAACCGCAGCCGCCCATGATCCTCGGCAAGCAGCCCCGCGCCCACGGCCAGCTCCACCGCGTCCAGCAGCGCGTCGTCGTCCAGCCCGGCCAGCGCCGCGAGCACGTCCGGGTCGAGGTCGCGGCCGAGCACAGCGGCCCGCTGAAGGAGTGTCTGAGCCGGCGCCGGAAGCCGGGTCAGTCGATGCCGGATCACGTCCCGCACCCCGGCCGGAACGCTCTCCAGCGCGCCCGGCCCTTCCGCGGCAAGCACCCGGGCCAGTTCCCGGACGAAGAACGGATTTCCGCCGGTACGCCGATGCAGCCGCGCGACCACGTCCGGCGCGAGCCGATGCCCGGCGACCACGGCGGCCAGGTCCCCGGTCTCGGCCGCGGGCAGTCCACCCAGACGGATGCGGACCGGCTCGGCCCGGGCGAACCGCGCCAGCGCCGCCCCCAGCTCCGGCGTGATCTCCGTGGCCCGGTAGGTCCCGACGATCAGCACCGGCCCGTCGACAGTGTCCGGCCCGGTGAGCAGCCCGGCGAGCAGGTCGAGCGTGCCCTCATCGGCCCAGTGCAGATCGTCAAGCACGATCAACGCCGGTGCGGCCCGCGCAACGCTCCCGACCAGCGCCGATGCCGCCCGCCGCAGCCGGAACCGGGCCGCCGCGGGGTCCGCATCATGACGCTCGGACTCCGGGCCGTGACGCTCCGGGCCCGCCTGATCGGAGTCGGCGCCCGGCACGCGGCGCGGCGCCAGGTCACCGAACGCCGCTGAGTCGCCGCCAACTGCGGTGGGGAGTCCAGCCACGGTGGGGAGTCCGGCTGCGGTGGGGAGTCCGGCTGCGGTGGGGAGTCCGGCTGCGGTGGGGAGTCCGCCTGCGGTGGGGAGTCCGCCTGCGGCGGGGAGTCCGCCTGCGGTGGGGAGTCCGCCTGCGGCGGGGAGTCCGCCTGCGGCGGGGAGTCCGCCTGCGGCGGGGAGTCCAGCCACGGTGGGGAGTCCAGTGGCGGTGGGGGGTCTGGCTGCGGCGGGGAGTCCAGCTCCGGCGGGGAGTCCGCCTGCGGTGGAGAGTCCGGCTGCGGCGGGGAGTCCGGCTGCGGTGGGGAGCGAGGAGGAGAGCGCGTCGGTGATCTGGAGCCAGGGCCAGGCGACCGGGGCGCCCTCGTATTCGGGGCACCGACCCCAGGCCGTGGTCCACCCTGATTCGGCGAGTACCCCGGCCAGCGCCTCCGCCAGCGCGGTCTTGCCCGCTCCGGCATCGCCCGAGATCAGCGCCAGCACCGGCCGCCGCAGCGCGACCGCCACCTGCGCGGCGTCCGTGAGTCGTCGGCGCTCCTCGTCACGCCCCACGAGCGATGCCTGCCCGGTGAGCGGCTCCTGGCCGGCATCCGCGAGTTGCTGAGGTGCCGCGTCCTGGCCGATGAGCAGCCCTTGACCGGTCGCCGAGAGCCGCTGGTGCCCCTCGAACGGCCCCGGGCCGGTGAGCAGCCCTTGTCCAGTCGCCGAGAGCCGCTGGTGCCCCTCGAACGGCCCCGGGCCGGTGAGCGAGCCCCGGCCGGTGAGCGAGCCCTGGCCTGCCCCCGGTTCCCCGGCGGCGGACGCATCCGGCGCGGAGCGTGCCGGATCGGGAGGTGCTGACGGTGACCGGGCCGGCCGTGAATTGCTCGCCGGGGCCGTCGGGGACGGGGGTCGTACCAACAAAGGATCTTGGTGTAGGTGAGGGGCCTGGGAGAGGATGTCGGACTCGAGGGCGCGCAGGCCTGGGCCGGGATCGACGCCGAGCTGGTCGGCGAGGAGGGTGCGGGCGCGGCGGAGCGCGGCGAGCGCGTCGCCCTGGCGGCCGGCGCGGTAGAGGGCGGTGGCCAGGAGGTGCCAGGCGGCCTCGCGGAGCGGGTGGTCGGTGACGTGCGACTGCAGCGGGGGTACGGCGTCGGCTGGGCGATGCAGGTCGAGCAGGGCTTGGGCGCGGCGTTCGACGGCGAGCGCGCGCAGTTCGTCCAGGCGGTCGATCTCGGCGCGGGCCCAGGGTTCGGCGGTGAACTCCGCGTAGGCGGGGCCGCGCCACAGTGCCAGCGCGTCGTCGAGGCGGGTCAGCGCGTCCGCGGGGGCCGGCGGGGTGAGCAGCACCGCGTCGGCGAAGCGGCGGGAGTCCAGGTGTTGCGCGTGCAGCGCGTAGCCGGGCGGCGCGGTGACCAGCAGGGTCGAGGGCTGCCGGGGCGGACGGCCGGGCTCCAGCGCGCGGCGCAGGTCGGCCACGAATGTGCGGATCGAGGCGACGGCGCGGTCCGGGGGTGTGTCCGGCCAGAGGTCGTCGACGAGCGTGTCGACGCCGACGACGTGACCGTTCGCGACAAGCAGCCGGGCCAGGACCGCGCGCTGCCGGTTGCCGCGCAGCGGGACGGGGTGCTCGCGGCCGGCCGTGAGCGGGCCGAGCACGCCGAACTGAACCGTCACGTGCCCAATCTACTTTTCGGCCGCTGATCTGCTGCCGACGGTGGAGATCGAGGAGCTGCTGACCAGGTAAAAAGTGAGTGGCCGCCCTCCGCCCCGATGCGGAGAGCGGCCACTACGGCCCTGTCGAACCGATCAGGACGTCGTGCCGGCGGCGGCCCGGACCTTGGGGGCGTCGTCGGCGTCTTCAGGATCGTCGCCGCGGTAGCGCCAGACCGAGTCGGGCTCGTCGGACTTCTGCGGCGCCGGTGTGGCCACCACCGGAGCAGCCGGAGTCGCCGGCTTCCGGCGGGACGCGGCCAGCCAGGCGATCACGCCGCCGCCGAGCAGTCCGGCGACCAGCCCGCCGATTCCCAGCCAGAGCCCGGTGTTTGAGCTGTCGTCCGTCACGTTCGCGACCGGCTGCGTGTCAGTCGCGGTCCCACCGTGGTGGCCGCCGCCGTTCTGATCGCTGATCGTGTCCGGGATGAGCCGCAGCACTGCCGCGCTGTGCGGGGCGGACGCGCCGGGCGCGGGCACCACGTCGTTCACCACTGAGGTGCCGTCGTCGTACTTCTCGGTGACCGCGAAGACCACCTGGTCCGCGACCGGCAGTGGCCCCAGCGTGATCAGAAGCTCGGCGGACTGGCCGGGCTTGACGCCCTTGCCGGGCATCGCGATCCAGGTGATGTCAGTGACGGCCTCGGTGACCTTGCTGCTGTGCACGCCCTGCAGCGGCTCGGCCAGCTGCTTCCAGTTGATCCGGGGTGCCCAGTCGTCGACCGACAGCGGGTACGTCTCCGCGATCGGCATCGAGTCCGGCATGGTCAGGACGACCTCGTTGAGTGTGGCTCCCGGGCTGCCGTTCGTGACCGTGAAGGTCAGCCGGGGAGCGCCGCCCTGGACGCTCACGTCCGGGTCGACCGTCACGTCCGCCGACGCGGGCGTGGGGAGGGTGAGCGCGCCCGCCGCGAAGGCGAGGGCCGCGCCTGCCAGGGACCTACCGAGCGAGCACCTCATGACGGGTAGTTCGGATGGCGACCCCTGTTTGGTTCAATGGGCCAACAAGATTGATGATTGCCGATCGGACGGCCTAGACTGGGGTCCGGTGCCGCGGGGGCTGACGCGACACCGAGCCGGAGCTGCGCTTCCTCACTTTTCGTGTCAGACACACCGTGAGAGGAAGCATTGTGAATCTTCGACGCAGGGTGGGCGCATATCTCGCCGCCTCCATGCTGGCCGTCGGGCTGGTAACAGTCATCGCCCCGCCCGCCGCCGAGGCGCACGGCGCGATGATGACGCCCGGTTCGCGCACCTATCTGTGCTGGCAGGACGGGCTTGACTCGACCGGCCAGATCATTCCGCAGAACCCCGGGTGCAAGGCCGCCACAAACATCAGCGGTACGAACGTGCTCTACAACTGGTTCTCCGTGCTGCGCTCCGACGGGGCCGGCCGGATGGAGGGCTTCATCCCGGACGGCCAGCTCTGTTCCGGCGGCAACACCAACTTCACCGGCTTCAACGTGGCCGGCGACTGGCCGCTGACGCACCTGACCTCCGGCGCCGCGTGGAACTGGAAGTACAGCAACTGGGCGGCCCACCCGGGCACGTTCAGCCTGTACATCACGAACGACGGCTGGAACTCGAATGCGCCGCTGACCTGGGGTGCGCTGGCCGACACGCCGTTCCTCCAGGTGACGAACCCGCCGCAGAACGGCGCGGTCGGCACGAACGACGGCCACTACTACTGGTCGGGCAACCTGCCGTCCGGGAAGAGCGGCCGCCACATCATCTACTCGGTGTGGTCGCGGTCGGACAGCCAGGAGACGTTCTACGGCTGCTCGGACGTGGTGTTCGACGGTGGGAACGGGCAGGTCACCGGCCTGAAGGGCGGCACCACCACGCCGTCCCCGACGCCGACGACGCCGGCACCGACCACTCCGGCTCCGACGACGCCCGCCCCGACCACTCCGGCTCCGACAACGCCCGCTCCGACCACGCCGGCGCCCGGCGGTGGCTGCATGGCCGTGTACAGCGTGGTCAGCACGTGGAACGGCGGCCTGCAGGGTCAGGTCGAGATCATGAACCACAACAGGGCGACGTCCGGCGGCTGGACCGCGTCGCTGACGCTGCCGAGCACGTACACGATCAGCAGCGTGTGGAACGGCACACTCAGCGGTAGCGGCACCTCGATCCAGGTCAAGAACGTGAACTGGAACGGGGCGATAGCCCCGGAGGGCAGCACCACGTTCGGCTTCATCGCGAACGGCACCGGCTTGCCACAGGTGTCCTGCACGTTGAGCTGACGAGGGCGGCGGGGCTCGGTGAGCCCCGCCGTTGTCCGCCGATCGGGTGGCGAGATCCGGACATCGGTCGCAGGATGGGTGAATGCGACTGGTTACCCGAGCACTGAGCCTGGCCCTGGTCCCGGCGTTGGCCCTCGGGCTCGCGGCCTGCGGCGACGACGAGAACGGCGCCCCGGAGGCCGGCGCGAGCACCCCGGCGGCCGCGCCGCTTGCGGTCACCCCGGCGGACAAGCAGGCCGCGGTGCCGGTGTCCGCGGAGATCGGCGCCGACGAGAAACTCACCCAGGTGACGCTCACCGACGCGCAGGGCGCGGCGGTCGAGGGCGAGCTGCGCGAGGACGGGAGCAGCTGGGTCCCGGCCGATCCGCTCAGCTACGACACCACGTACACGGTGAACGCGACCGCGGGGGAGCGGACGGCCACCACCACGTTCAGCACGATGTCCCGGCCGGAGAACCGGATGGACGCGCAGATCTTCATGTCCGAGGGCAGGACCTACGGGCAGGCGATGCCGGTCGTGGTGGAGTTCGGGCAGGGTGGCGTGGCCGAGGCGGACCGGGCCGCGGTGGAGAAGCGGCTGTTCGTGAAGAGCGACCCGCCGCAGCCCGGCGTCTGGCACTGGGACAGCGCCATCCAGGTCGAGTACCGGCCGCAGGCGTACTGGCAGCCGGGCACGAAGCTGACCGTCCGGCTCGGGCTCGGCGGGCTGCCGGTCGGCCAGGACCGGTACGGCAAGGTCGACGTCGACCTGACCGCCTCGATCGACACCAAGCGCCGCGAGATCACTGTCGACAACGCGACCAAGAAGCTGATCGCCACCGAGGACGGCAAGGAGGTTAAGTCGCTGCCGGTGAGCCTCGGCAAGACTGATGCGCCGTCGTACTCCGGGACCATGGTGATCGTCGAGCGGCTGGACAAGACCACGTTCGACTCCTCCACGTACGGCGTGCCCGCCTCCTCCGCGGACGGCTACCGCACGGACGTGCAGTTCGCCGAGCGCCTCACCTGGAGCGGCCAGTTCATCCACGCGGCGCCGTGGTCCGACGCGGACCAGGGCCGGCGCAACGTCTCGCACGGCTGCGTGAACGTCTCCAACGACGGCGGCAAGTGGGTCTTCGAGTGGACCCGGGTCGGTGACCCTGTGGTGATCAAGGGGACCGAGCAGAAGCTGCCCACCGGCGACGGCTGGACCGCGTGGAACCTGTCCTGGGAGGACTTCCAGGCGGGCAGCGCACTGCGGTAGCCGGCACGCCGCTCCCGCGACGGCGGCGGGCGGCGGTGACGACTGAGCGAGGCCCGGGACTCACCCGCCCCGGGCCTCGCTCAGTCAAACGTCAGCGTGCCCGGTTGACCGCGCTGGTCACGGCCTGGATGGAGGCGGTGACGATGTTCGCGTCCAGGCCGACGCCCCAGTAGGTGACGTCGTTGATCTCGCACTCCACGTAGGCGGCTGCCTGCGCGTTCTCGCCCGCGGTCAGCGCGTGCTCCGCGTAGTCCAGCACCCGGACCCGGATGCCCAGCGCGTGCAGCGCCTGCACGTACGCGTCGATCGGCCCGTTGCCGACCGCCGCCAGCGGACGCCGGTTGCCCTGGTAGTGGACCTCCGCCTCGATCTCCACCTTGCCGTCGACGCTGCCGGTGGAGTACCGCTCCAGCGCCAGGCGCGGCGTCACCTGGTGGTCGACCAGGTAGGACGTCGCGAAGATCTCGTACATGCGCTGCGGGTCGACCTCGCCGCCCTCGCCGTCCGTGACCGACTGCACCACGCCGGAGAACTCGATCTGCAGACGTCGCGGCAGGTCGAACTTGTGCTCCTCCTTCATGATGTACGCCACGCCACCCTTGCCGGACTGCGAGTTGACCCGGATGACCGCCTCGTAGGACCGGCCCACGTCCTTCGGGTCGATCGGCAGGTAGGGGACGGCCCACTCGACGTCGTCGATCTCTTGAGAAGCCGCGGTCGCGTCCGCTGCCAGCGCGTCGAAGCCCTTCTTGATCGCGTCCTGGTGCGAGCCGGAGAACGCGGTGTAGACCAGGTCGCCCGCGTACGGGTGGCGCTCGTGCACCGGCAGCTGGTTGCAGTACTCGACGGTCCGCTTGACCTCGTCGATCCGGGAGAAGTCGATCTGCGGGTCGATGCCCTGGGAGAACAGGTTCAGCCCCAGCGTGACCAGGTCGACGTTGCCGGTCCGCTCGCCGTTGCCGAACAGGCAGCCCTCGATCCGGTCCGCGCCGGCCAGCAGGCCCAGCTCGGCCGCCGCGACGGCGGTGCCCCGGTCGTTGTGCGGGTGCAGCGACAGCACGACGGAGTCACGGCGCGGCAGGTTCCGGTGCATCCACTCAATCGAGTCGGCGTAGACGTTCGGCGTGGCCATCTCGACCGTGGCCGGCAGGTTGATGATCAGCTTCCGGTCCGGCGTCGGGTCGATCACGTCGATCACGGCGGAGCAGACCTCGAGCGCGTACTCCAGCTCGGTGCCCGTGTAGGACTCCGGCGAGTACTCGTAGTAGATCTCGGTGTCCGGCGTGTGGATCTCCGCGTACTTCTGGCAGAGCCGCGCACCGCTTGTCGCGATGTCGGTGATGCCGTCCTTGTCCAGGCCGAACACCACGCGCCGCTGCAGCGCGGACGTCGAGTTGTAGAAGTGGACGATCGCCCGCTTCGCGCCGCGCAGCGACTCGTAGGTGCGCTCGATCAGGTGCTCCCGGCACTGGGTCAGCACCTGGATCGTCACGTCGTCCGGGATCAGGTCCTGCTCGATCAGCTGCCTGACGAAGTCGAAGTCGGTCTGCGACGCGGCCGGGAAGCCGACCTCGATCTCCTTGTAGCCCATCTGCACCAGCAGCTGGAACATCCGGCGCTTGCGCTCCGGCGACATCGGGTCGATCAGTGCCTGGTTGCCGTCCCGCAGGTCGACCGCGGACCAGCGCGGCGCGGTCTCGACCCGCCGGGCCGGCCACTGCCGGTCCGGCAGGTCGATCGGGAACTGCTCGTGGAACGGCTTGTACCGGCCGAACGGCATGGTGCTGGGCTGCTGCGTGGCGATCGGATCGCTGTGCGTGCTCATGGTTGTCTCAAGGCTCCCGTCAGAGGCTTCGCGCGAAATTTGATCTAGGCGGGCGGCGGCATCTTCGACAGAGATTCGGATGCCGGGGCCGACTGGCGGGCGCTCAACGGGCGCGCGCTAGATCACCGCGACGAGGAGCCGGCCTGGGATGGGGCCTCGCCGCGGCGGCGAAGGAGGAGACCCTGCTGCCACATAACGGGCCCAGCCTACGTGATCCGGTCCCGCCCCGCTAACGCACGCCCGGGTGTCCCAACCAACAAGATCATTCGTGGGTACGGATGGGAGCCGCCTCATCCGGCCGAGGCGGACCTCGTACCCGCGGAGGGTGTGGCTTGTGTCTTCTGGGGTGCCGGCGTCGCCATGCCCAGCGCCGGGCCCTTCACCACCGGACCGGGCAGCGCGATCGTCGCAGGTCCGGCCGCCGGCGCCTGAGCCAGCACAAGCGTGCCGAAACTCAGCCGGGCGCCGGTCAGCACCCCGCCGCCGTCGTAGCAGTAGATGCCGGTGTCAAGCGGCGCGTCGAGCGAGGCATAGGTGGACTCGACCGCGTAGCAGTCGCCCGACGCGCCCTCCACCGCCTTCGCGAACGAGACGGAGAGCGGCGCCTGGCGGTCGGTAAGCACCTCCCGCCAGTCCGTGAACGTGTGCTGCACCCGGGGGTCGATGTGCTTCGGCAGCGTGCCGGCCGCGTCCGTGATCCGGATGCAGGCCGGCTCGACCGGGCGGGTCGTGGACGGCAATGCGCACTGGTAGAGGCCGTCCGCGTTCACCGCGACGGACACGTCGGCCAGCCCGCCCATCGCGCCGCCCGCGATGTCCACCCGCCAGCTGCCGTCCACGGCGGACGTGGCGACCACTGTGCGCGGCGCCGACCTCCCCTCGGTGAGCGTGTAGGTGGCGGCGACCTTCCGGTCCTCCGCGGCCGCGGCGCGGGCGGCAAGCACTGACCGTGCGTTCTCCTGCTGAGGCGGGGCCGACGTGGCCTCCGGCCCGGGTGACGGCGTCGCCTCGACCTCGCCGCCGCAGCCGGTCGCGGTGACCGCGACGATCAGCGCGAGCAGGACCGGGCTCAGGCGTGTCGTCTCCACGCGCCCATTCTCGGCCGCCGCCGGCGGGTTGATCGTGAACCTTCGTGCACGACACGCCGAGTGGTTGATGCCAGCTTTTTCACTGGTTTTCTGGTTTGGGCGGGCCTTCCTGCAGGTGGGAACGGGGATTCCGGCCGGATCGTGGGATCGCATGCGGGCGGTGCGAGAACTCGTCGGTACCCTGGTGAGGCTTACGCGCCGCCGTCGGTTCTTCACACGGCGGTGTCGTTCCCAATCCGTGTCAGTACAGGAGGCGTGAGACCCCGTGGCCCTCGTGGTGCAGAAATACGGCGGATCCTCGGTCGCGAACGCGGAGCGGATCAAACGGGTCGCCGAGCGCATCGTGGCGGCGCGGAAAGCCGGCAACGACGTCGTCGCCGTGGTCTCCGCGATGGGTGACACCACTGACGAGCTGCTCGACCTGGCCCACCAGGTAAGCCCGCTCCCGCCCGGCCGTGAGCTGGACATGCTGCTCACCGCCGGCGAGCGCATCTCGATGGCGCTGCTGGCGATGGCGATCCACAACCTCGGCTTCGAGGCGCGCTCCTACACCGGCTCGCAGGCCGGCGTGGTCACCACATCGGTGCACGGGCGGGCACGGATCATAGACGTCACACCTGGCCGCCTGCGGACCGCGCTCGACGAGGGCGCCATCGCGATCGTGGCCGGCTTCCAGGGCGTCTCACAGGACACGAAGGACGTCACCACGCTCGGCCGTGGCGGCTCCGACACCACGGCTGTCGCGATCGCTGTCGCGCTCGACGCCTCCGTCTGCGAGATCTACACGGACGTGGACGGCGTCTACACCGCGGACCCGCGGATCGTCTCCGACGCGCGGCACATCAAGACCATCACGTACGAGGAGATGCTTGAGCTCGCCGCCTGTGGCGCGAAGGTCCTGCACCTGCGTAGCGTCGAGTACGCACGCCGGGCGAATCTCCCCATCCACGTGCGCTCGTCATATTCGCTCAACACCGGCACCATGGTCACCGGATCGATGGAGGACCCTTCTGTGGAGCACGCGCTGATCACCGGTGTCGCTCACGACCGCAGCGAAGCGAAGATCACGATCGTCGCCGTACCGGACGAGCCCGGTGCGGCCGCGAAGATCTTCGAGACCGTGGCCGAGGCCGAGATCAACATCGACATGATCGTGCAGAACGTCTCCACCGAGGGGACCGGCCGCACCGACATCTCGTTCACGCTCCCCAAGGCGGACGGCCCGACCGCGATGGCCGCGCTCAACAAGGTCCAGGAGCAGGTCACGTTCAAGGGCCTGCTCTACGACGACCACGTCGGCAAGGTGTCACTCATCGGCGCCGGCATGCGGTCACACCCCGGCATCGCCGCCAAGTTCTTCTCCTCGCTCGGTGAGGCCGGCGTCAACATCGAGATGATCTCCACTTCGGAGATCCGGGTCTCGGTCGTCTGCCGCGACACCGACCTGGACGCCGCCGTGCGCTCCATCCACGACGCGTTCGACCTCGGTGGCAACGAGGAGGCCGTCGTCTACGCCGGTACCGGACGGTAAGCGGCATGGGACGGCGCCCCACCCTCGCCGTCGTCGGCGCCACCGGCGCCGTCGGCACGGTCATGTGCGAGCTGCTGTCGTCCCGCAAGGACGTGTGGGGTGACATCCGGCTGACCGCCTCCGCGCTCTCCTGCGGCCGGCTCCTCACCGTCCGCGGTAGGGAGGTCGAGGTCCAGGCGCTCACTCCGGAGTTCTTCGACGGCGTCGACGTCGCCATGTTCGACGTGCCCGAGGCGGTCGCCGTCGAGTGGGCGCCGGTCGCGGTCTCCCGCGGCGCCGTCGTCGTCGACAACTCAGGTGCGTTCCGGATGGACCGCGACGTCCCGCTCGTCGTCCCCGAGATCAACGCCGAGCAGGCCCGCAACCGCCCCCGCGGCATCATCGCGAACGCGAACTGCACCACGCTCACAATTGTCGTCATGCTCGCCCCGCTCCACCGCGAGTACGGCCTCCGCGAGCTGGTCCTCGCCTCCTACCAGGCCGTCTCCGACGCCGGCCAGTCCGGCGTCGACATCCTCCACGACCAGATCTCCAAGGTCGCCGGCGACCGCGCGCTCGGCACCCGCTCCGGAAACGTCCGCCAGTCCGTCGGCGACGACCTCGGCCCGTTCCCCGCCCCGATGGCGCTCAACGTGGTCCCCTGGGCCGGCACCCTGATGGACCTGGGCTGGTCCTCCGAGGAGCTCAAGGTCCGCAGCGAAACCCGCAAGATCCTCGGCCTCCCCGACCTCAAGGTCTCCGCCACCTGCGTCCACGTCCCGGTCGTCACCGGCCACTCGGTCGCGGTCCACGCCGTCTTCGCCTCCGAGATCGACGCCGAGGGCGCCCGCGAGGCCCTCCGCAACGCCCCCGGCGTCATCCTCGTCGACGACCCCGCCTCCGGCGAATACCCCATGCCCATCGACGCGGTCGGCACCGATCCGGCCTGGGTGGGCCGCCTCCGCCGCGCCATGGACGACCCGCGCGCCCTCGATCTCTTCGTGACTGGCGACAACCTGCGCAAGGGCGCGGCCCTCAACACAGTGCAGATCGCGGAGCTGCTCGCCAAGGAGTTCACCTCCAGTTCCAGTTCGCCTCGCTGAAACGAAAGTCACCCAGACGTGGTGGGGCAAGTTGCCGGTGTGGCGCCGCGACGCATCGGTTCTCGTCTACAGTCAGGCTCGATGTTGAGTGCCCGGCGGCGACTCTGCATCGGTGACGATCCTGCCAACGTGCGCCGCCTCGTTCGTGAGGGTCGGCAGCCATGGGCGAGCGATCGGCGCAGGCCGAGTGGCGCAAGAGCACCTACAGCGCTGAGATCAACTGCGTTGAATTCCGGCGCGAGTCGTCGTCTGCCGTGGGGCTCCGCGATTCCAAGGACACCACCGGTCCTCATCTGCGCGTCTCGGTCGCGGCGTGGATCGTTTTCCGGAGCGCTATGACATCCGCAGGACGTCCGTCAGCCGGTTGATCGCCCCGTCCAGCATGTCGCTGCTCTCCGATGCGGAGGCGCTGCAATCCTCCACGGCCCAGAAGAGCTCGACATAGGACGCGGGCGACGAACTCTTCACGTCGATGGCCACCCCACCACCCTGGTGCTCGATGAACGCGAGTTCGTTGTTATCGGGTGAAGGGAACTCCAGCACAACGAACGGGCCTCGTAGGCCTGGGTGCGCACCACGAGCGAACGGCACTATGCGGACCTCGACATTCGTGGCATCGGCCATCGCGCGCACATGACGTAGTTGGCGAAGCATGATGGCTGGTCCGCCGACCTGGTGATGGAGCACCGCCTCGTCGAGGAGGAAGACGGCCCGGAAACCGTCCACCCGATGAAGAATGCGCTGGCGCTCCATACGGAGTTGCACCCGCCGCTCCTTCACGTCGTCGCTGTCCGTGGTGATCGGGCGGGATTCCAGGATGGTTCGCGCGTATTCTTCGGTCTGCAGAAGTCCCGGGACGAGCGACAGTTCGTACGACCGGTACATCGAGGCTGCGCTCTCGTACTGCAGGAAGTACGCCAGCTCGGACGGCAGGATGTCGCGGAACCTCTCGTACTGCTGGCGGTGTGCCTGGCCGGCCACTCGGATCAGTTCCTCCACCTGAGCGTCATCCTCCACGCCGTAGTGGTGGAGCAGTACACAGAGGTCCATGACCGAGATGTCTAGAACTCCGCGTTCGATCCGCAGGAGTTTCGACGCCGGCTGCCACCCCAGCGCCGTCGCCACCTCACGTTCTGACCAGCCGGCCTGTTCGCGCAGGTTGCGGAGCGTGATCCGGAGTCGTTGGCGCAGAACGAGCGGACTTTCACCTTTGTTGTTCGGGCCGCGCGGCACGTCAGACCTCCGGCGAACGGGTGTCGATTGAGGTAAGAACACTCATGGTAGTGGCTCTATGTCAAGGCGTAGCTGGATGTTGACCCTTGTCGCGCTCCTCAGTGGATCTCGAGTCGCGGAATGTCGTACCGGTGTCGCAAGCTGTAGGGGTGACACGTTCTCTCAAGGTTGTGATGGCTGCGGTTGCCGCCGCGGCGGTGCTGGGGATGGCCGGCTGCCAGGTTGACGTCGGGTCCGGGGGCGGGGGTGACGGGACCGGGGCCACCGCGAACCCGGGCACCGGCGCCGCCGATGCCGCGGCGCAGTTGGAGGAGCTGACCGTGGGGAAGGCCGGCTCGATGAGCGGCTACAGCCGGGAGAAGTTTCCGCACTGGCGGGACACCGGGCCGAACTGCGACATGCGGGACACGATCCTGCAGCGCGACGGGAAGAACATCACGCTCGACGGCTGCAACGTGACCGGCGGCAGCTGGTTCAGCGTCTACGACGACAAGACCTACGACGACCCGGGCAAGGTCGACATCGACCACATGGTGCCGCTTGCGAACGCGTGGCGGTCCGGCGCCAGCGAGTGGACGAACGAGCAGCGTGGCGATTTCGCGAACGATCAGGAGCGTCCGCAGCTCTTCGCGGTTTCGGCGTCGCAGAACCGGGCAAAGGGTGACCAGGATCCGTCGACCTGGAAGCCGGCGTCACAGGGCTACTGGTGCACGTACGCTCAGCACTGGATCACGGTGAAGCACTACTGGAAGCTGTCGATCACGAGCGCGGAAAAGGGGGCGCTCGGCGACATGCTGGCGAAATGCTGAAAGGGTTGAGGGATGGCTGACGCGGCGATCGTCCCAGGGCCGGGCGGCGTGATGACCGACGAGGTCGGCGTGGTGACTGGCGAGCTGACGCTGCGCAGCGAGCTCGTCGACGGCCACGCCGTCCTGCGCGTCCAGTACAAGGACGCCGAGGAGTGGTATGCGGTGACCGGCGGCAAGGCCAAGCTCACCGACCCGGCCGACCTCGACGCGATCCACGCGATCGCGGTCGGCCTCCTCAACCGCCCGGAAGGCTAGAAACCCTCAACAGCCCTCAAGAGCGAGAACCATCTTCCCGCTCTGCGGGTGGTCGCGGCCCGCACGCTCCCGCGGGCTCCGGTCGTCGCTGGCGCTCCTCCCTGCACGTTTCGCGCGTGGCCAGGAAGACCGGAGCAGGACCGCAGGCCACAGAGAACGGCCCCGGAAGGTTGACACTCCGTCGATCACACCAGGGCCGCGGTAACGGCCGGGAGGGCCGATGACAGAGTGCCGGGCGCGCCCGGCGAGACAACCCCGCGGCCGATTCTGAGCGGCGCGACTGGCCGCCGCGGATCCCGCCGGGACCGCGAGCCGGGTTTGAGCGGCGCTTACGACCGGTCGCCGCGGATCCCGCCGGGACCGCGAGCCGGGTTTGAGCGGCGCTTACGACTGGCCGCCGCGGATCCCGCCGGGACCAGGACAGGCAAGCCGGTGTCCGGCGCCGCGCGCCGAACACCGCTTCGCGCCCGCTAGGACGTGGCCCGCCCGGCTCCGGTCCCCGCCCACATGTCCTCGAGCGCCGGCCCGCACTGCGGCTGCCCCTCGAACACGGCCATGAACTCCTCGATGTCGACCCGCTCGCCGTCGCCCGCCGACGGAATCGCCACCGGCCGCCCCAGGTCGTTGAGCAGCAGTTCGATGCTGTCCTGCTCGGCCTCGACCGCGAGGTGCGGCGATGCGCCCGGCGGCACCGTCGCCGACATGCGGCGTACCCGTCCCTGCGGGTCCAACTCGACCTCGCCGGTCACCTCGGAGGCGGTCAGCCCGATCCGTCCGGAGTCGAGCGCGGCCCGCAACGCCGGCCGGTCCTCGGCCGGTGCCAGCTCCAGCGCCTGCCGCAGGTCCAGGGTGACAGTCAGGCAGTCGGACGACACGGACGCGGACGTCACCCCGCGCAGCCAGGAGAGCATGCCGATCGGCGTGGCGGCCAGGCCTTCGGACCCGAGCCGGGATGCCTCCCATGAACCTGCCGGTTCGACGCCGGACGGTTCCTGCAGCGAGTAGAACGCGCCTTCGGTGACGATCGAGCGGTTCTCCACGATCCATTCCGCGCCGGGCCGGCTCGGGTCGACGAGCGCGGAGTCGAATTCGGGCTCGGCAAGCGACGGGATCTGGAACCGGGACCGCATCGCCAGCCGGCCACTGTCGAAGTCGACGGCGCCCTCGCAGGAGCCGAGATCGCCGCGGCCGGCCGGCATCCGCCAGCAGAACATGGCCGTTCCCGCGGCCTGGGTGGCGTCGACTGCCGCCCGTACCCGCGCGTTGAGCTCTTCTGTCACACCCGCCCCCTCAATTTCGTGATCCAGCTCTGCACAGAATGAGCCAGGTCACACGCCGAGGGGGCGGGTTTGCTCACTCCGGGTCGGAGACCACCGTGGCGATCTTGTCGCGGGCCAGTGCGGCCGCGCGCGACCGTCCCTCGCTTGACGCGTGCTGCTCCTCGTCGCTGACCGGGAAGTGGCAGGCTACCTGGTGGCCGGTGGCCAGCACGGCAAGCGGCGGCTCCTCGGTGGCGCACACGTCCTGCGCCTTCCAGCAGCGGGTACGGAACCGGCAGCCGGACGGCGGGTCGATCGGGCTGGGCACGTCGCCGGTGAGCAGCACGCGCTCGCGCTGCGCCCGGTCCCGGCGGGACGGGTCCGGCACCGGCACGGCCGACATGAGCGCCACCGTGTACGGGTGCCGCGGGTGCGCGTACAGGTCGTCGCGCGGCGCCACCTCGACCACCTTGCCGAGGTACATGACCGCGACCCGGTCCGAGATGTGCCGCACCACGGAGAGGTCGTGCGCGATGAACAGGTAGGTCAGGTCCAGTTCGCGCTGCAGGTCGTCGAGGAGGTTGACGACCTGCGCCTGGATGGAGACGTCGAGCGCGGACACCGGCTCGTCCGCGACGATCATCTTCGGCTTGAGCGCGAGCGCGCGGGCGATGCCGATGCGCTGCCGCTGGCCGCCGGAGAACTCGTGCGGGTACCTGTTGTAGTGCTCCGGGTTGAGGCCGACCATCTCCAGCAGGTCCTGCACCGCGCGCTTGAGGCCCTGCGGTGTGGGGATCTTCTGGATCTGCAGCGGCGCCGAGACGATCGTGCCGACCGTGTGCCGCGGGTTCAGCGACGAGTACGGGTCCTGGAAGATCATCTGTACGTCGCGGCGCAGGTCCCGCAGCGGGGTGCCCTTGATGTGCGTGATGTCCTGGCCGTCGAACGTGACCTTGCCGCCGGTCGGCTCCAGGATCCGGGTGATCAGGCGCCCGGCCGTGGACTTGCCGCAGCCGGACTCGCCGACCAGGCCGAGCGTCTCGCCCTTGTGCACGGTCAGGTCGATGCCGTCGACCGCGCGTACGGCCGCGACCTGACGGCGGAGCAGCCCGGCCGTGATCGGGAAGTGCTTCTGCAGCCCGCTGACCTCGAGAAGCGGCTCAGCGGCCGGGGAAGCCACCGGAGAGGCCGTGGGAGAAGGAGTGCTCACAGGTTGGGGCTCACTTCCTGGACGAAGATCTCGCGGCGCAGCTCCGTCGGCATGTGGCAGGCGACCGCGTGCGTCGTGCCGGTCAGCTCGGGGCGCTCGGTGAACGACCGGTCCCCGTTGCGGCCCGCGTACGGGCAGCGCGGGTGGAAGGCGCAGCCGGAGGGCAGGTTGATCAGCGACGGCGGCGTACCCTTGATCGGGTTGAGGCGGTCGCGGACCTCACGGTCGAGGCGCGGCATCGAGCCGAGCAGCCCCCAGGTGTACGGGTGCTCCGGGCTGCGGAACACGACGTCGGCCGGCCCGCGCTCGATTGCCTTCCCGCCGTACATGACCAGGATGTCGTCGGCCAGCTCGGCCACCACGCCGAGGTCGTGCGTGATCATGATGACCGCGGAGCCGAACTCCTCCTGCAGGTCCCGGATCAGGTCGAGGATCTGCGCCTGCACTGTGACGTCGAGCGCGGTGGTCGGCTCGTCCGCGATCAGCAGCTCCGGGTTGTTGATCAGCGACATCGCGATCATCGCGCGCTGCCGCATGCCGCCGGAGAACTGGTGCGGGTAGTCGTCGACGCGGCGGGACGGCTGCGGGATGCCGACCCGGGCCAGCATGTCGACCGCGCGCTGCTTGGCCGCCTTCTTGCTGCCGCCGTGGTGGATCCGGTACGCCTCGACGATCTGCTGGCCGATCGTGAAGTAGGGGTGCATCGCGCTCAGCGGGTCCTGGAAGATCATCGACATCTTCCGGCCACGCAGTCGGCGTACCCGCTCGTTGTCGGCCTTGATCAGTTCTTCGCCGTCGAGCCAGATCTCGCCGCCGACCGTGGCGTTGCTGCGGCTGCGGTGCAGGCCGAGGATCGCGAGGCTTGTGACGCTCTTTCCGGAGCCGGACTCGCCGACGATGCCGAGCGTCTTGCCGCGCTCCAGCCCGAAGGACACACCGTCCACGGATTTGACGATGCCGTCGTCCGTCGCGAACTGCACGCGCAGGTCGCGCACCTCGAGGAAGGACTTGGGCGGCGAGAGGTCGGCCGGGCCGATCTCGGTGACAGGCACTGAAGTGGTCACAGGGGTTCCCTCAGCTCAGCCGGACGCGCGGGTCGACAGCGGCGTAGAGCAGGTCGACGACCAGGTTGGCGATGACGATGAAGAACGCGGCGAAGAGCGTGACGCCGAGGATGATCGGCAGGTCGTTCTGCCGGATCGAGGTAAGCGTGGCCTCGCCCAGACCGCGGAGGTTGAACGTGGTCTCGGTCAGGATGGCGCCGCCGAGGAGGCTGCCGAGGTCCAGGCCGAAGACGGTGATCAGGGGCGTGAGGCCGGAGCGCAGGCCGTGCTTGCCGACCACCGCGCGCTCGCGCAGGCCCTTGGCGCGCGCGGTGCGGATGTAGTCCTCGCTGAGCGTCTCCAGCATGTTCGCCCTGGTCAGGCGCGCGTAGGTCGCGGCGAAGAGGAACGCCAGCGTGATCCACGGGAGCAGCAGGTTCGTCGCCCACTCCAGCGGGTTCACCGCGAAGTCGACGTACCCGGGCGGCGGCAGCCAGCCCAGCCAGTAGGAGAAGATCGCGGCGGACACCAGGCCGGTGAAGTAGATCGGGAGCGAGACGCCGGCGAGCGCGGTCGTCATCACGATCCGGTCCGCGGCCCGGCCCTTGCGCAGCGCGGAGATGACGCCGGCGCCGACACCGCCGATCACCCAGAGGATCGCGGCGCCCAGGGCGAGCGACAGCGTGACCGGGAGGCGGTCGAGCAGGTACGGCCACACCTCCTGGTCGGTCTTGAACGAGTAACCGAAGCAGGGCGCCGCGCAGTGCGTGACGTCCGGGCCGTTGTCGTAGTCCCGGCCGACCACCAGGCCCTGCAGGAACTTGCCGTACTGGACGTAGATGGGGTCGTCGAGACCCAGCTTGGTCCGGATGCCTTCGAGCGAGGCCGCATCCGCCGTCTTGCCGATGTAGAGCAGGGCGGGGTCACTGCCGGTCAACTTCGGCACCAGGAAGAAGACGCCGAAGGTCACCAGCGTGACGACCAGCAGCGTGATGACGACGTTGAACAGTCGCCGAACGACGTATGCGAACACGAGCCGAGGCCTCCAGGTTCGGCGGGTGCCCCTCCGGTGGGAGGGACACCCGCCAAGACGTGCTACGAGTTAATTAACTGCCTCAGCTGGAGACACCGAGCGCCTGGAAGTCGTACATGCCCCAGAACTGGTGGATGTAGACGTTGGTCAGACGCGGGTTGCGGTAGTTGAGGGCCTTGTCGGCGACGAAGGGCAGGATGTACGCGCCCTCCATGACCTTGTGGTTGATCTGCGTGTAGACAGCGGCTGCCTCGGTCGGCGGCAGCGTCTTCGCCTGGTCGAAGAGCGCGTCGATCGACGGGTCCTTGATCTCGGCGAAGTTGAAGTTGCCGTTCTTCAGGATGTACCGGCTGTCCACGAGCGGCTGCAGGTAACCGGCGCCCGACGGGTAGTCCGCCGCCCAGCCGGAGATGATGATGCCGTAGCCCTTGGCGTGCACGTTGTCCGGCGCGCCCTGGAGCGAGCTGGCCTGAGCACCGTCGATCTGGTCGATCTTGGCGTCGATGTTGACGGCCTTCAGCGCGGCCTGCAGCGCCTCGGCGGTCTTGACCTCGGCCGGCTTGTTGTTACGGACGGCGATGACCGTGGAGAAGCCCTCCGGCTTGCCACACGCGGCGAGCGCGGCCTTGGCGGCGTCCACCTGCGGCTTGCCCTGCGCGCGGCCGTACGGGTCGTACGACGGCTCGGAGCCCGGGATGTTCGGCGGGAGCATGTTGACGCCGATGTCGCCACCAGCGATGGGGCCACCACGCGCGGTCTGCAGCGAGGTCGGGTCCGAGGCGAGGATGACGGCCTTGCGGCAGTCGACGTTCTCGAACGGCGCCACGCCCGTGGACATCGCGGCGTACCGGATGAAGCCGGTGGTCGGGGTGTCCGAGTTCGCCGCAAGGGTCTTGTCCTGCAGGATCTTGGTGCGGGCCGCGGCCTGCACGCCGGTCTGCGCGGCGTCGATGTCGGCGGTACCGGCGATCAGGCGCTGGTCCATGTCATCGGCGTTGGTCGTGATCGTCATGTTGATCGCGTCCGGCAGTGCCTTGCGCAGCGGGTCGCTCGCCTGGTCCCAGTTCGTGTTCCGGGTCCACTTGATCGCCTTGCCGGGCTCGTACGACTCGATCTTGTACGGGCCGGAGGAGGCCGGCTTCGAGCCGTACTGCGCGCCGGTGTCCCGGGCGACCGGAACCGGGCCCGCGCCCGGCATGGCCAGCAGGTACGGGAAGTCCGCGTACGGCGCGGCCAGGTTGAAGACGACGGTCTTGTCGTCCGGCGTCACGACGGACTTCAGGCCCAGCTTGTTCGGGTCCGAGTCCTTGTACGGGCCCGGGTACTTCTGACCCTGGTCCAGCTGCTCCATCAGGTAGACGGGGCCGCCCGGGACGACGTCCTGCGCGAAGATGCGCTCGATGCCGTATTTGACGTCCTTCGACGTGATCGGCGTGCCGTCGTCGAACTTCAGGCCGTCGCGAAGCGTGTAGGTGTAGGTCTTGCCGTCGTTGCTGAGCGCGGCCTCGGCGGTGGCCAGGTCCGGCACCAGCTTCATGCCGTCAGCGCCGGGCTTGGCGTCGTAGGAGACGAGCGTACGGGTGTAGAGCCGGTTCAGGTTCCACACGAACGCGTAGTAGCCGCGGGCCGGGTCGAGGCTGTCGACGTCCTGCGAGCTCCAGAGCTCGAGGGTGCCGCCCTTCTTGTCGGACGCGTTCAGCACGCCGGTCAGGGCGGCGTTCTGCGCGTTCTTGGCACCACCGTTGGACGAGTCGGACCCGCCGCCGCCACCGCATGCCGCGGTGACGCTCAGGGCCAGGGCTGCCGAAACGGCGACCATGGCCTTCCTCTTACTGAACAACACTGCTGCCTACCTTCTTGACGTGCGACCGTGGGTCGCGACTGGTGCGCGTGGTGGTGCGATCGGTGTGCAAAAGAAGGCTCAGTGAGCCTTCGGGTCGAGGGCGTCGCGAAGTCCGTCGCCGAACAGGTTGAAGGCCAGGACGGTGATGAAGATGCACACGCCGGGAATGACCATGTACATCGGGTCCGACTGGTAGTAGCTCTTCGCGTCGTAGAGCATGCCGCCCCAGGAGGGGTTGGGCGCCTCGATGCCGACGCCGAGGAAGCTGAGCGACGCCTCGGTGATGATGTTCGTCGGAATGATCAAGGTGGTGTAGACCAGGATCGGCGCCGCCAGGTTCGGCAGCAGCTCGCGGAACAGGATCCGCCCGGTGCGGGCGCCCAGGCTGCGGGACGCCTCGATGAACTCGCGCTCGCGCAGCGACAGCACCTGGCCGCGGACGATGCGCCCGATGTACGGCCAGCCGAAGAAGCCGATCACGCCGATCAGCACGGCCATCCGGGAGACCCGGCCGTCCAGGCCGAAGAACGAGTCCGGAAGCACCGAGACGAGCGCGATCGAGAACAGCAGCTGCGGGAATGCGAGCAGGAAGTCCATGATCCGGCTGACCGTGGTGTCGACCCAGCCGCCCAGGAAGCCGGCCGCCAGGCCCAGGATCGCGCCCATGATCGTGGAGACCGTCGCGGCCAGGAACGCCACGATGATCGAGGTCTGCGCGCCGAAGATGATCCGGCTGAACACGTCGCGGCCGGAGGTGGGCTCGACGCCCAGCCAGTGCTCGCCGCTGATGCCGCCGAACGAGCCGATCGGCAGGCCCAGCGTCGGATCGATCAGGTCGTTGTTGAAAGCGTCGATCGGGTGCCCGATCAGACTCACGATCGGCGTGGCGAAGATGGCGACAAGCACCAGGAAGCCGACGAAGACGCCGCCTGCCATCGCCACTTTGTCACGCTTGAACCGACGCCAGGCGATCTGGCGCAGCGAGCGACCCTCGATCGCCTTCGCCTTGCCGGTGGTGCCGTTGACACCGCCTTCGGCCGGATCGGCGACGTCGTGCGTCGACTCCTCAGAGAGGGACGCGCCCGGTCCACTGACCATCCGTGCCTCGGTCCTCCTCCGGTCGCCGGACCGCAGGGCGCCGCCGCAGCGACAACCCGGGGGCACGTGGCCCGCCAGGCTTTGCACGGTGGAACACCCGCGGCCTACGGCAACCGGTCGATTGTCGTGAGCCTCGAGTGCCCACGCTCCTACCGACGGCCTCAGGTTGGGGCGGCGGGAAGGCAGCGCGGACACGACGACGGGTTTGCCGTCGTCGAGGTGAACAGTCCACCGAGGATGGCACTGAGGTCAACGCTCACAGTGAGCATGTAACCAACTTCAGGCCACGCCGTGATGGTGGCGTGACCTGAATGGGATCAAGTGCGGAAAAAGAGGGCAAATCAATTTTGAGTGTGGACGGAACATGTCTATTACGTACGCATTTCCCAGCGAAACCGAAGACTTTTCGCAGCGTAAGATGCTTACACTGCGCGACGGCCCTCGAACGCGCGACCCAGAGTGATCTCGTCGGCGTACTCCAGGTCGCCGCCCACCGGCAGCCCGCTCGCCAGCCGCGTCACCGCGATCCCCATCGGCTTGATCATCAGCGCCAGGTAGGTCGCGGTCGCCTCACCCTCGGTGTTCGGGTCGGTCGCCAGGATCAACTCCCGCACGTCCCCGTTCCCAAGCCGGATCAGCAGCTCACGGATCTTCAGATTGTCCGGGCCGATGCCCTCCAGCGGATTGATCGCACCGCCGAGCACGTGGTAGCGACCGCGGAACTCGCCGGTCCGCTCGATCGCCACCACGTCCTTCGGCTCCTCGACCACGCAGAGCACCTCATTGCCGCGACGCGGGTCACGGCAGATCCGGCACTGCTCCTCCTCGGCCACGTTGTAGCAGGTCACGCAGAAGCGCACCGACTCCTTGACCTTCCGCAACGCCGCCGCCAGCCGCGCCACATCGGTCGTGTCCGAGGACAGAATGTGGAAAGCGATCCGCTGGGCGCTCTTCGGACCCACGCCGGGCAGGCGTCCCAGCTCGTCGATCAGATCCTGAATGGCACCCTCGTACATCGCCGGCTCAGAACCCCATACCGAGTCCGCCGAGCCCGCCCGTGACCGGCCCCATCTTCTGCTCGGTCAGCACACGCACCGCCTCGGACGCGTTGTGCAGCGCCGCAAGCACCGCATCCTCGAGCGTCTCCGGATCCTCCGGGTCGATCACCTTCGGATCGATCTTCACGGACCGCACCTCACCGGTGCCGGCCATCACGACCGTCACCAGCCCGCCACCGGCCGTTCCCGACACCTCGGCCTCCGCCAGCTCGGCCTGCGCTGCCTGCGCCGCCTGCTGCAACTTCGCCGCCTGCTTCATCAACTGCTGCATGTTGGGCTGTCCCCCGGGACGCACGGCAGCTCCTTCACATCGTTTCTCATCAGCGGCTCCGGCGCCTCACCGAACCGCCGCCAAGCGTAGCCGGATCACCGCCGCGAGCCCTCGCTCGCCTCTCGCAGAACCGGATATACCCGCTTCCGCCGAGCGCCAGACCCCGATGCTCCCGCCCCCGTGGCCGCACGATCCCACCCACAGGCACGAGCCGGATATACCCGCTTCCGCCGAACACCAGACCCCGATGCTCCCGCCCCCGTGGCCGCACGATCCCACCCACAGGCACGAGCCGGATATACCCGCTTCCGCCGAGCGCCGGACCCGCATGCTCCCGCGGGCCGCCGGCCCCGTGGGCGCACGGTCACACCCAGGCGCCGTCCCGCCCGCGGCCCCGCACTGCTCCGGCGGTGAGATGTGACGGCTGGAGCAGGCGGCAGCGCCCCGGGACGGTCACACCTCGCCGATCTTCTCCGCCCCGAAGGCCGCCTGAAGCAGCAGGAATGCCTGCTGCTCACTGTTCTGCCGGGCGGCCTTCTCGTCCACGACCTCATCAAGCGGCTCGTCACCGGGATCGAAGCCCTTGAACTCCTTCGCCCCCGGATCGACCGGTTGACTTGCCTGCGCCGCAGCCGCCGCGGCCGCGGCCGCATTCGCCGCAGCCAACGCCGCGGCCGCACGCCCGGACGTGGGCCGACCCGGCTCGGCCACCGGCACAGCCGCCGCTGACTTCGCCTGCGCCCCCCGGCCCTGGGCCGCCGCCGCATGGGCCGCAGCCCTGCTCGCCGCCGCCTTGGCGCTCGCCAGCGCCGGATTCGCGCTCCCGCCATGGCCCCCCGTGCCCGAAGGCGCCGCAACCGACATGGACGCAGTTGATATCGGCGCGGCCGACATCGGCGCGGTTGAGGTCGACGCGGCTGAGGTCGGCGCGGCAGGGGCCGGTGCGGTGACGATCGGTGCGGGGGAAACAGTGGTGCCGGACAGGCCGGCAGAAACCGGTGCGCCCGAGCCCGGTGCGCCCGAGCCCGGTGCGCCCGAGTCCGATGCGCCCGAGCCCGGTGCGCCCGAGACTGGCGCGCCCGAGGCCGGTGCGCTGGAGGTTCGGGCGCCCGGATCGAGGGCTGGCGAGATGCCACCGACCGCCACCGGTCCGCCGCCCTTCGGCAGCGGACCGTCGTAATCCGGGTCGTAAGGCGGCTCTTCGTCCTCGGGGAAGTCATCCCACGCGCTCCCGCCACCCGCGGGCGCCGAAGGCGGCTGAGGCGCAGCAGGTACCGGAGCCGCTACCGGCCGCGCTGCCACCGGGCTGTGCTGACCGCTACTGCCCGGCGAGTCCTGCTTCCCACGGTTGCCCGCCGCAGCCGCACGGGCTGCCGCCAGTCCACCGGAGGTGGCACGCCGGGGCGCCTCGCCTGCAGCCGGTGCCGGACTGATCGGCGCAGCCACGCCGACCCCCGGATCCGGACGGCCACCACCCGCCTGTGCGGGTTCGGGCCATCCGCTGTTGTCGGCGGTGTGTGGTGTGCTCCCCGGCTGTGCCGGTTCGGGCCAACCGTCGCTGTCGGCGGCGTGTGGTGCGCTCCCAGGCTGTGCGGGTTCGGGCCATCCGCCGCTGTCGGTGGGCCCGTCTTCGCCGACCGGTCGCGTCGGGCTGGGCCAGCCGTCACCGGTGGGCGGCGCGACTGAGCTGCCGGGCGGGGCCGGGCTTGGCCAGTCCTCGCCGGCGTTCGGTACTGCCGTGCCCGCCGGCTGTGCCGGGAAGGGGCGATCGCCGTCGGGCGAAGCGGCGGCAGAGGTGGCCGGAGCGCTCGCGGCGGCGGTGCCGGGCTGGGCGGGCGTGGGCCAGGGCTCCTCCGCGTCGGGCTGTGCGGAGGAGGGCGGCGTGGCGGGGTGGTCGGTGGTGGAGGGGATGGCGGCAGGGGTGGGCCAGCCCGCGTCCTCGGCCGCCGTGAGGGACGCGGAAGGCGGCCCCGGGTCCGGCCCCGATCTCGAGTCTGACTCGGATAACGAGCGCGCGGGAGCGGCGGGCGGCGTGGGGTGGCCCGGCTGAGGCTGCTGGGCCGGCTGCCGCTGCGGGGCGGACTGGCGCTGCGCGGGGGCCCGGCCGTTGTTCGGGCGGGCGGTCGGCATGTCCACGGCCCCGGCCGCACCGGCGGGCTCGCAGCGGATCTGCCAGCGGACGCCGAACAGCTCGTAGAAGGCCTCGCGGAGCAGCGACTCCTCCGGCGTACCGGCGAAGAGGTCGATGTGTTTCGGGTGCTGGAACGTGAGTACGAGCGTGTCGCCGTCGACCGCGCGGACCGTGGCGTGACGGAGCATCGCACCGGCGCGCTTGCTGCGGGTGTTGACGAAGGCGAACGCCTCGGGCCACCAGCGGCTGCGGAGTTCGGTCACGTCGGGGCCGTCGGTGGCGGCGGGCCCGCCGGACGTGGGCACCTCGGCGGGCGTCGGCTGAGGCTGCGGTGCCGATCCCGGCTGCGGCGATCCCGGCTGCGGCGAACCCGGCTGAGGCGGGCCCACCTGTGTCGGTCCGGCCTGCGAAGGTCCGGCCTGCAAAGGTCCGGCCTGCGAGGGACCGACGGGCGCCGGTGATGCCGACCCAGGGGTCGCAGTCGTGGGCGCCTGCGGTGGAGCTGCCTGCGCTGATGCGGAGGCCAGAGTCGCCTGCGGCACAACCGCCTGAGACTGCCCCTCGGACGCCTCTGCCTGGCCATCGGAGCCGGCGTGGGAAGCCGCGCCGGACTGAAGAACCGCCCCGGCCTGCGCGACCGCGCCAGGCTGAGGAGCCGCGCCAGGCTGAGGAGCCGCGCCAGGCTGAGGAGCCGCGCCAGGCTGAGCGACCGCGCCAGGCTGAGGAGCGGGTTCTAGACCTGCGCCGCGTGCGGCAGGCCGGGCCGGGGCCTGCGTGGACGCCGGACGAGCGGCAGACGCGCCGGCACCCGACCGGCGCGCTGCGGCCTGGCGGGCGGCGGCGCGAGCGTCGAAGCCCGCCTCGTTCGAGGTAGCGGCCGCCACAGCCGGACCCGCGGTTGCCGGAGCGCCGGCGGTGACAGCCGTGCCACCACCCATCGGCGCGCCACCCACCGCCGGTGCCACCGGAGCGGGAGCTGCCGCGCCGGGGGCGGGCTGAAGCCGTACCCCCAAGGGGTCTTGAAGTGCACGCTCCATGCGCTCCAGGCGCTGCAGCAGGGCGCTCTGCGAATCGTCCGCGCCGGGCAGCAGCATGCGGGCGGTGATCAGTTCGAGGAGGAGGCGGGGGCCGGTGGTGCCGCGCATCTCGACCAGGCCGTTGTGCACGATGTCGGCGGCGCGGGAGAGAGTGGCGGCGCCGAACCGGCCGGCCTGCGCGGTCATCCGCTCGATCTCGTCGGCGGGGCCGTCGATCAGGCCCTTGGCGGCCGCGTCCGGCACCTGCTGCATGACGATCAAATCTCGGAAGCGTTCGAGCAGGTCGGTGGCGAAGCGGCGCGGGTCGTGGCCGGCCTCGGCGACCCGGTCGATCGCGGCGTAGGCGGCGGCGCCGTCGGACGCGGCAAGCGACTCGATCATGTCGTCGATCAGCGCGGAGTCGGTGACGCCGAGCAGCGCGACCGCGCGGGCGTAGGTGACGCCCTCCTCACCGGCGCCCGCGATCAGCTGGTCGAGCACCGAGAGCGTGTCCCGCGCGCTGCCGCCGCCGGCGCGGACGACGAGCGGGAACACCGGCGCCTCGACCTTGGCGCCCTCGGCCTCGCAGAGCTGCTCCAGGTACGGCCGGAGCACGCTCGGCGGAATCAGCCGGAACGGATAGTGGTGGGTGCGGGACTTGATCGTGCCCAGCACCTTTTCCGGCTCGGTGGTCGCGAAGATGAACTTCACGTACTCCGGCGGCTCCTCAACAAGCTTGAGGAGCGCGTTGAAGCCGGCCGACGAGACCATGTGCGCCTCGTCGATCACGTAGATCTTGTAGCGGCTGTTGGCCGGCGCGAAGAACGCCTTTTCCCGCAGCTCACGCGCGTCGTCGACACCACCGTGGCTGGCCGCGTCGATCTCGATCACGTCGATCGAGCCGGCGCCGTCGTTCGCGAGCGAGCGGCAGGACAGACACTGACCGCACGGCTCCGGCGTCGGCCCCTGCTCGCAGTTGAGCGAACGGGCCAGGATCCGCGCCGAGCTCGTCTTGCCGCAGCCGCGTGGGCCCGAGAAGAGGTAGGCATGGTTCAACCGGCCGCTGCGCAGCGCCTGGCTGAGCGGCTCGGTGACGTGCTCCTGCCCGATGACCTCGGCAAACGTTCGCGGCCGGTACTTGCGGTAGAGGGCCAACGCCACTGCCGTCTCCTCTCGACCGCGCCATTCTCCGCCGCCGGGGTTGAAGCGGCCACCACCGGGTCAGACACTTTTCCGACCAGAGGCGCGACGCGGCGCAGGTATGCGATCGACCTGGGAAAACCCAGGGACACGAAGGCTCCCCGTGCACCTGTCAGAGCCCGCTTATCCTTGCTGCCTTCCGGCCCTGGGGAGGTTCACGGGATACACACCGCACGGGGAGCGACGCCAACTCTACCCGCCCGGGCGACCCGCCGTGGCGGCAGGGGGCGAGAGTCCGGTCACGGGTAACCCCGATGCGAGCCGCCGCGACGGCACGGTATTGTTTGCGGCGGAGGATTCGCCTAGTGGCCTAGGGCGCACGCTTGGAAAGCGTGTTGGGTTAACACCCTCACGAGTTCGAATCTCGTATCCTCCGCTCGCTCGAGCAGGACCGGTCCCATCGGGGCCGGTCCTTCTTCATGTGTCCACCGCAGAGCGGATGTGCAGCGGGTTCGGCCGGTCGCTCGCCGTGGCGCCGGCCGTGCTTTCGGGGATGGCAAAGCGATCCGGGGATATGGTTTAGGCGTCCGGTGGGCCGCGCAGGTACCCTGACAGCCGCGGGCCGCTAGCTCAATGGCAGAGCTGTGGACTTTTAATCCATAGGTTCGGGGTTCGAGTCCCCGGCGGCCTACCAGCGAATTTACCCCCTCGGGGGCTATTTACCAGGCAAGACTGTTGCACTCGACTGTTGCAGTAGTGCTGCAAGCCCACCGTCAAACAGTGCGCTCGCGACGCGTTCGACCGCCTGCTGCTTCAGCTCGACGGCCACGTCCACGTATCCCTGGGTGGTCTTGATCGACGAGTGCCCCAGGTCGTCCTGGACGACGCGGATGTCCGTGCCGGTCGCCAACCGCAGGGTTCCGGCGTCGTGGCGCGCCAGGTGCAGCCGACTGTCCGGGAGGCCGGCGCGCTTGAGGAGCTGCTCCCATCGCTCGTGGTCGACCCGCGGGTCGACCGGTCGGCCGGACGGCGTGGCGAACACGAATCCTGTCGAGTCCCAGGCGTGCCCCGCCGCGGCCCGCTCCCGAATCTGCGCCTCGCGATGCTGCCTGAGCGCCTCGGCAGCAACTGCGGCAATAACCACCGTGCGGTCGCTCTTCTCCGTCTTGAGGTCCTCCTCGACCAAGCCGCCCCCGATCTTGTCCGGACAGGCGCGCGCGTGATCAGTGCACCCAGGCGCGCAGACCTTCGGGCATGCGCGCTGGTGCGTGTTGCACCCGGGGACGCGCCGGCGGGCCGGGCAGAAGTGCGCCCAGATCTTGCACGTCGCGGCATCGACGCAGCCATGTTCCCAGCGCGGCGGACAAGCCTTCCGGCGGCACTTTCGGGCTGCGCACGCCACAGGATCTGTGCAGCCGTGCTCCCACCGGCGGCGCTGTACCTGCTTCTGCGGCTGAAGCCGCGGCGGCGCCGCGTCAAGTTCGAGGTCGGACCATCGAAGCCCGAGCACCTCGCCCTGACGAAGGCCGCTGAGGATGCCGAGGTACCACCGGGCAGCCCACACGTCCACAACCGCTGTGCGGATGATCGCCTGAGCCTCTTCGAGAGTGTGCGGTTTGATCTTCACCGTGCGGGTCACGGGCTTGAGCACCATGTCCGCCACGTTGCGGCCCGCCTTCCCACGCCGCACGGCTTCGGCGAGCGCGGTGCGGAGGATGCGGTGGACCTTCGCGCGGTAGTTGTCCTTGACTCCTCGCCTCTGCATCTCACTGTGCATCGTGTCGAGGTGCTCGGGTTCCAGCCGGTTCCTTGTCCCGTCCAGGCGGTAGCGCCCGATAACGGGTATGACGTGGTGGTCAAGGGCACTGCGATGCCCACGCCAGGTGTTGTACTTCCGGTTGCGCCGGATGATCTCCTCGAGCCAGTAGTTCAGCCAGTCCTCGACGGTAAGGATCTCCGTAGGGATGCCGTTGCCCTGCCGAATCCGCTTTTCCAGGTCTTCAACGGCGTCCAGGACCATTGCGGAGGTCTTGCGGCGGATGTGCTTGCGGCGAGGCGTGCCGTTGGGTTTCAGGCCGATCGTGACGTAGCAGTGGTACCAGCCATCTGACCCCTCGAAAATCGTCGGGCGTCCTCGGGGCTGCTGCTTGCGGGACATGGGCTACTCCATCGGTGGAGGGCGCGCAGCGACCGTCGCCGCGGCACCCGCGGCAACCGGTGCGTGCTGAAAGAAGGGGGTGGGCTGGGATCAGCTGGAGATGCGGCGGGGATCGCGGCGCGCGAGGCTGCTGAGCGTCTCGCGGATGAGCCACTTCTCGTTCTCCGGGACGTTGGGGTCCTGGAGCATCTGCAAGATGGTGCGGATGTCGGGCTCGATGGTCGGCTCGGGGGTCGTGCTAGCCGACCGCTCGCCGAAACCCAATGCCGCTGCGGCAACCGCCGTGGGGATGCCCAGGCCGGCGCAGAACGCCTCGACCTTCTGCAGCTCGGGCTTTTCGGTTCGCCACGCCTCCCGCTTCCAGCGGTGGAAGGTGGACTTGCCGACTCCGGTAGCGGTCTGGATGGCGTCGTCCGACATGCCGCGGTCACGCGCATCGCGGAGGGCGCGCACGACGAAGGCCTTGAAGACCTCTTTCTGCGCCGCCTCGTCCACTGCCACCCGTAAACGGTAAGTGCCATGCACGGGACGGCTGTGCTGTTCATGGCAGTGGTGCCGTCCGTGGCACCGGCATCTCTTGCGGGCGAGACGCCGCGTATCGCGCCCTGAATAACGCTGCATGGCTCACACGGTAGCCAAAAATACCAAGGTCAGAATCATCCGAAAGTATGAGTGGTGCCATGCATGGCACTAGGTATGTTCAGTGCCATGCATGGCACTGACACCCTCAACACTGCCACGCGTAGCACCGTCGATCTCTCCGACGAGCAGCGCGCATACAAGGTCAAGGAGGTCGCTCAGCTGATCTCCGTGACGGAGCGATACGTCTGGCACCTCGTCGGGACCGGCGTGCTGCCCTCGCTCAAGATCGGCAACTCGCGCCGAATTCTCCGCTCTGACCTGGACGCCTACCTCGACAGCCTTCGCGCCGACGAGCAGCAGGCCCGGGAGTACGCCCGCACGCACCCGCCGTCGGGGCCGCACACGCCGCCGCCCCCGTCGGGCCCGCGCGTGCCGGCGCCTTCGCAGGCCGCCTGACCTTCAGAAATGCCACAGGCGCCCCACCAGCCGGCAAGCGATCGGGGCGCCCAGACACAGGGAGTATCCCATGGATTTCACCAATCCCATCAGGGCTGCTGAGGCGCTGGAGGCGGTCGCCGCCGACCTCCGGAAGCTCGGCGACGTCAGTCTGCCTGGGCTGCACGTGTACCTGGGCGTCCAGGTGCCGGTCGACGTCGCGGACGAGGAGGCCCGCAAGGCCGACGTCGACCGCGTGGCCGGCATCCTCGGCCTTCCGGTCGAGGGCCCGTCCAAAACTCATTCGCTGTACTGCACGCCGAGCGACTCCGAGCACGTCGGTGGCCTTCCGGTCGACGTCTACACCGGTATCAACCGCGACGGTGCGGCATGAACCTCACGCTCGCGGCCCTCTACCGAGACCCGATGCCACCGCAGGAGCGCGCCGCGCTGGACCTGCTGCAGAGCCCGATGTTCGCGCTGCGCGTAGCCGTTGAGGTGCGGCGTCACATCGTGCACATCCCGGAGCGCGGCAAGCAGGTGCCGGTCATTGACTGGCGGGCGCTGTCCACCGCGGTCGAGGACGGCGCTCTGGACGTGCGCACGCCGGACGGCCGGCGGCCGGTCCCGAGCAACATGGTGCGCCTGGTCCGGATCGCGTGCTCGCTCGGCGCGGGGACCAGCATCGACCTCCGCGCTGAGATGGGCGGCCTGGACCGGCACGAGGCCATCGCCGTCGCGGCCGCGGTCGCCCGCGCCTCCGACGTCGACCTGCGCCAGCTGGTCGCCGCGCTCGACGAGCAGCTGGTCCGGGGGGCGCTGTGAAGCCCGTGATCCTAGCCCGGGTCAAGCCGTGCTGCGGCGCCGTGTTCGTCGGCGAGATCTGCAAGTGCCTCGGCACGAACCCTGCGTCCGGCACGCCGACGTACGGCAAGCCGGAGTACGCAGAGGGCCTGTCCCCGGACCCGGCGGCGTGGCAGGAGATCGGTTTCGACGTCGACGAGATGCCGGAGCCGGAGGCCGCCAGCGTCGGCTGGGACTTCGCCGGCGGCATGCGGCTGACGTTCTCCGCGGCGCTGCGGCCGGGCGACCCGGTCGTGGTGTTCGCGTCGATGAGCGACTACGAGCAGGCCAACGGCGTCATGCGGCGCACGACCGACGCAGCCACGCTGCGGCAGTACGCGCTGCTGCTGCTCCGCCTGGCCGACGCGCACCAGGCGGTGGCCGAGTGAGCGCGCACCTGGACCCGACCGCGACGGCGGCCGCCGTTTGGAACAGCACGGTGAAGTCGGGCGACCCGGTGCTCTACTGGCCGAACGGCAACCGCGACGGCGCGCCCGAGATCGACGCTGTCTGCCGGGACGCGTTCGTCATGCGCGGTGGCCCGTACGTGCTGGCCGACCCCGCTCCAAGGTTCGCGGCTGTCTACCTGTTCCGCAACTACCAGCCGATCCCGGTTGGGCACGTCGAGCGGCACCCGCTGGCCGATCAGATCCGCGCGCTCGGCAAGCCGGAGGACCGGGAGCTGGAGTTCCCGCCGCCGGACTGCCCGTGGTGCGACGTGCCGTGCGAAAGCGACGCGGACGGCTTCACCTGCTCGCAGTGCCACGCGGCCTGGGGCACGAACGGCCACCTCGGCGGTAGCACCCGACGGTGCGTCGAGAACAGCGACCACGAGGCCCAGGTCACCGGCGAGGACGAGCAGCCGCGCTGCATCACCTGCCAGACCACGGTGCTCGCTGGCGAGATCGAGGCCACCGAGCCGTACGGCTGCCGCCGCTGCCGGGAGCACGTGGTCGGCATGCCGGCCGACCTGCCGGCCGCCGCGGCGCAGCTGTGCGGTCGCTGCCACGAGTCGGACGAACAGCAGACGCGAATCGACGCCTATCTCGCACAGAGGGGAGTCGGTCGTGCCAGCGCCTAGAAACAGCGTGCCGATGCCCGGGCTGGCCGCACGGCGCCGCGCCCTGGGCCTCACGCAGGCCCGGCTCGCGCGGCTCGCGCAGGTCAGCCGGAACCGGGTGACGCTCATCGAGGGCGGGGAGCCGGCCAGCCGGTCGACCGCGGCGCTGATCGAGCAGGCGCTTCGGGTCGCCTCGGCCAACCATGCGCGAGCCACTGCGGCGCGGTCCCGCGTCGTGATCCTCGACGCGGTCATCGGCCTCGACGCCGAGACGGCCGCCGGGCTCCTCCGCGGACTCGCCGACGAGATTGCCTCGGAGCCGGTACTCGCGGGAGCGGCCCGATGACCGCCGACGGCGCGCTCGCGCTGGTCGTCGGCGTGCTCATCGTCGCGTCGCTGATCATCTCCGCGCTCGTGCTCGTCACCGGCGCGTGGCTGGCCGCGCGCCGGGAGGCCGACCGGGAGCGCACCCGGGCCGCCGCGTGGCAGGCCGAGGCCCGGGCTGCCTGGCGCCGGGCGATGAGCGTCGACGCGCTGTCCATGGACTACGACCAGCTCGCGGCGTGCGCCGCCGACCTGCTGCGCCGGGCCGAACTCCCTATTGATCTTGACCAGCTTCCCCCTGAGGAGGAGACGTGCTGACCCCCGAGGTGATCACTACGGTCGCCGCATACGCGTTCGGCCTCGTCGCGGGCGCCGGCGGCCTGGCCGTCGTCGTCCATGGCTTGGACCCCACCGAGCCCGGCCGGCACCGCCGCGCCGCCGACCCGACGCCGGACGTCGAGGCGTCCGTTGGTGTGCCGGTCCCGGCCGAGCAGGCGTGGGCGCGGTTGGCCGAGGCGCTGCCGTCGGCCGAGGCCGAGCGCGATGCCGAGCGCACGCCGACCGATGACCGGCTGCGCGTCGGCCCGGCCGCGTCGAGCGCGGAGACGCTGCCGTTGCCGCACGCCGGCGCGCTCGCGACGGTCGCTGGCGAACTGGTGCTGGAGTACCGCGGCGGTGCCGCGTGACGACACCGTTCGCGGCACCCGTGCCGCTGCAGAAGATCGCCGCCGCGCTCGCCACGGTCCAGGCCAAGCTGCCGAAGGTCCGCAAGTCCGAGACGGCGAACACCGGCAGCTATGAGTACCGGTACGCCGACCTGGCCGGGGTGAGCGAGGACCTGCTCCCGCTGCTCGGCGAGAACGGCCTGGCGTGGATCACCATGCCGACGCTGCGCGAGGGCCGGTTCGTCCTGGCCTACATGCTGGTCCACACCTCGGGCGAGCGGCTGGAGGGCGAGTACCCGCTGACCGGCAGCACGCCGCAGGCCTTGGGCGGGGCGATCACCTACGCCCGTCGGTACTGCCTGTGCGCGGTCACCGGCGTGGTCCCGGACGACGGCGACGACGACGCCAAGGCCGCGCAGCAGGAGGCGCTGGAGGACCGCAAGCGCGGCCAGCAGCGCCAGGCCGCGCCGCGCCGGGCAGAACGGCCCGCGCCGGCCGCGCGCCCGGACCGGCCGGTCGAGCCGCGAATGATCAACACCGAGCAGAGCAAGAAGCTGCACGCGCTCTTCCGCGACGCCGACCTCGGTGACCGCGACGCGGCGCTGGCGTACTGCGCGGAGGCCGTCGGCCGCGAGGTGTCCTCCACCAAGGAGTTGACGCTCGCCGAGGCCTCGGCCGTCATCGACCGGCTCGTGCGCTTCGTCGAGCAGTCCACCCCGCCCGTCGACGCGGCTGAGCCGGAAGGAGCTCCGGCGTGAACCGGGCACAGAAGATCGCCGAGATCGTCCGGCTGGAGGGCATCGCCGCCGCGGCCGCCGGCCTCGCCAAGCAGCTGCGCGGCGAGATCGACGCCGAGGCCCGCGCCGAGCTGGCCGAGCAGGGCGCCGCGCCGCGGTGGACGATCCCCGGCGTCGGCACCGTGTACCTGCCGCTGACCAAGCCGGCGGTCACCGTGACGGACCCGAAGGCCTGGACCGCCTGGGTGCGCGCCGAGCACCCCAGCGAGGTCGAGACCGTCGAGCGTGTCCGGCCGGCCAGCGAGACCGCGCTGCTCGGTCGGCTCCTCACCGAGGGCGACGTCGCGGTGGACCGCGAGACCGGCACGATCGTGCCCGGCCTGCGCGTGCGGCCCGGCGGCGAGCCCGGTGCGCTCACTCTCCGGATCGACTCCGACGCCCGCAAGGCCGCGATCACCGAGGCCGGCCACGTGCTGACCGCGCTGGCCGAGCCGATCGGGCACCTCGCACCGTCGGAGGTGCCCGGTGCCTGACACGACCCCCAGCTCGGCCCCGGTCGCGGAGCTGATCGAGCTGGACATGCGCCGGCCCGGCCACGACCGCGTGCTGCTCAACGAGCGCACCGGCGACGTCGTCTACCTCTCCGCCGACTGGCGGACCACGGTCGACGCGCTGAACGAGGGCGGTGACCAGCGATGAGCCTGGCCTACATCCGTCAGCGGTACGCGGTGCCGGCCCGTCGCGGTGCCCGCGTCGTGGCCGCCGGGCAGCTCGGCGTCATCACCAGCGCGCGCGGTGCGTACATCCGCGTGCGGCTCGACGGCGAACGGCACAGCACGCCGTGGCATCCGGCCTGGCGCATGGAGTACCTCGGCCAGACCCCGGCCGCGCGCCAGGTCGACCAGCTTGCCAGCCGCCGGATCGAAACGGTTGCGGTAGCCGGAGGTGTGCTGTGACCAAGATCGACGTCACCACGACTCGGCCGGCCCGACGGATACCGGCCCCCGCGTCCGACCGGGACGCGCTGCGCTCGCTGGAGCAGGTCGGTCCGTCGATCTACGAGCCGACCGCGGACGAGAAGCGGGCCGCGGCCTCCGTGCTGGACCGGATCGCGGTCCGGCGCGGCGAGACCGCCGACGCCCTGGCCGAGGTGCTCGACGCCCTGGGCGTGCGCTCCGGCGCCGCCGACGCACTCGCCGCGCGGCACCGGAGGGCCGCGTCGTGACCGCGAACGTCCGGCCGAGCGCCGCGCCGCACCCGTTCCTCGAGGACCGCGAGATCCCGGCGGCGCAGGACGGCCAACTCGCCTGCGGCCGCTGCCACAAGCTCGGACGCCCGGGCGACGCCCAACACCCGGAGCCCCGCGACCTGCCGCCCGCACCGCCGGCGCAGCGCGCCATGGATCGCCGGTACGACCCTGAGGAGGGCATCGATGCCTGATCTCCGCATCCTCGACACCGGCCATGCTGACGAGGCGCCAGTCCGGACCTGGCTCGTCGACGCGCTGACCGCGTCGCGCGTGGCCGACTGCCCGGACTGCGGTCGGGTCAGCATCTGTGCCGGGCACGCGGCCGACGCGGTGCTCGACGCGACCCGGCGCGAGGACCTGGTCGTCATGCCAGTCGCCCTGGCCGACCGGATCTTCGAGCGGGCGCGTGAGCAGGGCCGGGCGGAGGTGTGCCGTGGCTGATTCGCCCAGCTTGCGGATCCGGATCAATGGCGACATCGCCACCATCCGACGCCTGGTCGCGGTGCTGCGCGAGGTCGACCCGCTCTTGGACGCGGACGAGACCACGCGGCGCGATGGCAAGCCGGCCGTCTACGTACAGATGCGCATGCCTAATCAGCCGGGCGGCACCGCATGACCGGGCTGCTCGCGGTCTGGCCCATCACGGACGAGACCTACACCCGCGACGCGCTGATTGCCGAAGGTCTCGACGACCTGCCCGCGGTCGCGGCGGAGGCCGGCGTCCGCGTCATCGGGCCGAGCACCTGGCGAGTTCTGGATGCCGAAGAGCTGGAGGGCTGGGAGCACTGGCCCGGCCTGATCCTCGTGGCCACCGCGCCGGCCGAGATCGTCGAGCCCGCGTGGCGCCGGCGGCGCGCCGCTTCCCGGGCCGCCTGACCAGCGCGACCAGCCCGGCCCCATCTTTCTGGGGGCCGGGCTGGCGCACGCCAGACAAAAGATCGACTTACACGGATGGATCGGAAGGGGTGGAGGACGTGATCCGGCGGATGGTCTCCCGGGTGTACCCGGTCTTCCGCACGATCTCGCCCTGCTTCATCCCCGCGCCGTCCGCGTACGCCCTGCGGATCTGCACGTGCAGGTCGTCGCGCCGCGCTTCCATCTCCGCCTCCGCCTTGCGGAACGCGTCGACGGCAGCGTCAAGAGCCGTGGATTCCATGGACACATTATGTGGCCTACTCGCATCGCCTGTCATGTGGCCTCTCGGATATGCCAACCCATGTGGCATACTCATGAGGCCACATGATCTTCCGATCAACGCCCGCAAGGGGGCTCTCTCCTCATGACCTGGTTCAAGGTGGACGACTCGTTCCACTCCCACCCCAAGGTGCTCGCGGCCGACCCGGCCGCGCTGGGCCTGTGGGTGATCGCCGGCACCTGGTGCAGCGCGAACCTCACTGACGGGTTCGTGCCGGACTACGTGCTTCCGCGGTTGCTCCCGGACTCCGCGCGGCTGGCCGACACGCTGGTGACCGTCGGGCTGTGGAGGCGGGCGAAGGGCGGCTACCGGTTCCACGACTGGCACGAGTACAACCCGACCGCCGAGAGCGTGCAGGACGAGCGCAAAGCGGCCCGCGAACGTATGCGGAAGATGCGGGAGAAGCGCAAGACCAGTCAAGGAACCGCAGGTCGAACCGGAAATGGTTCGCCCGAACAACACCCGAACGTTCGGGAGAACTTCGACGCCACTCAGGCCGAACGTTCGGGTGAAGTTCGGCTTCCCCGACCCGACCCGACCCGTAGTTCTTCTAAAGAAGAACTACCTCAGGAGACTTCGTCTCCTTCGGGGACGCGCAAGCGCGCCACCCGCATCCCGGATGACTTCGCCGTGACAGACGAGATGAAGGCCTGGTTCGCCGAGCACTGCCCGGGCGTCAACGGCCAGCAGGAGACCGCGAAGTTCCTGGACTACTGGACCGCGAAGTCCGGCAGGGACGCCACTAAGACGGACTGGATCGCGACCTGGCGTCTCTGGATGCGCCGCGCGGCTGAGGGCGGCACCGGCCGCACCCGGCCCCCGGGTGTCGCCTCCGGCGCGAACCGGCACGTCGACAGCCTCACCCCCGAACAGCGCCGCGAGCGCAACCCCCTCCTCGGTGCCGTGCGCGCCAGCGACTTCCTCACGAACGGAACCGCCCGATGAACAACCTCGCCACCGCCCTCGACCCGTGGCGCCGCGACATGCGCGCGCTGCAGACCGCCGACTACGCCACCTCGCTGGCCGAGGTGCGTCGCCTGGCCGACGAGGCAGAGCTCGCCGCGATCAAGGCCCGGCAGACCGCGAACCGAAACCTGCAGTACGCCCGCCGCCGGCCGAGCCGGTATGCCAACGCCGCCTACCGCAACCTGCGCCCGGAGCAGGATCCGCGCGGCATGATCTCCAGCTGGTACGACCGCGGCCCCCGCGCGCTGCTCATCGCCGGCCCCGCCCGCACCGGCAAGACCACCGCGGCGTTCGCCATCGCTAACGCCGCCCATACCCAGAACGAGTGGGTGATGGTCTACACCGCCGCGGACCTCTCCGCCGCGCTCAAGCCCGACGCCGAGCCGCTCGCGTTCGACTACGCCACCACCTGCCCGCTGCTCGTCCTCGACGACCTCGGCCGTGAGCGCGTCACGGACTGGTGGCTGGAGCAGCTCCAGCGCATCGTCGACATCCGGTGCGCCAACGAGCGCCGCCTCATCGTCACCACCAACGCGGCCGCCGACGCCGGCGCCGCCTACGACGCGCTCGTGGCCCGCTACGGCGACCCGATCGTCGAGCGCCTCATTGACGACGGCGGGGTGGTCGTCCTCGACGGCCCGGCCGTCCGGCGTGTGGTCACGGAGTGGTGATGACCCGGCGCCTGACCGGCCGCGAGCACGCCGCTCGCACCAGCGCCCGGGCCGCCGTTGAGCGCGCCCGGGCGCACGCCCGGACCACGCCCGCCGATGTCCAGCAGCCGGCCGCGTTCGCTCCGGCGCCGCGGCCCGCGCGCGACGACGCGCCCGTGGGCCTGGACGACCCGGTCCGCTGGCGGCGGCGGTGCCGGCAGATCCGGGACGAGCTGGAGAGCGAGGCCCGCGCGCTCGGCCACCAGCGCCACATCCGATGGGCCGGCTGTCCATGCGGCAACCGCCCAACCCGCCTGATCGAGAGGACCGCCGTGCCCACGACCGACGATCACAACACCACCGCTCGGCACGCCGAGAGCACCGCTGCGAGCCTGGGGAGTGGATCTCCGGGCATGGAGCCGAACAAGGCCTGTGTGACGGCTCAGCGGGGCGCTCAGGCGGAGGGCGACCGTGGCTGACCGTATCCCGTACGACGCACTGTGGCCGGACGCCCGCGACGCGCTGATCGCGTGGCTGCAACTGCACCGCGTCGATCCGAAGCAGACGCCGGTCGACCCGGTCATCGAGCTGGACGTCGCGACCGACGAGTGGCGCATCGAGCAGTACGCCGGCGTCGCCGGCCGACTCCGGCTCACCGCGGACCGGAACGACGTCCAGCGGATCACGATCCGGCGCGTCAGCCGCGCGCCGCTGCCGTGGCCGGAGGTCGCACGATGACGTCCGAGCCGTACTACGCCGATGCGACCACCACGCTCTACCTCGGCGATATGCGCGACATCGTGCCGCGCCTCGACCCGGTCGACCTGGTGCTCGCCGACCCGCCGTACGCGGAGACCGCGCTCGCGTGGGACCGCTGGCCGGACGGCTGGCCCACTCTCGCCGCCCGCGCCTCCCGCTCAATGTGGTGCTTCGGCTCGATGCGCATGTTCCTCGCCCGGGCCGACGAGTTCGGCGCCTGGGCCATGTCGCAGGACGTGGTCTGGGAGAAGCACAACGGCTCCGGTTTCGCCGGCGATCGCTTCCGGCGCGTCCACGAGCACGCCGTGCACTGGTACCGCGGCCCTTGGGCGGAGATCCACCACCAGGTGCCAATCGTCCCCCACGACGGCCCGGACCGCGGCACCCGCCGGGCCGCCCGCGCCGGCGCCGCGCACCTCGGTGCGAACAACGGCCACGACCGACCCTGGCTCGACAACGGCACCCGCCTCACCAAGTCGGTCATCCCCGTCAGATCGATGCACGGCCGCGCGATCCACCCCACCGAGAAGCCCACCGCGATCCTCACCCCGCTGATCGAATACGGCTGCCCACCCGGCGGCACCGTGCTCGACCCGTTCGCCGGCTCCGGCTCCACAGCGCTCGCCGCCCGGCTCCTCGGCCGCCGCGCCGTGCTGATCGAGGGCGACGAGCGCTACTGCGACGCCATCGCCCGCCGCCTCTCCCAGCTCGACCTCTTCGCCACCTGACCCGCCCGCTGAACAGGAGCACCACCCCGTGACCCACCCGCACCGCCTGCACGCCACCGCCGCCGTCTGGTCGCTCCGCGCCGCCTGGCCGCACCTCGCCCACGCCGCCGAGGTCGAGCGCCGCCAGCTGCTCGTCGACGACGACGCCGGCACGCTCCGCGCCCAGGTCTACGGCACCATCGGCGGCAGCACCATGCACCACAGCAACGGCATCCTCAACGCGATCCTCGGCGCCGAGCGGCGCACCGGTGGCGACCAGCTCCAGCGGCTCGTCGCCAGCACCCGGGAGACGATGATCTGGCTCGCCGGGCGGATCCTCGACGACCGCTACCGTCCCGGCGACCCGGTGCTGACCGCGCTGCTCGAGCAGATCCCGCTCATCCCGCCGGTGGCCGCGGCCGAGGTCGCGCGATGGGTCGGCGAGGCCGACTCCGCGGTACGGGCCGCGCTCCAGCTCGGCCCCGACCACGAGCCGCTCGTCGGCGTGCCATGCCCGGCGTGCGGGAGCCGACGGTTAGCAGTCCGCATGTCGGCGCCCGCCGACCGTTCGGTGGTATGCGGAGGTGGATGTGTCTGCACGGGGGCGGACTGCTTGTGCGGCATGGATGAACGACCAGTCGGCATCCTGCATATCTGGGCACCATCCAGCGGCCGACTCCGGTAGGCGATATACCCTCTTTGCGTATTTTCGACCAAGAGGGGACATCAATGGCCGTAATCACGTGCCCGCGCTGCGACGGCTCGCCGCTGAACTACGACGAGCCCCCGACCTGCGACTTGTGCGAAGCGTCGTTCGAGTCAGCCCGCGAGGCGGCTGTCGAGTGGTACGAGAAGTACCAACAGAAGTCCGCCTTCGAGTCGAATCCGGGCGAGCCCCAGGTTCCCGGCCCCGTGCAGGAGTGTCCGCAGTGTGCGGCCGAAGCGGTGACCGGACCGACGGAACGCGACTTGGTGTGCCTGGGATGCGGTGCCCCCTACAACGCAACCTGCGACAAGTGCCAGCGGCTGCGCTGGGAGGACGAGAACTCTGGCGGCGCCTGCGACGACTGCTGGTCGGGGGCTCTGGCGTAACAGCTCAATCCCGCGAGGCGGGGAGGCCGCGATGTCGACCTCCCCGTCTCGGTGCCGGACCCTCGTGGGGATAGGTCAGCCCCGCTGCGCCCGCGCAGCAACAAGCGCGGCCCGCAGCGCGTAGTGGCCGGTGACGTAGGCCGCGGTGATCGTGCCGAGGGCAAGCGCAACCTGGCCGGCAGCCGTCGGCTGGTGGTGCGCCAGGAGCAGGAGGCAGCTGGTCGCCCCGGCCGTCACGCCCCACGCCTTCGCGCCGACCGGGGTGCGCCGCAGCGTTATCATTTTCCCGGTGTTCATTCAGTTCCCTCCCTGGGGCTGTGTGCACCTTGCGCCCGGCCTTGGGCGGTCACCCTTGGCCGGGACTACTCCACGTTACCATTGGTCATCGAACATGATCTGTCCAAAATGCCCCTGTGAACAACGTACACCTGCGGTAACGGCTACATGCAACCGAGCTTTGACCAGGGTGGATGTAACTCTGAGTGAAAGTCATTCACGGGCCCGGGCCGCCGAATGCCGAGGGCCCTGTGTCGCAAGTCATACTCCGCAGGAACGAGGGGGCATATTGATCTCTCTTCTGGGCGACCAGTGGGGAACTGCCTCCGAGATCGCCACCCACCTCGGCCCAGATGTCACTCCGGCTATGGTTCGCCGCTGGCACGAGCGCCATGCGCTTCCCGCAGTCCGCGAGGGTCGAACGGTCAGGTACCTGTTCAGTCGGGCGGCAGCGATCGAGCGTGACGTCCGTCTCGGAGGACGCGGCAGACGACGCAGCGCTTGACGAGACAGCCCCGTCCATTCGATCATTTGTTCACATCACGGGTTGGCAGATGCTGCCCAGATTCGTTCCGCAGAGCGCCGAGCGCCGCGGTTCTTCGATTCTTGCGCTGCCCCCACAGCGTGGCGACCTGCCTGGCCGCCACCTATGGGGGTAGGCGGCGGCCAGGCAAATCCTCACGCATTGTCGTACCCCCACGCGAACGGGGGCAACGATGACGACCGCTTGGACCATGTACGACGGCGACGCGCTCGCCGTACTGCCGACGCTGGAGCCGGAGAGCGTCGACCTGGTGCTCGCCGACCCGCCGTACAACAGCGGTGGCCGGACGCAGAGCGACCGGACGCGGGAGGGCGCCCGCGGCAAGTACGTCTCCGGTGACGCCCAGCATGCGCTCCACGACTTCACTGGCGACAACCGCGACCAGCGCAGCTACACTGCCTGGCTCTCGCTGATCCTCGCCCACTGCCTCGCGGCCACCCGGCCGGGCGGATCGCTGCTCACCTTCTGCGACTGGCGGCAGCTGCCCGCCACGAGCGACGCGCTGCAGGCCGGCGGATGGCTCTGGCGCGGCATCATCCCGTGGCACAAGCCGATCTCGCGGCCGCGGATGGGCGGCTTCAAGGCCGAGTGCGAGTACCTGCTCTGGGGCTCGAAGGGCGCGATCGACGCGACCCGAAACCCGGTCTATCTGCCGGGCCTGTACTCCGCGAGCCAGCCGCGCGGTACGAACCGGGTCCACATCACGCAGAAGCCGGTCACGCTCCTGACTGAGCTGATGGGCGTGTGCGTCCCGGGCGGCCGGGTGCTCGACCCGATGGCCGGCTCCGGCTCTACCGGCGTCGCAGCCATCAGCACCGGGCGCACGTTCATCGGCGTCGAGACCTCGGCGCACTACGCCGGTGTTGCACGAGGGCGGCTCGAAGCCGCCGAAGCGGAGTGGCGCGGCAGTGCGCCGGGGTCATAACCCGGAGGTTCCTGTTCCCCAGGACTCCGCTACACCAAGACCTCGGACCGCAGATGCGGGACGAGCAGGGGGGTCGGTAAGGCCGGGCGGCGTTCGCGGGAGCGCCGCCCGGCCGCCTGACTTACTTGCAGATGTGGGTCTTCATCAGCTCGAGCGCCCGATCGGCCTGACTTGCGTTGATCGTGGCGTTCCCGCCCGACAGGCGTTCGACCACCCGATCGACCAACTTCGAGCCCGTGATCTCGCCGGCAGCAATGTCGGCACAGGTCTCCTCGGCGCGCCGGATCGCGCGCTCCTCGTTGACCACCAGGCCGGGATCGATTTTCGCCAGCTCGGCGAGGTAGGTCGCGCGGTCCTGCTCGGAGTACGACGGCTCGGCGGCCGGCTTCGGAGCCGCCGCTGCTGATGTAGCTGGTGCTGCCGGTGCTGAAGTCGCTGGGGCTTTCGGCGCGGCCGGTGGCTCGGCGTCGCTACCGCCGCACCCGCTCAGCGCCACCATGCCTGCGGCGATGACCGCCACGGCCCAGATGTTTCTGCTCATCCGAGCAGAGTGGACGATCAGTAACAGCCCCGCCGCGCAGTGTCAGGGAGGCGACAGTTCCCGATGGCGCTTCGCCCCTGCCTGGACTGCGGCGTGTTGACCAGCGGATCGCGGTGCTCCGCGCACCAGCAGAGCCGCGACCGAGACACACTGCGGTCCAAGCGGCAGCGGCGGCCGCGGATCTCGCGGCCCGAGGAGCTGCGCCGTGCCGCCGCGGTGCGAGCGCATCGGCAGGAACACGGGGACTGGTGTCCCGGATGGCGGCGCGAGGCGCACGAGGCGGCCGATCTGACCGCGGACCACATGCAGGCGGTTGCGGCCGGAGGCGACGAGCGCGGGCCGCTGCAGGTGCTCTGTCGCTCGTGCAACAGCGCGAAGGGCGCACGGTGAGGCCCGAAAAAATCCAGGGCCGCGAGCTTATGGACCCCCGCACCAGGCTTCTCGCGATGTGTACGGGTCCGGAGATCCTGCGACAGGGGGTGATCTTGCATGGGAGGCATGGGACCGGCGCCGAAGCCTGACGGCACGCGCGTGCGCCGCAACGCGACCCCCGGCACGGAAACCCTTCCGAGCGAGGGCCGGACCAAGCCCGCGCCGCGCTGGCCGCTGATCCCGGACGTTGTGCTGACGACGCGGCACAAGCTGGCCGAGGGCAAGGTCGCCGAGCTGCGCGCCAAGATCGACGAGGCCGAGGACCTGGGCAACCCGACCGGGCCGCTGGAGCGCCGGCTCGACCAGGCGCTGGAGAAGGCCGCGATCTGCGAGGCGCAGCTACGCGAGCAGAAGGCGCTGGAGTCCCGGCTGTGGAAGGACCTGTGGAAGCTGCCGCAGGCGGTGGCCTGGGAGCGGCTCGGCTGGACCCGCGACGTCGCGCAATACGTGCGGCACAAGGTGATGGCGGAGCTCGGCGACCTCGACGCGGCCAAGGAGGCGCGGCAGTGGTCGGACCGGCTCGGTCTGTCACCGATGGCGATGCTGCGGCTGCGCTGGCGCATCGCCTCCGACGAGGTCGGAGAGAAGCGCGAGCAGCAAGAGCAGCACGCGGCCGGCGCACGGGGCCGGTTCAAGGCGGTCGGCTGAGCCGGAGGGAGCACGGATGCCCTGGCGTGGCCCGGAAGAGCCCGGCGAGTTCCCGACCCTCGGCTACGAGGTCGGCGAGTGGATCGAGGCGAACTGTGTCATCCCGGACGGTTACCGGATGGGTCAGCCGTACCGGCTGACCGACGAGATGTGGATGTTCCTGCTGCACTACTACCGGCTGTATCCGCACGCCGCGCCCTGGCCGGCGCCGGACTCGCTGCGGTTCCTCGGCGGGCAGCTACGCCGGTCGCAGAAGTGGGGCAAGGACCCGTTCGGCGCCGCGATCATCCTCGCCGAGGCGATCGGCCCGACCCGGTTCGACGGATGGGACGCCGCCGGCGAGCCGGTCGGCGCGCCGTACCCGACGCCGCTGATCGTCTGCCTCGGCACCTCCGAGGAGCAGACCGACAACACCTGGCGCCCGCTGCTGTCCATGCTGCGCAACGGGCCGCTGATCGACATCCCGGGGATGGACGCTGGCCAGACCCGCGTGGAGCTGCCCGGCGGCGGCCGGATCGAGCCGGTGACCACCAGCGCCAAGGCCCGCCTCGGCGCGCCGCTGACGTTCCTGACCATCACCGAGTCACACCTGTTCACGCTCCAGGGCGGATATCGGCGGGTGGCCGGCGCGGTAAAGCGGAACGTGGCCGGCATGGACGGCCGCTGGCTGGAGCTGACCAACGCCTGGGACCCGAGCGAGGGCTCCGAGGCACAGGTGACCGCGGAGTCTGGCGACGAACGCGTCTACGTCAACACCGTCGAGCCGCAGCGGGTCGACGACCTGAGCAACGACGAGGCCGTCCACGCGGAGCTGCTGCGCCAGTACGGCGACTCCGCCCGCGAGCGCGGCGGCTGGGTCAACATCTCCGGCCGGATCATGCACGAGGTCCGCTCCGTCCGGCATACCGAGGCGGACCGGCGCCGGTTCTTCCTCAACGAGATCGTCGTCGGCGAGAACACCTTCGTCATCCCGGAGGCCTGGGACCTACGCGGCCGGCCCGACGACGGGCTGCGCGCGGGCGACGCGATCGCCCTGGGCTTCGACGGCTCGAAGTACCGCGACGCGACCGCCTTGATCGCCTCGCGCCTGTCCGACGGGCACCTGGTCACCATCCGGATCTGGGAGCGCCCGAAGGACGCCGGCCGCGACTGGCGCGTGCCGTCCGCCGAGGTCGACCGGGCCGTGCGCGACACGTTCGGCGCGTACGAGGTGGCGGTCATGTTCGCCGACCCGTACCGGTGGCAGGACTACCTCGACCGCTGGTCGGCCCTGTGGCCGGACCGGGTTGTCGAGTTCCCGACCAACGTCCAGCAGCGCATGGACAAGGCGATCGAGCGCTTCACCACCGCGTTCGCCGACGACGAGATCACGCACGACGCGAACGAGAAGCTCACCCGGCACGCGAAGAACGCCGTGATCGTCAAGGGAGACCGCAAGCGCGCCCGGCCCGGCGAGGACGAGCTGATCGCCACGCACTACCTCAAGCTCGCCAAACGCGGCGACGGCATGTGGATCGACGGCGCGGTCGGGATGGTGCTGGCCCACACCGCCCGGGCGCACGCGATCGAGCACGGCTGGAAGCGCAAGCCGCCTCCGGCCGTGCCGGTCAACGCGCCCGCCGACGGCCGATCCGAGACCGACCAGCTGGCCACGGCCGGTTTCTAGGAGACGTGATGAGCCAGGTCGACGCGTTCCGCACCATGCTGCTGCAGCTCAACGGGCAGGTCAAGCCGATGCACGAATGGCTCGCCGGCCAGCGCGCGTACTTCGTAGGCCAGGGCTACACCGACGACGAGGCCCGCGCGATGGCTGCCGCCCTCTTCGTCTCCGTCTTCGGCACCGGCATCACCCGAACGGGAGGCGACGGCACATGACGATCCCCGCCGCGCCGGTCAGCGAGATCGGCTATGCGAACCCGTACGCCGGCGACTGGTGGACCGTCCTCGACGACGAGCCGACGCCGGAGCTGCGCTGGCCGCACTCCGTCGAGGTCTACGACGCGATGCGCTCCCAGGACGCCCAGGTCGCCTCGGTCCTCCGCGCCGTCACCCTGCCCGTGCGCCGCACACCCTGGCGCATCGACCCGGCCGGCGCCCGCGACGAGGTGGTGCGCCTGGTCGCCGAGGACCTCGGCCTGCCGATCGTCGGCGCCGACGGCAGCCTGCCGCCGCCCGCCCGGGTCCGCGACCGTTTCTCCTGGCCGGAGCACCTGCGCCTGGCGCTGCTCATGCTGCCGTTTGGGCACATGATGTTCGAGCAGGTCTACCGCATCACCGACGACGGCCAGCGCGCCCGGCTCCGAAAGCTCGCCCCGCGGATGCCGCGCACGATCGAGCGCGTCGACGTCGACTACGACGGCGGCCTGATCAGCATCACCCAGTTCAGCGCGAAGGCCGGCCAGCGCCAGCGCCCGATCCCGGTCACCCAGCTCGTCGCGTACGTCCACGAGCGCGAGGGTGGCTCGTGGTTCGGCCGCTCCCTGCTGCGCCCCGCGTACAAGCACTGGTTGATCAAGGACCGGCTGCTGCGCGTCGACGCGCAGACCATCGAGCGCAACGGCATGGGCATCCCGGTCTACGAGGGCGCCGACGGCGAGGGCGACCTCACCAAGGGCCTGGCGATGGCCAAGGCCTGGCGCGCCGGGGACTCCTCCGGCGCGGCCACCCCGTACGGCGCGAAGCTGCGGCTGGCCGGCGTCGAGGGCAGCCTGCCGAACGCGCAGCCCTCGATCCGGTACCACGACGAGCAGATTGCCAGAGGCGTCCTCGCCCACTTTCTCAATCTGGGCACGCAGACCGGATCCTGGGCGCTGGGTACCACCTTCGCCGACTTCTTCACGCTGTCGCTGCAGACGCTCGCGCAGCAGATCGCCGACGTGGCCACGCAGCACATCGTCGAGGACCTGGTCGACGTCAACTTCGGCGAGGATGAGCCCGCGCCGCGGATCGTCTTCGACGAGATCGGCAGCAGGCAGCAGGCCACCGCGCAGGCGCTGAAGATGCTCTTCGACGCCGGTGCGATCTTTCCGGACCGCACCCTCGAGGAGACGCTGCGCCAGCAGTACGGCCTCCCGCCGAAGGACCGCCCGGCACCCGCGCCCGCCCCTGCGGAGGAGCCATGACCGGGGTGATCGCCGACACCGCGCATGCGGTCCTCGTCGCGCACCAACGACGCGATGCGGGTAGCTGCCTGTGCGGTTTCTCCGAGCTCGGCCGGTCTCATCCCGGTCATCAGGTCGCGATGCTCGCCGAGGCCGGCTTGCTCGCGGCCGAGCCGGAATCCGTCGCGTGCCCGGATCACCGCCCGGTCCAGCACCGCGACCGCAAGCCGCCGTGGTGCCGCACCTGTGGGCGCGATACCGAGGGCCGCCTCATCGGCCGGCCGAAGACAGGAGACCCGACGTGACGACCCGAGCCCGGCGCGCCCGCGCGAAGACCTTCAGCAGTCGCGGCGACGCCGGCGACCGCGCGTCCGCCGTCAGCGTCGCCGCCCGCAGCGCGGGCCAGCCACCACCCTGGTACCACGTCGGCCCGGTCCTGGCGCTCGCCGTGAACGAGGACGCCGACGAGGCCACGACCGAGGCGACCAGCGCGGACGTCTACGTCTACGAGTCCATCGGCGGCTGGTGGGGCATGACCGCCGACGACTTCGTCCGCGACGTGGCCAGCCTCGACGTCGACCAGATCGTGCTGCACCTCAACTCGCCCGGTGGCGATGCGTTCGAGGGCGTCGCGATCGCCAACGTGCTCCGCGCGCACCGGGCCCGCGTGGTCGTCCGCGTCGACGGCATGGCCGCTTCCGCCGCCAGCGTCATCGCGATGGCCGGCGACGAGGTAGTCATGGGCATCGGCAGCCAGATGATGGTCCACGACGCCTGGGGCTACGCGGTCGGCAACGCCGCCGAGGTCGAGCGCTACCTGCGCCGCCTCAACGCCACCAGCGACGCGATCGCCTCCACGTACGCCGCGCGCACCGGCGGCACCACCGCGGACTGGCGCGCGATCATGCAGGCCGAGTCCTGGTACACCGCCGAGGAAGCCGTCGCCGCAGGCCTCGCCGACCGGATCGCGGCCGCCGACGAGACCGGCACCGCCCAGGGCGAGCAGATCACCCCGGGCGGGTCCAGCAGCTTCTGGGACCTGTGGGACTCCCTCGCCGACCAGGCACGCCACGACCTCAGCCTCTACACCTACGCCGGCCGCGAGCACGCACCCGCGCCGCGGATCCCGGCCCGACAGACCCCGGCCGCGTCCGCGTCCGGCATCACCACGCAGGAGAGGAGCCCCGCCGTGGCGTTCAGCGACGAGCAGCTCACCACCATGCGGCAGCAGCTCGGCCTGGCCGACACCGCCGACGAGGGCGCCATCCTGGCCGCGCTCGGCGAGCGCCTGGCCGAGCCGCCGGCACCGCGCACCGCACCCGGCACCGTCACCCTCGACGAGGCCCAGCACGCCCAACTGCTGGCCGACGCCCGCGACGGCCGGGAGGCCCGCGCCCAGCAGCTCACCGAGCGCCGCGAGCAGCTCGTCCAGGCCGCGGTCTCCGACGGCCGCATCCCGCCGGCCCGCCGCGATCACTGGGTCGCCCAGCTCGCCGCGGACCCGGGCGCCGAGCAGGTCCTGGCCGACCTGCGGCCCGGCCTGGTGCCGGTCGCGGAGATCGGCTACGCGGGCAACGCCGAGTCGGCCACCGCCGACCCGGCCACCGCCGACGACTACTGGTTCCCGGGCGTCAGCGCCCCGGCGAAGACGAAGGGCTGATCATGGCGAACGAGGCCATCCCGTTCTACGAGCCCGGACGACGGATCACCGCGCATGCGACCGCGAACGTAGTCGGCAAGCGCTTCGTCATGATCTCGGGCAACCGGCAGGCCGACGGCAACATCAGCGTCGCGCACGCCACCGCAGCCACGAAGGCGTTCGGCGTCACCGCCTACGACGCCGCGCTCGGCGAGAAGGTCGGCATCCTCCGCGGCTCCGGCTTCATCGTTCCCGTCACCGCCGGCGCCAACCTCACCGCCAACCAGCGCGTCGAGGTCGGCACCAACGGCCAGGCGGTCGTCCTGGCCTCCGGCGTCGCCGTCGGCACGGTCGTCACCGGCGCCACCAGCGGCAACGACGCGCAGATCGCGCTGGACTAGGAGACAGAACCCATGCCCACGCAGCAGACCGCGTACCCGCTGGCGGCCCCGACCCTCAGCGGGAACAACCTCACCGTCGACCTGGCGCTCAAGCAGCCCACCCGGGTCACGCGCCGGATCATGGATCTGACGCTCCAGAAGTTCATCGTCGACCGGATTTTCGCCAACGGCGGCACCGCCACCGGCTCGGTCGTCTACGACCAGGCCACCACGAACGAGCTCTACACCGACCGCGACGTCGAGCGCCGCGGCCCGGGCGACGAGTACCCGATCGTCGGCTCGCAGCGACCGGTCCCGAAGGTCGCGCTGCCCGAGGACTGGGGTGGCAAGTTCTTCGTCACCCGCGAGGCGCGCCGCCGCAACGACATCGCGTTCTTCAACAACCAGGTCACGCAGCTCGCGAACACCATCGTCCGCAAGGTCAACACCAACGCGGTCGCGGTGCTGGAGACGGCGATCGCCGGACTCGGCGGCGCCGGCACGTTCGTGGGCCACAACTGGTCGACCGTGGTCACCGCGGGCTCGTCCCAGACGAACAACTCCGGCTGGCCGGCCGCCGACTTCGCCATGGCCCAGTACCTGGCCGACACCGACGAGCTGGGCGTGCAGTACGACCTCTGGATCGTCAACCCCAAGCAGAAGATGGACCTGGTCACCGCCTACGGCAGCAGCCTCCAGGACATGCTCGCAGCGGCTGGCATCGACGAGTTGTTCGCCTCCAACCGCATCGCGAACGGCACCGCGTACGCGGTCGCCCGCGGCCAGGTCGGCGAGCTGCGCGTCGAGCAGGGCCTGGAGACCGAAACGTGGGAGGAGAAGGAGACCAAGCGCGACTGGGTCCAGTCCTCCGTCGTCCCGATCATGTACGTCACCAACCCGTACTCGATCAAGAAGGTGACCGGGCTCAATGGCTAAGCAGACGATCAAGCACGGCGCGTTCTGGTACATCGACGCCCAGAACCGCAGCGTCACGGCGCTGCGCGGCGAGACCGTCGACATCCCCGGCGACGACGACCTCGAGCGCGGCGAGCGCCTCGACGCCTTCGCCACCGCGAAGGACCTGGTCGACGGCACGCCGTTCGCCATGTTCCTCGCCGCCCGCCGTGCCGCGCTCGGCGAGAGCCCCGTGCCGGAACTGCCGGACGAGCCGGCCGACTCGGAACAGCCGGACGAGCTGGAGAAGCCCGCCGCCAACGCCTCCCGCAAGGACTGGGCGGCATACGCGGCCAGCCAGGGCGCGCCGGACGAGGAGACCGCCGAGCAGGGCGGCCTCACCCGCGACCAGCTGCGCGAGAAGTACGGAGCCTGACGTGGCGGACCTGTTCACGCTGGCCGAGCTGACGGACTACCTCCAGCAGGGGCCGCTGATCGAGGCCAGCGCGATCGTCGCCCGGCGCAAGGCGTCCGGGTGGCTCAGGTCCGCCACCGAGCTCACCACCTGGCCCGACCCGATCCCGGACGACCTCTGGGGCTGGGCGATCGAGCTGGCCGCGCTCGCGTACGACAACCCGACGCTGCTGGCCAGCGAGACCGTCGGCGCCACGTCGCGCACCACCGACCGGGCCCGGTTCACCGCCATCCTCGACGCCGCCCGCGAGGCATATCGCGACGGGTCGGCGCCCGGAGGCGGCGGGCCGCTGCACTCCTTCCCCGAGCCGGACTGGTCCTGGGGTTCCGTCGTCACCCGCTTGTAGGAGCCGACTGTGCAGCTGCGCGACCTCATCACCCGGCTCCGCGCGCCGCTGGCCGGCGATGGGTACGGCAACGAGCGGCCCGACTGGAGTGCCGCGACCAGCACGCCGTACCCGGCAGATGTGCAGCCCGCCTCGTCGACCGAGGACGTCGTCGACGAGCAGCGCACCGTCACCCGGTGGCGGGTGTGGCTACCGCGCACCGCCGACCTGCTCGCCTCCGACCGGATCGAGTGGGACGGCCAGACCTACGAGGTCGAGGGCGACGTCGAACGCTGGAAGGTTCGCGGCTGGCTCCACCACCTCGAAGCCGTGATGATCAAGGTGACGCAGGAGTAGCCGTGTACGTCCAGCCCGACGTTGACGCCGCCCTGGTTGCCCACCTGAAGGCGCACGCCGCGCTGGTCCCGCTGCACTCCGGCCGGGTCGGTACGCGGCTCGCGTCCGGCGACGCTCCGGCCGTGCGCACCACGTCGCTCGGTGGCTCGCACGCCTGGCCGTGGGAGGCCAGCCCGGAATTCCAGATCGAGTGGTGGGGCGGCGACCAGGCCGCCGCGAACCGCCTGGCGCGCACCGGCGAGGCCGCGCTCTACGGGCTGCTCGGCCCGATCACCGGCGGCTGGGTCACCGGCCTCGCCGTTCCCCTGTCGATGCTCTGGTCCCCGGACGAGACCAGCGGCAGGGCCAGATACCTCACGCAAGTCCAGCTCACAGTGAATCCGGAGGGGTCCTCGTGACCATGCGCATCGTCACCTCCGACATCCCTGCCGGCGACCCGGGCCGCGGCGTCTACGCGTACCGGGTCGGCGACAAGGTGTCGGCCGACGCCGTCACGGCCAACGGCTGGGAGGACTACGTCGCGTCTCCCAGCTCGAAGGCCGGCCAGACCGCCGCGGCCACCGCCGCCGGCCAGGAGACCCCGGCCCCGGCCGGGAAGGAGGCGAAGTAGATGGCCACCACGACCATCCAGCCCGGCCAGATCAAGACCGGCCCGGGCGTCATCCGCTGGGCGCCGCTCGGCACCGCCGCACCCACGGTCACCGCGGCCAACGGGAAGCTGTCCGTCACCTGGGATCCGGCATGGCTTCAGGTCGGCGCGACCGAGTCCGGCATGACCTACAACGAGTCCACGAGCACCGAGCCGATCCGGGTCGCGGAGTCGGTCTACCCGGTCAAGATCGTGACCACCGAGAAGTCCGGCACGACGTCGTTCACGATGAGCCACATCAGCGACGTGAACTGGAAGCTCGCCATGAACGGCGGCACGATCACGATCACCGGCTCCAACGGCACCAAGCTCAGCGCGTACGTGCCCCCGCTGACCGGCAACGAGATCCGCGTCCAGCTCGCGTTCCTCAGCCTGGACGACGAGGAGCTGATCTGGTGGCCGCAGGTCTTCAACGGCGGCGCCGTCGAGACCACGCGTGGCGAGATTTCGGCCAAGGCGGGCCTGCCGGTCGAGTTCGCCGCCGAGCTGCCCGATCCCGCCGTGCTCGCCACCCCGTACAAGCGGTGGACGGCCGGCTCGCTGGCGCAGGGCACCTGATGCCGGGGGAGCTGCAGCAGCCTCCGGCCGACAGCACGCCGAAGGCCGAGGACTACGTCACCGCCGCCGGCTCAGTGCTGGCCGTCGACGCCATCGAGAAGATCAACGCGGGCGCGGCGCTGGCCTACGCGCTCTACTACCAGCCCGCGCACAAGATCCGAGCGCTGACCCAGGACGCGCCTGGGCTCTTCGATGCAATGTGTCGGGCGCAGGTCGCGTACGAGGTAGGAGCCCGCGCATGAGCCATCTGGGTAGCTTCGGCGCCGCGGTCCGCGAGACGGACCCGGCCGCCGCCAAGGACACCTTCGAGTTTTTCGGCGAGACGTTCGTCGTGCACGGCGTCATTCCCTCGATGCTCATGCTCCAGATCGGCGCCGCCGCCACCGGCAAGATCGACGAGCAGGAGGGCCTCGGCGCGATGTGGGAGGCCATGCGGTGCAGCCTCACCGTCCCGGCCGCCGATGACCAGCCGGCGGACGGCAAGGCCTTCGACCGGCTCTACAAGCTCGCGGTCAACCACAACTGCAACATCGACGAGCTGATGCGGCTCGCGATGGCGCTGTTCGAGGTGCAGGCCGGCCGCCCTACCAAGGAGCCGCAAGGCTCCTCACCTGGGCCGTCGTCCACTTCGCCGAGTGCGAGCACCTCATCCTCAGCCTCCCCGGTCTCCACGCACCCGAAGCTCGCGGACATGGTGCCGGTGGCCGCGGTCCTGGGTGGCTGAACCTCTCGCCACGGCTGCTCTGCAACCTCATCTACGTGCACCTCGCCACCCGGCAGGAGCACTCCGAGAAGTGCAGCCAGACCGCGTGCGCCGAGGACTGCGGCCACCAGCGCTTCGCCGAGTGGCTCGACGCGCCCCTGCTGCCATCTGAGATCAACGCCCACCAGCGCCGCGAGGAACGCCGCGCTGCGCTCTGGCGTGGCGAGATCCCCGCCTGAGAGGAGGACCTCGGTGCGTACCGACAACAAGCCGATCCGCCCCGAGGTCCTCGCCGCCTTCTCCCAGGTGCCCGAGGTCGCCAAGGCCGTCCGCCAGGTCGCCAACGCCATCCGCCGCGACGCCCGGCGCCTGGCCAAGAAGCGCACGGGCAACCTCCGACGCAACATCGCGGTCGAGCGCATCTACGACCGGGAGAACGGCTTCGTCTTCTTCATCGTCGGCTGGTCCCCGCGGGCCTGGTACGGGTGGATGGTCGAGGCCGGTACCGAGAACGAGCCGCCCCAGCCGCACCTGGTCCCGGCGGCGGTCAAGAACGGTGCCCGATGAGCGTGCTCCGGACTGCGTTCGTCGCGGTCATGCCCCAGATGGACGACTTCGGCAGCGAGCTGACCAAGCGGCTCAAGCGCATCGACGCGACCAAGGACGGCAACCGCCTCGGCACCCAGATCGCCGCCGGCATCCAGGACAAGCTCAAGTCCGGCCTGGGCACGAGCCTCGGCGCGTTCGGCCTGGGCGCGGGCGTCGGCGCCGCCTTCGCCTCCGGCGTGACCGGCGCGCTCGAGGTCGGCAAGGCCACGGACAAGCTCCGCGCGCAGCTCTCCCTCACCCAGACCGAGTCCGCCCGGCTCGGCCAGGCCGCCGGCGCGCTGTACGCCCGCGGCTACGGCGAGAGCCTCGGCGAGGTCAACGACGCGATCGCCTCGGTGGTCCGCAACATCCCCGAGATGCGCGACGCGTCCGTGCCGGTCCTCGACGAGATCGCGGCCGGCGCGCTCAACATCGCAAGGGTCTTCGATGAGGACGTCGCCGGCGTCACCGCAGCCGTCTCCTCCATGCTCCGCAGTGGCCTCGCGCCCAGTGCGCAGGTCGCCCTCGACGTTCTGACTAAGGGCTTTCAGAACGGCGCCGACAAGGGCGCCGATCTGCTCGACACCTTTACCGAGTATTCGGTGCAGTTCGCGAAACTGGGCTTCGACGGGCCGAAGGCGCTCGGCGCGATCACCCAGCTTCTCGACGGCGGTGCCCGCAACGCCGACCTGGCCGCGGACTCCTTCAAGGAGTTCTCGATCCGCGCGATCGACGGCAGCAAGACCACGGTCGACGCGTACAAGGCGCTGGGCGTCAACGCCGACGAGTTCGCGAAGAAGCTGGCCAGTGGCGGCCCGGCCGCGACCGCAGCGTTCGACGTCATCGTCGACAAGATCAACGCAATCAAGGACCCGGTCGAGCGGAACACCATCGGCGTCGGCCTGTTCGGCACGACCTTCGAGGACCTGGGCGACAGCTTCCGCAACCTCGACGTCTCCTCGCTCACTTCGGAGCTGGGCAACCTCGCCGGCGCGACCGCCGGGCTGGCCGACCAGTCCGACAGCGCGCGGGTCGACGGCTTCATCAGGTCCATCCAGCAGGGATTCGTCGGCGTCATCGGCGGCCAGGCCATCCCCGCGGTCAAGGACTTCGCGGCCGCACACCGCGACGAGCTCAACGGCGCGATGGACGAGGCGGCCCGGATCGGCCGGGAGGTCGTCCTGCCCGCGCTGCGTGACCTGGCGGTCTACACCACCGGAACCCTGATCCCGGCCATCGGTGACACGGTCGACTGGTTCCGCGAGCACGAAACCACCGCCAAGATTCTCGGCGGCACACTGGCCGGCACGCTCGTCATCGTTAAGGGCTACGGCGCCGCGGTCCTTGTGGCCGGGGCAGCGACCAAAACGTGGGCGGCCGCGACCGCGATCGCCAGCGGCGCGCAGATCGCGTACAACGCGGTCCTCGGTATCGGCAACACCACGCTCGGCGTCTGGGTCGGCGTCAAGGCCATCGAGTTCGCGGCCTGGGTGCGCACCGCCGCCGCGGCGGTCGCGGCCACCACCGCCACGATCGCCTCCACCGTGGCGCAGAACGCGGCCGCGATCGCCAGCAAGGTGTGGGCGGCCGGCCAGTGGCTGGTCAACGCCGCGCTGACCGCCAACCCCATCGGCCTGGTCGTCGTCGCGATCGGCGCCTTGGTCGCTGCCGTGATCATCGCCTACCAGAAGAACGAGACCTTCAGGGCCATCGTCAACGCCGCCTGGGCCGGTATCAAGGTCGGCATCGGCGCCACCGTCACCTGGTTCCTGACGTACGTGTGGCCGTGGCTGAGCAAGGCCATCGACGGCATCGTCTGGTACTTCAAGCTGCTGCTGTCGATCACGATCACCGTCTGGACCGGGATCTTCAACGCGATCTCCTCGGCCTACGGGTGGATCCGCGACCGGGTCTTCAGCCCGCTGGCCAGCTTTATCACGGGCACGCTCCCGAACGCTTTCCGGACCGGCGTGGACGCCATCCGCGGTGCCTGGGACCGGGTCAAGGACGCGGCGAAGACGCCGATCACTTTCGTCGCCAACAGCGTGATCAACCCGCTGATCAAGGGCATCAACTCGGCCGCGTCGTTCGTCGGCGTCAAGGACCGCATCCCGGAGATCAAGGGCTTCGCGAACGGCGGGCAGATCCCCGGCATGCCGAGCCTGAAGGACAACCGGCTCGCGGTCGGACCGAACGGGCTGCTCAAGGTGGCGTCGGGCGAATTCGTCACGAACACCGCGAGCACGATGGCCAACCTCGGCCTCGTCAAGGCGATCAACGCCAAGCGCGGCAAGGTCAGCCGGGACGACGTCGACCCGTACCTCGACGGCCGCGAGGACGGCGGCCCGGTCGGCATCGGCTCGGGCATCGGCGACTTCTTCGGCAAGGTCGTCAACGGCGCGAAGGGCCTGGGCGAGTGGGTCACCGACCCCAAGGGCGCGCTCGCGCGGCTCGCGCAGCCCCTGCTCGCCCAGATCCCGGGCGCGGGCAGCCTCGGCGCGCTCGTGTGCGGCATGGGCGGAAAGCTCGTCGGCTGGGCCGGGCAGTGGCTCACCGACAAGCTCGGCAGCGACGGCGGAGGCCTCGGCGGTCAGTCCGTGCTCGGCGGCTCCGCGGGCATGGCGAAGCTGGTCGCCAACCGATTCCCCGGCCTACGGTTGATCTCCGGCTACCGGCCCGGCTCGCGCACGCTGAGCGGCGAGTTGGACCTGCACTCCCAGGACCGGGCCACCGACTGGCCGGCAGTCCGGGCGCTCGCGGTGTGGATCAAGTCGACGTTCGGGGCGAAGACCAAAGAGCTGATCACCCCCTGGCACGACGTCAACCTATGGAACGGCCAGCCCTTCCGGTACACCGGCGACGTCTACGACCAGCACGCCGGCACCGGCCGCTTCCAGGGCAACGCGCACATCCACTGGGGTGCCGAGCGCGGCGGCCTGGTCGGCAAGAACTGGGGCCTGCCGTTTGGCTCGTACGACTCCGGCGGCTTCCTGCCCACCGGCATCTCGCTGGCCCACAACGGGACCGGCCGACCGGAGCCGGTCGGGCACGACCTGGGCGGCACGCGGACCTACAACATCACGGTCAACGTGCCTCCGACGGCGCACCCGGCCGAGGTAGGGCGCCAGGTAGTCGAGTCGATCAAGGCGTTCGAGGCCGGAAGCGGGACAAGGTGGCGAACGAAAAATGAGGGTCCTGCTTGAGATCGGCCTGGCCGCGGGCGTCGAGTTCAACCCCCAGTGGCTGATCCTCGACCACCCCACCCAGGGGCTGCTCGACACGCACTACCTCGCGCCGGACGACGCCCTGGCCGACTACTCGCACCGGCTGATGTCGGTGACGGTGGAGCGGTCCTCGACGCGCAGCGTGGGCCCGCTCATCGAGTACAACGCCGGCACGTGCACCGCGACCGTCGTCGACTTCGACGGCTCCCTCGACCCGTCCACGCTCGAGGCCGCGGGCATCGTCGTTCCGGGCGTCATGATGCGCGTGCGGGTCGAGCACGGCGGACTCATCTACCCGATCTGGTCCGGGTTCGTCGACTCGATGCTGCCGTCGACGATGAGCCCGGAGCACTCCGTCGTCACCATCACCGGCACCGACGGCATGTCCCGCCTCACCCGGTACAAGCGGCCGGCCGGACCCGCCGTCGGCGCCGGCGAGAACACCGGCGCGCGCATCCACCGCATCCTCGACTCGGCCGGCTGGCCCGCCGCCCGGCGCAGCATCGGGACCGGAGCCTCGACGCTGCAGGCGACCACGCTGGAGGGCATCGCCCTCGACGAGGCACAGCAGGCCAACCTCAACGAGATCGGCGAGTTCTACGTCAACGCCTCCGGCGACATGGTCTTCCGCGGCCGGAACGCGGTCATCACCGACACCCGCTCGGCCGTCAGCCAAGGCGTCTTCGGCTCCGGCGCCGGCGAGCTGCCGTACGTCGGCCGGCCCGGACTGTCCAGCGACATCGGCCAGTTGCGCAACCGGATCGTGGTGACGCGCGAGGGCGGCGGGACCCTCGAGCGCTCCGACCTCGACTCGATCGACCGCAACGGCGACCACCCCTACGAGGAAATGCTTACCGTCACCGACGACGACCAGGCCGCCGGCTGGGCCGGCTACGTCCTCGCGCAGACCAAGGCCCCGGAGTTCCGATTCACCACGCTCACGATCGACACCCGGGCGCGGCCGGACGCGCTCATCCCTCACGCCGTCGGCCGCGAAATCGGCGACCGCATCACCGTGGTCCGCCGCGCACCGGGCGGCATCGTCGACGCCCGCGACGTCTACATCCGGTCGATCTCGCACACCTGGACCGGCGCCGATCGGTGGACGACCAACTGGGGCCTCCAGCCGACCAGCAAGTACCCGTTCCTCATCCTCGACCACCCCACCCAAGGGCTGCTCGACGTCAACTACCTCGCCTACTAGGAGGGCTCGTGTTCAAGGACTTCGACGGGCTCACGCCGCTGACGGCCTCCGACGTCGACAACTACCTGATGAAGCAGGTCGTGATCGTCTGTACATCCATCGACAGGCCGTCATCTCCGGTCGAGGGCATGACCATCTACGAGACCGACACCGACATTTACCAGGGATGGACGGGGACGGCGTGGGGGTTCCTCGCGGTCGCAAACCCGATCAAGGCCCGCGGCTACATCGCGGTCGGCACCAGCCTCTCCGCCAGCAACGGCACCGAGCAGGCGACCTTCCGCTGGCCAGCGATCCAACTGCACGCCAACCGGCTCTACCGGATCGAGATGTCGGGCCTGCACCTCAATGCATCGGTAACCAACATCGAGTACGAGCTCAGGTGGAGGGTCACCGAGAACAACACCATTCCGACGACGTCTTCCACAACGATCGCGCAGGACCGGAACCGGATCGCGCCGTCGGGGGCGGACGGGCCGGTTCTCAACTGGACCGCCCACTACATCAGCCCCGGCACCGCCCCCGTCTGGTCCGGGCTGCTGACCACAAAGCGATACAACGGCACCTCGGGCACCGTCACCCCGGTGCCAGCCACCGGTGGCACGCACTTCGTGCTCTACGACTGCGGCCCGGCGCCGGTGGCGACCGGCATCACCTTCTGACCCCTCTCCGCCCCTCTCCGCTGGAGGCACGTCATGCCCTACCCGACTGATGGTTACAACCCGGACGTCGCCACATACACCGTCATGTGCAGCCAGCCTGGCGAAGGCGGCTCCGCGCTGATCACGATCAGTGCCCCGGCGTGGGCCTCTCTGCCCGGCTGGCACGACACATTCGAGGCGGCTGTGGCCGCGTTCCGGGCGTCGCTGCACGCCCAGGTCGACGACCTGACCGTCAACGTCAACCGGTCGCTCACCGCCGTGAACTACATAGCCATAGACGAACCGGAGGCATGATGTCCGCCGCACCGCAGGAACTGCTCGAAGCCCGGGCGCTGCTGCTCAAGCACCTCGACATGCACCCCGGTACCCCGCCGGCGGACCTCGACCCGGCAGAGGTGGGCATCGTCGGCGGCCCCGCGCACGTCGGCACCGACACCTACCACTGCGGCGTCGACACGCTCGCACGCGGCTCGTGGTACTCCGCCGGCGAATCGCCGCGCGACCGCAAGCCCGACGTCTACGCCGCGGCGCTCGATGTCGGCGACTTCTCCCGCGGCAAGGCGAACCTGCGGCACTTCTCCGCATGGCTCGTCGCCCAGTGCGCGGCAGGAGCCAGCTTCACCCGCGACATCCGCGAGGTCATCTACTCCCTCGATGGTCGCACCGTGCGGCGCTGGGACCGGCTGGGCCTGCGCTCCAACGGCGGCCTCGACCACACCTGGCACACCCACATCAGCTTCTTCCGCGACGCGCGCGGCCGCGGCGCGGTCGCCATGGTCCGCGCCTACCTGATCCACGTCAGCATCCTGCCCGGCACCGACACCACCACCTCGACGACTCCTCAGGAGGACGACGACATGTCCCAGCAGACCATCCCGGTCCCGGCCGGTTTCGCCTACAACGAGCGGGGCGATCTTCTCGCGCCGGAATCCGCCGTGGTCATCGGCACCGAACCGGCCGGGTACGCGCCCAACCCGCTCGTGGCCGGCCGGCGGATCTACCTGTCCGCGATGACCGACCACACCAAGACCGGCGCCCCGGTCAAGCTCCGCGTCGCCGTGCACGACGGCGCCGGGTACGTGGTCACCACGCACGAGATCAAGGCCGGCGGCCGGACCGCCCTGGTCATCGGCGGCGCCGCGAAGGGCCCGACCGGCTACTCGATCACCATCGGCCGGATCACCGGCGACCCCAGCACCGCCACGCTGCCGCTGTCCATCCTCGTCACGGTCGCCTGATGGGCGGTCGGCCGCTGACCCTGGCGACCGGCCGGCACCCGTACGAGGTCTGCACGCTCATCGCCGCGCTGACCATCGGCGTGGTGCTGCAGGTGGGCGGCGCGGTCGCGCCTCGCTCGGTGTCGACCGCGATGCCGCCCACGGTTCAGGCGGCCTGGGAGACCGGGCTGGTCATCGCCGGTGCCCTCGGGCTGGCCGGGGTCGCGTGGCCACGGCGCCGGTTGCTGCCCGGCCTCGGGCTGGAGCTGGTCGGCATCACCGTGCTCGGCACCGTCTCGGCCATGTACTCGATCGCGCTCTACGCGGTCACCGGCATGCAGGCCGTCGCCGCGGGTGCGTTCGTCACCGGCACCGCGGTCGCCTCGTGGTGGCGGTGGGGCCAGATCATCCGCGACCTGCGCCGCCTCGGCCGGGCCGCGGAGGCCGGCACGACCATCGACGTGCCGCTGCTGGTCGAGGGTGACCGATGAGCGGCGGCGTGATCGGGCAGATCCTGACCGCGATCGCCGCGCTCGGCGGCATGCTCGGCGCGGCCGGCGGCTTCGCGGTGCTGGCCCAGCGCCGCAAGCTACGTGCGGACGCGGCCGACGTCATCACCGACACCGCGCTCACCCTCGTCACGCCGCTGCGCGAACGCGTCGCCGAACTGGAGGACCAGACGCGGACGGCAACCGCCAACGTGCGCGAGCTGTCCGGCGCGGTTGCCCTAATGACCGACGAGCTACGGCGGTGGCGGGCGGCGATCCTCAGCCCGCACGTGAGCCGGGATGAGCTGCGAGCGATGGTGTCGCACCCGATCGAGGTCCCGAACGGCCGCATCGACGTCGGCTAGGCCAACCTCAGGGCGGCGTCTCGCGATGCTCGTGCTCCGGGTCGTGCACGATCCCGTCGCACGCGTGGTCGCCGCAGGCCCAGTGCCGCAGGCCCCACTTGCAGACCGGGCACGCGCCCCATCCCGGCCGGACCGGGCTGTGCCCGTGCTCGTCCGTGGCCGGCGCCCACTCCACCCATACGTCCCCGCCGTCGCGATCGCGGCGGCGCTCCAGCTGCACCATCCGCGCACCGTAGCGCGATAGCACACACGTACGACAATCTTGGGAGCGATCATGGGAAAGACCTCATTTTGGAAGCAGGTCGGCGAACGCGCGGCGAAGACCGCCGCGCAGGCTTTCGCCGTGGCTGCCGCGCTCGGGCAGCCCGGCGCCAGCCTCTTCATGCTGGACTGGAAGGCGGCGGCTGGGATCGCTGGCGCGGCTGCGCTCGCATCGATACTGACGTCCATCGCGACCGCCGGTGTCGGTCAGCCGGACTCGCCGAGCGCGGTGTCGATCAACACCGCCGAGTAGAGCGAGATTTGCTGGAAAGCACGAATGCGGCCGCCCTTCTGGGCGGCCGCATTCTGCATTGGGTCAGGCTGCAGGCCTCACTAGGGAGGCAACCGCCTGACTGGCCATCGAATAGACAACGCCGATACTGCCGGCACACACTGCCGCTGCTGATTCAACCTCAAGTGCGACCAGAACCAGGCCGATCGAGCTGATCGCCGCACCGACCGCCAGGATGATTGCGACGGGCTGCCGCAGGACTGGCTGGCAAGATTTGGGGCGCGGCAATGAGGGCCGCGCCATCCGAGCGGGTCGAAGTGCCGCACGTTCGGCGCTTCGGCCCTTCACTCCCGCTAAACTAGGTCGGGCCGCTTTCATAACGAATCGCATACACATCTCCAAGGGTGTCGGCGATGGTGAAGTGGTTTCACCGGGGCGTCGACGAGGTGCAACTCGTCGACGCCCTCTTTTTATCAGCCGGAACACTTCCTTGGCCTCGACACGCCAAAGGTACAAGGCGGCCAAAACTAGCAAACCTTGCAATTCCACATTATCGCGTTTCACGCCTTTCGGCCGGTTTCTGGCCAAGCGTGTCGCATATCGGCATTGTTGAACAATCTCGCCTCCGGTCAGATCGAGGCAAACATAGTCGATTAAGTTCATGATCGCAAATGCCGCGGCCCCGATCTCCCTGGCCGGAGGGAGATCGGGGCCGCTCTCAACTCATCCGGATGGCGGACCCGGGATGAGGAGTAGGAGGTCAGACGAGCGTCCACCGGTGCGCGGAGGTCGGTTCGTCGATCCACATCTCATGGCGTCCGCTGCTGTCGATGGTGAGGCCGATCTGGTCGTGCTGCGGGCGGTCGGCGGCGATCCAGCGGTCGCGGACGGTGCTGATCTCGTCCCAGAGGCGGCGCGAGCCGTCCTGCCGCGCGGTGGCCGGGCCGCTGGCCGGCTGTTCGGCGAGTGCCCAGGAGCGGGTAGCGCGGTCGGCCCAGCCGTACCGGGTCCATCCCTGCTCGTCGTGCGCGGCGATGAAGCGAGTCAGGCCGGGCAGAGTGATCTGCAGGAAGCTGAGGAACTCGTCGTCGGCCAGGTCCTCGTCGACAGTTGCGGGCATCGGGGAGCCGTCGGTGCTGCCGCACAGCTCGATGGCCTGGTCGGCGGTGAAGGGCGCGCCAGCGTCGGCAGTGCGGGCCTCCATAAACCCTGCGAAGCCCGGCAGGAGTTGACCGCGGAGCACCTGGTGCTCATCCGCCCGCAGGACGGCGACGCCCATTCCGATGTTGGCCATGACGATCCCGCCGGGCTCGATCTGCTGCGCCCAGGCGGCCGGCACGCGAGAGACCGAGCAGGTGGCCATGATCCGGTCGTACGGCGCGCGGGCCGGGTGGCCCTTCAACCCGTCGCCGACGATGAGGGTCGGGTGCATGTCGGCCGCGGCGAGCGCGGTGGCGGCCTCGCGGGCAACGTCTGGGTCGATCTCGATCGAGGTGACCCGGTCGTTGCCGAGCCGGTGGCACAGCAGGGCGGCGTTGTAGCCGGTGCCGGTGCCGATCTCCAGCACGCGGTCGGCGGCGACGCCGGAGCCGTCAGCGCCGTCCTCGACGGCGAGGGCCTCCAGCATCGTCGCCATCAGGGACGGCTGGCTGGAGGAACTGGTGGCGGTGCCGGCCTCGTCGAGCTGGGTAGCAAGGGAGTCGTCGGAGTAGACCGCGGCCAGCCAGCGCGTGGCCTGCTGCGGGTCGGTGCCGTCGATGAACTCCCGCTCGGGGCCGGGCTGCGGCCGCCACCAGAAACGGCGGGCGAACACGTGCCGTGGCACGGCCGCGAAGGCTGCGACCCACTGCGGGCTCTGGAGGGCACCGTCGACGGTGAGCTTGTCGACCAGGTCCCCGCGTAGCCGTACTGCCATCTGGGGCAGGCGTTCTTCATCGTGCATGGTCACAGGTCCTTTTCGGTGAGGTCGTCGGCGATGGCTTCGGCGATCGGCTGGCCGGTGGCGTGCTGGATCCAGCCCCACTGGCCGTTCGGGTTGATCTCCAGGAACAGCCACTCGCCGTCTGGGGTAACGATGAAATCCGCCGCGCCGAAGCGCAGCCGCAGCCTGTCCATGAGCCGGTGCACCCGGTCCTCGATCGAGCAGGGCACGTCGATGGGCGTGTACGTGACCGCGTCCGGCTCCGCGCGCCCGTCCAGCGGCATCTCGCACCCGGGTATCGCGTCGGCCCGGGCCGCGAACAGACGCCCGTTGGCGATGGTGAGGCGGACCTCGTAGTCCCGCTTAACCCTCGCCTGCAGCAGGTGCGCGGTCGCCGAGACGGAAGTGGCCGTGATGTCGGCCAGCGTGACGGCCCGGGTGAACAGCGCGTGCCCGGTGATGCCCGGCGATCCGGACAGCGCCTTGTTCACCACGCCGTCCGGGTGCTCCTCGAGGAACGCCGCCGCGGCGTCCGGGTCGTTGGTGACGAGCGTGTCGGGCACGGCCAGCCCGACCGCACCGGCCGCGGCGAGCTGCACCGGCTTCATCGCGGCCGCGGTGTTGTCGGCGGGGTGGTTGACCCACCGGCACGCCAGGGCGCTGATCACCCCGCCGAACCCGTGCCGGGCCTCGTCCGCCGCCCACGCCCGCTCGGCGTCGGACATCATGTGGTCCAGCTCGAAGTGAGTCGGGCGCCGGTAGTAGACGGCGGAAATCTCCTCCAGCGCCACCTCACGCCGAGAACTCGCCAGCGTGCCACGCCAGGACCGGCCGGCCGGGCGGGCAGCCAGTTGCAGACGGGTCGGGAATTCTGCGGTGTCGCAGCGGAAGACGGGCGCGCCGCGCCGGTTGAGGACGTCGACGACCATGTCCGCGGTGGTGTCGGTCCGGTGACTGAGCACCATGACGACCACGAGCCAGCTCCTTTCGGGGAGGGGCCGGCGGGAGCCCGGAAGACTCCCGCCAGCGGAGCATTACTTGTCGGTGTCGTCGTCGGTCCAGGTCTGGTGGTCCTCGGTCGTGTTCCGCTGGGTGCTGGTGGCCATCGTCGGCAGCAGCACCGCCGGCACGCCCTCGAAGAGGTTGATCTGCCGGTCCTCGTCGTAAACGACGCCGGTCAGGTCCACCGTCGCGCCGGGCGCCATCGGCACCAGGCCGGCGAACCCGAGCGAGATCACCGTGGCGGGGTGCTGCGGCCGCTGCTGGGTCTTCGGGTCGCGCGAGAGTGCGAGCACCGTCTTCGGACCGATCGGGTCGGTCAGTGCGGGCCGGTCGAGCGTGGCGAGCATCGTGTGCCTCCTGCGGGTTGGGGGAGAACCCCCGGTCGGCAAACCGGGGACGACAAGGTGCTGCGGTAAGGGCTCAGCGTTCGGTGAGGACGGGAACCGGAACCCAGCCGACGAACCGCTCGTGGAGCTCGGCCGGAGTCGTGTCCGGCATGTCGCGAGCTGCGCGCGTCAACTGCTCGCTGAGTGCGGTGCTGAGGTCGGCCGGGTGCAGCTCGGCCGCCAGCTGCACGCGGGCCACATCGCACGGCCACGATCGGCCGTCACGCGCACACAGCCAGCTCGGCCGGATGGGGTCGTGGGGCGGTGCGATCTGCGCGTACACCGGCCATCGGTCAGCCACGATTCGCCTCCTCCACGCTTGGGGGCACGGCAGCATCGCGGCACGCGCAGCTGCCACCGCACCCGGTTCATGGGAGGCGCGGCGGCTGGTGCGGGAACTTGATCTGGGCGACCTGGTGAGAAGTCCCTGCCGGGGGCGCCGCCGCGCCGTGATTAGAACGCTACGGCGGGTTGCGTTTGTGCAGCAGGGGTTAGGCGTTCACTCCACATTCACCACGCAGCGAACGGGTGGTGAACACTGCTAGGCGCCGTCGGGGTGACGCACTGGCAGGTGCTCCTGGTAGGCCTCGCGCAGGATCGCCGCCTCGGGCAGTTTCGGATCGACTGCCTGCAAGATCTCCGTGGCACGCCACCAGTTGCTGGCCACGATCCGACCAGAGAGGATCGCAGTTGTGGCGTGCGTCGCCGCCTCGTCTTCCTTCTCGGCAGCGAGGAGCGCGAGGCTGAGGTCGAGCTGCGCCGACGCCATGCGCCGCGGCCGGACGCCCTCCGCGCGCAGCGACTCGATCACCGTCTCAGCCACGCCCACCGCTGCGGCGTCACCGATCCAGGCCAGCGTGGTGGCGGAGTAGCTCTCGGCCTTCGCCGGGTCGTACTGGTAGTGATGCTCAGGCCGATCGGGGCGCGCCATGCCGGCCACCAGCTGCTCAACGCGGCCGAGCACATCGCGGGTCTCGGTCCCCTGCCCCATTCGCGCGTGGGCCCTGCCCTCCTGCGCGGTCGCCTGGATCAGCGCGGAACTGCCCGGCGGCGCCAAGGACTGAGCCTGCCGAGAGAGATCTGCGGCCGCCACGAAATTTCCGGCTGTCAGCACTTCCCACGCCTCGGTCTCCAGGCACCAAGCCCGGATCTCGTCGTGGCCGACGTGCTCGGCCATCGTCCGAGCTACACCGAGACGAGCCTGCGCCGCATGCCGCTGTTGCAGGTCGATGTGCAGGGTCGCGGCGAGCAGCGACAGCCAGGAGCCAGCCACCAACAGGCGCTTTTTCTGGCTGATGGTCGCGCGGGAGTCGATGAGCCGGCCGACATACGCGAGATGCCGACGTACGCGCGGCAACAGCTGCTCAGGCGGATCGGTGGCGTAGCGCATGCACATCTCGTCAACGGCGCGCTCCAGCTGGCCGAGCGTTTCCGGCCCGACGTCGCTCGCCTCGACCCGGCGCAGCAGGTCCAGTGCGTCCAACTCGTCGTCCAGGACCTCGCCCTCAACGCCGGTCGATGTCGGCGCCACGAACGCGACCAGCCGCCCACCACCACCGAACGCTTCGTCGAGCTTTTCGGCGGCATATAGATTGGGTGGCTTCTTTCCGCCGATCAGGTCGCTGATGTAGCCAGCGCTGAAGTGTGCGTGCGCGGCAGCCTCGCGGTAGCTGAGACCACGATCCTTGATCAGCTGGCGCAGCACCGCGCCGAATGAAGGGTGCGATGACCCCATGTCGATCCCCCCAGGTAGCGGTCTGGGGGTGGCCCGGCACGGCCGCTACTCCGGCGGGCCACCATCTCGCAGGGTATAACGCGCAGCCGTCGCCCGCCGTTCCTGAAGTGCCTCGACGCTGACCGATCGGCCGAATGAAGCAGCCGAAGGGCCGCACCCATCGGGCGCGGCCCTTCGGAGCGGAGTTCAGAGGCGTTACGCGGTGCGGCGATCTCGAACCCGCTTCAGCGCGCGGTCCACCGAACTCTGCGACGTTCTGAAACGCTCCATCGCATCGGCCCGGATGTCCTTGCGTGCCACGCCGTCGCGGTCGAGCCGGTCGACGTACTGGTCCAGGGATTCGGGCGGGCCTGCCGGATGCTGCCGGGCTCCCTGCTCGCCGTTGTCGTCGAGTGCGAGGTTGATCTCGTCGTCCTGGCGGTCTAGTGGATCTTCATCGTCGACCCGGCGATAGGCGCCGTCGCCGAGTTCGACGAAGCGACCGCGGCGTCGCCCGGTGGTGCCACCGGCTTTGACACCTGACACTGACACCGCTTTGACCTGTGGTTTCTTTCTGACACTGCCCGCGATGGCCCTCTTGGGGGAGGGGATCGGCAGCGTGCCGTTCTCCCGCCACCACTGGACGCCGCGGTGCATGGCCCACGCCAGGACGGCCGCGATCACGATCGCGATGGGGCCGCCCCACCCGCGCTGCGGCTCGCCTCCCGTTGTTGCCGTCGGCCCCGCGCTGGTCGACCCCGGTCCTGCGAGCGTGGCGCCGACGACGAGCAGCGCCGCGGCCCCGAGGGCGTACCACGTCAGCCGGCTCCTCACGGCTCACCCCGGGTGAGCGGCGTGTACGGGGTGCCGATGAACGCGACGAGGTCGGCGACCGGCCCGGGCGGCAAGAGCGGGCTGACCAGGCTGGCGACCGTGATCGTCAGTGTTACGGACAGCAGCACGAGCAGCGTGTTCTCGCGAACGAACTTGATCAGCATCAGATGACTCCGAACAGGAAACCGGGGAGCGGGGACACTAGGCCAGCGATGATGCTGTAGAGGCCGCGGGCGGTCTCGCCGACGAACCCGTAGGGCAGGTCGGTGAACATGCCCAGGGCGAGCGCGATGGCCCAGACCTTGGCGTTGAGCTTGAACTGCGGGGTAGTCGGCAGTGTCATCGCGACGAATCGACCCATCCTGGGCGTCTTCTCCGGGAGCATGCAGCCGATCGCGTAGATCCACAGCACGCCGACCAGGATGCTCACGACCATGTTGACGGAGGTGCCGACCAGCCGAGTGCCGTCAGCCGCTTCGAGCAGCTGCTCGATCACCCCGGACAGCGCGGTGATGGTCCACTGGTCGAGCGGTGAGCCGTCGAACCCGTCGTGGAGTGCGACCAGCGCGCACAGGAACGCGAAGCGGTCGCGGAACGAGTTCGGGCCGACGCTCATGTAGTCGAAGACGAACGCGATGACGATCACGGCGACGATGCCGGTCGGGGTCAGCACCGTTTCCATCTCGACGATCGATCCGGTTGGGTCGTCGGGGCGGGCGGGCAGCAAGCTGATCAGGCTCATCACGGCGCGACATCCAGGACCTTGGTGCCGTTGGCGTCGTACACCTCGAGGCGCGGCTGTGCGACCGTCTCGCCGGCGGCGAGCGCCTCTCCGACGAGCTTGTGCAGGGTGTGGCGGAGCTGGTCTGGCGCGTACGGTGACTTCAGGTCGACGGCGACCTCGTACCGGCGGCTGCGCAGCAGCTCGTACCGGCCGTCGAACAGCCGCACCCTGTGCACAGTTTCGCCGGGCACGCCGTAGCTGGTCATGTTCTGCTCCCCAGGTCGCGGCGACCGTCCGCGCCGCACGATCGCCGCGGCGATGACGAACACCGCGGCGGTGATGACTGCGCTGGTGACGTCGAGCAGCGCGATGGTGAGGGCGCCGACCGCCCACGCGGCAAGGCCGGCGAGCACCCACAGCGCGAGCAGCGCCCAGTCGGCGAACGGGCGCCGGGTGCGTGCCGGCGCCGGCACGCCGCCCGCGGGTTGCGTGATGTCGATCAGGTCGGGGTAGACGATGCCGTCGTCTCGGATCTGCATCAGATGGCTCCTGGAGTCGTATGTGCGCCCGCACGGCCGGGGAAGTGCTGCGCGGGCAGGCGGTCAGTGGTTGTGGCGCGCGAGGTCCCAGCAGCGGCGGTCGGCGTCGTAGGCGACCAGCCGCTCGTCCTCCAGCTGGCGCAGCAGCTCGCGCATGGGCGTCTCAGTGCGGTGGTCCGGGTGGCCGTTGCCGATCCAGCCGCCGCACTCGGCGGCAACCGCGAGCAGGTCGTAGCGCTCGTAGGCCTCGAACGACAGCTCGACCGAGAAGTCCCGCCCGAGTCGCTCGGCCGCAGACGTCGCGCTGTACGCAGCCGCGCGCAGACGCCGGGCACGCATACGGTCCTCGGTGTCCGCCCACACGGCGCCCTGGTCGAGTTCCTCGGCGGCGCGGGTAAGCCGGCGGATCAGCCGCCCGGTGTGCTCGTGCATGTCGGTACTCCTCCTGGGTTGGTACGGCCGGCGATCCGGCGGCCACCGCGTGCACCCGGGGCCAGCCCAGGCACCACGGCGGCCGTCAGAGCAGCCAGGTCGTGAGGGCGACGAGGATCGCGGCGGCCGGCGAGGTGAGCAGCAGGTCGACCGCGAGCCGGACGCGCCGGTGCTTGCGGACGGAGGCCTGCGAGAGCCATGCCACGGTCCGGGACTCGGTATCGCCGATCGGGTCGGGAGCGCGCAGGTCAGCGCGTATCTCAACGTGGGTCATGCGCGCCCAGCGCACGAACCCGTGGTCGCCGTTGAGGTTCGGGCGCAGCGCCAGCAGGAGCACGCCGACGGCGGTCAGCCACACTGCGGCCGCGGTCCAGCCGCCCGCGCGGACTGGGCCGGGCAGGGTGCCGATGGAGAGCCCGACCGAGGCGAGGGTGAGCATCGTGCCGGCGATCCCGGCCAGGGCGGTGGCCTTCCCGTCGGCGGCCGCGATCTGGGCCTCGGCCTGCTGCTGCGGGCTCATCGGTGGGCTCCTGTCGTCGTGAGCTGCTGCGTCCAGTAGGTGCGCACCGTGCGCACGGACATCCCGATCGCGGCCGCGACCTCGGCCTGCGTGGCGGTCGGGTGCTCCTCGCGGTACGCCGCGACCTGAGCCGCGGTCTCCGCGCTACTCCCGGCCGGGCGCGGCTGACGAGCCCGCGCCTCCGCCAGCTCAGCGGCCAGCTGGTCCGCGTGGGCGCGCGCCGCCGCGGTGTCGCCACGGGCCGCCGCGATCTCGGCCCGCCACTGCTCGGCCTGCCGCTCGGCACGTTGCGCGGCGTCTGCCGCCGTGCGCTGCCGCTCGGCGCGCTCGTCCTCGGCGCGCTGCCGGAGGTCGGCGATCTGCCGCTGCAGGGCGCCGGCACCCGCCGCTGCCGTCTGCTGCTGCCGCTCGGACTCCGCGGTCTGTCGCTCCAGCCGCCGCCGCAGATCGGCAAGCTCCGCTGCCGCTTGCCGCTGGATGGCGGCGAGCGCGTCTGCCGCTGCGGCGTCTGCCTGCTGCCGGTCGCTGCCGACCGCGCGGACTGCTGCTGCCGCTTCCTCCGCGCGCTGCCGCTGCCGGTCCGCGTCGGCGATCGCTTCCTGCCGCTGCCGCTCCGCCTCCTCAGCGGCGGCAGCCGCGTCTGCCGCCGCACGCTCGGCGGCGGCAACGGCTTCTGCCGCCGCGCGCTCCGTCGCGGCGAGCTGGTCGACCTGCTCGGCGGTCAGCGGCCGGGTGCGGGCCTCGGCGACCAGAGCACGCTGCACGCGCTCACCGGCGGCGGCCAGCATTTCGTCATCGGCCGCGAGGGACAGCCGGTGCAGGCGCGCGGTGAGTCGCACGACCCGTCGCCCCCGGCCGTCCGCCTGCGCCTTCCACAGAGCGAAGCGCACCCGGGTGATCCGGGCGACCATCTGGTCGCGGTCGACGGCCTCGCGATCGACCTTGCCCGGCTTGGCCAGCCCGATGGCGATGACCTGCTGACGCAGCCAGGGGATGACCATCCAGGTCAGCGCGTTCTCGTCGCGCGCCGCGTCGCCGTCGCCGGCGTTCGGCAGCCCCAGCTTCCAGATCAGTACGGCGCCGAGCGGCAGCACGAACCGCAGCGGGATCTCCACCAGCGAGTCCGCGCTGAAGGAGACGATCGTGCCGAGCACCGCGGCGATCCGCCATACCCATACCACGTGTTTGCGCTGCTCAACCGAGCCCTGCGGTGCGCGCTCGGCCGCGATCATCTCGCAGATGATCCAGACGTCGCCGGCTGCGAAAACGATCAGCGCGAGTGCCCGGCCGAAGTTGAGGTCCTGAGTCGCGACCTCCCACATGCCCTCCGCGCTCCAGATCAGGATCGCGATCTTCAGCCACCTGCGCAGCACCCGGTCCGGCCGGCCAGTCCGCTTGTCCGCGCGCTTCATAGCGATCAACGCGACGAGCACCAGGCCCGCGCCGACCGCGATCGTCACGGCGTCCTCATGCGCTCCAGCGAACCGCCAAGCGGCCGCGAGCGCGTCGAGGGTGGTCTCGATGTCCATGCCAGAGAGAATCGCACAGACTTGCAAGAGTTGCAAAGGTTGCAAGGATTGCGAGACTGTGAGGCGTGACGACTCTGGGGTACGCGACGACGCTGCGATCTGGGACGATGAGGCCGCTCGTGAGAGTTGGCAGAGTCGACAGGCAGGGGACCGCGGTGGAGCAAGACCGGTGGCTGAAGATCAAAGAGGTGGCCGCCGCCTGGACCGCCGCAGGGCTACCGGGCGGTGAGCACACGATCCGCCGCATGATCGACGATGGCGTCTTCGGCGATGTCCACCGCACCCGCGGCCGCTACCGGATGGTCCGCGAGTCGGCAGTTGCCGCCCGCATCCGGCAGGAGTTGCCGCCTCCTGAGAGCGGCGGCAGCGACGCCGCCGGCAGTTGACCGGCTTGCAGGCGGCAATGGCGGCGACGTCTCGCAAACAAGTCCCGTTCAGCCGTTGAGCAACCCGTGCGGCCTCCACTCCGCCAACAAGATCCACACCTAGGTCCACAGGCTGTCCGCGCGCAGGCCGCTCCTACGGTCGGTCGGTGATCGAGCGCGGTTCTGAGGTGCCACTGCACCGGCAGTTGGCCGCGCTCCTCGCCGCCCAGATCGAGGGCGGACTCCCTCCGCCCGGGTACGCCTTGCCCTCCGAGTCGGAGCTATGCCGCCTGCATGGCCTCGGCCGGACCACCGTTCGCGCCGCCCTACGCCTTCTTCGCGAGCGGCGCCTGGTCGTCACCCGAGACGGATACGGCACCCTGGTGCGCGTGCCACCGGATCGCGAGCTGGTCGAGATCGGTCCAGGCGACGAGGTGATCTCGCGAGCCCCAACACTTATTGAAGAGGGCGAGTTAGGACTCGACGAACTGGAGCAGGTCGTTGAAATCACGACGGCCGATGGCGCCACCCGTCGATATGGAGCGGACCGCGTCCGGGTGTGCGTACGCCGCTGAGCTGCCGATAGATCCACACCTGTACGTACAGGGCTGACCGTACAGGTGATTTAGCACACACGTTCGACGCGCAACCGCTGCTGAGCGGGTGGTCAGTCAGCGCCATTCAGTCATATTCACAGGATGTTCCTTGCGCGTCGCGCTGCGTAGGGCCATTCTCTGAGACCTGCGGAAGCCGAAGATCCTTTCGGCGAACGCCGTTCCACCGGCACGGGGGCGCCGGGCGGGCAGTCGTAAGACGAGCGCAACGGAGGAATCGCATGTCCATCGACAGCAGGGCCAAGGGTGCCGCACTGAGCCTCAGCGCCGCCGGTATCGGGTCCGCCGTCCTGATCACGATCGGCTCGACCGAACCGGACGCCCTGCCCTATTCTGTCTACACCGCGCTGGTCGACTGGATCGGCGCCCTGATTGTCGTGTCGGCCGTCCTGTGGCTGTCAGTCGTTACTCAGCCGGTGGCTGGCCCCGACTCCAGCAAAGCGATCATCGCGGAGATCGGACGGCTCCGGGCCGCTGAGCGCGAGGCGGAGCAGCGGCACGTCGAGGACATGGCCGCGCTCCGCCGCGATCTGCTCGCTCGGCTCAACGACGCGCGATGGCAGGGCTACGCATCCGCGCTGGGCGACCTTGGTCCGGGCAACAACGCAGAGGTGATCAACATCCGTCACCCCCGAGCGTAATGTTGCACGGACTGTTGCACTGAACCTGTCTGAAGGGTCATGAACCAGCCTGACGCGTGGGGCCTGTGCAGGGCTATTCATATCCCTGCACAGGCAAGCAATCCACTTTTAATCCATAGGTTCGGGGTTCGAGTCCCCGGCGGCCTACCTATCTGGTTGCCCCCTGTCCGCTGAAGGCGCGGACCGGGGGCATTCCGCGTTCCCGCTCCGGGCCGATCCCCGGGAACCCCACGGTCTGGTGGGTGTGTCGCGTGGGATTCTCGCGGTGGCGTGTTGCTTCGCTCGCGTAAACCTACGAGCGTTCAAGATCATTGAAGGCCTTCAGGCGCCGGGGTACGGGTTTGAGCGCGGGCTCTGAGGGTCACGTTGCTTGTCGGGTGGCGGCTGTGATGGTCGGAGGTGGTGGGCGTGGTAGACGGGCAGCGGAGCTGGGCCGAGGCGTTGCATCACCTGTGGCGGGCTACGGGAGCCATCACCGATCGTGAAGAGCTTGCCGAGCTGGTGTTGCCGCCGTTGCAGGAGCTTCCGGGGGTCGTGGCGGTGTGGGGGCTGCGGCACCGGGTGAGTGACGGGGCGGTGGCGGAGTACCGGTGGACCGGGGTGCCGCTGGAGAGTGAGCCGGATCGCGCGGCGGCGCGGCGGCTCGCGGTGTGGCATGACGGGGATGCGGTGGTGGTCGACCTCGATGAGGACCACCAGCTTGCGAGGCGGGGTGGCCACCGGGTCATCGCCGCGGGGTTCGAGGTGCCGGGCGAGGCGGCGGGGACGTTTCTGCTCCTCGTCGAAGACAGCGCGAGTGTGGAGCGGCTGACCGTCTGCCTGTGGCAGGTGATCGATGTCACGCGGGAGGCGATTTCGCGGCTGAAGCGGCGGCGGGCCGACGCGGACCAGCAGATCCGGGACGCGCTGTTGGCGGAGGCGTCGCTGCAGATGGACGCGGTGCTGGATCCGGGCCAGACGATGCACCGGGTGGCGCGGATGACCGTACCCGCGATCGCTGAGGGGTGTCTGGTCTATTCGTGCGACGGCGGCGACCTGGAGTTGCGCAGCGCGGTGCACGTGGACATGCGGCGGATGGCGGCGCTGCTTGCGGACGGGGCGGCCGGGACAGGCCTGCGGGCGCTTGCCGAGCGGGCGGTGGCGGGCCAGGTGGAACGGGTCGACGCGGCCGGCGCGGAGACGTTCGGGGCGCGTCTGCTGCACGCCCAGGTGCTTCGCGCGCGGGACCGGGTGCTCGGCGTGCTGCTGTTCTTCTTCGACCGGCACGAGAGCCGGCTGCCGCACCCGTCGTTCCTGCGGGATCTGGCGCAGCGGGCGGCGCTTGCGGTGGACAACAGCGAGATGTACGAGCGCCGCCGCCGCGAGGTGGTGACGCTTCAGGAGCATCTGCTGCCGGGGCGGCTGCCAGCGGTGCCGGGGATGGGCGTGGCGGCGGCGTATGCGGTCGGGGACCGGGCGCTGGACGTCGGCGGCGACTTCTACGACCTGGTGCGGCGCGCGAACGGCGTGGTCGCGGCGCTGATCGGCGATGTCTGCGGGCGTGGGGCCGCGGCGGCGGCGCTGACCGGCATGTCCCGGCACACGCTCGGCACACTGCTGCAGGAGGGCGTGTCGCCGGCCCGTGCGCTCGGACGGCTCAACTCGGGCCTGCGCCGGGACGAGTCGTGGCGGTTCGTGACCGCGGGCGTGGCACTGCTGCGCGAGACGAAGGCGGGGCTGGGCGTGCAGTGGACGTCCGCGGGGCATCCGGCGCCGCTTGTGGTGCGCGCGGACGGCCGGACGGAGAGCGGGCGCGGCGGTGGCATGGCGCTGGGCATCATCGACGACGCGCGCCTGGGCCGGTCTCGGCTGGTGCTGGCGCCGGGCGACACGCTGCTCATGTTCACCGACGGCCTGACCGAGAGCCGGGACCGCCAGGGCCGGATGTTCGAGGACGTGGCGCTGCACGAGACCGCGCGCCGACTCCGGGACGTGCCGGTCGACGTGCTGGTCCGCGAGTTGAGCCAGGCCGCAAAGGATTTCGGTACGACAGGCGCCGACGACATCGCAGTCCTGGCCGTCCGAGCCGAACAGCGGTGACCACCAGTGAACAGCGGTGACCAGCAGTGAGCAGAGCGGAGCAGCGGTGCACGAGGAACTGATCATGGTGGTGGAGGACTCCGACGAGGACGTGGAGGCGATCGACCGGGCGATCGGCCGGTCGCACCCCGGCACCCGCCTGGAGTTCGTCAGGTCCGGTGCGGACGTGCTGCCCCGGCTGACCGCGGACGGCGCCACCCGGCCCGGCATGGTGCTGCTGGACCTCAACATGCCGGGCGAGAGCGGCCTGGACGTGCTGCGCCGCCTGCGCGCCCACCCGGACCTGGCCGATCTCACGGTCGTGGTGTTCACCTCGTCGGAGGACCCGGCCGAGGCGGACGCCTGCTACGCCGCGGGCGCGGACAGCTACATCTACAAGCCGATCAACTTCGCGTTGTTCCAGACCGTGCTCCGGCAGACGCTCGACTACTGGCGGTCACGGAAGGACGGCCCAGATCGTGGTGCCGCCGCCGGGTGAGTCCTCGGCCCAGACGCGGCCGCCGTGCCGTTCCGCGATCCGGCGCACGATGGCCAGACCGGCGCCCGAACCGTCGGCCCCGGCGACCCGGGGGTGCAGGCGGCGGAACAGCTCGAAGGCCTGCTCGCGCAGGTGTGCGGGCATGCCGATGCCGTTGTCCCGGACGAAAACCGCGGGCTCGCCGCCGACAGTCGTGGTGCCGACCTCGACCGTGCGGGCGCCCTCGGCGCGCGCGTACTTCGCGGCGTTCACGAGCAGGTTGACAAGCATCTCGTCGAAGAGCACCGGGTCGGCCCGGACGGTGGCGCCGGGTGTGACGGTGACCTGCACGGCCGCGTCCTCCAGGCGCGGCCCGGCCACCTCGAGCGTCTTCGCCACTGCCACGTCCAGGTCGATCTCCTCGCGGCTGAGGTCGGTACGGCCCAGCCGGGAGTAGTAGAGGATCGCGTTGAGCAGCTCGTCCATCCGGGTGGCGAGCCGCTGGATGGAGGCGAGCCGGCGGGTGGTCGCCTCGTCCATCCGGCCGCTGTTGTCCTCGACCAGGAAGGTGACCTGGTTCGCGATCCCGCGCAGCGGTTCCTTGAGGTCGTGCGCGGCCGCGTGGGCGAACGAGTCCAGGTCGACGTTGCTGCGGCTCAGCTCCGTGTTGAGGGTGGAGAGGCGGCGGCTGTGCGCGAGCGCGACCTGCACGATCGCCCGGCCCAGCTCGACCGCCATCGCCAGGTCCGTCGTGGTCCAAGGCGCGCTCCGGCCGCGTACCGTGGCTAGGAAGACCGCGGTGGAGCCACGCGGCGTCAGACGCTGCCCGTGCGGTCCGAGCACCACCGGCTGGTCCGGGTCGGCGGCCCAGCGGCGCGGCACGGTGCGCTCCCGGCGCAGCCAGACCACCCGGTCGCCGGTGTCGGTAAGTGACAGCACAAGCACCCCGTCGACGGTGCCGGAGAACGCGGCCATCGCCGGCAGTTCCTCGCCGAGCCGGTCGCTGTGCCACGACTCGCCGGCCGGGATCGGCGGCAGTGCGGCCCAGAGCGCGTCAAGCACCTCCGGGCCCGGGTCGTCGCCGTGCAGGACGGACTGGCCGTTCAGGTGCACCACGACCGTGTCCGCCTCGACGACCTTCTCCAGGCCGGCCGGGTCGGTCCAGGTGAGGATCAGGTTGTCCGGGATCGGCTCGATCAGCCGGGCGATCAGGCCCCGGGACTGTTCCCGGGCCGCGGCCTCGTCCCGTTCGCGCAGCGCGGCCAGGTGCAGCGACAGTGCCACGCCGAAGAACTCGCAGGCCGCGCGCAGTTGCGGGCCGAGCGTGTGCGGTGCGCGCCCGTGGCAGGCGATCAGTCCCCACAGCCGGCCGCCGGACAGCAGCGATACCGACATCGACGAGGTGACGCCGATGTTCCGCAGGTACTCCAGGTGGAACGGGGAGACGGTGCGCAGCACGGACAACGACAGGTCCAGCGGCTCCCCGGTCTCCGGAATCACCTCGGGGACGAGCCGCGCGGTCGCGTCGTCCACGTCCGCGATCATGCGGATCCAGTTCTTCTCGTAGAGCCGGCGGGCCTGTGGCGGGATGTCCGTCGCTGGGAACCACAGCCCCAGCCACGGCTCCTGCCCCTCGGCCAGCTCCTCCGCGATCACCTCGCCCGGCCCGTCCACCGACTCGAACCGGTAGGCGACCACCCGGTCGAAGCCGGTGATCGCCCGGATCTCCCGGACCGCGGCCCGAGCGGCGTCCGCCACGGTCGTCGCCTGCTGGAGCCGGACCAGCGCGGCCCGGATCAGCGGGTAGAACGCGGTGAACGCGGCCGGCGCGGGCGGTTCGAACTCAAGCACCAGCAGGCCGTCGGCGCGGTGCACGGTGACGTCGAGCCACACACCGTCCAGCTGCACCGGCATCATCGCGGTCTGGCCCGCGTCCGCGTCGGCCAGCGCGTGGAGCGCGGCCAGCTGCGCGTCGTTGAGCAGCCCGCCGGCCGGAGCGCCGAGAGTCGCGGCGGGCCCGAGCAGCGCGACCGCGTTCTCGCTGGTGACCGCGATGGTGCTGTCCCGGAACGCGACGAGCGCACCGTAGGACTGGACGCCGCCGAGCCGGTGGATCGGCTCACGCACGCAGTCGGAGAGGTCGAACGTGGTGCCCGTGTCCCGCTCGGCCGCGATCGTCCGGTCCGTCAGCCATGATCCGTCGTTTGTCACGCCCTCAGACTTCCAGCTGCCAGAGCCGCTCGGCCACCCGTTCGACGCCACGGGTCAGGTGTCGCCGGTACGTGCTGAACGGCACGCCCAGTTTCTCGGCCGCCGCCTCCTGGGTCGGGGCCCGGTGGAAGTACGTGGTGGCCAGCGCGCGGTGCAGCTTTCCTTCGCGGGCGTCGTCGCGCAGCGAGTCGACCGCCTCCACGATCAGGTCCCGCAGCGTCTGCACCGGGCTGCCGCCCCGGTCGCCGATCAGATGGGTGCCGAGCAGCGGGTTGTTCTCAAGTGCGTCCGGCAGGTGCCAGTTCTTCAGCGCGTCACGGACCGCCGCGTCGAAGTCGGCCCGGGACAGCACAGTGAACGCGGGCCGGCCGGGCAGCGCGTCCGGGCCGAAGAGCAGGCGCGCGTTCAACGCGGTGATCCACGCGTCGACCGGCAGCGCCCGCCAGTCGTGCCCGAACACGCCGTGCGGACGCCCTCCGATCATCGTCCGGCCGCCGCCCGCGACCGGGTGGTGGTCGGTGAACGCCATCAGCGGGAGCAGCCGGTCCGGCTCCGGGACCACCACGAACGACCAGGCCAGGCGCGCGGACCGGAGCCACGCCTCCAGGACCTGCATCTGCATGAGGATGCCGGTGTCCACCGGGCGGCGGTCGATCGGCGGGTGCAGGTAGCGGGTGATCAGCACGTGTTCGCCGGGGCGGGGCGGCGCGGCCTCGGCTGCGGCCCAGGCGAGCGCCACTGCCGGGTCGGCGGCCAGCTCCACCGGGTCCGGCTCGGTGAGGCGCAGGTGGACGGCGAATGCGAGCAGCGCGCCGTCGGAGGTGCGCCGGTACGCCGTGAACGCCTCCGGCCGCCGCTCCAGCCAGAAGCGGATGATCTCCGAGTCCGCGCCCAGATCCCGTACCCCCGCGTGATCCTGGGGTTGAAGCGGCGTGGCCTGGACCTCGCCCTCCTCGCGCACCTGCCCGATCTGGTACGGCGCGAGCACGTCGTCGGCGCGCAGCAGGTGCCACAGCGCGCGCATCGCGGGCCGGACGGCCTCGCCGGACGAGGTCCGCGCCCGTTCCAGCAGATAGGTGGCGACCGTGTGATGCATGCGCTCGTAGCCCTGCGGGTCGCGCCAGCGCAGGTCGGCCTCGAGCGCGCCGCGGACCACGGCGTGCGGGTAGAGCCCGTGCCGGTCCGACTCGATGAACGGCAGCCGGCGCAGCCAATCGAACACGGTGGCCGCCCGGTCCCCGACCATCGCCCGCAGCAGCTCCTCGGTGGTGCTCTCCGCGTGCGCGCTGACCTCAAGCGCGTGCCGGTGCGCTGCGGACGGCACCTCGCCGATCAGCTGGTCGATGAGCGTGGTCAGTACGTCCCGGGACGGGGTCCAGCGGGTGGCCGCGGCGTCCCGGGCCGCGGAGGAGGCGGCCAGGCTGAGCGCGAGCGGGTGGCCGCCGGCGAAGGTGAGCACCGAGTCGCGCAGCGCGTCAGGTACGCCGCGCAGCCGGAGCAGCTCGGCCGCCTCGTCCGGGTCCAGGTCGCCGAGCGTGGTGACGCGCAGCAGCTCCGACCAGGACACATCGGACGCCCAGAGCGGGTCGGGCGGCTCCTGACCGGCGAGCACCGCGACCGCGCCGGCCGGCAGCTTCGGCAGGAACGTCTCACGCATCCAGCCTTCGAGGCCCTGGCAGCGCTCGAACGAGTCGACCAGTAGCACGGCGCCGGCGGAGACCTCCACCTCGAAAGCGGCCGGGTCCGCACCGCCGCCGTCGATCTCCACCACGGTGCGGCCGGCGTCGCGTGCCTCGTCCGCGAAGCGGCGCAGCAGCGTGGACTTGCCGACACCTGCCGCACCGTGCAGGTAGAGCACCGCATAGGACCCCGGGACGCCGGCGAGCGCGTCCCGGAAGTGGATCAGCTCACGACGGCGGCCGACGAACGACTGCTGCCGGGCGGCCCGCAGGCGCTCCGCGAGTCGCGCGACCGAGCGCCCGCCTTCGTGAACCATGAAACGATTATCACGAATCGTGATCGACGACCGATCGACGCGGTCATGTCGGGAACCCGATCGGCGTGACCTGCGACGCCGACCGGGTTCCGAACGTCGATCATCGGCCGTGTCGGCCGTCGCTCCAGCCCTGGGTCCGCAGCTGCTGGGTCGGCGCCTCGTCCCACGAGGGAGCGGCCGGCTCCTCCGCCTGCCAGATGGGCCGCTCCGGCTCCGTCTGCCAGGTGGGCACCGGATCGGGCTTCCGCTGCTTCGGGACCGCTGCGGGCTTCGGCGCGGCGGCCTTCCTCGGGCCGGGCAGGTCAAAGAGCCACCCACCGCCGGTCAGCTGGAAGCCGCGGTAGAGCGTGAGGCACATCCACACGGTGAACGCGGTCAGCAGCACCGGCTCGACGAGCGCGAGCAGCAGCTGCCCGGCCGTGCCGAGGTTCGACGAGCCGTTCAGCGCGGCCAGGTGCCACAGGCCGAGCAGCGGCATGTGGATGACGTAGATCGGCAGGGTGTTCTGGCCCAGCCAGGCCAGTCCGCTGCCGATCCGGGGCACGTCCGCAAGCCGGACGGCCAGCAGGAAACCGGCGACGACCGCGATCAGGCTGGCGATCGGCCACACCGCGAACCACTTTTCCGCGTGGAGCGCCTGGATAGCCAGCACCACCACGAGGAACGCGGCGGTGGCGCCGATCAGCAGACGCCGGTCGCGGTTCTCGGCCAGCTTGGTCAGCTGCTGCTTGTAGCGCAGGCCGATCAGGAAGAAGAGCAGGTTCTGGAAGAGCTGCCCGCGGTTGCCGGGCCAGTTGTCGGTCATCGACGCGAACGTGTTGATCGCGAATGCGACAGCGATCAGCGCGGGCGCCGGGATCTTCAGCGAGAGCTTCGCGATGATGAAGTAGACCGCGAGTGCGAAGAGGTACCAGAGGTTGGTCGGCGTGATCGTCAGCTGCTCCAGCACCTGCAGCGCGTTTGTCGCGTGCGTCGTGCCGAACGACTCCGGCACCGCGGCCAGGATCGTGGTGTGGATCAGCAGCCAGACCGCGTAGAGGTAGAAGAACTTGGCGATGCGTGAGCGCCGCACCACGGACCAGGGGCGCAGCGCCGCGTTGGCGGCGAACATGCCGGAGATCGTGAAGAAGACCGGCATGCGCATCGGGAGGAATATCTCGCCGAGAGTGCCCCAGAGGCCCGGGATCGGCACGGGTATTCGCCAGTCGATCTGCAGGTAGTGCCGCACGAGCACGTGCCAGAGCACGACAAGCAGAATGCAGACGCCCTTGGCGGTGTCGGCCCACTGGGACCGGACCTTCGGCGCGGGCTTGTCACCCGGCGTCGTCTCGGCGGGCATCTCCGGCGGCGCGACGACCTCCTGCGGCACCGGCTGCACCGGCTCCGCCTGGCGGTAGATGTTCGGGTGCTGGTACCCGCCCTGCGGGTACAGCGGCTGGTCCTGCTGGTACGCCGGATCCTGCGGGAACGGATGCCGGTAGCCCGACCCGGCTACCGGGTTCGGGCGGGTCGGCTCGTCGTCGGGTATATGTGCCGGATACGTCGTCATCTATTCGGCCAGCAGTGCGGGCGGGGTCGGCAGCTGGCGGAGCAGCGCCGTCTCGACCAGGACGTCAAGCAGCGCGGAGTAGCTCACGTCCGCCTTCTGCCACATCTGCGGGTACTGCGACATCGAGGTGAAGCCGGGGAACGTGTTCACCTCGTTGATCACCGGGACGATGCCGTCCGGCGTCTCGCGGAGGAAGAAGTCGACACGCAGCAGCCCGGTGCAGTCAAGCGCGCGGAACGCCTTGATCGCGGTGGCCTCCAGCAACGCGGTGACGTCGGCAGGCAGGTCCGCCGGGATCTCGAAGACCGTGCCGACATTCGTGTACTTCGCCTCGTAGTCGAAGAAGCCGAAGCCGTCCGGCACCCGGATCTCAAGCGACGGCCCGACCTCGACCCGCCCGTCCGGGAACTCGAGCACGCCCAGGTCCACCTCGCGACCCGGCACCGCGGCCTCGACAAGCACCTTCGGGTCGCTGCGGCGGGCCAGCTCGACGGCGGCGTCCAGATTGGCCCAGTCGTCGACGCGTGACACGCCGACGCTTGAGCCGGCGCGGGACGGCTTCACGAAAACCGGCAGGCCGAGGCGCTCGCGGTCGGCCTCGCCGACGGTCTCGTCCGGGCGGCGCAGCACCACGCCGGGCGCGACCTCGATGCCCTCGGCGACCAGGATCTTCTTGGTGAACTCCTTGTCCATCGACACCGCGCTGGCCAGCACGCCGTTGCCGATGTAGGGCAGCCCGGACAGCTCCAGCAGCGCCTGGACGGTGCCGTCCTCGCCGTACGGCCCGTGCAGCGCCGGGAAGACGATGTCGACGTCGCTCAGCGCGGCGAGCGCCTCGGAGATGCTGCCGATCGGCAGCGGCCGGATCGAGCCGTCCCGCGGCTGCGTCATCCGGATCAGCGCGTCCACGTCGATGTCGGTCGCGTCCGGCTCGTCCTGCCCGACGATCCAGACGCCGTCGATGGTGATGCGGACCGGCAGGACCTGGTAACGCTCGCGGTCGAGGTGCGCGAGCACGCTCGCCGCCGACTTGCAGGACACGTCGTGCTCTCCACTGCGCCCGCCGAAGAGCACGGCGATGCGGGTCTTCCCACGCTCGGTCACAGTTCAGGCCTCCGTGTGTTGACGATGCCGGCGGGGTAGCCGCGCACCGATGCCGGTGAGAAGTTCATGGGGGTTCGTACCGGCGAGCCCGGCCTGCTCGACGACCGTGGGCTCGCCGCGGTCACCGGGGCCGAAGAGCACCGCCTCGTCCCCCTCCGTGACCGGCAGCTCGCCGGTGTCGACGATCAGGTGGTCCATCGCCACCGCGCCCACGATCGGCCGCCGCACGCCGTGGATGAGGACCTCGGCAACGCCGCCGAGCCGGCGCGGCACACCGTATCCGAAACCGAGCGGCAGCACCGCGCGACCGTCCCCCGCCTGCACCACCCCGGCCCGCACGGTCATCGCCGGCCGAAGACCGAAATCAGAACCGGGCGCCGGGGGTACGCCGTACAGCGCGATCCCGGCCCGCCCGAGGTCCAGGCGGGTGTCCGGCAGCTGGAGGATGCCGGCCGAGTTCGCCAGGTGCAGCATGACCGGGGTCAGACCGGCCGCGCGGGCCAGCTCGACCGCCTCCGTGAACGCGGACCGCTGGGCGGCCAGGCTCGGATGGTCCGGCTCCTCCGCGATGGCCAGGTGCGACCAGAGCCCGGTGACCCGGATCTGCCCGGCCGACTCGTACTTGCGGGCCCACCCGAACAGCTCCGGCCAGGTGTTCCGCACGGCGCCGCCGCGGCTGAGCCCGGTGTCCGCCTTGATGTGCACGTCAAGCGCGACGCCGCGGCGCTCCGCCTCGCCCGCGATCGCGTCGAGGTGGGAGAGCGTCGCCACGGACAGCGTGATCCGCGCCTCAGCGAGCGCGGTGAGGTCGTCCTGCGGGCCGCACATCCACGCCAGGATCGGCACGTCCAGGCCGGCGGCGCGCTGCTCCAGCGCCTCGAACGCGGACGTGACGCCGATCCAGCGCGCGCCGGCCCCGACGGCGGCGCGGGCCGTCGCGACCGCGCCGTGCCCGAACCCGTCCGCCTTGACCACTGCCATCAGCGCGGCGTTGCCCATGGCGCGGGTGAGCACGCGGGTGTTGTGCGCGATCGCGTCGAGATCGACGATCGCCTCAGCAGATGTCGCCATCGCCCCTGTCGCCATTCCCTCTGGAGTGACAGCCTTCTGAGCCACAGCCCTCCGAGTCACAGCTCTCTGAGTCACAGCCCTCTGAGTCATGCCCTCTCCAGTCACAACCCCTCGGATCCTCCGAGGCCAGCGTGCCTCAGCCGAGCACCATGCCCTCTGTCGCTGTTCAATCGGAAGCTCATGTCGTGCTCATGCCAAGTGGCCTTCGTCACTCGCTCACTGTGTGTGATTTCAGGTCCCACACAGCGTGCTGACCTGCGGATATGTGGTCGGCGCATTGACCGGTGGGGCCCTCTCGCTAGACTCGGGTGGCTTCTGGCGCGACACCGCTTGCGAAGGACGTATGACCATCTACAGCAGTGCCGCCCGGGTGGGCGAGATCAAGATCATCGTCACCGGCGGGGGGACGGGCGGTCACACGTACCCCGCGTTGACCACGATCAGGACCATTCGCGAGCGACTGTCCCGGGCCGGGGCCGAGCCGGAGATTCTCTGGGTCGGAGTCTCGCACGGTCTCGAGGCGAAGATCTCGGTACAGAACAACGTGCCGTTCAAGGCGATCACCACCGGCAAGTTGCGGCGCCACATCAACGTCAAGGACCAACTGCGCAACGTGGCCGACGCGTTCCGCATCCCGTGGGGTGTGGTCCAGGCCATCGCCACTGTCGCGAAGGCGAAGCCGGACGTGGTGATCTCCACCGGCGGCTACGTGTGCGTTCCGGTCGGGGTCGCCGCCTGGCTGCTGCGCCGCCCGCTTGTCATGCATGAGCAGACGCTCGCGGTCGGCCTCGCCAACCGGATCCTGTCCCGGTTCGCCACCCGCATCCTGCTCAGCCACGAGTCGTCGATCGACCACCTGCCGGAGAAGGCGCGGTCCAAGGCCGTAGTCACCGGCAACCCGATCCGGCCCGAGGTGTTCATGGGCCAGCGCGACCGGGCGATCGCCGGCTACGGCCTGGACCCCCGGCTTCCGCTCGTCTACGTGACAGGCGGCGCCCAGGGCGCGCTCCAGGTGAACAAGATGGTCGCCGAGGTGCTGCCGGACCTGCTCACCCGCGCTCAGGTGCTGCACCAGTGCGGTGACTACTCGTACGAGATGATGCGCGAGACGCACGCGGCCCTGCCTCCGCACCTGCAGCACCGCTACACCGTCTTTCCGTACATCCACGACGAGCTGCCGGACGTGCTCGCCGCTGCCGACGTCGTGGTGGCCCGCAGCGGTGCCGGCACGGTCGCGGAGCTGAACGCGCTCGGCAAGGCCTGTGTCTACATCCCCCTGATACCCACCCAGGGCGACGAGCAACGCCGCACCGCCCGGCATCTCGCCGACCAGGGGGCGGCCCGCATGCTTGCCGCGGAGGACGCCACTCCCGCCCGCCTCCGCGACGAGCTGATCGCGCTGCTCGACGACCCGGGCTACCGGCAGCAGATCTCCGAGGCGGCCCGCGTCCACGGCCGCCCCGACGCGGCCGTTGCGGTCGCGGACGAGGTGCTGGCCGCCGCGCACCGGGGTTAGGTTTTCCCCGCCCCGCGCGGATCCGGCAGGGAGGAGCCCCTGGGCGACGACCGGTGCCCGCGGGAGCGTGCGGGCCGGACCACCGCGGAAGCGGGAAGATCTGGATCGTGATCGTGCCGTAGGCGGCATCACTCCTTCGGGGCCAGCGTTTGCCGGATCCGGTGAGGCGCGGTCCACTGAATGACATGGGTGGCATTCGAGTCGGCACGTCGGGCTGGGCGGATCGCGAGTTGACCTCGTCCGGCTGGTATCCGCGGGAGGTGAACGATCCGGCCGGGCGGCTGCGGTACTACGCGGAACGCTTCGATCTGGTCGAGGTGGACACCACCTACTACGGGATTCCGGCGCCGGAGACCGCCAAGGCCTGGGCGGAGCGGACGCCTGACGGATTCACGTTCAACGTGAAGGCGTTCTCGCTGTTCACCGGTCATCCGACGCCGTCCAGCGCGATCCCGGCGGCGCTGCGGCCCGCCTCGGGTGCTTCCCGGCTGCGCCGCCGTGACCTCGACCCGGACGCCTACGAGCGGCTCTGGACCGGGTTCCACAACGTGCTCGCCCCGCTCGCGGACGCCGGGAAGCTCGGCGTGGTGCTGCTCCAGTTCCCGCCGTGGCTGGCGCGAAGCGACAAGGCCCGGGAGAGCATCATCGCGGCCGCGGACCGCTGCCGGCCGCACCGGGTCGCTGTCGAACTGCGCCACCCAAGCTGGTTCACCGAGGCCGACGTGCTCGACACGCTGCTCTTCCTGCAGGGACACGACCTCTCGCACGTGGTCGTGGACATGAGGCAGAGCCTCGCCTCGTCAGTCCCGCCGGTCACGGTAAGCACCGCGGACCCGGCGGTGGTGCGGCTGCACGGCCACAGCCCCGCCTGGGAGTCCGGTGACAAGAAGGAGAAGTTCCGTTACGTGTACGGCGACGACGAACTCGCCGCGTGGGCCGAGCGGCTCCGCGACCTGGCCGGTGAGGGCGACGAGCTGCACGTGCTGATCAACACGTGCTGCGGCGACACCGCGCCCCGCACCGCGCTGCGCCTGGCGGAGCTGCTCAGCTCGGCGACTCGACCGTCACCTGCTTGACGTTCACGTTCTCGATCTCCGCCGTTTCCTGTGGCATCCCGGAGGACGGCGGCCGGGCCGTCGGCGGGTTCGCCCGCGCCTCGGCCGTGGACGGCGGCTCGGAACTCGGCACCCGGTCCAGCACGCGGTCCGCCTGCTTGTCGATCAGACGGGTGACCAGCTGCTGCGCGTACCCGAGGACGACCGAGTAGGCGAGAATCTGCCGCGGGCTGTCCAGCCCGGACAGGCCCGGGATGAAGTCGCCGGCGAGCAGCATCAGCGCGAGTGGGGCGAGCAGCGCGCCGGCCGGAAGCTTCAGCAGGGCCAGCGCGACCGGCACCCCGTACGGCGTGGCCGTACCCCGCATGCCCCGGATCCCGACCGCCGCGCTGAGCGCGCCGCCGACCATCCCGAGCAGCGTCACAAGCGGCAGGTCGCCACCGGTCGGCCCGTTCTGCCCGGTCGGGCAGCTCTGCGTCAGCACGGCCGGGATGTCGCGCGGCTCGAGCGCGCTCACCTCGTTCGCCTGGACGGTGGCCTGGACGGCCGCGTCCGCCGGGACCGCGTTGGAGAAGCACAGGCTGATCAGCGCCGGCTGCTGCGATCCGAGATAGGCCAGGCCGCCGGCCAGCAGGAACAGCCCGATCGTGCAGATGATGATCAGGTTCCGGAAGCTGCGGACGCGCGTGTACTGCTCATCCGTGGCGACGAACCCCCACTGCAGCGCGGTCCGGTAGACCGCCCGCTCCCGCGTGCCGACCACGGTCCACGACTGGCTCAGCTGCGCATGCATGTCGACCCGCCGCGGATCCGTCGTGGTCAGCGTGTTCTCCACGAGCGCCACCACCGCGGACCGCCCGGCGAGCAGGTCCGCCTCCGGCATCAGCTCCACCATCAGCACCTCAGCGTTGTGCAGGTGCATCCAGGCGCTGTCCACGGCCGCGCCTGACCACCAGTCGCGCAACCCGGCCAGCGGGCTGAAGAACCCGTGCGGCACGATCGCCCGCTCCACCGACATCAGGTGCTGCTCGACCGCGGCCACCGTCACGGCCGGCGCATCAGGCGCCAGAACGCGCAGATAGCTGCGCAGCAGATTGACCCGGGCCGCGACCGTCTCCCGCCACACCGCGGGCCGCCCGTTGCGCGCCGACACCGGCGGAAGCGCCGCGTCCTCAATGGAGACAGCCATGGACATCACTGAATTCGGATCGCGGGCGGAAGTCAATACGCAGATCGGTGGGATGATGCACCCCGTGCAGCCCACTCGGATCCTCTTCGACTTCTTCGGCACGCTCGTCGACTACTCGCGCAGCCGCACCGCGCAGGGCTACCCCAAGACCTACGCGACGGTACGTAACTGGGGCGTCGAGGTCAGCTACGAGCGGATGCTCGCCGAGTGGTCGGCCACCTGCCTGGAGCTGGACCGCATCTGCGAGGCCGGCCACCACGAGTACTCGATGCTTGAGGCGGCCGCACACTTCCTCCCCAAGATCCTCGGCCGTCGCTCCACGCTCGCCCAGGGCGAAGAGTTCGTCGACGCCTACCTCGGCGAGTGGAACACCGGCGTCACCTACCCCGACGGCATCACCGCCTACGTCGAGCAGCTCGCCGGCCGCTACCAGCTGGCGGTGGTCACCAACACCCACTGGGCCGCGCTGGTCCCGCGCCACCTGATCGCGATGGGCCTCTCCGGCGCCTTCGCCGAGGTCTTCACCTCCGTCGAACTCGGCCGCCGCAAACCCCACCCGCAGGTCTACGCGACCGCGCTGGCCGCCCTGAACGCGCACCCGTCCGAGACCGTCTTCGTCGGCGACACCTTCGAACCCGACTTCCTCGGCCCCGAGGCCGCCGGCATCCGCGCCTACCTCATCGACCCCCGCGGCCACGCCCCCATCCCCGCGGACCGCCGCCTGACAAGCGTCTTCGACCTCGCTTCAAGACTCTGATCCACCCACTCCCGCAGTGGCCCGGCCCGCACGCTCCCGCGGGCCGCGAGCCCGTGGGCGGTCGGGCCCACTGCCGCCCGGCCGTTCCACACGCTGACCAGTTGCCCGGCTGATCAGTCGCGAGGGTCGACCACCGTCATCCCCGCCTCCCGCGCCGCGGCGGCCCGCCGGTCGTCATAGGTGGCGAAACCGGTGAGATCCGGCCCGAGCACCCGCGCGGTGGCGAGGTGGATGGCATCCAGCGATCGCAGCATCCGGTCCGGCTCGTTCATCGCCGCGTCCACCACCTCGTCATCGATGCTCACGTAATTGAAGGCCGGCAGGAGAGCCCGTGCTTCAGGCAGCGCCGAGGGCAGCGCCCGGCTGACCGCGCGGATCACCTCGATGCGCAGCAGTGCAGAGCTCACCCAGGACGCACCCGGGTTCTCGTCGTAGAACCGTGCAAAGGCACGGGAGTGGCTCTCCTCGGCCAGCAGCTTGAGCGCGGCGGAGGTGTCGATGTAGAAGAGGCTCACCAACGCTCCTCGTCTCGCAGCGCGCCGAGGGCGTCGCCGAGCCGGTTCGTGCCGTCCGCCGGGCGCATCCGCGGCCGAAAACCGGGCCGTGCCGCCAGGTGTGCCCGGCCCTCCTCGACCAGGCGGTCCAACGCCGGGGTAGGTTCGCGCTCGCCGACCGGCACGATCCGGGCGACCAGTCTGCCGTACTCCGTCACGTCGATCGTCTCTCCGTGACGTACCCGCGCCAGGACCTCACTGGTGTTGTGGCGTAGCTCCCTAAGACCTACCGAGTGCTCACTGGGAGTAATCATAAAGCGAAGGTATCACAATTTTGTGCGCACAAAAATGGGCGACTCGATCCCCGGGCGGCACCGGGAAACCAGGAAGGGCTGATGTGCCTTGCCGGATCGCTCTACCTGCGAGGGCTGGTCGAATCGTCGGTCAGCTCCCCGAGTGCGATCCGCCACCATCCGGTGTGCCGGAAGACGTGCAGGGTGGCGCCGCGCGTGACGGTGCGGACGCCGTGCAGTTCCATGCCGTCGGGTAGCACCAGGCGACGTGCCGGGCCGTGCGGGACGATCCCGTCCGGGTCGAGGCGGAACGGTGTCACCAGGTCATACTCGGCGCCGTGACCGCCGGCCAGGGCACCGTGGCGGCCCTCGATCAGCAGCGCCGTCGCGCTGTGCCGGGGCGCCTCACCATGGTCGGCCGCGTGCCCGCCGCGTACGGAGCCGATGTGGAAGCCGGAGTAGGCACAGTGCCACACGGTCTCGCCGGTCACGGTCAGCGCGTAACAGTCGAGGATCGTCGGCAGGCCCGCATCGAACGGGTAGAGCCAGGTCGTGGCCAGCGTGTCGTCGAAGCGAACCAGGCCGTGGGCTCCCGGTCCGCGGCTGCCCAGCGCCTCGTCGAAGTAGCCGACCCAGATCGCGCCCTCCGGCGTGGTCAGCACGTGCTCGATCGCGTCCCCGAGGTCGCCACGATGCTCCCGCTCACCGTCCGCGGACCAGATCTCCGCGTTCGGCCCCTGCTGGTTGCGGGCCGCGACGAGCAGGATCCGCCCGCCCGGCAGCGGCTGCACGAACGACGCCCGGAACGGAACGTCGTGGTCGTGCAGCTCGATCGTGGCCACCGGCCACCGCCCGCCGTCGTGCACCGTGACCAGACGCCGCCTGGCCTGCTGCCGCGCCCGGCGCACCACATATGCCAGCCCGTCCGGTCCCACGCCGAGGCACTCGGGCTCGCGCTCCCACACCGTGCCCGGCGGGCCGTGGAGCCACCCCACCGGTGTCAGCGGCGTCACGGGCAGGCGCAACACCTCGAGCCTGCGTTCCAGCTCTCGCTGTTCGGAGTAGGCCGAAGGCCGGGAAGTCATGCGATGGGGCGCAGGGCGCCCTTCCCGTGAGTCATGGCGACCATGATTGCCGGGGTGGTCCAGGGGCGCAAGGGAAATGTCGATGGATGCGGCGCGTTTGCGGGTCCCAAAGGCAGTATCGGCTGGCAGGTGCGAGCCCTAGGATGGATTCGTGACGCGGTTTCGGATAGGTGAGGCGGCCGGCCTGCTGGGCGTCAGTGCGGACACGGTACGCCGGTGGATCGACGCCGGGCGGCTGGTGGCGGTCCGGGACGAGCTGGGGCAGCGGCTGATCGACGGCGTGGATCTGGCCGGGTTCGTGCGGGAGCAGCATGAGCAGGCGGATCCGGCGTCGGAGACCTCGTCGGCGCGGAACCGGTTGCGGGGCATCGTCACCGCGGTCACCAAGGATGCGGTGATGGCGCAGGTGGATCTGCAGGCGGGGCCGTTCCGGATCGTGTCGCTGATGAGCCGGGAGGCCGTCGACGAGTTGGACCTGCGGGTCGGTTCGGTGGCGGTCGCCGTGATCAAGTCGACCACCGTCGTCGTGGAGACGGCATCCCTGGGGAGGAAGACAGCATGAGGCTGCGCATCGGCATGGCGGTCGCCACCACGGCGATTCTGCTGTTGGCCGGCTGTGCCGGTGACGACGGTGACGAGGCGCCGGCGGGGAACGGCGGGCCGTCCGGGCCGGGCGTGGCCGGTGAGGTGCTGAGCGGGCAGCTCACAGTCTTCGCGGCGGCGTCGCTGACCGAGTCGTTCGACGCGATCGGGCATGACCTGCAGGCGCTGAATCCGAACCTGTTCATCACATTCAACTACGCGGGCAGTTCGGGGCTGGCCACGCAGATCAACGAGGGTGCGCCGGCCGACGTGTTCGCGGCGGCGTCCCCGGCGACCATGAAGGCTGTGGTGGACGACGGCAACAACGCCGGCGAGCCGGTCGTGTTCGTGCGGAACCAACTGGTCATCGCGGTGGCGAAGGGCAACCCGAAGGGCATCACCGGGCTGGCCGGCCTGGCGAGGCCGGACCTGAAGGTCGCGCTCTGCGCCGAGGAGGTGCCGTGCGGCGCGGCGGCGAAGAAGGCGCTTGCCGGCGTGGCACTGACGCCTGTAACGCTTGAGCAGGACGTGAAGGCGGCGCTTGCCAAGGTGAAGCTCGGCGAGGTGGATGCCGCGCTGGTCTACCGCACGGACGCGAGGGCGGCGGCCTCCGATGTGGACGGGCTTGAGTTCCCGGAGTCGGCCGGTGCGATCAACGACTACCCGATCGTCGTGCTGAAGGACGCGCCGAACAGGGCGGCGGCGGAGGGCTTCCTGGCATATGTCCGGACCCAGGGCGTCACGGTGCTGACGGATGCCGGCTTCCAGGCGCCCTAGGCAGCTGGTTCCGGCGGCGCTGCTCGTACCGGCGCTGCTGGGCCTGGCCTTTCTCGTGCTGCCCCTGGCCGGGCTGCTGATCCGGGCGCCGTGGGCCACGCTCCCGGAACGCCTCGCCGAGCCGAGCGTGCTTGCCGCGCTGCGCCTGTCGCTGCTCACCGCGACCCTGGCGACGCTGTTCTGCCTGCTTCTCGGCGTGCCGCTGGCCTGGCTGCTGGCCCGGGTCGAGTTCCGTGGCCGGCGGCTGGTGCGCGCGCTGGTGACGGTGCCGCTGGTGCTGCCGCCGGTGGTCGGCGGCGTGGCGTTGCTGCTTGTCTTCGGGCGGCGTGGCATCGTCGGGCAGTGGCTTGACTCCGCGTTCGGGATCACGCTGCCGTTCACGACCGCGGGCGTGGTGCTTGCCGAGGCGTTCGTGGCGCTGCCGTTCCTGGTGATCGCGGTGGAGGGTGCGCTGCGCGGCGCGGACGCACGGTACGAGGAGGCCGCCGCCACGCTCGGCGCCGGGCGGTGGACCACGTTCACCCACGTAACGATGCCGCTTGTGGCGCCGGGCATCGCGGCGGGCGCGGTGCTGTGCTGGGCGCGGGCGCTCGGCGAGTTCGGCGCGACTATCACGTTCGCCGGGAACTTTCCGGGGCGGACGCAGACCATGCCGCTCGCCGTCTACCTGGCGCTGGAACGGGATGTGGAGGCCGCGATCGTGCTCAGCCTGATCCTGCTTGTCGTGTCCGTGACGATCCTGGCGGCGCTTCGCGACAAGTGGATCGGTGCGGCATGACCGTACCGGTAGGAAAGGGCACCCCTCCGTTGCAGGGCCTGAACGCCCGTCTGGTGGTCGACCGGGGCGGATTCCGGCTGGACATCGCGTTGTCGATCGCGCCCGGCGAGGTGGTGGCGCTGCTCGGGCCGAACGGCGCGGGCAAGACCACTGCGCTGCGCGCGCTCGCCGGCCTGCAACCGCTCAGCGACGGCCTCATCCGGCTCGGCGCGGAGGATCTGGGCGCGCTGCCGCCGGACCGCCGGCCGATCGGCGTGGTGTTCCAGGACTATCTGCTGTTTCCGCACCTCTCCGCGCTCGACAACGTGGCGTTCGGACCACGGCGGCACGGGGTACGGCGACCCGAGGCGAGAAGGACCGCGCTTGACTGGCTGACCCGGGTGGGCCTGGCCGATCAGGCGCCGAAGAAGCCGCGGCAGCTCTCCGGCGGGCAGGCGCAGCGGGTGGCGCTTGCGCGCGCGCTCGCCGTACACCCTCGTCTGCTTCTGCTCGATGAGCCGCTGGCGGCGCTTGACGCGCGGACCCGGCTTGACACCCGGGCCGAGTTGCAGCGGCACCTGACCGCGCATCCCGGTGCGACGCTGCTGGTCACGCATGATCCGCTGGACGCGCTTGTGCTCGCGGACCGGCTGGTGATCGTGGAGGACGGCCGGGTGGTGCAGGAGGGCGACGCGGCGACAGTGACCGCGCGGCCGCGTACCGATTATGTGGCCCAATTGGTGGGTTTGAACCTCTACCGCGGGCGGGCACATGGTCATCGTGTCACGCTGAACAACCTCACGCTGAGTGTGGACGATCAGCTGGACGGGGAGGTGTTCGTGGCGTTCCGGCCGTCGGCGGTGGCACTCTACGCGGACGAGCCGGCCGGCAGCCCACGGAATATCTGGGCCGCGACGATCGCTGGGATCCAACGACACGGCGACAACCTGCGGATAGAGCTGGCCGGGCCGATCGCGGCGGCGGCGGACGTGACACCCGCGGCAGCCGCACAGCTTGATCTCGCACCCGGCCGAACGGTCTGGGCGGCCGTCAAGGCCACCGAGACCCATGCTTACCCCGCGTAGCCGAATCCGGTCAGTGGGGTTGCGGGTCTTGACGGGACGGGATACCGTTGCCGCAGTTTCCTCGGAAGCCGGGCGCTCGGCACGACGCCGCCCGAGGTCCCTCGCCGCGAAACACATATGCGGCCCCCAGCCTTTCCGTACGTCGCTCTCCGAAGCGTATAAATACCCTCATTTCGGATATCGAGCGATTTCCACCATCAAAGGAGACTCTTAGATGAGCCCTACCCACACACTTGATCGCCACGCCACCACCCGGCGTCGCGCCAGAAAGCCCCAGCAGCAGACCCAGACGCAGGCCCCCAACGGCGATCTCGCCATGGTCGACGGACTCCTGGACATTCAGGACCGGCACGCCTACCTGCGCGTCGACGGCTACCTGCCGTCGCCGGAGGACGTGACGGTGCCGATGTCCCTGATCAACCGCACCGGCCTGCGCCGCGGCGACCACCTCACCGGCAGCGCGGTCGGTGGGCAGCTCACCAAGGTGCTGACAGTCAACGGCGACGACCCGGACGAGGCCCGCCGCCGGCCCGACTTCTACCGGCTCACGCCGCTCTACCCGCAGCAGCGCCTCCGCCTGGAGACCACCGCGGAGAACATCACAAGTCGCGTGATCGACCTGGCGATGCCGATCGGCCTGGGCCAGCGCGCGCTGATCATCTCCCCGCCGAAGGCCGGCAAGACCATGGTCCTCCAGGCCATCGCGAATTCGGTGAGCGTCAACCACCCGCAGGCGCACCTCATGGTCGTGCTCGTCGACGAGCGCCCCGAAGAGGTCACGGACATGCAGCGCTCGGTCGACGGCGAGGTGATCGCCGCGACGTTCGACAGGCCGCCGCACGAGCACACCACCGTCGCGGAGCTGGCCATCGAGCGGGCGAAGCGGCTTGTCGAGAAGGGCCGCGACGTGGTCGTGCTGCTCGACTCGATCACCCGGCTGGCCCGGGCGTATAACCTGCAGGCCCGCTCCGGCGGCCGCACGCTCAGCGGCGGTCTCGACACCGGCGCGCTCTACCCGCCGAAGCAGTTGCTCGGCGCCGGCCGCAACATCGAGAACGGCGGCTCGCTGACAATCATCGCGACCGCGCTCGTCGAGACCGGCTCACAGATGGACACGGTCATCTTCGAGGAGTTCAAGGGCACCGGCAACGCCGAGCTCAAGCTCGACCGCAAGATCGCCGAGCGGCGTGTCTTCCCCGCCGTCGACCTGCACGCCACCGGCACCCGCCGCGAGGAGATCCTGCTCGCCCCGGACGAGCTGGTCATCGTGCAGCGCCTCCGCCGCGCACTCTCCGCGGCCGAGTCGGGCCAGGCGATCGAGCAACTGCTCGGTCAGCTCCGGAAGACCACAAGCAACATCGAGCTGCTGATGCGCCTGGCCCGCTCGAACGGCTGATCAGCCTGGGTAGTTCACGATTGCGCTGGTGCCGAAGGAGCCGACGACCGGCGTACCCGCGTCGTTGATTGTCTTTTCGATGCCGCCGCTGCCGTTGAGGAAGACCGTGATGGCGTCGTGGAAGCGGACGCCGCCGCGGACCGGGGCCTCGATGCCGCGAGCGGCGCGGATGTCGACGCCCTGGTTGAAGTAGGCGTAGACGCCCAGGCCCCAGGCCTCGTGCGTGCGCACCGACGGCGACACCTTGTAGGACGCCCAGCCGGGACCGGTCGGGCTGGTCCAGGCGGCTTGCGACGGCGGGTCGTAGGGCAGTTCGCTCTGGTAGAAGATGGTCCGGCCGCGCTCGCCGTTCCAGATCGTCTGCCACTTCTGGTAGTGCTCGACGAACAGGCCGTAGGCGGTCACGTCGTCACCGTTGATCGCCACGCCGACGTCGCCGGTGTTCTTGGACCAGCCGATGCCGTTGCCGTGGTCGCCGCGCCAGGCCCAGATGTTGTCGATGATCGTGTCGTCGCTGTGCACGGTCAGGCTGGTGCGCGCCTTGCCCTCCCAGGGGCCGCCGATCCGGAAGAACACGTCCTGCAGCGAGATCGGGTTCCGCGCGTGGTCGCGGGAGGACCGGTTCGAGCCGATCGTGACGAGCGAGTCCGACCCGCGCGCGCCGGCGTCGACAAGCACGCCCGCGATCCGGACGCCGTCGACGTCCGCGACCTCGAGTGCGGCGCGCCCGGTGTCAGGTGCCAGGCTCGGCATGCCGAGGCCGAGCACGACCGTGTCCGGCCGGTTCACCTTGATCGAGTCGCGCAGGTGGTAGACGCCGGGCGTGAGCAGCAGGTGCTTGCCGAGCGCAAGCGCAAGGTTGATCTTCGTGGCCGAGTCGCCGGGCTTGGCGATGTAGAAGTCGTTGAGCGACAGCGAGCCACCCGGTGCCTTCGACGAGGCGCTCCAGGTGGTGCCCGCTGAGTCGCGACGCAGTCCGGGCACGAAGACCCGGTACTTTCCGCGCGAATCCACGTACAGGTAAGGCTTTTCGCGCGTCACCGGGCTGGTCGGCAGCGTGGTGTAGGGCGGGTCCGGGAAGCCCTGGGCCGGTGCGCCGGTCACGCCGGAGAAGACCTGGTTCCAGACGCCGTTGGTCCAGTCACCGCCGAACTCCGAGTCGCGGGTCAGCCACTGCTGCTGCGACCCGTTGATGGTGATGCCGTCCACCTTGGAGTCGGCGATGTAGCCGCCGCTTGAGAAGCCGCCGTTGCCCGGCTCCAGCCAGAGCGTGCCCTTCACGTGCACGCGGCGCATCGGGGACGCCTGCGAGACGGCCCACTGGTTGGACCAGTCGGTCGGCGTGACCGCGAGGTTTTCCGCGCTGCGCCAGAAGTTGGTGAGCGCGGAGATGCCGGCGACCGAGCCGGGATCGGGCTGGCCGACCACCCGGACCGCGCCGGTGATGTCCACATCGTTCGGTGAGGCGCCGAGCCCGGCGATTGTGGTGTAGTAGCCGAGCCGCGCGTCGAGGTTATAGGCACCGGGCTTGAGCAGCACGGCGTACCGGCTGGTGCCCATCTCGTTGTGTTCCTGCTCCGCGAAGAGCCCGTCGAGACGCGCCTGAATATCCGCCGCCGGGGTGGCGGGATCGAAGACGAAGACGTTCGGCCCGAGATCCGGGGCGCCGCCCCAGTTCGCAAGTGCCACGCCGGGCTGGGGGATCACCCCCGCCGCGGTGACGGCCGCTGTCACGACGCCGAGCGTGATCGCCCGTCGCCGCATCGAATTGGTGCCCATCGACCTACCTATCGAGATCAAAGACCAGGTGCCGCGGGGTACGCCAGAGAGCGCTCTCTACTGGCGATCGCATCGACCGGTCTGACGAAGAAGGGGGACGTCCATGTTTCTACCCGGTTACGCAGCGGGACGCCATGGCCGTTCGGAGCCTTTTCCCAGCTTGAGCGATCGCTCAACTGCCGTTACGCTGCCGATCGAAAGCCTGATCACGGTTCCTCCGCTGCCCAGTGTGGACCTGCGCGCGCGGGCTGCCGGTACGGTCGACGGGAACCACGAAGGGGGGCCGCATGTCGGACACCAAGCGACGGCTGCTGGACGGCGCGCTCGCCGCCCTCAACGAGCACGGCATCAAGGGCGTCTCGGCCCGGACCATCGCGGCCGCGGCCGGCGTCAACCAGGCGCTCGTCTTCTACCACTTCGGCAGCGTGGACGATCTGCTCAGCGCGGCCTGCATGGTGCACACCGAGGCCCGGGTCGCTGTCTACTCGGCAGAGTTCGCCCAGGTCACCTCGCTGCGCCAGCTGCTCGACGTGGGGCGGAAGCTGCAGGTCCAGGAGCGGGAGCTGGGTAACGTCTCGATCCTGGCGCAGCTGCTCGCGGCCGCTCAGGGCGATCCGAAGCTCGGGCCGCCGGTCAGCCAGGCGTTGCAGCTCTGGGTCGTCGAGATCGAGTCCGTGCTGCGGCGGCTGCTCGCCGGCTCGCCGTTCGCGGACGTCGCGGACCTGGCCGGGCTGGCGAAGGCGGTCTCGGCCGCGTTCGTCGGGATCGAGCTGTTCGCCGGGGTGGACGCCGAGGGCTCCGCGCACGCGATGGCCGCGCTTGAGCAGCTCGCGGTGCTTGTGGAGGTGGTGGACGACCTCGGGCCGATCTCCCGCCGCGCGCTGAACGCGAAGATCAACAAGGCGGTTCGGTCACGGTAGTCCAAGCATGTCCGCGAACGTGTCCATCTCCAGCGTGAGCAGCGTGGCCGGGTCGTGGCCCATGCCGGCGAACGCGCCCTGCACCTCCAGGCTGATCACGCCGTGCAGCCGCGACCAGAGCGCCACCTGCCCGGCCAGCACGCGCGGCACGTCCGCGCCCGGCGCGTTCCTCTCTACCCAGTCGACGGCACCGGGCGAGTCCGCCGCCCGCATCTGCTCCTGAAGTGTCGCGCCGGCCGGCCAGTCGCCGCCCGCGCCGAGGATCGGCAGGAACCTGCTGAACACGCCGCGCGCGTGGTCCACAGTCTCCGGCGGCGCCTGGTAGGTCGGGGACGGCGTGCCGGCCAGCAGTTGGAAGCGGTGCGGGTTCTCGAGCGACCAGGTGCGGTAGGCGGTGGCGAGCGCGTGCAGCCGGGCGCGCGGGGTCTGCGTCTCCACGGCGGCCGCGGTTTCGGCGAGGTGGTGGGCCGCGTGGTCGTACCCCTCGATGATCAGCTCGGTGAGCAGGTCGTCCCGGTTCCGGTAGTACTTGTAGAGCGCGGGCCCGGAGACGCCGAGCTGTTTGGCGATCGCGTTAAGGCTCAGCCCGGCCACACCACCGGCGCGGATCTGGCCCAGCGCGGCCTCTTTGATCTCGGTGCGGACCTGGTCGCGGTACCGCTGGCGGGGCGTTGTCATGTAGCCGAGGTTATAGCCTCTAGCCGTGTTCGCATACCGGCCCCTTCCCGGCGGCAGAATTCGTCCCTATTCCGTATTTGCCGGAATTCATGCGCTTTGTCGCGTGACATGCGCAGAATGAACGCCGTGACAAACAGCTGTCCGGGTTCCCAGGCCGCGCCGCAGCATTGCGGATGCGTCAGCCGATGGTGCAAGCCATCGTCTGCCGGGGATGCGCGAGAGTGCCCCGGGCCAACATTGGAGGCATCACGCACGTCCCCACTGCCCGCCGGGCACTGACCGGCGTCCTGGCGATCACGGTCGCCGGGATCGCCGCTGCCGGGCCCGCCAACGACTCTTCCGCCAGTGACCGGGCCGTCGTGCCCGCGATCGCGGCGGCGGCCGACACCACGTCGGCCGATCGTCCGATCCGGCTCGCCGGCCTGAGGACCGGCATCCACGCCACTGTCCACACCGGAGTAAAGCCCGGCAAGGAGGTCCGCAAGCTGGAGCGCACGGCCGGCCGCAGCGTCCGCCGCGCCGGGCGGAAGGCCCGGCCGAGCCTGACCCGGCGCACCGCCACGATCCGGCAGGAGCGGCTCGCCGGCCGCCAGGAGCGCGTCGCGTACCGCCAGGAGCGGGCCGCGGTGCCGCGCGCCCGGGTCTCGGAGGAGCGCATCGACCGCGTGGTGCGGAAGGTGCACAAGAAGCGCAAGGCCCGGGACGCCTACCGGACGCGCAAGGCGGGGCTCCGCCAGCACGTCAAGGCCAGGAACGGGGCCCGCGCCACGGGCGAGCTCGGGCAGGTCCTCGACTACGCGCTGGACCAGGTCGGCAAGCCGTACCGGGCCAACGCGGCCGGACCCGGCTCGTACGACTGCTCCGGCCTGGTCTCGGTCGCGTACCGGAAGGCCGGCGTGAAGCTGCCGCACTCCAGCCACGCCATCGTCCGGAAGGGCAAGCGGGTACGCCGCGCCGACCTGCGCCCCGGCGACGTGGTGATGCCGCAGTCCGGGCACGTGGGCATCTACCTGGGCGACGGGAAGATCGTGCACGCGGCCACGCCCAGTTCGGGTGTCGTGGTCTCGAAGATGTACGGCTTCTCGACCGCACGCCGAATGCTCTGAGAGACACCGGGTCCGGCACAATGCGGCGATGTCGCAGAACGTCAGGGACCACGCCAGCCTCACCGACCTGCCGTTCCTGCCGGAACTGCGGCTCTACCAGGCCGGACCCGGAGTCGCTCTCTGGTCGCACAGCGGCGGTGAGTACTCGAGCGACAGCCCGCCGCCGTTCTGGGCGTTCGCCTGGGCCGGCGGTCAAGGACTCGCCCGCTACGTGCTTGACCACCCGGACCTGGTCGCCGGCCGGCGCGTGCTTGACCTGGCCGCCGGGTCCGGGCTGGTCGCGGTCGCGGCCGCGCGCGCGGGAGCGGCCGGGGCCACGGCAGTCGACGTCGATCCGGACGCGCTTGACGCGGCCCGGCTCAACGCGGAGGCGAACGGCGTCACGATCGACGTCGCCCGCCTGGACCTGCTCGACCCGGCCGCGCACGCCGCGGCCGACGACTACGACGTGGTGCTGGCCGGCGACCTGTTCTACACCGAGGCGGTGGCCGGTCGGGCGCGCGCGTTCCTCCGTCGTGCCGCCCGGTCCGGCGCGCTTGTGCTTGTCGGCGACGCCCGCCGCGGCTTCCTGCCCGAACAGCTGTTCACCGAGATCGCGTCGTACGACGTTCCCGTCCCGCCGGCCATCGAGGAGTCCCGCAGCCGGCGCGCGATGGTCTACCGGATGGAATCACTCAGGTAGCGCGCCCGGTGCCGATGGGACGTTTGCGGGTCTCCACGACGATTCCCGGCGAACCGGCAGCGGAGGTGGTACGTGAGCGTGGGGACAGGTGCCGTCGCGCGCCCGTTCCGGCCGACGCCGCAGATCGTCGCCGCGATCGTGCTCACCGTGGCCGCCTCCGCCTGGTGCGCGATCGGGATGTGGCACGAGTGGTCCGTACCGGTGGTGGGCTGGCTGCCGCTGCCCGTGATGGGGCTTCTCGCCGTGTTCGAGTGCCGCGCCGCCGCCCGTGTTTCCGGTGCCGAGACCGCGGTCCGGCACTTCTGGGGCGCGATCGCCGTGACAAGCGCGTTCGTCTTCGCCGGCTCGGTAAGCATGTGTTACGACGCGCTGCGCTCCGCCGGGGCGCCGGCCCAGACCAGCCCCCGTACCGCACTGATCTTCACGGTCGGTCTGGCCGCCGCGCACTGGGGCCTGTTCCGGTTGCCCAGCCGGACCCGCACCGCAGGTGAACGGCTGCGGTTCGCGCTTGACGCCGGTGTCATCGTGGTCACCGTCTCGCTCTTCGCCTGGCACTTCTCGCTGCGGCACGTGGACAGCTGGCGCTCCTCGACCGGCTCCGACTTCGCGCTGCTCTTCATCGTCGCGGTCGCGGCGGTCTCGCTCGTCGCGTTCATCAAGGTCTCGCTCACCGGCACCGGCGGCGTGGAGCCGCGCGCGCTGCACCTGCTCGCGTCAGGCACGTTCGGCGGCGCGGCCACGGCGGCGCTCAGCCCGGCGCTTGCCACCCGGCCCTACCTGAACGGCGCCATGCTCGCCGTACCCATCTCATATCTGTCGGTGATCCTTGCGGCCGACCGGCAACGTCGCGCCGGGCCGGAGCGGGCCGAACGCGCGACCGGCCGGGCCAGGGTCAGTCTGCTGCCCTATGCCGCGGTGGTCGCCGCGGGCGTGCTGCTGATCCAGGACCGGATCGGCGGCCCCACCGAGCCGGTCATCGTCGCGGTCGTGGTCGTGTTCCTCACCGCGCTGGTCATGGTGCGCCAGCTGACCGTGCTCCGGGAGAACGTCCGGCTGCTCGCCGCCGTCGACGCGAACCTGGCGGCGCTGCGCAGCGCCTGGGATGACCTGGACACCGCGCAGACCCAGCTCGCCCACCAGGCCTCACACGACGCGCTCACCAACCTGGCCAACCGCGCGCTGCTCGCCGAGCGCGTCGACCAGGCCACCGCGGCGGGTGAGCGGTTCGCGGTGCTGCTGATCGACCTGAACGATTTCAAGGCGGTCAACGACTGGCTCGGGCACGCGGCCGGCGACCGGCTGCTGGAGATCGTCGCGGAGCGCCTGCTGCACGCGGTGCGCACCGAGGACACGGTGGCCCGGCTGGGCGGCGACGAGTTCGCGGTGCTGATGCCCGGCCTCGACGCGGCGTCGGCAGGCGAGCGGTGCGGCGAGATCGTCTCGCGGGTGCAGCGGCCGGTGGTGATCGAGGGCCACCAGCTGGAGGTCAGCGCGGGCATCGGCCTGGCCGACAACGGCAACGCGGCGGCCGGGGCGGACGTGCTCCGGCGCGCGGACGTCGCCATGTACGTGGCCAAGGCGCAGAACGCGGTCTTCGTCAGGTACCACCCCGACATGGACCAGATCGCGGCCGAGGAGGCACGGCTCGCCGCCGACCTGCGACAGGCGATCGAGCGCCACCAGCTCCACCTGCTCTACCAGCCGGTCGTCGAGCTGCCCTCCGGCCGTACCGTCCGGGTCGAGGCCCTGATGCGCTGGCGGCACCCGACCGACGGCATGGTCCCGCCGGACCGCTTCATCGCCATCGCGGAACGAAGCGGCACCATCGACACGCTTGGCGAGTGGGCGCTGCGCGAGGTCTGTCGGCAGATCGTGTCGTGGCGGGCCGCCTACGAGGCCGACATCGAGGTCAACGTGAACGTCTCGGCCCGGCAGCTGCGCGCGCCCGGCTTCCCCGAGCTGGTCACCGCGATCCTCGCCGAATACGGCGTCGCACCGGCCTGCATCACGCTCGAGATCACCGAGACCGCGGTCTTCGACGGCGGCCCCGCGGTGGAGAGCCTGCGCACGCTTCGCGGCCTCGGCTTCAAGGTGGCACTTGACGACTTCGGTACCGGCCACTCCTCGCTGAGCCTGCTCACCACCTGCCCGGTCGACATCATCAAGGTCGACAAGTCGTTCGTCGCCGGCATCACCGGCAACGGCCAGCAGGCGGTCATCGTCACCGCGCTGATCCAGATCACTGCGGGCCTCAACCTGCACGCGGTCGCGGAGGGCGTGGAGACGGCGGACCAGGCCGCGCGCCTGCACGCGCTGGGCTACCGCTTCGCGCAGGGCTACTACTTCGACCGGCCGCTCCCCGCGGACGACGTGATCTCCCGCTTCCGCGTCGACCGGGCGAAGATCGCTTCATAAGATCATCATTTTCCCGCTTCCGCGGTGGTCGAGCCCCGCGTGCTCCCGCGGGCTCTCCGACAGTGGGTGGTCCCGACGATCAAGACCCGGTCTGTGGCGATTCCTCCGCATCCGCTGGCGAGGTAAGCAGAGCAAAGCCTGTCGCGAGAGGGTCGGTCGATCCAGCATCGCGGCAAAAGAGGTAATTCGCCGGAAATATCGGTTTGTTGCGCTGTATTGGCGCGTGCGAATCAAACAGGCCGTTCGGACGTGGTCAATCGGACGTCCGCGTGTCGAGGGATGTCGCAGCCGGTAGGTAGCATCCGGCTCCGGGAGTGGCAATCGCCCGGTGGGGAGAGATAGCAGTGACCGGATCGGCGCGGCTCGCCGTTGACCTGGGGACCACGCACACGGTGGCGGTGGTCGAGCGGGCGGGGCAGCCACCTCGCGCGCTCCTTTTCGACGGGTCACCGATCCTGCCGTCGGGGGTGTTCCTGTCGGCGGACGGCGTGGTGCACACCGGGCGGGACGCGGCACGGCTCGGCGCGGGCGAGCCCGAGCGGTTCGAGCCCCACCCGAAACGACGGGTGGACGAGGGCTCCGTCCTGCTCGGCTCCTCCGAGGCGGGCGTCGCCGAGCTGCTGCGCGCGATCCTGGTCCGGGTCGCCGAGGAGGCGCGCACCGCGGGCGTGGACCCGGCGGGTGCGGTGCTGACCTGCCCGGCCGACTGGGGCGCGCCCCGGCGTGCGGTGCTTGCGGACGCGGCGCGGCGTGCCGGGCTGGGTGAGGTCCGGCTGCTCGACGAGCCGGTGGCCGCCGCGACGTACTGCACACAGGTGGTCGGCCAGACGGTCCCGGCCGGCGGCGCGGTCGCGGTCTTCGACTTCGGCGGCGGCACGCTCGACGTGACGGTGGTGCGCCGTGAGCCGGGTGGCTGGCGGGTCGCCGCTACCGGTGGCCTCGACGACCTCGGCGGCCTGGACGTGGACGAGGCGCTTGTCGGGCACCTGGGACATCTGATCGCGGCGCGGGACGCGTCCGCGTGGCAGCGGCTGACCGCGCCCTCGACCGCGGCGGAGCGACGCGACCGGCAGGCGTTCTGGGGCGAGGTGCGCGCGGCCAAGGAGATGCTGTCCCGGCTGACAAGCGCGCCGGTCCGGGTGCCCGGCTGGGAGGAGCCGGTCCACCTGACGCGCGACGAGGTGGAGCGGGTCGCCGGCCCGCTGGTCGCCCGCGCGGTGGACGAGACGCGCCGCGTGCTGGAACGGTCCGGCATCGTGTCCACACAGCTCAGCGGCGTGCTGCTGGTCGGCGGGTCGAGCCGGATCCCGCTTGTGGCGAGCCGGCTGCACGCGCGCCTGGGCGTCGTCCCGTCCGTGCCGGAGCAGCCGGAGCTGCCGGTCGCCTACGGCGCGCTTGCGAACGAGCGACTCGGCCCGATCGCGCCCACCCCATTTCCGGCGATGCCGACGTCGTCGCCGGCCGGATACGAGCCGGGCTACCCGCCGGGCGCCGCGCCGGCGTCCGGCGCACCGGTGTCGGGCCTGCCGATGTCCGGCGTACCGGTATCCGGCCTACCCGTGTCAGGGCTGCCGGTGTCCGGGCTGCCGGTCTCGGGCGCGCCGGTCTCACCGCCGGCCGGTCCGGGGCAGAACCCCGGCCCGGCGCCCTATCCCGGTGCGCCCGGCCGGATACCCCCCGGTCAGGCACCGTGGCAGCCGCCACCCGCGGCCCCGGTGGACATCAAGAAGCGGACCCGCCGCCGCGTCGCCGCCATGCTCACAGTTGCCGCGCTTGTCGCCGCCGTTGCGGTCTGCGGCAACTACGGCGTCAACACGATCCGCGGGATGTGGAGGGACCTCGAGCAGAACAGCGCCGACGGTGGCTTCAACCTGGGTGACACGCTCAACGGCGGTGACGGCAGCGGCAGCAGCGGCAAGGTCAACGGCGAGTTGGTGCAGGTCGGTGAGCCGATCTCGCTCGGCGGCGGGGCCAGTGCGGTCGCGGCCGCCGGCACCGTTGTCTACTACGCGCGGGTCGCCGGGCAGACCACCGAGGTGACAGCGATCAACGCGGCCGACAACAAGCCGATCTGGACGTCGGCCGTGAAGATCGCCGGCACCGAGGTCTTCTTCATCGTGCTCGACGAGCTGCTGCTGCTTGACGCGCAGTCCGCAATCACGCACGACGGCGAGGACGCCCGCGCGGTGCTGCAGCGCTCCGACGGCAAGGTGCTGTGGAACGCGAAGCGCGGGCCGAGCCGGGACATCGCGTTCTTCGGCTCGGAGGCGGTGGTGGAGTACACCGGCTACTTCGAGGATTACAAGCTCTACCGGGTCGACCTCAAGACCGGCCGGGAGATCTGGAAGCGCAACAACATCAAGGACTCGGTGCTGATCGACTCGCATCGGGCCGAGCCGGTGCGTACCTGGGTCGGCGAGGGCGGCCCGGCACAGGGTGCGGGCACGCTGCCTCCGGTCGAGTACCGGCACTACGACTCGCTCAGCGCGTCGCCGGAGTCGATGGTGCAGATCACCGACGACCAGCGGATCCAGGTGGTCAACATGAAGGACGGCAGCACCAAGGGCCAGTCCGATCCGGACGTGGGGCGGATCGAGGACGAGTTCTGGACCGCGTACGACAACCAGGTGGTCGGGCTGCTCAACTCACAGGCCTCTGCTCAGCCCACGGTGGCCGCGTTCGGGCTGAGCGACTTCAAGGAGAAGTGGCGGCTGGCGCTTGAGGCCGGCGAGACGATCGAGCAGATCAAGCCGTGTGGCGACCACCGGGTGTGCATCGCTGTGGACAGCTCGCACGACAACTACCGGACTGTCGCGGTCGATACCACCACCGGCAAGGAGGCGTGGACCGTGAAGAGCGAGTTCTCCCAGGACGAGAAGTGGTACGCCACGCCGACCGCGCTCCTCTGGGGCGACCAGACGTTCGACACGGTCGGTGAGGGGAAGCTGCTCGGGCTGGACGGCAAGGAGATCGCGGTCCTGGACAAGGCCACGGTGCAGATGACCCGGAACGGGCGCGCGTTCGCCACCAACTACGGCGGCACGGGCGGCTCCGTGGTGCAGGTCTGGGACATCGCGACCGGCAAGCTCACCAAGAGCGTGTCGATCGGCGACGGATTCCCGAGCAAGGCCGCGTTCGACGGCACGCTCGGTGCGCTGATCAACGACAAGGGCGTGCTCAAGATGTTCCAGGTGAAGAGCCTGGGCTGAGCGCGGTCAGCGGGGTGGCGGCCTTGAGCAGCATCTCCGCGTACTCGGCGGCGGGATCGGAGTCGAGCACGATCGCGCCGCCGGCACCGATGGTGAGCGTGCCGTCGTGCCGGACCGCGGTCCGGATCACGATGCTGAGGTCGGCCGTGCCGTCCAGGCTGAGGTAGCCGAGCGCGCCGGAGTAGACGCCGCGCGGCCCGCCCTCCAGCTCGTCGATGATCCGCATGGTGCGCTCCTTCGGCGCACCGGTCATCGAGCCGCCCGGGAAGCAGGCGCGGACCGCGTCGACAGCGGTCACGGAGTCCCGGAGCCGCCCGCACACCGTGGAGACAAGCTGGTGGACTGTCGCGTACGACTCGGTCGCCATGAACGCGGGCACCCGCACGGACCCGACCTCGCACACCTGCCCGAGGTCGTTGCGGACCAGGTCGACGATCATCAGGTTCTCGGCGCGGGTCTTCGCCTCCTCGGCGAGCCCGGCGCGCAGCTCCTCGTCGCGGACCGGGTCGTCGGCGCGCGGCGCGGTGCCCTTGATCGGCCTGCTCTCCGCCGTGCGGTCCGGAAGCACCCGGAGGAAGCGCTCCGGCGACGAACTGAGCACGCTCACCTCGCCGAGCCGCAGCAGCGCCGCGTAGGGCGCCGGGTTCGCGCGCCGCAACAGCCGGTAGAGGTCCAGGTCGGAGGCGTCCGGATCGGGCATGGTGAGCCGGTCGGTCAGGCAGATCTCGTAGCTCTCGCCGTCCCGCAGCCGTTCCTGCGCGGCCGAGACGTCCGCCATGTACCGTTCGCGGCTCTTGCCGAGCAGCGGTGCCGGGTCCACCGGGGTCGCTTGTGACATCACCCGCTTCGTCGCGGCCGGAATCGCTGAGATCAACGCCGCCGTCGCCGCAGTCCATGCGTCCGCATCCTCCGCCGACCGCAGCGCGACCGCCCAGGCGCAGCCCTCCACATGGTCGAGGACGACGAATCTGTCCACAAAAACCCACAAAGCATCGGGGGTACGCGCGGCGCGTCCCTCTCCCTTTGCTTCATACCCGAAATAACCGATATAGCCGCCAACAAAATCGAACGGCAGCCCGCTCCGGTCCGGCGCGGGCGCACCGGCGATCCGCGCCCGCAACACGTCGAAGATCGACCCCGGCTCGACGTGCTCGGCCGCCCGCGTCGTCACCCGGACCTCGCCGTCGCCGGCCCGGTAGGAGAGCGTCTCGCCGGACGTGCCGAGGAAGGAGAAGCGGGACAGGCCGTCCGCGACCATGCTGCTGTCCAGCCAGAACGCGGGCACCTGGTCACCGCACAACCGGGCGAAGAGCTCCTCCGGATCGGGGGAGTGCTCCACCCGTACCGTGGCGAGCTTTTGATGATCGTGCGACGACGGTGCGGGCGCGGCCGGCGGCACCGCGGTCCGGCGCGGCCGGAGCAGGCCGTTGAGCTGAAGGAAGTTGTGGATGATCTCCTCGCCGTGCGCGGACGCGACCGACTCCGGGTGGAACTGCACGCCCCACCACGGCCGGGTGGCGTGCCGCAGGCCCATGACCACGCCGTCCTCGGCCCAGGCGGTCGCGATCAGGCGCGGCGGCAGCGGTTCCGGCACGGCCAGCGAGTGGTAGCGGACCGCGACGAAGTCCTGCGGCAGCCCGGCGAAGAGATCGGTGCCGGCGTGCCGGACGCGGGTGAGGTGGCCGTGCCGGGGCTGCGGCGCGTGGGTGACCGTGGCGCCGGCGGCGAGCGCGATGCCCTGGTGGCCGAGGCAGACGCCGAGTACGGGCAGGTCGCGGCGGGCCAGCAGGCGGGCGGAGGTGCCGAAGTCCGCGTCGCGCCCCGGGTGTCCGGGGCCGGGCGAGATGATCGCCCAGTCGTATCCGCCCAGGTCGGGGAGGGGTTCGTCGTTGCGGACCACGTCCGGCTCATCGCCGGTGACGCCGGCGACGAGCTGGAAGAGGTTGTACGTGTACGAGTCGTGGTTGTCGACGATCAGCGCGCGCATCGCTGCCAATTCTGGCCCACCGTGCGGAGGCCGATCGCGGGGCTCAGCCGCTTGTGGACAGCTCACGCCAGGCGCCGGGCCCGGTGAGCAGCGCCCGGACGGTCTCCAGCGCCGCGTCCTCGCTGTCGTACTCGGAGAACTGTGACACTCCCTCGGCGCCGCCCGCGCGCGCCTCGACGTGCCAGGTGTCCCCGTCGACCCGGAGGAAGACGTCCTTGCGGGCGATCCGTCCCCACTTGCCGTTCCACAGGTGCTTTCGTTGTTCCATAGCAGCACACCCTATCGAACATATGTTCGATAGGGTGTGGTCTTGCCGGAAGGCTGGTGTGATCTTGTCGAAGCCTCTTAGCGCGACTGAGGCGGGAAGTGCTCGCGGCGGATCGCCTCGTCGATTGCGGCCCGGCGCTCGGGGTCGCCGTTGCCGTTGATCAGCGCGTCGCGGATCTCGGTGAGCAGGCGGACCTCGTCGCTCGGCGCCTTCGGCTCCGGCTCCACACCGCGCTTGCGGCGCTCGGCCAGCTTGTTCATCGGGAAGACGATCAAGAAGTAGACGACCGCGGCGGTGAGGACAAACGTGATCACCGAGTTGATGAACGCGGCGTAGGTGAAGTCCACGCCGTCGGCCGGCGACCAGGAGCCCGCCAGATCGCCCTGGCCGCCGGTGACCCACTTGATCAGCGGCTCGAGGAACGACTTGGTGAACGACGTGACAAGCGTCGTGAAGGCGGTGCCGATCACGACGCCGACCGCCAGTTCGATCACGTTGCCGCGCATGATGAAGTCTTTGAAACCCTGGATCATGGATCGCACTCGGTACTCCGAAGCAGTGAAGGGGTGGGGATCCACACCGTATTGCCCAGATCGCCGGACGGCTATTCGAGGTACGCCCCCGCCTCCTTCGCGGCGACTTCGGCATCCCCCGCACGGATGGCCGCGACCAGCCGGCCATGGTCGACATAGCTCTCCGCGGTCATCCCGTCGTCCCGGAATGACTGTGCCACCGTGGCGGCCATCGCGTTGCGGAACGAGCCGTACAGCTCGGCCAGCATGCCGTTGTGCGCGGCGGCCAGGATCGCGGTGTGCAGTGCGACGTCCGCCTCGACGAACTCGTGCAGGCGCCCCGCCGCCCAGGCCGCCTCCCGCCGGGCCAGTGCGCGCTCTAATGCGGCCACGTCCGCGGGCGTGCGGCGCGCCGCGGCGAGCCGGGCCGCCTCCACTTCGAACGCGCGCCGCACCTCGACCACCTCGGCGAGCTCCGCGTCCGCCATCCGCCGCCCGACCGCGCCGGCCAGCTCGTCGCTTGACAGCACGTAGGTCCCGGAGCCCTGCCGGCTCTCCAGCACGCCCGCGTGGACAAGCGCCTTGACCGCCTCGCGGATCGTGTTGCGGCCGACGCCGAGCGCCTCGACCAGCTGCGGCTCGGTGGGGATGCGCCCGCCGACCGGCCACTCGCCGGACGTGACTTTGCCGCGCAGCTCCTCGATGACCCGCTCGACCAGCCGATATGTCATTCCTTACACACTCCTCCGAAAGCCTGCCCAAATTCATCCCATGAATTTAGGATGGGCACGTGTCGACCTCCCCCATGGTGCTGGAACCCGCCGCCCCCGTCGCCCCCGCGGGTCGGCGTGCCCACGGCACCCTCCTCGTTCTCGCCGCCATGCTGCTGGTCGCGCTCAACCTGCGCGTCTCGATCACAAGTGTCGGCTCGCTGCTCACCGAGGTCCGCGAGGGCCTGCACCTCTCCGGCCTGATGGCCGGCGTGGTCACCACCATGCCGACAATCGCGTTCGCGTTCTTCGGCGCGTTCACGCCGGTGCTGGTCCGCCGCTTCTCCGCGCCGCGCGTGCTTGTCGCCGCGATGACCGCGCTGGTGGCCGGCCAGGCGCTGCGCGTCGCCACCGACTCCGCCGCCGTCTTCGTGCTCACCAGCGCACTCGCGCTCTCCGGCATCGCGATCGGCAACGTGCTGATGCCGATGCTCGTCAAGCAGAACTTCCCGCAGCGGACCGGCCTGGTCACCGGCGCCTACTCGGTCTCCATGTCGATCGGCGCCACGATCGGTGCGGCCGCGACCGTGCCGATCGCGCACGCGTTCGGCTCCTGGCGTGCCGGGTTGGGCGCCTGGGCGATCCTCGCGCTCGTCGCGATCCCGCTGTGGCTGCCGGCCGCGCTGCGCCGGTCCCGCACGACGCGCCTTCCAGGAGCAACGGCGGCCGCGAGGGTACGACCGCAGGTGACCCGGCTCGGCTGGGCCATGGCGATCTTCTTCGGCACGCAGTCGCTCAGCGGATACGCCGCGATGGGCTGGCTGCCCACGCTGTTCCGCGACGCCGGATACACACCTGAGAACGCCGGGGTGCTACTCGGCGTGCTGTCAGTGGTCGGCGTGCCGATGGGTCTGATCATGCCGTCACTCGCGGCCCGCCTGAAGAACCTGCACGGGCTGATCCTGGCGCTGTCCAGCCTCATGATCGTGTCGTACCTCGGCATGATGCTCGCGCCGCACGCCGGGGCGTACCTCTGGGTGGTCGTGCTCTCGATCGGCCAGAGCTCCTTCCCGCTGGCGCTGACCGTGCTCGGCCTGCGCGCCCGCACGGCCGAGGGCACTGTCGCGCTCTCCGCGTTCGCCCAGAGCGTCGGCTACCTGTTCGCCGCGCTCGGCCCACTGCTCGTCGGCTACTTCTACGGGCTGACCGGCGGCTGGGTCGTCCCGATGCTGTTCCTGACCGGGATCGCCCTGCTCCAGGCAATCGTAGGCATGGCAATCGCGGCCCCGCGCTTCATCGAGGACGAGCGGGGCGTCGCCTAGGCCTGTCGTGAGGCGCCCACTTGGCCTGCGCCCACTTGGCCTGCGCCCACTTGGCCTGCGCCCACTTGGCCTGCGCCCGCGCTGCGCCCGAAATCTCATGACGCTGCGCCCGAAATCTCATGATAAAGGCGCCCCTGCTCGCGGACAGGGCGTAACCACGCCTCGGCAGCTCGAAGGGCCTGTCGCAGGGCCGCTCCCGGCTCTGAGGTCGTTCCCAGCGGGGACCGAGTCGGCTGGGAGGCGCGGCGGTGAGACTTCGCCGGTCGGGCAACGACCGGATGGGGTGTGAGCGTGGTGCTGCGGGGTCGACGGATGCGGGTCGCGGTCGGCGTGGCCGCCGCGGTCGTGGTGGCGGGCGCGTCCACCGCCTATGCGCTCACCGCGCGCGACGAGGAGTCCACCGCGAAGACGTCGCTTGTGGCGGTGGAGACCGGGGACGTGACGCTTGCGGTCGCCGCGACCGGCACGCTGGCGCCGGCGTCGACGCGAAGCCTCAGCTTCGGCACGTCAAGTACGGTCACCGCGGTCAACGTGCGGACCGGTGACGTGGTGAAGGCCGGGGATGTGCTGGCGGAGGTCGACCCGGCGGATGCCCAGGAGAAGGTGGACAAGGCCGCGGAGGAGTTGGCGGCGGCCCAGGAGGCGCTCTCCACGGCGTCCTCGTCCTCATCGTCCACCGGCACCAGCTGTGTGTCGTCGACCGGCGGCGGAGCGGTCTACTCCTTCGCCACGACCGGGACCACGCCGACCACGCCGACCACGCCGACGCCGTCCCCCTCGCCCTCGACGACCACGCCGGCCGGCGGTGACCCGGTCCCGGCTGTCACGGTCACGGTGACCGAGACGGTCACGGTTTACGTGACGGTGCCGGTGACTGCTTCGCCGACCGAGTCCCCGTCCGCCTCGCCGTCGCCGTCCGCGTCCGCGACGCCGTCCGCGTCCGCGTCGGCGTCGGCGGACCCCACGCCGTCCCGGTCCTCCGGCTCCGCCCCATCCTCCGGCGGCGGCACGAACGGCGGCGGCTCGAACGGCGGCGGCTCGAACGGCGGCGGCACGAACGGTGGCGGCTCGACGGGCGGCTCCAACGGCGGTGGAACAAACGGCGGCACAAGCAGTGGCGGCACCTGCGGCACCGGCACAAGCAGCGGCAGTACCACCGGCACCGGCACAAGCGTTGGCGGCACCACCGGCGGCGGCAGCACCCGGTCGGGTGGCAGCGGCGACGCCGTCTACAACGCGCAGACCAAGGTCACCAGTGCGCAGGTCGCGCTTGACGAGGCCGAGGACGCGCTGGCCGGCGCCGTGATCAAGGCCCCGATCGGCGGGAAGATCCTCTCCGTGGCCGGCGGCGTGGGCACGAACGCCAGCGCCGGCAGCACGTTCCTCTCGCTCGGGGACATCGGCGGCATGGAGGTTCAGGCGGCGTTCCCGGAGGCGGACGCGGGCCGTCTCGAGGTCGGTCAGATCGCGTCCGTCACGCTCGCCGACCGGCCCGGTGAGACGTTCGCGGCCACTGTCACCCAGGTCGACCCGGTCGGTACCGCCACCGACAGCATGGTCACCTACGGCGCGCTGATCTCGTTCGACACCGTGCCCGAGGACCTGCTCGTCGGCCAGAACGCGCAGGCCACGGTCACCGTGTCCGCGGCCGCCGGCGTGCTCCGGGTGCCCGCCTCTGCGGTCCGGGACGTGACCACAGTGGCCGGCGATACGGACCGCGCCGGCGTGGTCACCGTGCGGGTGAACGGCGTGGACGAGCAGCGGACGGTGCGGGTCGGCCTGGTCGGTGACGCCTACGCGGAGATCACCTCTGGCGTCGCGGCCGGCGAGACAGTGGTTGCCGGCTGACATCCGTACCCCCGATGACCTGTGCTCTTAAGGTTTTTTTCAGTTTTCTCCGACCTGCCTCCGAGGCGGCTTGGATACAAGTGGGAGCCGGTGTCCCGGTAACCCCGATCTCGCGGTGAGCTGCCGTGCACAAGCGGACAATCGGGCTTTGACGGCAGGAGGCAACACGGTGCGGCAACCGGAAGCACGGACGACCAAGGTGCTCGTGGTCGACGACGAGCCGAACATCTGCGCGTTGCTGTCGGCCACATTGCGCCTGATCAACTTCGACGTGCGGGTGGCGAACGGCGGCCACGAGGCGCTCACCGCCGCCACCGAGTTCGAGCCGGACCTGGTCGTCCTCGACGTGATGCTGCCCGACCTGGACGGCTTCCAGGTCGCGCAGCGCCTCCGCGCCGGGAACCGCCCGGTCCCGGTGCTGTTCCTGACCGCGCGCGACGCGGTCGAGGACCGCATCTCCGGCCTCACTGTCGGCGCGGACGACTACGTCACCAAGCCGTTCAGCCTGGAAGAGGTCGTGCTGCGGATCCGGGCGATCCTGCGCCGCAGCCGTGGCGACTCCGACGAGGCCGAGGACAACGGCATGCTCCGGTACGCCGACCTTGAGCTGAACGAGGACGCGCACGAGGTCCGCCGCGGCGGCAAGCTCGTCGAGCTGTCCCCGACCGAGTTCAACCTGCTCCGCTACCTGCTTGTCAACGCCGGCCGGGTGGTCAGCAAGGCGCAGATCCTCGACCGGGTGTGGAGCTACGACTTCGGCGGCGACGGCCGGATCGTCGAGTCCTACGTCTACTACCTGCGCAAGAAGATCGACCGTTGGGAGCCGCCGCTGATCCACACGGTCCGCGGCGTGGGCTACGCGCTCCGGCTGCCGCGGGGCGCGGACGAGTGAACTCTTCTCAGCCTGGCCCCGGCCCGGGAACACCCGATCCGTCGACTCGTGCGCGGCGTGAACGTGTCAGCCAGGTTGAAGACGGTTCATCAAGCCTCTGGCGCCTTCGCCGGTGGCGGCACTGGACGCTGCGGTCCCGGCTGGTGCTGGTGATCGCATCGCTGACGGCCGTGGCGCTCCTGCTCGCGAACTTCGTGGGCGTCTGGCTGCTGCGCAGCTACATGACGGACCAGCTGGACGGCCGGCTCGCCCGCGGCGAGGACCCGCTCTCCATCGAGCGGGTCTGCAACACGCCCTCGGACACCGACGAGCCGTTCGGTTCCGGCATGTCCGGCGGGCCGCCGAGGCAGGGCAACGGCTGGCCCGGGTTTGCCGGACCCGAGCAGATCTTCAACGTCTACAGGCCGGACGGCACACTGCTCTGCACGGACCGGGAGGCCGGCGCGGCGCAGTTCGACGCCGCCGACGTGGTCGCGCAGGCCGGTCAGCCCGCCCCCGTCACGGCGCACCTGTCCGACGGCAGCTCCTGGCGGTTCACGGTGCAGGAGTCGAAGATGTACCAGGCCGCGGACGGCAGCCGCCCGCTGGTGCTGAAGGCCGCGTCGCTTGAGGACATCGACCAGACCGCTGACGGCCTACTGCTGATCAACCTCGCGGTCGAGCTGGTGGTGCTGCTCCTGCTCGGCCTGGTCGCCGCGGTCGTGGTCCGGCTCGGACTACACCCGCTCACCCGGATGGAGGCGATGGCCACCCGGATCAGCACCGGCGACCTGTCCCACCGCGCCGACGACGCCGACCCGCACACCGAACCGGGCAGGCTCGGGATCGCGCTCAACTCCATGCTGGCCCGGATCGAGTCGGAGGTGCAGGCGCGTACCGCCTCCGAGGCTCGGCTCCGTCAGTTCGTCGCGGACGCCGGCCACGAGTTGCGCACGCCGCTGACCTCGATCCGCGGCTTCGCGGAGCTGTACCGGCGCGGCGGCTCACCCCCGGGCCCGGCGCTCGACGAGACGATGAGCCGCATCGAGTCCGAGTCGGCCCGGATGGGTCTGCTCGTCGAGGACCTGCTGCTGCTCGCCAAGCTCGACGAGCAGCGCCCGCTCCAGCGCAAACCTGTGGACGTGCTGCAGATCGCGGCCGACACCATCCGCGACGCGCACGCCCGGGTCCCGGACCGCCCGGTGCGGCTGTCCGCGTTCGGCCCGGACGACGGCGACTTCGAGCCGGTCACAGTGCTCGGCGACGAACACCGCCTCCGCCAGGTCGCCACCAACCTGGTCAACAACGCGCTGGTCCACACGCCCCCCGACGCCCGGATCACCATCCGCGTCGGCCGCCTGACCTCGGCGACCGCGCTGCCGCCGTCACTCCCGTCGCGCCGCCAGCACGCCGTACCGCCCACCGGCAAGTCCGCCTTCGCCGTCCTCGAGGTAAGCGACACCGGCCCCGGCATCCCCCGCGAACACGCGGAACGCGTCTTCGAACGCCTCTACCGGGTCGAGTCCAGCCGCGCCCGCGGCAAGTCCCACGCGGGCGGCTCCGGCCTCGGCCTCTCCATCGTCGCCGCAATCGTCCAGAGCCACGGCGGCCGCGTCGAACTTGTCACCTCCCCCGGCCACGGCGCCACCTTCCGCGTCCTGCTCCCCGCCGACTAGACATCTTCCTGGTAGATCAGGTAGCCGCCGGCCGGGGTGATGTCGAAGATACGGAGGGTGTCCGCGACGTACGCGGCGAAGGCCGTGTCCACATCGGAGCCCGCGAGCAGCACGTAGGCCGGGTTCGGGGCCGCGCGGACGACCGCCCCGTAGGTGGGGAAACGGTCGCCGCGCTGGTTGAGGCGGGCGTCGATGACCGCGCAGATGACGCGCTCGCCGGTGATGAACGTGACCCGGTCGCACGTGTCGCGGTCGGAGTAGATGCGGGTGGCGCCGACCCGGTCGAGCGCGGCCACCAGCTCGCGGTCGTCGTCGGCCGACGCGGCCAGCCCGGGGCCGTTGAGGATGAGCGTGGCGGTGGCGGCGACCGAGAGCGCAAGCACCGCGGCAAGCACCCCGGAGCCGGCCAGCCCCGCGACCGCGGCGGGAACTGTGCGTGCCCGGCGTCCCCACAGGTGGGCGGCCGCGCGCCATAGCGGCCAGAGCACCGCGGGCAGCGCGATCAGCGTGTAGTGCAGGTTCTTCGCGCTGATCTCCGGGATGAGCGCGGAGCCGCCGGTGACAAGGAAACCGGTGAGTGTGACGGCGGCGCCGACGACCAGGACCAGGCGGCCGGCCTGCCGGGGGACCGCGCCGGCCGGTGCGTTGCCAAGCCCGCGGATCGCGGCGATCAACGCGATCAGCAGCAGCGCCAGGTAGACCGGGCCCCACCACGCCTGCCACGGTACGCACTCGCCGGGCGCGCACAGGCCGGTGCTGATCGGGATCGCGGTGAACAGGGTGCCGGCCGCGCGGTCCGTCAGCGGCGTCTCGATCAGGTTGCCGCTGGCCAGCACGATCAGCTGGAGCGGATTGCGCGGCGAGCCCAGCACCGCGTAGGCGATCAGCGGGATGACCCCGATCAGCGTGCCGGCCGCGACGAGCAGCCAGACGAGCGCGCGCCTGAAGCTGAGCAGCAGCATCACGGCCGCGGCGCCGACGAACGGCAGCACCCACAGGTGCGTCCAGACCATCAGGCCGGCCAGCACGCCCCAGCCGAACAGGCCGATCCCGGGCAGTCGCAGCTCGCCTCCGGCCAGGCGCACGGTGAGGAGCGTGAGAAGGGCAACCGCGAAGAGCATTTCCGGGTACGCCCCGGCGCCGGTCACCTCATCGCGGATCACCCGGTCCGAGCCGAGCGCGAACAGCCCGACCGACAGCGCCGCGAACCAGGGCGTGTAGAGGCGGCGGAGCAGCATGTACGCCACCAGCAGGAAGCCGGCGAAGCAGAGCAGCGCGGGCAGCCGTACCGACCACCACCCGGTGCCGAGCACCCGCACGAACGGCGCGGCGAGGAATGCCTGAAGCGAGCCCATGAACCGCGCGCTGTCCAGGAAGAGCGGCAGCTCAGCCCCCTGGGCGATGCGCAACGCGGCCAGCCCCGCGGCCGCCTCGGCACCGTCGCCCGGCGGCACCTCGCCCCGCACCAGTGCCAGCCGGTAGCCGAGCCCGGCGAGCCCGAAGAACACGGCCCACCCGGCCGCCGCCTGCCGCACCGGACTGTCCGACGGCCGTCGATGCCCTCGCGGTATCGCGCGCCCAGTGAGCACCGGCACGCGCCCCGCCGGACGCTCGTAGTCGTCCCGGAGCGCGCCTTCCGGCACGGCCGTCACGGCGCTCACCGGTCGAGTTTGCCACACCCCACCGGCACATATTGAGGTTTGGCTATCGGTTGAGGAGATCGCCCATACGAAGCGTGACGGCGACCGGGTCGGTCATCTCAAGTGAGTCGGTGGTCAGCGCGTGCTCCACGTAATGATCACCGTCCAGTCGTAGCAACCGCATGCTCTTCGATTCGGGTTCCACCAGAAGGTACGTGGGGATGCCCGCGGCCGCGTAGAGCTGAATCTTGATGACACGGTCGGTAGCGGCGTTGCTCGGCGAAACGATTTCAACGAGCATCCGCACCTCGCCGGCCTCGACCGTGCCACCCTCCTCGTCCGTGTCCGCCACGACGATGTCCGGGATCACGATGCGGCCCGGCCGCAACCGCACGTTGATCGCCTCGATGACCAGCAGACCTGTGGCCTCGGCGGGCGGTTCCAGCAGATTGGCGAGCCGTCGCGAGATTATCTGGTGCTTTTTGCTGGCGGACGGGCTCACCAACAAACTCCCATCGATCAATTCGACGCGCGACGGGCTCTCGCCAAGCGCGAAATAGTCGTGTTCGGTCCAGGGGCCGTCGTGGTCCAGCACGGCTGCGGTCATGGATGTCGCCTTTCCCCGTGGCAGCGGGACCCGGCCAGTGTCGCATCCGCTCCCGATCAACAGGGGGAAGCGCTTCTCAGTCGGCTCCGAGGTTGTCATGGGGCTGTTTCGAGTGGGGGCGGCGACGCTACGCGCATGTCTGTGCGACGACCCTTCTTCGCCCGGCGCCCCTCCTTGATTGTCAATATCGGCCTCGGCCTGGCAATCGTCGGTGTCGGCGTGTGGGCCTATCTCTCCTTCGCCACGCCCGCGCGCAGCGAGGCGAGCACGAACACCGGCACGACGCGGACGCTCACCGTGCAGCAGGGCACCGTGACGTCGACGGTCAGCGCGGACGGGACCGTATCTAGCGCGATCACGGCGAGTGCGAGCTTCGGCACGTCCGGCACCGTCACCGAGATCAACGTCAAGGTCGGCGACGCGGTCAAGAAGGGCCAGGTGCTCGCGAAGATCGATCCGACCGCGGCGAACCGGGACCTGACGGCCGCGAAGGCGGATCTCTCGGCCGCGCAGGACGCGCTGTCCCGGGCCGAGGAGGAGGACGGCGACACGGCCTCCGCGGAGACGCAGGTGACCCAGGCCGAGTTGGCGGTCGAGGAGGCGGAGGACGCGGTGGCCGGCGCCACGCTCACCGCGACCATGGACGGCACCGTCATCACGATCAACGGCAGCGTCGGGGGTACGGCGAGCGGTTCGTCCTCGTCCAGCGGCTCGTCCGGAGCAGCTCAGGGTGGGCAGAGCGGCGGCAGTTCAAGCTCCAGTTCCAGCGCGTTCGCCGAGATCGCGGACCTGAGCACACTGCAGGTCACCGCCGCGTTCGCGGAGGCGGACGCCACCAAGCTTGAGGAGGGCCAGACCGCGACCGTCACCTGGAACGCGCTGACCGGCACCACCGCCACCGCGAAGGTCGCCTCGATCGACCCGAATTCGTCCAGCTCCAGCACCGGCGGCGGCAGCGGTAGCGGCGCGTCGGTCACCTACGGCGCCACGCTCACGCTCGACGAGTTTCCGGCCGGGGCGAAGTCCGGCCAGACCGTGTCGGTCTCGGTCACCACCGGCACCGCGGAGAACGTGGTGATGGTGAACTCGGCCGCGGTCACGTCCAGCGGGCGGGGGCACACGGTCACCACTGTGGTCGACGGCCAGCAGGTGTCCACGGCCGTGGAGATCGGCCTCGAGGGCGACACGATGACCGAGATCACCTCGGGTCTGGCCGTCGGCGACCAGGTGCTCTACACGATCGAGGAGAGCAGCAGCAGCGGCGGGCAGGGCGGCTTCCCGGGCGGCGGCACGGGCGGTCTGACCGGCGGCGGAGGCCCCGGCGGTGGCGGCTTCACAGGCGGCGGAACCCGGGGCGGCGGCCGATGACGACCGCCGCGACCTTCCGCTGGTCCGAGGGGACCGCGACCGTGACCAAGCCCGTGCTTGAGGTGCAGGAACTCCGCAAGGTGTACGGCGAGGGCGAGGCCACCGTGCACGCGCTGGCCGGCGTCTCGCTCACCGTGGACCGCGGCGACTACGTGGCGATCATGGGTTCGTCCGGCTCCGGCAAGTCCACGCTGATGAACATCCTGGGCTGCCTGGACATCCCGTCCACCGGCCGCTACCTGCTTGACGGTGTGGACGTCAGCCGGCTCTCCGACAAGCAGCTCGCGCTGGTCCGGAACCGCCTGATCGGCTTCATCTTCCAGTCGTTCAACCTGATCCCGCGTACCACAGCGCTTGCGAACGTGGAACTGCCGCTCGCCTACGCCGGCGTCAAATCGGCCGAGCGGCGGAAACGGGCGCTGGCGTCGCTTGACATGGTGGGCCTGGCGGACCGGGCGGGCCACGAGCCGAACCAGCTCTCCGGCGGTCAGCAGCAGCGGGTGGCGGTGGCCCGCGCGCTGGTCACCGAGCCGGCGTTGCTGCTCGCGGACGAGCCGACCGGAAACCTGGACAGCCGTTCCACAGAGGACGTGCTGAAGATCTTCGCCGACCTGAACGCGCAGGGCCGCACGATCGTCCTGATCACGCACGAGGCCGAGGTGGGTGCGCGGGCCAAGCGCCTGATCCGCCTCTTCGACGGCCGGGTCCGCTCCGACGAGAGAAACAAGCGATGAGCACCTGGGAGATCCTCACATTCGCGGTGAAGGGTGTGAGCGCGAACAAGCTCCGCTCCGCGCTCACCATGCTCGGCATCCTGATCGGCGTCGCGGCCGTGATCCTGCTGGTCGCGGTCGGTAACGGCTCCGCGCAGGCGATCACGAGCCAGATCTCCGCGCTCGGCACGAACACGATCACGGTGATGAGCACGAACCGCGGCGGCACCACGAACACCGGGCTTACCACCGAGATCGCGGAGGCGCTGCGTGACGAGACGCTGGCGCCGGACGTGAAGTCGGTCTCGCCGGTGGTCAGCGCGTCCGGCACGTTCACCTACGACGGCACCGACCACGAGGTCGGGCAGTTCATCGGCACCGGCACGAGTTATCTCGGCGCGCAGTCGTACCAGCTGAGCAGTGGTTCGGCCTTCACTGACGCGGATGTGAGCCAGGCCCGCCGGGTGACGGTGATCGGGCAGACCGTGGCGGAGGAGCTGTTCGAGCGTGTCGACCCGGTGGGGAAGCAGGTCACGGTCGGCGGCGCGCTGTTCACGGTGGTCGGCGTGCTTGCCGAGAAATCCTCGTCGGGCGTCCAGGATTCAAACGATCTGGCCATCGCGCCGCTCACCGCCGTGCAGCAGACGCTCGCCGGGTACGGCTCGCTCAGCTCGATCGTGGTAGAGGCGACCGCTGCTGACCGGGTCACCGCGGCGCAGAACGAGATCGGCACGATCCTGGACCAGCGGCTGAAGGTCTCCGACGGCGGCACCGCGCCGTACCGGATCCAGAACGCCTCGCAGCTGCTGGAGACGCAGACCGAGACCGCGGACACGTTCACCGTGCTGCTCGGCGCGGTGGCAGCCATCTCGCTGCTTGTCGGCGGCATCGGCATCACGAACATCATGCTTGTCACGGTCACCGAGCGGACCCGGGAGATCGGCATCCGCAAGGCGCTCGGCGCACCCCGCCGGGTGATCCTGACCCAGTTCCTCGCCGAGGCCACGATCCTCAGCCTGACCGGCGGCGGCCTGGGCGTGTTGATCGCGGTGATCGGCGCCCGGTTCGAGATCGTCGGCGTCCAGCCGGTCATCGTGCCGAGCTCGGTCTTCCTGGCGCTCGGCGTCTCGGTGGCGATCGGCCTGTTCTTCGGCGGCTACCCCGCGAGCCGGGCCGCGAGCCTCCGCCCGATCGACGCACTCCGCTACGAATGAGGAACTCAGAGATGGCCTTCAGAAGATCGAAGCACCGGGGTACGGCCGACAGCGGCGACACGGCAGTGCTTGCAAAGGTTCCCGCCGACACCAGCGGCCTGGCTGCGGAGCTGGCCGCCGCCGCACCGCAGCGCTACTGGAACAGATGGACCATCTACCTGGCCGGTGTGCTTCTGGTCGCGGGCGGTGTGATGGCCGGAGTCCAGATCCAGCAGCGGTGGGGCAGCACTGCCACCTCGGCAACGGGCTTCCCCGGCGGCATGCAGGGCGGCTTCGAAGGCGGCGGCCGCGGCATGCAGGGCGCCGGCGGGGTGCCGGCCACCGCGCAGGCCCAGCCCAGCGGCGGCAGTGCCACCGAGGGCACCGTCAAGCTTGTGAACGGCACCACGATCTACATCGTGACCTCGGACGGCCGGACCATCACGGTCAAGACGTCCGACGGCACCACTGTCAAGGTCGCCACGGACGGCACCCTCAGCGACCTCGCCGAGGGTGACACCGTCACTGTCGACGGCGCCGTCGCAGACGACAACTCGGTGACCGCGACCGCGATCACCGAGAAGTAGGACCGCCGGGGAGGTTCCGGCCGGCGCCCCGCACCGCCGGCCCGACGTCGCGAGGCCGCCCGGTGGACACCGATTCTCCGCAAGCGACGAGGTCGTTTGCGGAGAATCACCGTCTGCGGGCGGCGGCGTCGAACTAGGCTGACGCCGGGGCGCCGTCCACGGCCTCGTCGACCGTCGGGAACGTCTGCAGCACCTCGACGAGCCCGCTCACCTCGAGGATCCGCAGCACGCCACGCTGCGGCGCCGCGAGCCGGACCAGGCCGCCGCTGTCGTCAGTGCTGTTCTTGGCCCGGACGAAGACGGAGAGGCCGGTCGAGTCGCAGAACGAGACCTCGGCCAGGTTGAAGACGAGCCGGGTGCGGCCCTTCTCCAACAGGTCGGTGATCTGATCCTGCAGCTGCGGCGCGGTGGCCATGTCGAGCTCACCAGCGACCGACACGACGACCACGTCATCGCGCTGTTCGGTGTCAACCGTCAAGGACATTTACCCGACCTCCTGTTATGGGCGAAACGCTACTCCACCGACGGCGTGCTTGCAGTGCGAGGCCGATGCCAAATACTTGGCGTCACGCAACTAATGGTCGATGCTCCGGTGATAGTGTCCCACCGGTCGGTCAACGCGGTGATCCCCAGGTGACAGACCAGGGGCCCGGCACATGGAGGCGAACGTGGCGCTCAGCACGGAGTCGGCGGGTCGGCTCGTCGCGCTGCTCGACGCGCATCAGGACAAGATCTCCGAGCTGTGGGTGAGCCAGGTGGCCACCACCCTGCGCGGACGTCTCAGCCAGGGCGAGCTTGACCGACAGGTCCGGGAGCTGTTCCGGGCGCTCCGCGACGCCCTCGCGGGTGGCTCGGTGGATCTGCAGGCCGGCGACGGCGCCGAGATTCGCGCGTTGCTCGCCGAGTTGTCCCGCGCCCGCGCGCTGCAGGGGTTCACCTCCACCGAGACGTCGATCAGCGTCTTCGCGCTGAAGGATGCGTTCGGCACCGCTACTGACGTGTACAACGCGGACACCGAGGCGTTGCGGGACTTCATCGGCTTCGGCTCTTTCGTCGACGACCTGGGTCTCTTCACCTTCGCCGCGTACGCGCAGGCGCGCGAGGAGGTCATCGCGGACCAGGCCGAGCAGCTGCTCGAGCTGGCCACCCCGGTGGTCAAGCTGTGGGACGGCGTGGTCGCGGTCCCCCTGGTCGGCACGCTCGACTCGGCCCGCGCCCAGGTGGTGATGGAGCGCCTGCTGCAGACCCTGGTGGACACCGGCTCGCCGTACGCGATCATCGACATCACCGGCGTCCCGGCCGTGGACACGCAGGTCGCTCAGCACGTGCTCAAGACCGTGGTGGCGGCCCGCCTGATGGGTGCGGAGTGCATCATCTCCGGCATCCGGCCGCAGATCGCCCAGACGATCGTGGCGCTCGGCATCGAGTTCGGCGACATCGCGACCAAGGCGACGCTTGCCGACGCGCTGCGCCACGCCCTGCGCCGCAGCGGCTCGGCCGACCTGGCCCGCCGCGGCAGCGCCCGCCGGGAGCAGTGATGGACCGGGTTCCGGTCCTCAAGATCGGGGATTTCCTGCTGGTGTCGATCCAGGTCGACATGGAGGACCAGATCGCGATTCAGCTGCAGGAGGACCTCTCCGACCGGATCGTGACGACAGGCGTGCACGGTGTGATCATCGACATCACCGCGCTTGACATCGTCGACTCGTTCGTCGGCCGGATGCTCTCCACGATCGCCGCGATCTCCAAGGTGCTTGACGCCGAAACCGTGGTGGTCGGCATGCGCCCGGCCGTGGCGATCACGCTTGTCGAGCTGGGCCTGTCTCTGAACGGCATCCGCACCGCGCTGAACGTGGAGCGCGGTATGGAACTGCTTGCCCGTGCGCGCGAGGAGGAGTTTCTCGACCTCGGGGACGACGAGGAGGGGTCCGCCGAGGACGGGACGGCGGTGACGTCGTGACCATCGGCTTCGCCGGCGCCGCAGATGCCGGCGAGACGCTCGCCATCTCCGCCGACGAGGACGTGGTCCGCGTCCGGCAGCTCACCCGCACGGTCGCGGTGAAGGTCAAGCTTTCCCTGGTGGACCAGACGAAACTCGTCACGGCAGCCAGCGAATTGGCCCGCAACACATTGGTCTACGGTGGTGGCGGCACGGCCGAGGTGACCATCGTCGACAACGGGCGACGGCGGGGTGTACGAATAGTGTTCAGTGATCAGGGTCCCGGCATCGTGGACCTCGGCCTCGCCCTTACCGACGGCTACACCACCGGCGGTGGGATGGGGCTCGGGTTGAGCGGTTCCCGGCGCCTGGTGGACGAGTTCGACATCGAAACCGCGGTCGGCCAAGGCACCCGCATCACGGTGACCAAGTGGGCGCGCTGACGCGCCCCCTCGGGCGCTGAACGTCAGAGGGGCGCACATGTCCGACGAGGGCACCTGGTTTCGCATCGACAACGCCAGCGTGGTGTCCACGGTCCGGCGCGCCACCGACCGCCTCGCCGAGAGCCTCGACCTCTCCGAGAAGCGCACGGCCGACCTGGCCATCGTAGCGGCGGAGCTGGCCGGCAACCTGCTCAAGCACACGAACGAGGGCACGCTGCTGCTGCGCCCGGTGCGCAGCGGCGACGTCGCCGGCGTGGAGCTGCTCGCGGTCGACTCCGGCCCCGGCATGGCAGATCTGGCCCGCTTCATGCGCGACGGACATTCCACGTCCGGCACGCTGGGCATCGGGCTGGGCGCGATCGTCCGCCAGGCCGGCTGGACCGATGTCCACTCGGTGCCGGGCAAGGGCACCGCGTTCGCCGTGCAGGTGTGGCCGGCTGAGACTCCCGAGCCGGCCTGGGCCGCCGCGGTCACCCGCCCGATCACCGGCGAGGAGATCAGTGGCGACGCCTACGAGATCCGCGTCGCCGACGGCAGGCACCAGGTGATGGTCGCCGACGGCCTCGGGCACGGGCCGCTTGCGGCAGCCGCCAGCCATGCCGCGGTGAATTCGTTCCGTAACGCTCCGGCCGTACCCCCGGCTGCTCTGCTTGAGATCGTGCACCGTGAGATCTCGCACACGCGCGGCGCCGCGCTCGCCATCGCGGAGCTGGACGCGGCGGCCGGTGTGGTGCGCTATTCCGGGCTGGGCAACATCGCGGGCACCATCATCGAGGGCATCAGCCGGCGCGGCCTGGTCTCGCTGCCGGGCATCGCCGGTCACCAACGGCGGCAGATCCGGGAGTACGACTACCCGATCAGCCGCGGCGCCGCCCTGGTGATGCACTCGGACGGCGTCGTGGACCGCTGGCAGCCCGGCGACTACCCGGGCCTGAGCTCGTCCTCGCCGGTGCTGATAGCGGCGACAGTGATGCGCGATGCCGGCGTGCGCCGCGACGACGCGTGTGTGCTTGCCGCGAGGCTGCCGTCATGAGCAACGTGCTGCTCAGGATGGCCCTGCGCCGCGAGCACGACATCTTCGTGATCCGGCAGCGCGGGCGCGAGGTGGCGGCCGCGGTCGGCGTGGAGCACCAGGACCAGATTCGGCTGGCGACCGCGCTCAGCGAGCTCGGCCGCACGCTGCTCGCCGTTCCCGGCGGCGCGGACGTGGCATTTGTTGCGGAACCGGGTACACCTCCTAGGCTGGTGGTAGAGATTGTCGCCGGACCGGAGGCGGCCGCCGTACTTGCCGGCGTCCCGGTGGTGACCGCCGTAAGGCGTCTGGTGGACGGGTTGGAGACCGATGGTGGCGAGAGTGCGACGCGTGTGCGGCTGTCTCGCCGTCTCCCGATCGGCGCCGCGCCTTTGACCAGCGAGCGCATCGCAGCGCTGCGCGAGCAACTGGCCGCCAACGAGCCTGGCACGCCGCTCGACGAGCTGGCCGTGCAGAACCGTGAGCTGCTTGCCGCACTTGACGAGGTCCGCTCCCAGCGCGACGAGCTTGCCGAGACGAACAGCGGCGTCATGGCGCTCTACAACGAGCTGTCCCAGGAGCTCGAGGAGACCAACCGCGGCGTGGTCGCGCTCTACAACGAGCTCGACGAGAAGTCCGCGCAGCTCAAGGCCGCCAGCGAGGCGAAGAGCCGGTTCCTGGCGAACGTCAGTCATGAGCTGCGCGCACCGGTCACCGCTGTCATCGGCCTGACCCGGTTGCTCGCCGACTCCGGCTCCGACCCGCTGACGCCCGAGCAGGCGCGGCACGTGGATCTGATCCGCGGCTCCGCCACCGACCTGCTCACGCTCGTCAACGACCTGCTCGACCTGGCGAAGGCGGAGGCCGGGCGGCTGGAGCCGACCTGGACCGAGGTGGATCTGCGCGCGCTCTTCGGCCAGCTTCGCGGTACGTCCCGCGCGGTGATCACCCGTCCGGAGGTGGAGCTGCTGGTGGAGGACCCGCCGCCCGGCTCGATTGTCGTCTCGGACGAGGCACTGCTCGCCCAGGTGCTGCGCAACCTGCTTACCAACGCGATCAAGTTCACCGAACGCGGCACCGTCGAGATGTCGCTGCGCGCGGCGACCGGGCCGAACGACTGGGAGATCGAGGTCTCGGATACCGGCCGCGGCATCCCGGCGGAGCTGCACGAGCGTATTTTCGAAGAGTTCTACCAGGTGCCGGGCAGCTCAACCGGGCGCACCGGCACCGGCCTCGGCCTGCCATATGCGCGGCGGCTGGTCACGCTGCTCGGCGGCTTCCTGCGGATGGCGAGCGAGCCCGGCAAGGGCAGCGTGTTCACTGTCGTCCTGCCTCGCCGGCCCGCTGTGCCGGCGTCGGCAAAGCGCGACGAGGGGTGATAAGGGTGCAGGTCGATCCGGCGACGGTGCTTGTGGTCGATGACAACCCCACCAAGCGCTACCTGCTGGTGAGCTGGCTCAGCCGCGCCGGTTACACAATCGTGGAGGCGGAGACCGGTGCCGAGGCGCTGGTGATGGTCGATGCCAAGCCGATCGACCTGGTGGTGCTTGACGTGCGGTTGCCGGACATGTCCGGCTTCGACGTCTGCGAGCAGATCAAGGGCAATCCGAAGCACGCGGCGCTGCCGGTCGTGCACGTCTCCGCGCACGCGGTCGACGTGTCCGATCGCGCGCACGGCCTGAACCGGGGCGCGGATGCGTACCTGGTGGAGCCGATCGAGCCGGAGGAACTGGTCGCCACCGCGCAGGCGGTGCTGCGTTACTACCGCGCCCGCAAACAGGCCGAGCTGCTCGCCCAGCGGATGGCGCTGCTCGCCGAGACCACGCTCGCGATCAACTCCGCGCCCGACTTCCTCCGACTGCTCGAGGCCGCGGCCTCGGGCACCGCGAAGATCTTCGAGGGGCCCGCCGCGGTGGTCACCGCGACCGGCGACGGCGACTTCTGGGCGGCGACCAGCGACGGGCCGGAGCAGCAGCCGACACTGCGCCAGTGGACCCCGGAGCCGGGCCGGGAGCCCTCCGTCGGTACCTCGTTCCGCAGTGACCCGCCCGAGGCCTGGCCGCTGCTGGCCTGGCCGGAGAACGACGAGGTCGGCGTGGCCGCCACCCGCATCCGCCCGGACCGCCCGGCGGTCTACGTCGCGGTCCCGGCCTCCTACAACATCCCCGGTGCGCCGGTGCTGCGCCAGCTCGCCCAGGCGATCGCGGCCGCGGTGGAGGCACAGCGCTCCTACGACGAGGAGCACCGGATCGCCATCACGCTCCAGCGCAGCCTGCTGCCCCGCAGTCTGCCGATCGTCGCCGGCCTGGACCTGGCCCGCCGCTACGAGCCGGCCAGCGCGCACACCGAGATCGGCGGCGACTTCTACGAGCTCACGATGATCGACGGCCGCCTCCTGGTCGCGATCGGGGACGTGTCCGGCCATTCGCTGCACGCCGCCACCGTGATGGCGGAGCTGCGTCACGCGCTGCGCGCCTACGCGGTCGACGGACACGAGCCCGGCGCCGTGCTCACCCGGATCAACCATCTGATGCTGACGCTGCTCCCCGGCGAGGTCGCCACCGTCTGCCTCATGTTCATCGATCCGGCCAGTGGTCACGTCCAGATGGCCAACGCCGGCCACCTGCCGCCGCTGCTCATCGCGGACGGCCGCGCGACCTACATAGAGGAGCGCGGCCCACTGCTCGGGTTGCGCGCCGACCGCCCGGCCGACGCGGAGTTCGTCGTGCCGCCGGGCGCCACGCTCGTGCTCTACACGGACGGCCTGATCGAGCGGCGCGAGGCCGTCATCGACGAGGGTTTCAGCGCGCTTGCCGGGGTGGCGCTCTCCGGCATCGACGATCGCCTGGACGACTTCTGTGACAGGTTGCTGACCGAGCTGACCGGCCCGGAGATGAGTGACGACATCGCGGTCATCGCACTGCGCCGGCTTTGAGCGCTGCGCCGGCTTTGAGCGCTGCGCCAGCTTTGAGCACTGTGACATCGGCGTTGAGCACTGTGACATGGCGGCCTGTCGGGCCGCTGAGCTGCGCTTTCGTACCCCCGGATCGGTTGACAGCTTCTATTCGCTGAGTGAATAGTAGCGGCCATGTCCACAAGCCACGTGCTCCTGGGGCTGCTCGCCGAGGGACCCAAGCACGGATACGAGCTCAAACGCGCCCACGACGCCTGCCTGCCGCGGGCCAAGCCGCTGGCGTTCGGCCAGGTCTACGCAACGCTCGGCCGGCTCCAGCGGGACGGCCTGGTGGCCGAGGGCGACCGCGACCGGGACAGCGGCCCGGAGCGGACCAGTTTCGCGCTCACCGACCAGGGCCGCGAGCGGCTTGAGGCCTGGCTCGCCGAGGTGGAGGCGCCCGCCCCGTTCGTGGCGAGCGCGCTGCTGGCCAAGGTGATGGTGGCGCTGCTTGCCGCGGACGGGCGACAGGCGGGGCGCTACCTGACGGCGCAGCGGGCCGCGCACCAGCAACGGCTGCGCGAGTTGACCGCGGCGAAGCTCGACCCGGAGTCCGGCCTCGGCGACGTCATCGCCGCCGACTTCGCCATCTCTCATCTCGACGCCGACCTGCGGTGGATGGACACCACAATCGCGCGCGTCGCCGATCCGAACCGGGGTGTTCGATCATGAACGAGGCAATCCTCTCCGCACGCGGGCTGGTCAAGTCGTACGGCGCCTCGCCCGCGATGCGCGGTGTCACGTTCGACATCGCGGCCGGCGAGATCGTCGCGGTGACCGGCCCGTCCGGGTGCGGCAAGTCCACGCTGCTGCACTGCCTGGCCGGCATCCTCCGGCCGGACGCCGGCGAGGTCGTCTACCGGGGGCAGCGCGTCGACCTGATGCCCGAGTCGGCCCGCGCCCGGCTGCGCCGCTCCGACCTGGGCGTGCTGTTCCAGTTCGGCCAGCTCGTCGCGGAGCTCACCGCGGCGGAGAACGTGTCGCTCCCGCTTCTGCTCGCCGGCACGGGGCGGCGAGCGGCGCGGACCGCGGCGCTGACCTGGCTGGAGCGGCTCGGCGTGGCCGATCTGGCCGGCCAGCGCCCGGGTGAGGTGTCCGGCGGTCAGCAGCAGCGGGTGGCGCTGGCCCGCGCGCTTGTCACCGAGCCGCGCGTGCTGTTCGCGGACGAGCCGACCGGCGCGCTTGACACGCTCGCCGGCGAGCAGGTGATGGGCCACCTGGTCCGGCTGGCCCGCGCGCACCGGACCGCGGTCGTGCTCGTCACGCACGAGCCCCGGATCGCCGGGTACGCGGACCGCGAGATCGTCATGCGCGACGGCGAGCTGGCCGACGCGATGGCGGTGGTCCGGTGAGGCCCGGCGCCGCGGTCCGGCTCGCGCTGGCCGGCACCCGCACCGACACGCTCCGGGTCGCGCTGACCGGCGTCAGCGCCGCACTGGCCTCGGTCGCCGTGCTCAGCGCCGCGACCGTGCTCTCCATCCGTGGGGGCGACGCGCCCTGGTACCAGTCCGACCTGCTCCAGCAGCCCGGCCTGCGCCCGGGCGTCGCGATCGCGTTGTTGCTGCTCTGCGTGCCGGTGCTGGCGCTGGCCGCGCAGTGCACCCGGCTCGGCGCGCCGGCCCGCGACCGGCGGCTGGCCGCGATCCGGCTGGCCGGGGCAACGCCCGCGCAGACGCTCGCGGTGGTTACGGTCGAGGCCGGCCTGGCCACGCTGATCGGCACGCTCGCCGGTCTGGGGCTCTTCTTCGGCGGCCGGGTGGTCCTGGACCGGCGGAACGCGGCCGGCGAGCTGTGGCTGCCCACCGACGTGCTGCCGCCGGTCTGGGTCGTCACCGCGGTCGGCCTGGCGCTGCCGGCGATCGCCATGCTGCTCGGCGCGCTGCTGCTACGCCGTGTGCGGGTCACGCCGTTCGGCGTGGCCCGGCAGTCGGACCGGCTCCGGACGCCCCGCACCTGGCCGGCGCTGCTGCTGGTGATCGGCGTGGGTGTCGCCGCCGCGTCCGGGCCGCTGGCCTCGACGCTCGACCGTGGCGTGGTCGGCCGGATTCCGGCGCAGGTGATCCTGCCGGTGCTGTTCGCGGTGTCGGTGGGCCTGGCGGTCGGCGTGATCGCCGGAACCAGCTCCATCTCCTATGTGGTGGGCATCGTGCTGCGGCGCTGGGGGCGCACTCCGGCCATGCTGCTGGCCGGCAGCCGGCTGATGACCGATCCGTGGAGCGGCAGCCGGGTGCTCGCCGCGCTGCTGGCCGCCGTGCTTGTCGGCGGCGTCTCGATCGGCGTCCGTGCCCAGTTCGCCGCGCAGTACGCGGCCGACGTGGAGGCGGACCGGCTGTGGATGGCCGCGGTCGGCGAGACGATGATGGCGGACCCCGCGGCGAACGACTTCTACATGAACGCGATGGACCTGGTGAACCTGGCGATCGCGATGGCGGTAGGCATCGCGGCGGTCGCGCTGCTGGTCGCGGCCGGGGAGAGTCTGGTCTCGCGCCGCCGCGCCTACGCCTCCCTGGTCGCCTCCGGCGTGCCGCGCGGCGTGATCGGCCGGTCGGTCGTCTGGCAGCTCTTCGCGCCGGCAGTGCCGTCGGTGCTGATCTCGGCAGTGGTCGGCTGGCTGATGACGCGAAGCACCGGGAACACTGTGACGTCCGGCGGTACGAACGGCACGATCTGCCTGACCGAGGGTCCGGTTTGCAGTGACCCGGTGCTTGGCGCGCCCTACCTACGGGAGGTCGACCTGGACCTGATCGTGCACGCGGTCCCGGTACCCGTGGAGGGCCTTCTGCTGCTCACCGGCGGCGCGCTTCTCGCGGTCCTGGCGACCGTCGCGGTCAGCATGTTCTTCCTGCGCGCCAGCACCGCGGCCGACGAGCTGCGGGCCGCGTGACGGTCAGGGTCCGCACGGGTTGACGACCGCGCGGACCGGAGCCGGGGCGGAGAGCACGGTGCAGGAGCCGTCGCGGGCCAGCAGGATGCCGCGGAGCACGTCGATGAGGGCGGAGACGCGTGCGGGCGTCAGGCCGGCGGGGAGGGCGGCGTGGATGACGCCGACGCCGGCCCGGCCGCGGACCGGCACCGGGGCGCCGAGCGCGTCGCGCAGTGCGTAGACCGCGGCGTGCAGGTCGGCTGGTGGCACGTCGATGCGCAGCCCGATCTCGCCGGTGTCGAACGGCACCCGGCCCCACCAGTGCGGCGGCGCGCCGGACGTCTTCGCATCGCCGCCGAGCAGGTCGACAAGGACCGCCGAGCGGACGCCGACCGGCGCCGGATCGCCCTCAAGCAGGATCGAGAGCGTGCCGGCGATGTCGCGGGTGCCGCGCTGGCGGGGGATGCCTGCGGGCCGCCCGGCCGGCAGGTCCAGCTCGACGGCGTCCGGATGGACGGGCGAGGCCCGGATGCCGAGGACCAGGTCGCGCGCCTCAAGCGGGCTGGACACGGTGCGGGAGACCCAGAGCCGGGCGCCCGGGCGGGGCAGCACCCGCAGCGTGGCGGCGGTGATGATGCCGGGTAGCGGGTCGGCGCAGCCGGACAGACGCGCGGGGCGACGGGGATAGCCGCCGAGCAGGCCCGCGTGACCGAACGCGCCGGGAAAGCCGCCCGCGTCGCCGAACGCGCGGAGCGCATCGCCGGTCAGCTCAAGGAACTCGCCGTCGAGCGTGACGCAGCGGAGGCTGAGCACCTGCTCGCGCGGGGAGCCCCAGCGGTGCCGGAGCGGGCCGGTCTCGTCCGCGGCCAGGACGCCGCCGATCGTGGGCCCTTCGGACGGTGGGTCGAGGGCGAGGCGGCGGCCGACGCCGGCCAGCACCGTCTGGACGGAGCGCAGCGGCGTGCCGGCGCCGACCTCGACCAGCAGATCGGCCTCGGCGTGGCGGCGCAGACCGGCCAGCCTGCCGATGTCCAGGACCAGATCCAGACCGTCCGGCGGTACGCCCCAGTCGATCTTCGTGCCGGCGCCGCGTGCGGCGACCGAGAGGCCGTCCCGGGCGGCCTGGCTCAGCAGGTCCCCGGTGGCCTCCGAGTGCGGTGGGGCCGCGACCCAGCGGGGTTCGACGCCCGCGACCGCGTCGGCGGGGCCACCGGCGCGGGCGAACTGCGGGCCGCAGATCTCCAGCAGGCGGCGCAGCACGGTGTCACCGGTGCTCGCTCCCATGACCATCCCCCACCCGTCGGCAACCGCGGTTTATCGTACACGTGTTCGAACGACTTTCCGCAAGATCTCTGTGCACGGTTCCGGGCGCGCCCGTGCACGGCCGGTAACGTGGGGAGGCGTGACCACCGAGACACCCCGACCGCCGATCGCGAAGCGCGTGCCCACCGAGCGCACGCACCACGGCGACACGGTCGTGGACCCCTATGCCTGGCTTACCGACAAGGACGATCCGGAGACGATCGCCTACCTCACCGCGGAGAACGAGTTCACGGACGCGGCCACCGCGCACCTGGCCGGGCTGCGCGAGAAGATCTTCACCGAGATCAAGGACCGGACCCAGGAGACTGACCTCTCCGTGCCGTCCCGCAAGGGCGAGTACTGGTACTACACGCGCACCGCGGAGGGCAGCCAGTACGGCATCCACTGCCGCCGCGCGGTCGCGCCCGGCGAGACCGTGCCGCCTGATGGTGGGCCGCTCGACGGCGAGGAGGTGCTTCTCGACGGCAACGTGCTGGCCGAGGGGCACGAGTTCTTCGCGCTCGGCACGTACGACGTGAGCCCGGACGGACGCCGCCTGGCCTACTCGGTGGACTTCGCCGGTGACGAGCGGTTCACGCTGCAGGTCAAGGACCTGACCACGGGCGAGCTGCTTGCCGACGCCGTGCCGGAGGTGTCGTACGGCAGCGCCTGGTCCGCAGACGGCTCCGTGCTGTTCTACATGACCGTCGACAGCGCCTGGCGGCCGTACCGTGTCTGGCGGCACGTGATCGGCACGCCCGCGACCGACGACGTGATCGTGTTCGAGGAGCCGGACGAGCGGTTCTGGGTGGGCGCCGGTCTGACCCGGTCGGAGAAGTTCATCCTGATCGAGGCCAGCAGCAAGATCACCAGCGAGGTACGGGCGATCCCGGCCCATGCGCCGCTGAGCGAGCCGGTGCTTGTCGCGCCGCGCCGGCAGGGCGTCGAATATTCGGTGGAGCACCACGGCCACCGGTTCCTGATCCTGCACAACGACGGCGCGGAGGACTTCGCGCTGGCGTACACGTCGGCCGACAACCCGGGTGACTGGGTGCCGATGATCGCGCACGAGCCCGGCACCCGGCTGGAGTCGGTCGACGCGTTCGCCGGCCACCTGGTGGTGTCGCTTCGCAAGAACGGGCTGACCGGCGTGCGCGTGCTTCCGGCCGGCGGTACGGACAGCTTCGACCTGGAGTTCCCGGAGCCGCTCTACGACGTCGGCCTCACCGCGAACCCGGAGTACGACACCACCGAGATCCGGCTGCACTACGCCTCGTTCGTCACGCCGGGCTCGGTCTACGACTACGACCTGATCACCCGTGAGATGACGCTCCGCAAGCGGCAGCCGGTGCTTGGCGACTTCGACCCGGGGGCGTACGAGCAGCACCGCGAGTGGGCCACGGCCGAGGACGGCACCCGCATCCCGATCTCGCTCGTGGCGCGCAAGGGCATCGCGCGGGACGGTACCGCGCCGCTTGTCCTCTACGGTTACGGCTCCTACGAGTCCAGCATGGACCCGTACTTCTCGATCGCCCGGCTGTCGCTGCTCGACCGCGGCGTCGTCTTCGCGATCGCGCACGTGCGCGGCGGTGGTGAGATGGGCCGCAGGTGGTACGAGGAGGGCAAGACGCTCACCAAGCGGAACACGTTCACCGACTTCGTGGCCTGCGCCGAGCACCTGACCAAGGCCGCCTGGACCTCCAGCGACCGGATGGTGGCACGGGGCGGCTCGGCCGGCGGCCTGCTGATGGGCGCGATCGCGAACCTGGCGCCGGAGGCGTTCACCGGCGTGGTGGCCGAGGTGCCGTTCGTCGACGCGCTCAACTCGATCCTCGACCCGTCGCTGCCGCTCACCGTGATCGAGTGGGAGGAGTGGGGCAACCCGCTCGAATCGGCCGAGGTCTACCACTACATGAAGTCGTACACGCCCTACGAGAACGTGACGCAGCAGGCGTACCCCCAGATTCTGGCCATGACCGGTCTGAACGACACCCGCGTGCTCTACCACGAGCCGGCGAAGTGGGTGGCCCGTCTGCGGCACGTGGTGCCGGACGGGACGTTCCTGCTCAAGACGGAGATGGGCGCGGGTCACGGCGGCCCGAGCGGCCGCTACGACGCGTGGAAGGAGGAGGCGTTCGTCCTCGCCTGGATCCTGGACCGGCTGGGTCGCGCGAACGCATCCTGACACATAGGGCAGAAGCCTAGAATCGGACTGTCACCGACAGCCCGGGAGGCGGGATGAGCAGCCACGACAAGCAGCCGCTCATCCCGTTCTCCAGCCAGGGTGCCAAGATTGCGCTGATCGTCGGCCTCGCCGCGGCAGTGATCTCCGCCTGTTGCTGCCTCGGCGCCGGGCTCGCCGTGATCACCTGGGGCCGTGACCTGCACCGGACCGCACTGAACAGCCTGCTGCCAAGCGCCGGCCTCAACCAGCCGGTCCGCGACGAGCGGATCGCGTTCACAGTGCACGGCGTGCGCTGCGGCCTCGACGCGCTCGACGGGCTCTTCTCCAGCCAGGCCGCGACCGGCCAGTTCTGCCTGGTCGAGCTGAGCGCAAGCAACCTCGGCACCCGCCGCCTGACCATCTCCGACGCCGCCCAGCGCGCCGTGCTCTCCTCCGGCCGGATCTGCGCCGCGGACACCGTCGCCGGCCTGATCGCCAACGGCGACCGGCAGGTCTTCCCGTCCGACCTGCGCCCCGGCCGCTCCGTCACCGGCCTGATCGTCTTCGACATCCCGCGCGGCACCGGCATCCACCGTCTGGAACTGCACGAGAGCACATCGTCCGGCGGCGTCCGCGTCACGCCGCGTTGACCCCATCACAGTCAGATTTTCCCACTCGGTGGGTGGTCGCGGCCCGCACGCTCCCGCGGGCTCACCACCCGTGGGTGGTCCCGAAAAACCGGCGGGCGTCTACGGCTCGTTCCGGAGCACAAGAATCGCGATGTCGTCCCGCGGCGGATCTATCGAGAAGCCGATCGCTGTGGAACGGAGGCGGGCCGCGACCACGTCCGCCGAATAGCCGGCCAGCGGGCCCGCTGCGGTGCGGAGACGCTCCGGGCCGAACAGCTCGCGGCCACGGCGGCGTTCCGTGACGCCGTCCGTGTAGAAGACAAGCGCGTCGCCCGGGCGGATCTGCACGTCAGTAGCCGGTGACGCGATCGCGTCGATGAGGCCGAGCGCGGTGCCGCCGGTCCCGATGAACTCGGCCCGCCCGTCCGACCGGATCAGCACCGGCCGGTCGTGCCCGGCGAGGTAGAGCGTCGTGTCGAGCAGCCCGGACGCGTTCTTCCCGATCGCCGCGAGCGCAAGCGTGCAGTAGCGCCCGCCGCCGCGTTCGACAAGCGTGTCGTTGAGCCGGGCCAGCACCTCCGGCAACGGCTTCCCGTCCCGGGCGAGCACCCGGATGACGTCCCGCACCAGCCCGGTCACGGCCGCGGCCTGGACGCCCTTGCCGGACACGTCACCGACCACGACCAGCCAGCGGCCGTCCGGCAGCGGCATCACGTCGTAGAAGTCGCCGCCGACCTCGGTGTCCGAGCCGGTCGGCACGTACTCCGCGGCGAACCCGATGCCGGGCACCACGGGCAGCACCGGCGGCAGCAGCGACTGCTGGAGCGTACGCGCCACCCGCCGCCGTTCGTCGTGGATGCGTGCGTTGTCGATGGCGAGCCCGGCGCGGCGGGCCACGTCCTCAAGCACCGCGACCTCGTCCGGATCGTGGCGCTGGCGGTTGTGCCGGCCGACCGCGAGCGTGCCGAGCGCCTGACCACGGGCGATCAGCGGCAGCGCGATGCCGTCCGTGGGCGCGCCGAGCGCCGCCTGCCCTCCGGTACGGGACACCTCGCGCAGCCGGGCGAGCGCGGAGTCCGGCCCGCTCTCCTTGAGCGCGGCATGCAGTTGCGGGAGCGCCGACTCGTCCGCGTGGATTGCGGTGGCCAGCTCCAGGCGCCCCCACTCGTCAGTGGTGTGCACCGCGCACCACTGCCCGAGGCGCGGCACCACAAGCTGCGGGATCAGCGCCATGGTCAGCTCGACGTCGAGCGACTGGGCGAGCAGCTCACTCGCCTCGGCCAGGAACGTGAGCCAGGTCTGCCGGCGCAGGTCCGCGCGGCGGAGCCGGTCGTTCTCCAGGTGCAGCGAGAGACGTTCGGCGACGAGCGTGGCGAGCGGTGCGGCGTACCCGGACGGGGCGGTGTCGAGTTCGAGTTCACCGCTGTAGGGCCTGTGCACCGCGAGCGGCACCCGCACGGTGGGCGTGTCCGGCCGGGGTGCGCGGCCGTACCGCGCGAGCAGCTGCTGGCCACCGCCGTCACCGCGGTCGAGCCGGACCACACCGCCGGCGGCACCGACCAGTTCGCACACGCGGGCGAGCAGATCTGTGGCGAAGTCGCCGAGCGCGTCCTCGCCGTACGGGTCGGGCGCGGACTGCAGCAGCGTGGCGAGCGCCTTGGCACTCGGCGCCGCGCCGTCACCGACCGCGCTCTCCGGCGGCCCGATCTCCGGCAGCCGGCCGTCGGCCGCGGACGCCGGCGCGTGCCGGTCGAGGCGGAACCAGACGCCCTTGCCGTGCCGCAGATGGGTGGTGCCCCACCGGCTGGAGAAGTGGTCGACGAGCAGTAGGCCACGCCCGCGTTCGGACACTTCCGAAATATCGGTTTCCTCGGTACGCGGACGCGCGGCAAGCGTCTCCAGCTGCCCGGCCGCGAAGTCGGTGACCGTGACGGTCAGCCCGTGGCCGTCCGCGACGACCTCTATCTCCAGCTCGGTCCGGGCGTGCACCACCGCGTTCGTGGACAGCTCGGTGGTCAGCAGCAACGCCTCGTTGAGCAGCTCGTCAAGGCCGCCCTCGCCGAGGACCGCCCGCACGACGGCCCGCGCCGCGGCGGGTGTCCGCCGGTCCGCGGGCAGCCTTACCCGGCGCACGTGCTCCTGGCGGACCCGGTCCGGCCCGCCACTGGCCTCGGCTGACACGCTTGCATCCTCCACTGAAAGGGTGGCCCTCTCCAAGCCGGACGCTCGCACCCGAAGGGTGAAAGGCGCAATGATGACATGGTCGACCCCGCGCCCGGCGTGGTAAGACGCCCGGAACATCCCCATCCGCCAGCTTGCGAGGACCTTTCCATGACTACGGCGAAACAGACCCGCGCTGCCGCAGTCGCGGCTGACCCTGTGAGCACTCTCACGCCCCCGTCCGAGGAGACGGCGTTCCTCGCCGAACTGGCGGACGCGCTCCGCGACGTGCGGATGGGCGATCTCAAGGTCCGCCTGCCCCGGCGCAGCGGGCTGTCCGGGGAGGTCGCCGACGCGTTCAACGACGTGGTCTCGCTCCAGGAGCGGCAGAACCTTGACGTACGCCGGATCAGCCGGATCGTCGGCCGGGACGGTCAGCTAGCGGAGCGGCTCGACGACGAGGCGTACGAGGGCGACTGGGCCAAGTGGGCGCGGGCGATCAACTCGCTGATCGACGACCTGGGCCGCCCGACGACTGAGATCGCCCGGGTCATCGTGGCCGTGGCCGAGGGTGACCTGTCGCAGCACATGGCGCTGGAGATGGACGGCCGCCCGCTGCGCGGCGAGTTCCTCCGTATCGGCCGCACCGTGAACACGATGGTGGATCAGCTGAGTTCCTTCGCTGACGAGGTCACGCGCGTGGCCCGTGAGGTGGGCACCGAGGGCAAGCTGGGCGGCCAGGCGGACGTGCGCGGCGTCTCCGGCACCTGGAAGGACCTGACCGACTCGGTCAACACCATGGCGTCGAACCTGACCCACCAGGTGCGGTCGATCTCCGACGTGGCAGGCGCGATGGCCCGTGGCGACCTGTCCCAGAAGATCACCGTCTCCGCAAAGGGCGAGGTCGCCGACCTGGCGTCCACGATGAACGGCGTGACCGACACGCTCCGGCTCTTCGCCGAGCAGGTCACCCGGGTGGCCCGCGAGGTGGGCACCGAGGGGAAGCTCGGCGGCCAGGCCGAGGTGCCGAACGTGGCCGGCACCTGGAAGGACCTCACCGACTCGGTGAACTCGATGGCCTCCAACCTGACCGCCCAGGTCCGCAACATCGCCCAGGTCTCGACCGCGGTGGCGAACGGCGACCTGTCCCAGAAGATCACCGTGCAGGCCCAGGGCGAGATCCTGGAGCTGAAGGACACCGTCAACACGATGGTGGATCAGCTGTCCTCCTTCGCCGACGAGGTCACCCGGGTGGCCCGCGAGGTCGGCATCGAGGGCAAACTCGGCGGTCAGGCCCAGGTCCGCGGCCTGGCCGGCACCTGGCGCGACCTCACCGAGAACGTGAATCAGCTGGCCGGCAACCTGACCTCCCAGGTCCGCAACATCTCCCAGGTCTCCACCGCCGTGGCAAAAGGTGACTTGTCGCAAAAAATCACAGTTGATGCTCGCGGCGAGATCCTCGAACTGAAGAACACCGTGAACACCATGGTCGACCAGCTGAGCAGTTTCGCCGACGAGGTCACCCGCGTGGCCCGCGAGGTCGGCACCGAGGGCAAGCTCGGCGGTCAGGCCCAGGTGAAGGGCGTGAGTGGCACCTGGCGCGACCTGACCGACAACGTGAACTCGATGGCCTCCAACCTCACCGCCCAGGTCCGCAACATCGCGTCCGTCACCACCGCAGTGGCCAAGGGCGATCTCGGCCAGAAGATCACCGTCGACGCCCGCGGCGAGATCCTTGAGCTGAAGTCCACCGTCAACACCATGGTCGACCAGCTGAGCAGTTTCGCCGACGAGGTGACCCGAGTCGCCCGCGAGGTGGGCACCGAGGGCAAGCTCGGCGGCCAGGCCCAGGTGCGTGGCGTGGCCGGGACCTGGCGCGACCTGACCGACAACGTGAACTTCATGGCGTCCAACCTGACGTCCCAGGTCCGTAACATCTCCCAGGTATCCACGGCCGTCGCGCGCGGTGACCTCTCCCAGAAGATCACCGTTGACGCGCAGGGCGAGATCCTTGAGCTGAAGTCCACCGTGAACACCATGGTCGACCAGCTGAGCAGTTTCGCCGACGAGGTGACCCGAGTCGCCCGCGAGGTGGGCACCGAGGGCAAGCTCGGCGGTCAGGCCCAGGTGAAGGGCGTGAGTGGCACCTGGCGCGACCTGACCGACAACGTGAACTCGATGGCCTCGAACCTGACCTCCCAGGTGCGAAACATCGCGTCAGTGACCACAGCCGTCGCCCGCGGCGATCTCTCCCAGAAGATCACCGTCGACGCGCAGGGCGAGATCCTGGAACTGAAGTCCACTGTCAACACCATGGTCGACCAGCTCTCGTCGTTCGCGGAGGAGATCACCCGGGTCGGCCGGGAGGTCGGCATCGAGGGCAAGCTCGGCGGCCAGGCCCGGGTGCGCGGTGTGGCAGGTACCTGGCGCGACCTCACCGAGAACGTCAACCAGCTCGCCTCCGCGCTCACCACCCAGCTGCGCGCGATCGCCCAGGTCTCCACGGCCGTGACCCGCGGCGACCTGTCGCAACGGATCGCGGTCGAGGCGATGGGCGAGATCGCGGAGCTGAAGGACAACATCAACCAGATGGTGATGACGCTCCGGGACACCACGAAGAAGAACGCGGAGCAGGGCTGGCTCGACTCGAACCTCGCCCGCATCGGTGGTCTGCTTCAAGGCCAACGGGACATCAGCGAGGTCTGCCGCATGATCATGCACGAGGTGACGCCGCTTGTGGAGGGCCACGTCGGCGCGTTCTTCATGATCGATCACGGCGACGCGAACCACAACGACGCGGCCACCCGGCTGCGGCTGATCGCCTCCTACGGCTACGTGGCCCGGGACAACGAGGTCACGTTCGCGCCCGGTGAGGGGCTGGTCGGCCAGGCCGCGATCTCCCGCGAGATGATCAGGGTCGGCGCCGCCGCGGACCAGCGCCTGGTCATCCGCTCCGGGATCGCCCAGACGCCGCCCGCCGACCTGGTGATCACCCCGGTGATCTTCGAGGGCGAGCTGCTCGGCGTGATCGAGTTCGCAGCCGTCAGCCCGTTCTCCGAGCTGCACCTGTCGTTCCTGAGGCGGCTGGTCGGCACGATCGGCGTCGCGCTCAACACGATCCAGGCGAACCGGCGCACCGAGCAGCTGCTGGCCCAGTCCCAGCGCCTCGCGCACGAGATGCAGGAACAGTCGGCGGAGCTGCAGCGGACGAACGCGGAGCTGGAGGACAAGGCGAAGCTGCTGTCCGAGCAGAAGGGCAACATCGAGACGAAGAACCGCGAGATCGAGATGGCCCGGATCGGCCTTGAGGAGAAGGCGCAGCAGCTGTCCCGGGCCTCCGCCTATAAGTCGGAGTTCCTGGCGAACATGAGCCACGAACTGCGTACCCCGCTGAACTCGCTCTTGCTTCTGGCCCGTCTGCTCGCGGACAACTCGGAGGAGAACCTGACCGCGAAGCAGATCGAATTCGCCCGGACCATCCACAGCGCGGGCTCGGATCTGCTCTCCCTCATCGACGACATCCTTGACGTCTCGAAGATCGAAGCGGGACGGATGGACGTGCAGGCCACCGAGCTGGCGCTGGACGAGGTGTGCGGCTACGTCGAGCAGGCGTTCAAGCCGCAGGCCGAGGAGAAGGGGCTGGACTTCTCGGTCGCGCTCGCCGGCGACCTGCCCACCTCGATCATCACGGACGCGCAGCGGCTCCAGCAGATCCTCCGCAACCTGATCTCCAACGCGGTGAAGTTCACCGACGCGGGCGCGGTCAGCCTCGGCATCGGATACGCCCCGGCCGAGCTGCGGTTCGAGGTGCCGTCGCTGATGGCCGCGGACCGGGTGATCGCGTTCTCGGTGACTGACACCGGCATCGGCATCTCCGACGACAAGCTGTCGCTGATCTTCGAGGCTTTCCAGCAGGCGGACGGCACGACAAGCCGCAAGTACGGCGGCACCGGCCTCGGCCTGTCGATCAGCCGCGGCTTCGCGAACCTGCTCGGCGGCCTGATCACGGTCTCGTCCGCACCCGGCCACGGCTCCACGTTCACGCTCTACGTACCGGACGTGCTGGTCCCGGACTCGGTGGTGCCCGCGCCGCCGCCGCAGCAGCCGGTCCAGGCGCTCCCGGCCGGCCCCGCGCTGCCGCCGATGCCGATGCTCACCATGCCGATCGAGGAGGAGCGCGGCAATCAGCCCGGCAGCCGCCAACTCGACGGCGCCACCGTGCTGATCATCGACGACGACGTGCGTAACGTCTTCGCGCTGACGAGCGCGCTGGAGCTGCACGGCATGACAGTGCTCTACTCGGACAACGGCGCCGACGGGGTACGCCTGCTGGCCGAGCACCCGGAGGTCGACATCGTCCTGATGGACGCGATGATGCCGGACCAGGACGGGTATGAGACCACCCGCAGCATCCGGCGCAACCACCGGTTCGCCGAGCTGCCGGTCGTCTTCCTCACGGCGAAGGCAATGCCCGGCGACCGTGAGTCGGCGCTGGCGGCCGGGGCCAGCGACTACATCACCAAGCCGGTCGACCTGGACGAGCTGATCTCGCTCATGGCCGCCTGGGTCAACGGCAGCGGGCGGGAGATCAACTGATGACGGACATGGCGAGGGCCCTGCTTGTGGACGACCGCCGGGAGAACCTGCTGGCACTGGAGGCGATCCTGCAGGGCATCGCCGTGCACCCGGTGGCGGTGGAGAGCGGCGAGGCCGCGCTCAAGCAGCTGATGATGGACGATTTCGCGGTCATCCTGCTCGACGCCCAGATGCCCGACATGGACGGCTTCGAGACCGCCGCGCACATCAAGCGCCGCGAACGCACCCGGCACGTCCCGATCATCTTTCTCACCGCGGCCGACCGCGACTCCCACCTGGCCGTCCGCGGCTACTCCGTCGGCGCCGTCGACTACCTGACCAAGCCCCTGGACCCGTGGGTGCTGCGCGCCAAGGTCTCCGTCTTCGTCGACCTGTGGTCCAAGAACCGCCAACTCCAGATGCAGGCCGAGACGGTACGCGAGCGCGAGTCCCAGTGGGCCGCCCTCACCGACGCGGTCGACGAGTCCCTGACCGCCCTCCGTGACGCCCACACCAACCCCGAGGCCATCACCCGCGCCGTCCGCATCCTCGAAAAGGCCCGCTGGGGCAGCTGACGTGGGCTGATCCGGGGACGCCCCACAGACCCGGCCCTGCCGCCCTCGGGCCGGGTGGCTGGCTGTCCGGCTTTGCGAAGATCCAGATCATGTTCCCGCTTCCAGCGTGGTGCGGCCCGCATGCTCCCGACTCTGCTGCCCATTCGTGTGCGGCGGTCTGGAGCCTCGCGATCGAAGGGCCGGAATCGAGGCCAGGAGTCTGGTGGGTTGGTCCGGCCGGTAGGCGGTCTCGCCGCACGCGGGGCAGCGCGGTCATCGTCTAGCGGCGGCTGGTCTGGGCGGCTGCGGTTTGGCGGTCGCAAGGGCCAGCGCCGAAGCCGTGAGCTGCCGAAGAGCCAGTCGATCTTGGCTCTCATGTGTCGCCGCGCCAGGGCAATGGCAGCTCGGGCGCTTCGCGCCGAGATTGGTTCGTTGTTCGGGATCTCGCGTCCATCTGGCGGGATGCAAGATCCTTGCGGTTCTGGTGGCCCTTATCGCGTTCGGATAGGGGCCACCAGAACCGCAAGGATCTTGACGCGGGCCTTACTGATCTCTCGGCGTCAGGATGAACGCACAAGACGACGTCTATATGTCGAAATGTCGGGCGCTCAGCGCTCGAACGCCGACATTGACCGCGAACCTGCATGAGGCGGGTCGTGAGCATGGCTGTGTCCTGACATCTTCGGATCCGGTGTGGCTCTGCATTGGTGCCCGGCCTTGAGACCTGCCGAAGTGCCGCGACCGACCCGCATACCTGCGAAACTCGCGGCCTCGGTGCCGGTCTTGAGGCCTGCCGAAGTGCCGCGGCCGGCCTGCATACCTGCGAAACTCGTGGCCTCGGTGCCGGTCTTGAGGCTTGCCGAAGTGCCGCGACCGGCCCGCACATCTGCGAAACTCGCGGCCTCGGTGCCGGTCCTTGCGCCCACCAGGCCGCAGTCGCCTCGGCCCGCAGCCGCTGAGGCGACGGCCGGTGCTGCTCTCGTGCTCCCCAAGTGCAACGACCAGCCGAAACGACTCACCACGCCCAGCCCTCTTCGATCGTGGTTCCCCAGAACGGCCGGCCGCGAATGGCAACAGAGTCGCTCCCGCGGGCGAGCCTCACCAAGCACCAAGACTCCGCTGGCGCTCCGCTTTACGCCCGGCATCGGAGCCGGTTTCGCGCGGCGGGGGAGAAGAACACGCGACTTCCGTCGTCCTCGCGTTTAGCGGCGCGACCCGCTGCCACGCGTGGGGTGGTGATGGCGCGGTCGGGCCGAGTTTCCGCGTCTCAGGCGGGATTGAATCGCGAGATCGAGGTCACGCGGGAGGGCTGAACTCAACCGATCAGGCTTGGATCATCAGGGCGGATCGCAGCCCGGTGATGTCGAGGACGCGCATCAGGAAGTCGCCGACGTTCGTCAGGATCAGCACACTCTGAGCGAACGACGCCTTCCGCGACAGCACGACAAGCGTTCCGAGACCCTGAGAGTCGCAGAACGTGATGCCGCCCATGTCGAGGATGATGCGCGGTGGCGGATCGGCCACCATCTCATTTACGATGCTCGATAGTCGACCGACCGTGAGCATGTCGATCTCCCCGGCGAGCTTGAGCACGACCTCGCCGGGGGTGCGCTGTACCGCGATGGACAGCTCAGGACGCTCCACGCGGTCAGACTATCGCGATCTGCTCTCGCTAGCCTGTTGAGAAACCCGTCCGGGGTGTCGACGGCACCCGGTGACGCGGACAACTCCTGGTCAGGGGTGGTTGCCCGGGTTGCGCCGGGCGCTGACAGAATGGGCGAACCGTGAGCGACTCACACATTGCCGAGACCGGCCGCCACCCGGCCGATGCTCCGGCCTCAGAGGCCCTGTTCGACCGCGCCAAGGCCATCGTGCCGGGCGGGGTCAATTCGCCCGTGCGCGCGTTCCGGGCGGTGGGCGGCACGCCGCGTTTCATGGTCCGCGGCGAGGGTCCGTGGATGTTCGACGCGGACGGCCGCCGCTACGTCGACCTGGTCTGTTCCTGGGGTCCGTTGCTGCTGGGCCACGCGCACCCCGAGGTGATCGCGGCGGTGCAGGCAGCGGCGGCGAAGGGCACCAGCTTCGGCACGCCGACCCCGGGTGAGGTGGAGTTGGCCGAGGAGATGGTCGCGCGCACCGGCGTGGGCGCGATCCGCCTGGTCAACTCCGGCACCGAGGCCACCATGTCCGCGATCCGGCTGGCCCGCGGCTTCACCGGCCGTTCCAAGATCGTCAAATTCGCGGGCTGCTACCACGGCCACGTGGACGCGCTGCTCGCCGCGGCCGGCTCCGGCGTGGCCACGCTTGCGCTGCCGGACTCGCCCGGAGTGACAGGCGCGTCGGCGGCCGAGACGATCGTGGTGCCCTACAACGACATCGCGGCCGTCGAGGAAGCTTTCACGAAAAATCCGGACATCGCGGCCGTCATCGCCGAGGCGGCGCCGGGCAACATGGGCGTGATCAAGCCGAAGAGCGGCTTCAACCGGCAGCTCGCCGAGATCGCCCACCGTCACGGCGCGCTGCTGATCGTCGACGAGGTGATGACCGGCTTCCGGCTCTCCCGCAACGGCTGGACCGGGCTCGACCCGGTCGACGCGGACCTGTTCACCTACGGCAAGGTGATGGGCGGCGGCCTGCCCGCGGCCGCGTTCGGCGGTCGCGCCGACGTGATGGAGAAGCTCGCGCCCGCCGGCCCGGTCTACCAGGCCGGCACGCTCTCCGGAAACCCGCTCGCCTGCGCCGCGGGCCTGACCACGCTGCGGCTCGCGGACGACGCGCTGTACCGGAAGCTGGACGCCACCGCGGAGACGATCGGCGGCCTGGCCACGAAGGCGTTGTCCGAGGCAGGCGTCCCGCACCGGCTCTCCACGGCCGGCAGCATGTTCTCGATCTTCTTCACCGACGCGGAGGTCACCGACTACGCGTCCGCGAAGACGCAGGACGGCGACGCGTTCAAGGCGTTCTTCCACGAGATGCTCGCGCTCGGCGTGTACCTGCCGCCAAGCGCGTTCGAGTCGTGGTTCGTCTCGGGCGCGATCGACGACGAGGCACTGGAGATCATCGCTGCGGCGCTCCCGCAGGCCGCCCGCGCGGCCGCGGCGAGCCAGAGGGGATAGAGGCGTGACGAGCAGCAAGACCGTCGTGCATGTGCTGCGGCACGGGGAAGTGCACAACCCGGCAAAGATCCTCTACGGCCGTCTCCCCGGCTACCACCTCTCCGAGCTTGGCGTCCAGATGGCGAAGGCGGCCGCGCAGGCCGTCGCGGACCGGGACATCACGCACGTGGTGGCCAGCCCGCTTGAGCGCGCCCAGCAGACGGCCGAGCCGATCGCCGGCCAGTTCGGGCTGCCGACAGCTGTCGACGACCGGCTGATCGAGAGCGCCAACTGGTTCGAGGGCAAGCGCGTCTCGGTCGGCGACGGCTCGTTGCGCGACCCACGGAACTGGTGGGTGATGCGCGACCCGGTGACCCCGTCCTGGGGTGAGGCGTACACGGTGATCGCCAAGCGGATGTACGCCGCGCTTGAGGCCGCCAGGGTCGCAGCCGAGGGGCACGAGGCGCTCTGCGTCTCGCACCAGCTGCCGATCTGGACGCTTCGCAACCACGTGGAGCGCAAGCGGCTCTGGCACGATCCGCGCAAGCGTCAGTGCGGCCTGGCCAGCCTCACCTCGTTCCACTTCGAGGGCGCCAAGATCGTCGGCGTGATGTACAGCGAGCCGGCCGCGCACCTGGTCGCCATGTCGCCCACGGCCCGGACCGCCAAGGGCGCCTGATGCCGGCGCTGGGCAGGACGAAGACAGTTGCCGCGGGTGTCGCGCTGCTCATCGCGGGCGTGACGGCGGGCAGCCTGCTCGCCGGCCGCGGCGACTGGGCCGACTCCTGCGCCACAGGCGAGAACGGCGTGATCGAGTGCGCGTCCGGCGACCGCCCGGACGCACCCGAGGCCGCCGGCGAACTGCTGAACGGCACCGCCTACGACCTGGCCTCGGCCCGGGGCACGGTCGTGGTGGTCAACTTCTGGGGCTCCTGGTGCTCGCCGTGCCGTGCGGAGGCGAAGGAGCTGGAGCAGACCTACCAGGCCACCAAGGCGTCAGGCGTCGAGTTCCTCGGCATCAACAACCGGGACGACCGGGATGCGGCGATCGCGTTCGAGAAGGGCCGGGTCACCTACCCGAGCCTCTTCGACCCGGCGAACCGGCTCGGCCTCGACTTCGAGATCCCGCCGGGCGCCACGCCGTCCACGGTGATCCTGGACCGGGAGGGCCGGATCGCGCTTGTCATCCGCCGGTCCGTGCTGGCCAGCGAGCTGACGCCGCTTGTGCAGAGGGTGGCCGCGGAGAATGGGTGACACCTTCGCGAACACCGCCGCGAGCGGCCCGCTGGCGCTTGCGGTGCTGGCGTCGGCGCTTGCCGGCCTGGTCAGCTTCCTCTCCCCGTGCGTGCTTCCGCTGGTCCCCGGCTATCTGTCGTTCATCACCGGCCTGACCGGCGCCGACCTGGAAGCCCCGGGCAGCACTCCGGCGGCACCGGGGACAACCCACACCACGAGCGTCGCGAGGGTACGCGGACGCGTCGTCCTCGGCACGCTGTTGTTCATCGCGGGCTTCACCACCGTGTTCACGCTCAGCGCGGTGCTGCTTGCCCAGGCCGGCTCCGTCCTGCTCGACCACCAGCGCGCGCTGGAGATCGGCGCGGGCCTGCTTATCGTCCTGCTCGGCCTGTCGTTCATGGGCCTGATCCCCGGGATGCAGCGCGAGTTCCGGATCAACAAGCTGCCGGACGCGGGCCTGATCGGGGCACCGATCTTCGGGGCGGTCTTCGCGCTCTCCTGGACGCCGTGCATCGGCCCGACGCTCGGCGCCGTGATGTCGCTGGCGCTTGTCAGCGGCGAGAGCGACCGGGCGGCAGTGCTCGGCATCGCGTACGGCCTCGGGCTCGGCGTACCCTTCCTGATCTTCGGTCTGGGGTTCAAGCACCTACTCGGGCTCTTCAAGGCCGTGCGGCGTAACAGCCGCTGGGTGACCCGGATCGGCGGTGGCCTGCTGGTGCTTGTCGGCGTCGCGCTCGTCACCGGGGCGTGGAACCAGTTCCTGATCTGGCTGCTGACCAACGTGGGTGTCGGAGACGTGCTGCTGTGAATCCTGTCCTGGCCCTGCTGCGCAACTCGTGGCGGCAGCTGACCAGCATGCGTACCGCGCTGACGTTGCTCTTCCTGTTGGCGATCGCGTCGATTCCCGGCTCCGTCTTCCCGCAGCGGAACGTGAGCGCCGAGCAGGTCTCCGCCTACTTCCGCGAGCACCCGGACCTGGCTCCCACGCTGGACAGGCTCGGGGTCTTCGACGCCTACGCGTCGTTCTGGTTCTCCGCGATCTACGTGCTGCTGTTCGCGTCGCTGATCGGCTGCATCATCCCGCGCCTCCGCGACCACTGGCAGGCGGTCCGGATGACGCCGCCGGAGGCGCCGCGCCGCTTCGACAGGCTGCCCGTGTCCACGCCCGCGGAGGAGACCGCCGGCACGCCCGCGGAGGCCGCCGAGCGGATCCGGGCGATGCTGCGCGGGGGCCGCTGGCGCACGGCCACGCGCGAGCAGGCGGACGGTTCGTGGACGGTCAGCGCGGAGAAGGGCCACCTCAAGGAGTCCGGCAACCTGCTCTTCCACGTCGCGCTGCTGTCCGTGCTGGCCGGCGTCGCGTTCGGCAGCTGGTACGGCTGGCACGGCAACCGCATCCTGGTCGCCGGCGAGGACACCGCGTTCTGCAACAGCGTGCCGCAGTTCGACGAGAGCGGTCTCGGCGCCCGCGTCGACGAGTCAGACCTGCCCGGCTTCTGCCTTGAACTGACCGACTTCCAGGCGGACTTCCTGGACACCGGCATGCCCAGCCACTTCGAGGCCACTGTCACTGTGGACGAGGACGGCGCCGTCAGCGAAGGACGGCGATTCGCCGTGAACTCACCGCTGCGGCTGCACGGCGCGAGCGTCCACCTGCTCGGCCACGGCTACGCGCCGATCATCCGGTACACCGACAGGTACGGCGTCTCGCAGGTACGGGTCACCCCGTTCCTGGCCACCGACTCCATGCTGACAAGCGACGGCGTCGCGAAGTTCCCGGACGCCAATGTGGACCCGGCGACCGGGCAGCGCCAGGACGACCAGCAGATCGGCTTCCAGGGCATCTACGTGCCGACAATGCCGGACGGCGGCATGGTCGTCCAGTCGGTCTTCCCGGCCGAACGGAACCCGGGTCTGACGCTCATCGCCTACCGCGGCAACCTCGGTGAGGACGCCGGCATCCCGAACTCGGTCTACTCGATCAACCAGGCACAGATCGACAAGGGCAAGCTGACCCAGGTCGGCGAGGCGAAGCTGCTCAAGCCCGGCGAGTCGTGGACGCTTGACGACGGCGGTGTGGTCACCTTCCTGGGCACCCGCGACTACGCGACGATCGCGATCCGCAGCGACCCCGGTCAGCTGTTCGTGCTGTTCAGCAGCGTGCTCGGCCTCATCGGACTGACCCTGTCGCTGAACGGCAGGAGACGGCGCGTGTTCTTCCGCATCACCGCGGCCGACCTGCGAGAATCGTCCACGACAACAGGTAGTAGTTTGTTGGAGGCCGGTGGGCTGCCGCGCACCGACTATCCGGGCTTCGCCGACGAGTTCGCGCAGCTGGTCGCCGCGACCAGGCCGGGCGGCGGCACCGCTGAAGGGACCGAGTAATGGCTGAGCTCTCCGATCAGCTGCTGGTGGTCACCGTCCTGGCCTATCTGGTGGCGATGATCTGCCACGCGGCGGAGTACGCGTTCGGCACCAAGAGCCACATCGGCCGCGCCGCACTGCGCCCCGAGCGTGAGCTGAGCATGGCCGGCGGTCCGCCCCTCGCTCCCGGACAGCCCGAGATGCTGCCGATCGATCGGGTCGAGCCGGTCGCGCCGGCGGATCCGGTCGACCCCGTCGAGCCGAACGCGTGGCGCTCCGCCGCGATCGGCCGCGCCGCCGTGATCATCACCGCGCTCGCCGCCGCCGCCCACATCGGCACGCTCATCACCCGCGGCCTCGCCGCCGAGCGGGTGCCGTGGGGCAACATGTACGAGTTCATCCTCTCGGCCACCTTCATCGGCATCGCGGCCTGGCTGTTCGTCCTGACCCGGTGGCCGCACCTGCGTCATCTCGGCCTCTTCGTGGCGCTGGTCCAGGTGCTGCTGCTCGGCGTGGCCGGCATGGTCGCCTACACGCCGGTCGGCCCGCTGGTCCCCGCGCTCGACTCGGCCTGGTTCATCGTCCACATCGCCGCGGTGTCCACCTCGTCCGGCATCTTCCTGCTCGGCTTCGTGCCGGCCGCGCTCTACCTGATGCGCGCCGGTTACGAGAATGGCAAGCGCTCGTTCCCATACACGCTTGCCAAGAACGTGCCCGCCGCCGCCACGCTTGAGCGCCTGACGTTCCGCCTGCACGCCTTCGCGTTCCCGATCTGGACGTTCGGCGCCCTCATCGCCGGCCCGATCTGGGCCGAAGCCTCCTGGGGCCGCTACTGGGGCTGGGACCCCAAGGAGGTCTGGGCCTTCATCTCCTGGATCGTCTACGCCGGCTACCTCCACGCCCGCGCCACCCCGAGCGTCAAGCGCAACGTCGCCACCTGGATCGCCATCATCGGCTTCCTGACCATGCTGATGAACCTCTTCGGCGTGAACCTCTTCTTCGGCGGCCTGCACTCCTACGCGGACGTCTGAGAATCCAGATCCAATTCATCTTCCCGCTCCCGCGGTGGTCCGGCCCGCATGCTCCCGCGGGCACCGGCTCCGCGGTGGTCACGCCACCTCAACACGTCCCCGCCGACCAGAACGTGTAGCGCGCCTGCCATTCGACGCAGTACTCGTCGTCGCCCTCGCCTGTGGTGCTTGGTGCGGTGTCCGGCGTCCAGGGCAGCTCCCGATCGCCGGTACGCACCCGGGCGTAGTCGACCTCCGCGTGCGGTACGTGCATCGGCTCGTCGCTGTCGTCGTGGTAGATCTCGACGTACTGCTCCATCCGCCCGGTGGGCCCGATCGGGAGCTGCTTCTCCGCAAGCAGATGCCAGGCGCTCTGCCACCACGCCCAGGCCTGCCACCCACCGTCCCCGGTGGGCCGCAGGTCGATCCAGACCTCGTCGCCCGGGGACAGCCGGAACTTGTCGTGGAAGGTCCAGGTCGCGGACCCGCTGTCGTACGTGTAGAGCCGCTGCCGGCCGTCACCGCCCCACCCGGTCTCGGCCCAGCCGGCCTCCAGCCAGGTGACGCCGTCCGGGCTCTCGCGTTTGGCGAGCAGGCGGGCCGCCACGAAGTCGTAGGTGCCGGGCCGGACGTCCGGGTCGGTGATCGTGAAGCGCGCGGAGGCGCCGGACCACTCACCGACCGTGGTGGCGCCCAGGTGGTGGTACCCGGCCGTCCTGCCGCTAGCCGGAGTGGGCGCCGGCGGCCTGTCGTGCGCCACCGATGGCGTCAGAGCCGCCAGAATGACCAAAGCCGCCAGTCCCTGCATACCGCTCCCCGTTCCCTCATCCGGGTCAACTCCGGCGTGAACGTATAGTTACGCTCGGTGATTATGTGGCGCGCGACCGGTTATGGGACCGCCCGCGCGACCTGGACGGCGGAGTGGTCCAGACTGGTGGTCATGGCGGCGTATACGGATCTGAAGGACTTCCTCGCCGCGCTGGAGAAGTCCGGCGATCTCCGCCGGATCAGCGCGCCGGTCGACCCCACGCTTGAGATGAGCGAGATCGTCAACCGCACGGTCCGCGCGCACGGGCCGGCGCTGCTCTTCCAGCGCCCCACCCGCGGCGACATGCCGGTGGCGATCAACCTGTTCGGCACCCCGGAACGTACCGCGATGGCGTTGGGTGTGAAAACGCTCGACGAGATCGGTGAGCGGATCGGCAACATGCTTAAGCCGGAGCTGCCGATGGGCTGGTCCGGGATCCGGGACGGCATCGGCAAGGTGCTGCAGCTCAAGTCGATGCCGCCGAAGAAGCTGAAGACCGCGCCCTGCCAGGAGCTGGTCTTCAAGGGCGACAAGGTCGACCTGAACATGCTGCCCGGCCTGCAGATCTGGCCCGGCGACGGCGGCATCTTCCACAACTTCGGCCTGACCCACACGAAGCACCCGGAGAGCGGCAAGCGCAACCTGGGCCTCTACCGGCTCCAGCAGCACTCGCACAACACGCTCGGCATGCACTGGCAGATCCACAAGAACTCGACGGCGCACCACGCGGTCGCGGAGCAGCTCGGCCAGCGGCTCCCGGTGGCGATCGCGATCGGCGCGGACCCGGCGGTCTGCTACTCCGCGTCCGCGCCGCTGCCTGCCGACATCGACGAGTACCTGTTCGCCGGCTTCCTGCGCAACGAGCGCGTCGAGATGGTCGACTGCCTGACCGTGCCGCTGCAGGTCCCGGCGAACGCGCAGATCGTGCTGGAGGGCTACCTGGAGCCGGGGGAGCGCGCGCCGGAGGGGCCGTTCGGCGACCACACCGGCTTCTACACGCCTGTCGAGCCGTTCCCGGTGCTGCACATCGAGGCGATCACCATGCAGCGCGACCCGATCTACCACTCGATCGTCACGTCGCAGCCGCCGCAGGAGGACCACGGGCTGGGCAAGGCCACCGAGCGGATCTTCGCGCCGCTGCTGCGCTTCATGATCCCGGACATCGTGGATTACGACCTGCCGGCCGAGGGCGTGTTCCACAACGCCGCGATCGTCTCGATCCGGAAGCGCTACCCCAAGCACGCACAGAAGGTGATGAACGCGATCTGGGGCGCGCACATGATGTCGCTTACCAAGCTGATCATCGTGGTGGACGAGGACTGCGACGTGCACGACTACTCCGAGGTGGCGTTCCGCGCGTTCGGCAACGTCGACTACTCGCGGGACCTGCTGCTCACCGAGGGACCGGTCGACCACCTGGACCACTCGTCGTACCAGCAGTTCTGGGGCGGCAAGGCGGGCGTGGACGCGACCCGCAAGCTCCCCACCGAGGGCTACACCCGCGGCTGGCCGGAGAGCATGGTCATGTCCCCGGAGATCGTGCAGAAGGTCGACAGGCGCTGGAAGGAGTACGGGCTGTGACAGACACCGCCGCGCGGCCCAACCCGGTCAAGGGCTTCCTCCGGCTGGTGATGATCGAGCACTCGATCTTCGCGCTGCCGTTCGCCTACCTGGCCGCGCTGACCGCCATGAGGTCACAAGGGCCGCATGTCCAGTGGGGTACGTTGGTGCTGATCACCGTCGCGATGGTCTCCGCCCGGACCGTGGCGATGGCCGCGAACCGGATCATCGACGTCCGGATCGACGCGCAGAACCCGCGCACCGCCAACCGCGAGCTGGTCACCGGCGCGATCTCGATGCGTGTGGCCTGGGCCGGTCTGCTCGTCTCGCTCGCCGTCTTCTTCGCGAGTGCCGCCGCGCTCAACCCGCTCTGCCTGCTCCTGTCGCCGCTCGCGCTGTTCGCGCTTGTCATCTACTCCTACGCCAAGCGCTTCACCAACTACCCCCAGGTCTTCCTGGGCGCCGCGCAGGCCGTGGCCCCGGCCGGCGCCTGGATCGGCGTGACCGGCGAGTGGTCCTGGCCGGCGGTCGTGCTCGGCCTCGCGGTCGGCACCTGGATCGGCGGCTTCGACTGCATCTACGCCTGCCAGGACGTGGAGATCGACAGGCAGATCGGCGTCGGCTCGGTCCCGGTCAAGCACGGCGTCGCGGGCGCGCTGCGGATCGCCTCGATCACCCACGTGGTCACGGTCGCCCTCTACGCCTGGTTCGGCTACCTGACCGGGTACGGCTGGTTCTGGTGGGCCGGCCTGATCGGGATCGCCGGCGTGCTGATCTACGAGCACCGGATCGTGCGCCCGGACGACCTGTCCCGGGTGAACCGGGCGTTCTTCACGGCGAACGGCCTGATCGCTGTCGCGCTCTTCGCGTTCGCGCTGCTGGACCTGGTGATCCTGCAGGGCCTTCGTGGCTGAGGTGCGTGAGCCCTGGGTGGTCGGCGTCTCGGGAGCCTCCGGGACGCCGTACTCCGCCGCCGTGCTCCGGGCCCTGTTCGACGCCGGCGAGTCAGTGGACCTGATCGTGTCCCGCGCCGCCCGCCTGACGATCCTGGACGAGACAGGGGTGTCGTTCCGCGACGGGCACTGGAAGGACGACCTGGCCGCCTGGCTTGGTACGCCGCCCGGCGACGTCACGTACTGGCCGGCCGGTGATCTCGCCGCGGGCCCGAGCAGCGGCTCCTACCCGGTACGCGGGCTGGTGGTGGTCCCCGCGTCGACCGCGGCCTGCGCGGGCATCGCCATCGGGCTCTCCAAGGACCTGCTGCAACGCGCGGCCGAGGTGTCGCTCAAGGAACGCCGCCGAGTGGTCGTCGTGCCCCGCGAGACGCCGGTGACCAGGTCGCACCTGGAACACCTGATCGCGCTGCACGACGCGGGCGCGGTGGTGCTCCCGGCCAGCCCCGGTTTCTACGGGGCCGGCGCGGGAGCATCTGCACAACAACTCGTCGATTTCGTGGCGGGAAAGGTGCTTGACGCGCTGGGCGTGCCGCACACACTCTTCCGCCGCTGGACCGGTGAGCTGAACGCTAGTTGAGCGACGTCGGGTTGTTGTACCCGCCGTGCCCACCTCCGTTGCCGTTACCCTCGGGCGGCAGGTCCCGGTTCAGCTCCTCCAGGGCGCCTTCGCCCTCGAGTAACTGCCGGACCTCCGACTCGCGGAAGCGGCGGTGACCGCCGGGTGTTCTGATGCTTCCGATCCGGCCGGCGGCCGCCCAGCGAGTGACCGTCTTCGGGTCGACGCGGAACAGCGCAGCCACCTCGCCCGGCGTCAGCAGACGATCTCCAGTGTCCACGACCCCTCCTAGCGTCGATCGATGCTTCGGGGGTTCTTGATTACTTTCCGTGTCCACACCGAAGCACTCTAGGGACGTACGGCCATTGAAGCACCGCCCGCGAAGCGTGTCCGGAGAACATGGAAAACGCACTGCTTGGGCCGTTCGGCGGTACTATCTGCGAGCAAAGTTCTGATTTACGATGGATCGCCGCGCGAGAGCGAGGGCGATAGTGTTTACACACCGTGGATACAACTGACCTGAAAATAGTGGAGCTGCTGCGTGGCAACGCGCGCATCTCGTACGCGGAGCTGGCCCGCCAGGTCGGCCTCTCCGCCCCCGCCGTGCACGAGCGGGTCGGCAAGCTCGAAGCCAACGGAGTCCTTCGCGGCTACCAGGCCGAGGTCGACCCGGATGCCGTCGGTCTTGGCGTCACCGCCTTCATCGGCGTCGTCCAGGACTCCGGCGGCGACACCGACGACGTTGGCGCCGCGCTGCGCGAGATGCCGGAGATCGAGGACTGCTACTTCATGGCCGGCGTCGAGTCGTTTCAGATCAAGGTCCGGGTCGGCTCGATAGCCGAGCTGGAGCAGATCGTGGTGCGCATCGGCCGGGTGCCCGGCGTTGCCAGCACCCGCACCGCAATCGCGCTCTCCACCAAGTGGGAGCACCGACCGCAGCCGGTGGTGAGATGACCTCCTTCGCCCGGACCGACGAGCCGGCGCGGGCCTGGGTGACCGAGGCGATTCGCATGGTCGAGGCGGATGCGAACCGGTCCGCGGACACCCACCTGCTGCCGTTCCCCCTCCCGCCCGAGTGGGGCGTCGACCTCTACCTCAAGGACGAGTCGGTGCACCCCACCGGCTCGCTCAAGCACCGGCTGGCCCGCTCGCTGTTCCTCTACGGGCTGTGCAACGGCTGGATCGGGCCGCAGACCGCCATCGTCGAGGCCTCCTCCGGGTCGACAGCGGTCTCCGAGGCGTACTTCGCACGCATGCTCGGGCTGCGGTTCATCGCGGTCATGCCGGCCACCACGTCCCCCGAGAAGATCAACCTGATCCAGTTCCAGGGCGGGACCTGCCATCTGGTCGACAGCCCGTCCGCCGTGGTGATCGAGGCCCGGCGGCTCGCGGACGACCTCGGCGGCCACTTCATGGACCAGTTCACCTATGCCGAGCGGGCGACGGACTGGCGCGGGAACAACAACATCGCCGAATCGATCTTCGCCCAGCTGTCGCTGGAACGGCACCCGGTCCCGGCCTGGCTGGTCACCGGCGCGGGCACCGGCGGCACCAGCGCCACACTCGGCCGCTACGTCCGCTACCGCCGCCACGACACCCGCATCTGCGTCGTCGACGTGGAGAACTCCGCGTTCTTCCCCGCCTACCGCGACGCGGACTGGACCGTCGAGACCGGCCTCGGCTCCCGCATCGAGGGCATCGGCCGTCCCCGCGTCGAGGCAAGCTTCCAGCCCGCCGTGGTCGACCGCATGCTCGCTGTCCCGGACGCGGCCTCACTTGCCGCAATGCGCGCCGGCAGTGCGGTCCTGGGCCGCCGGGTGGGCGGCTCCACCGGCACGAACCTGTGGGGCGCCTTCCAGCTCCTGGCCGAACTGCGGGCGGAGGGCCGGACCGGCTCGGTCGTCACGCTGCTCTGCGACGGCGGCGAACGCTACGCGGACACCTACTACTCCGACGCCTGGGTCGCCGAGCAGGGCTTGGACCTCGCCCCCTACCTCGACCAGGTCGAGAAGTTCCTCGTCACCGGCGCCTGGCCCGACTCCACAGCGGTCTGACCCGACGCACGAGAAAGGGCCGCCACCCGCTCGGGGTGACGGCCCTCTCTCAGATCAAAAACTCAGATCCAAAACCTCAGTGGGTACGCGCCGCGGGGCGCCGGTGCGGGCGCTCGCCACCACTCGGGCGGTCGTCGCGCGGCCGGTCGTCACGGGGACGCTCGTCACGCGAACGCCAGCTCGGACGCCGGTCGGCACCGAAGCCACCGCCGGTCGAGCGGTCACCGCTGTAGCCACCGGCCGGGCGGTCGCCGCCGCCGGAACGGTCGCCGTTGTAGCCGCCGCCGGAACGGTCGCCGCTGTAACCACCGCCGGAACGGTCACCGCTGTAACCGCCGGAACGGTCGCCGCTGTAGCCGCCGCCGGAACGGTCGCCGCTGTAACCGCCACCCGTCGGGCGGTCGCCGCCGAAACGACGCTCGCCACCGGCCTGGCCGCCCTCGCGAGGACCGTCGAAGCGGCGCGGCGCACGGTCGCCGTCGAAGCGACGCGGGCCGCGGTCACCGTCGAAACGGCGCGGGCCACGGTCACGGTCGCCACCGCCGCCGAAGCGACGGCTGCCACCACGGCCACCCTCGGACCGACGCGGCTCCGGCTCCTCGACCACCGGGATGCCGGACGGCTCCTGCGCGCCGACCAGCTCGGTCAGCTGCGGGTCGCCCGAGCGGACGCGGGTCTGGGACGGGCTGACGCCGGCCTTCTCCAGCATGCCGAGCGTGGTGCGACGCTGCTTCGGCAGAACCAGCGTGGCGACCGCGCCGGACTCACCGGCGCGCGCCGTACGGCCGGCGCGGTGCAGGTAGTCCTTGGGGTCCTTCGGCGGGTCGACGTGCAGCACAAGCGAGATGCCGTCCACGTGGATGCCGCGTGCGGCAACGTCCGTGGCGACCAGCACGTTCGTCCGGCCTTCCTTGAACTCCGCAAGCGTGCGGGTGCGGGCCCGCTGCGTCTTGCCGCCGTGCAGCGCGCCGGCGCGGACGCCGACCGCGTGCAACTGCTCGACCAGCCGGTCCACGCCCATCTGGGTACGCGCGAAGATGATCGTGCGGCCCTTGCGGGCGGCGATCTGCGCGGTCACCGGGAACTTGTCCTGCGGCGGGATCAGCAGCATGTGGTGATCCATGGTCGTCACGGACGCGACGGTGGGCGCGGTGGAGTGCGTCACCGGGTCGACCATGAACCGGCGAACCAGCGAGTCCACGTCCTTGTCGAGCGTCGCGGAGAAGAGCAGCCGCTGGGTGCCCTGCGGCGTCTTGGACAGCAGCTCGGTGACCTCGGGCAGGAAGCCCATGTCGGCCATCTGGTCAGCCTCGTCCAGGACCGTGACCTCGATCTTGTCCAGGCTGCAGACACCACGGTTGATCAGGTCGCCGAGGCGGCCCGGTGTGGCGACGATGACCTCGACGCCGCGGCGGAGCGAGTCGATCTGACGGTCGTACGGCACGCCGCCGACCGCGGTCTTGATGAACACGCCAAGCGGCTTGCCCAGCGGCATCAGCGCGTCCGCCACCTGCATGGCGAGCTCGCGCGTCGGCACCAGGATCAGGGCCTTGGGGTAGTGCGGCTCGGCGCGGCCGCCGGCGGCGACACGGGCGAGCACCGGCAGGCCGAACGCCAGCGTCTTGCCGGAGCCGGTCTGGCCACGGCCGAGAACGTCCTTGCCGGCCAGCGCATCCGGCACGGTGACGGCCTGGATCTCGAACGGTGTGGTGATGCCCTCACGGGCGAGCGCCTTGACCAGGCGGCTGGGAAGACCGAGGTCCTCGAAGCTTGGGCCCTGCGGCGCGGTCTCCTCCTCCACCTCCACGGCGGGGGAAGAGGTCTCCGCGGTAGCGGAGACGGACTCGGCGGAAGGATCCGCGGACGAGTCGAGGAGGGACGGGGACGTGCTGGGATCAACGAAAGTCGTCAAAGAAACCTCTCAACGGGGCGCATGCTCGCTAAGTGGCCCCGCCGCGGCGAGGGGAGTCGCCGCGAATGCCCTGCAAGAACGCCCTGCGGCAGGCGCTGAGCACGCCGACCGGAACCAATGGATGAATACAGCTTACCCGTCAACCTGCGACGGTCCGGGGGCATTCCTGGCCTGTAGTGGCGGGGCTCACTGTGGAACCTGCCTGGCGTAACGCACGAATCGTTCTTGCGTTACTGCCCGAACAACCCCTTGACCAGGTCACCGAGCACGATCGAGGCGATGATTCCGACGACCAGGATGGCCGCGGCGACGCCACCAAAGATGACCACCACACGGGTGGAATTATTCGAATTGGAATTGTTGGTCCACCGTTGCGGCGACAGGATGTGCCCGGTCAGTGACCCGGTGTTCTCGATCGCCGGATTGACCGGCACACCCCGCCCGGACGTGTCATCCCGACGCGCCGGCGGCGAGTACACGGTGCCGGACTCGCGGCGCTGACCGCGGGCCCACTGATTGTATTCCGCGGACGCGGCCACCCCGTGCGGGTCGTCCGGGCTGTCCGTCGAATACCCACGCGCGACAGGCGTCACATTAGCGTCACTGCGCTGCGGCCACTGACGCCCGGCCGGACCCGTCTCGGACACCGGCCAGGTGCTGTTCGGCATGTCTCCGGACCGGACCTGCGAGTGCGCGGCCGACGACGACGTCCAGGTGGTCCCGACCGCGGGCGGCGGCGGGAACGGTGGCAGCGGGGACGGCGACGGGAACGGCGGGCCGGGCGGCGTCGGAGGAGCGGGCGGCATCGGCACCGGCGGCCCCGGGTGCGGGCCCGGCTGACCGGGCCGGTTCGGGTCCGGGAACGGCGTCGGCACTGGACCAGGCCCGGGTGCGGGCGGTTCGGCCGGCTGCGGCGGCTCCGGCGGACGCGGCGGCTCCATCGGATCCGGCTTCTCGTCCGGCTCGGTCCCGTTCGGCGACCCGGCCCGGTAGACACGCGGATACCCGGTACCCGAGGTGCCCCCGCTCACGGCGCCGCCTGGCGCATCCGGCGTGATCCGATTCATCCCGGGTACGGACGCGCGCGCCCGGGTCGGCTCACCCGGCACGGCACTCCCGGACCGCTGTGCGGGAAGCGAGTAGTCAGGCTGCACCGGCGCCGAGGCCGCCCCGGCCGCGGACAGTCCGTAGGAGGTCGGCGACGCGGCCCGGAACGCGGGCGGCCCACTCGTCACGGGCGGCGAGGAGACCGGCGCCGCGTAGTCCGGCGCCGTGGACGCTGGCGGCCCTGAGACCGACGCGCTGCCACCGAACGCCGGAAAGGGTGTGGAGCCCGGCGCGCCGCCGGAGAGCGGCACGGGCGAATCCGAGGCCGGCGTGCTGCCGAACGCGGGGAAGGGTGCGCCGCCGGAGGCCGGGTTCGTGGCCGCGGGCGGTCCGGAGACCGGCGTGCTGCCGAACGCGGGGAAAGGCGTGCCGGAGACCGGATTCGTGGACGCGGGCGGTCCGGAGACCGGCGTGCTGCCGAACGCAGGGAAAGGCGTGCCCGACACAGGTGCGTCGCCCGAGTCCGGCGTCGTGGACGCGAAGGGCTCGGAGACCGGTGTGCTGCCGAACGCGGGGAAGGGTGTGCCGGAGGCGGGTGCGCCGCCGGAGACCGGGTTTGTGGACGCGGGCGGTCCGGAGACCGGGTTTGTGGACGCGGGCGGTCCGGAGACCGGCGTGCTGCCGAAGGCCGGGAAGGACGTTGCTGCGGGCGGCCCGGAGACCGGGGTGCTGCCGAAGGCCGGGAACGGCGAGGGGGAGAGCGTTGCGCCGCCCGAGTCCGGTGTCCGGAAGGCCGGAGCCCCGCCCGAGACCGGCGCCGGGGAAGAGGCCGGAGGCGCCGACACGGGTGCGCCGGTGTCCGCCGCCGACGTAGACGCGGGCGGCGCGGACGGAACTGGAGGCGCCGACACCGGCGCCGGGTCGTCGTGACCGAAGGCGAGCGCGCTCGGCCACGCCGCGGGCTGCACCCCGAGCGGTGACGCGGACGCGGCTGCCGAGATAGGCGCCGCAGCATCCGTGGACACCGGGCTGTGCCCCGGCACAGTGCCGGGAGAAGCGGGAACGATGACCGGGGAAGCCGTGGAGTCGTCGCCGGTGGAGGAGGCCGACCCGGCGCGCGCCGACGGGCCGGCGAGAGGAGCCGAGCCGGCGGACACCGGCGAGTCCGCAGAAGGCGTCCTGCCCGTCGAGGGCAGCGAGTCATCGGGACGCGCCGTGGCGTCCAGAGGCGCGGTGCGTGGGGTCGGCACGCCGACGTCCACCGCGCGATCCGCCACCGCATCAGCGGCAGACGGGGCGGGAACGGACGAAACCGGCTTATCGGCCTCCCGGATCGGGGACGGCTCGCTCTGGGCGGTAGCGACCGCCGCGTTCAGCGAGGCGTCGGCGGTCTCCCGCTTCGGCATGGCGAAGTTCGACCAGGCGGACGCGCCGCCACCGGACCCAGCGGCTGCGCCGCCACCCGGAGCGGCGGTGCCACCGGAGGCGAGCCCACTGGAGGCAAGCCCACCGGAGGCAAGCCCACCGGAAGCGAGCCCGCCAGAAGCGACGCCATCGGAAGTGATGCCACCGGAAGTGAGCCCGCGGGAGATGACGCCACCGGAGGCGTCGGCGCTGCCGAAGGCGCCGCCCGCCGGCGCGTCGGCACCACTGGAGGCGGCCTGACCCGGCCCGTCCCCGGAGAAGTCGGCGAAACCGGGAGCCGAGGGCACGTCCGGCGTCGTGAACGCCAGCACCGGCGCGGGCGTTATCGACCCTGATGCCGGTTTCAGTGCCGTACCCGCCGACAGCTCGCCGGAGGGCGCGGACTGCTCGTCGGACGCCTCCGCCGGAGTCGCCAGATCGCCGGCCCGGTAGGTCCGCCCCTCGGCCGGCTGCCGGACCGGAAGGGCCCCGAAACCTGCCGGGTCACCTGCGGCCGTACCAGCCACGGAAGCGCGTCCCACCTGGGCACGTGCCACCGCCGCCGGGCTGCTCTCGGACGTGTCAGCGCCCTGCACCCGATCCTCGCTCATGACCATTGCCTCCCACGCTCACCCTCGCATAAACGTGCCATACCCGCGAGCCACGGGACAGGCGACCCGGGGTCAGCCGTTCGCGGACGATGAGGCCGCGGCGGAGGCGCTGCCGGATGCGGAGGACGACGCGCTGCTGGAGGCCGCCGCGCTCCGGCTGGCCGACGCGCTCGCCGAGGCGGAGGCGCTGGCCGATGCGCTTGCCGACGCGCTGTTGGACGGCTCCACCGAGGGGTTCGACGGGGGACCGCTGGGCGTGACGGACGCCGACGGCGTCGGGGACGGCGGGTTCGGGTTGGTCGGCGGCGCGGTGGTCGGTGTCGGAGTGCCCGGCGTCGGCGTCGGGGATCCGGGCGTGGGTGACTTCGTCGGGTTCGGCGCCGGCGTCGGGGTGGGCGTCGGCTTCGGCGTGGTGTCGCCCTTGTCGGGCGCCTCGACCGCGCCGAACACGCGGGTGGCGGCGAAGAACCGGGACCAGTGGATCGACTGCACCTTCACCACCTCGCCGGTGGTCGGTGCGTTGATCATCTTGCCGTCGCCGACGTACATGCCGACGTGGTAGACGTCGCTCCACCGGTTGCTGGTGCTGAAGAAGATCATGTCGCCGGGGAGCAGCGCGCTCTTCGAGACGGTCTTGCCACGGGTCGCGTAGTACTGGTCGTTGGCGACGCGGGGGAGGCCGTAGTAGCCGACGCTGCGGTAGGCGGCCCACATCAGGCCGGAGCAGTCGTAGGTCTCCGGGCCCTCGGCGGCCCACTCGTACCACTTGCCGCGCTGTGCCATGGCGAACGCGAGCGCGGCGAGCGCCTTGGGGTGGGCGGTCATGCCGTCGGTGGTCGTGTTGTCCACGTAGTCGGCGCCGAGTGCGGCCTCGGCCGCGTCCTGCTGGGCCGCGATCGCGGTGAGCTCGTCCTCGTGGGTCTTGCGGAGCGTGAGCAGCGACTGCTCAAGCGCCTTGAGGCTGTCCTGCATCGAGGTGAACTGGGCGCGGATCTGTGTCTCGGCGGCCAGCGCGGCGTCGCGCGCCGTCATCGCGGCGAGCGCGGCGTCCTGCGCGCGGGCCAGGTCGCGCGCGGCTCGTTCCGCGTCGTTGTCCGAGTCGCGCGGCACGCGCCAGAGCGAACCGATCTTGTAGAGGTCGGAGCCGAACGTGCCCGGCGGGAGCGCCGCCTCCTCCTTCAGCGCCTCGCTCGCGGCGCTGTCCGTCGCGGCCTGCGCGGTGGCGAGCGCGGCGCTCGTGGCGGTGACCTGCTGTTCCGCAGCAGTGACCGCGGCGGTGGCCTGGCTTACCTGCTCTTCCATCGCCAGCAGTCGCTGACCGGTCTGGTTGACCTCGGTCTGCTTGGCCTCGAGCTCGGCCGCTATCGGGTTGCCGGTGAGCGACGTGTTCTGCGTGACGCCGCCGGGAGTGGTGGTCGCGGCGCCGGGGAGCGACAGCGCGCCGGTGGCTGCGGGACGGGAGCCGGCGTCCGGGATGCCGGGGATCGGTGGTGCCGCGTACGCCGGCGAGCTGACCACCGCGGCGAGCGTCGCGCTTACCACCGCGGTGAAAATCACCGGTCGCAGCAGCGGAGAGGGTGCGGCCCGATGGCGTCCCACATGAGAGTTCTGACGCATACCAATCCCCACGTGCTCGCCGGCCGATCCCTGAGGATCATCCCGGCTCGTCCCGTTCCCCCTAAGGGTGTACCTCACACTGCCATAGAGTGTCGATCGCTCTATGCCGATACGTCGCTGTGAACTCGCTGAGATTCGCGCGATTTGCACGGATAAATCGGAAAGATCGTCGCGATCGGACGGAGGCGGAGCCCCTGCGGCCGCCTGATCGTTCAGGTTCCGGCCACGTACGCTCGGGGCATGGAATCCGGGTTGAAGAGTGCGCTTGAGCAGAGGGTCTACGCCGGCGAGCGGCTCACTCGAGATGACGGAATAGTCCTCTTCGGTACTGACGAACTCGCCTGGCTGGGCAGGTTGGCACACCACCGCCGGACGACGTCGTACAACGATCGGGTGACATTCGCCGTCGATCGTCCCATCGACTCACGTGAGATCGCCTACGGCGCCGCCGGCGACCCCGCCGCGCACCTGGTGGACTCAGTGCTAAACCTTCGTGAACTCTCCGGCGGCGTCACCGCGGTGCTCGTCAAGGAGGACGGCGCCCCGGCCGACGCGCTGCGCACCTTTGCGGTGGCCCGCCTCCTGCTCGACCCGGCCGCACACCTCACCGTCGACTACGCCTCGCACGGCCCGGCCCTCACCCAGCTGCTGCTCAACTACGGCGCCGACGACCTCAGCGACATCCCGGCCGCCGCGGAGGAGGCAGCGGAGGCCGTGGAAGCGAAGACGGCCGCGGCGGAGACCAACGGGCCGCGATGGCGCAGCGCGGACAAGAACGCGCTTGAGCTGGACGCCGAGCGTGAACTGCTGGAGATGATCTGGGACGCCGGCCTGCGCCCGGTCGAGCGCGACGCCGCGTTCGCCGTGCTTCACGAGCACGACGCCCCGGTCCCGCTCGCCGACCGCCGCGCCGAACCGCAGCGCATCTGGGCCTGAGCGGCGGTGCGCGGCCGCTGCCGTACCCTCGAAGGGTTGTGACTTTCGGCTGAGGAGATGGGGCGCTGTGGCTGCGATCAAGTACACGGCCGGCCGGATCGTTCTCTTCGCGGCGTTCTTAGCGGCGTTGTGGTTCGTCGACCTGGACATCTTCATCAAGCTGATCGTCGCGTTGCTGCTCTCCGCGGTCGCGTCGTTCTTCCTGCTCGGCCGCTGGCGCGACGAGATGGCGGTCGATCTGGCCGGCCGTGCGGACAAGCGCAAGGCCGAGCGCGAGCGCCTCCGCGCCGCCCTGGCCGGCGAGGACGAACAGCCCGGCGACAGCGAACAGCCCGGCGAAGCCGACCAGGCAGGCCGTCCGGTCGAAGGCCGCCCGGAGAAGGCCGATAAGGCCGGGTAGCGCGGCGCCGGACGACCATGTCACCGGCGGGATGATCGCTTTGGGATATCGAAGCGTATTGAGACGATCACGGTACGGATGGTGGAGTACCCGGAAGCACCTCCACACCCCCAGGAGGCTCCACCGTGTCCAGATCCCGCTTCCGCCTCGCCGTGGCCGCCGCTGCCGCCGTGGCGCTGGTGCTCACCGCGACCGGGCCCGCGTCCGCGCGCCCCTCGGAGCCACAAACCGGCCCGTCCACGCAGTACACAGTGAGTGGTGTGCGCACACCTGACGCGCGTAATGCGGTCGCCCGGACCGGCGCGGCGATCGACGCCGTCCAGGAGCACGGCGTGCTCACCGTCTCCGCCACCGCGGCCGAGCTGCGGTCGATCCGCGCGCTCGGCTTTACGGTCACGGCCGTGACGCCGCCGGCCGGGAGCGAGGTCGGCACGCTTGACTTCCCGTCCGCCGACTCGGCCTACCACAACTACGCGGAGCTGATCGCCGTCGTGAACCAGGTGGTCGCGGATCACCCGGCGATCGCCCGGCGGACCAACATCGGCACGTCCTACGAGGGCCGCGCGCTGCCGGTCATCAAGATCTCGGACAACGTGGCGACGGACGAGAGCGAGCCGGAGATCCTCTTCAACTCGCAGCAGCACGCGCGCGAGCACCTCACCGTCGAGATGGCGATCTACCTGCTCAACCTGTTCACCGACAACTACGGCACGGACACGCAGATCACCAACCTGGTCAACTCGCGGGAGATCTGGATCGTGCCGACCGTCAACCCGGACGGCAGCGAGTACGACATCGCCACCGGCTCCTACCGGTCGTGGCGCAAGAACCGGCAGCCGAACAGCGGCTCGTCGTACGTCGGCACCGACCTGAACCGCAACTGGGGCTACAACTGGGGCTGCTGCGGCGGCTCGTCCGGCTCGCCGTCGTCGCTGACCTACCGCGGCCCGTCCGCCTTCTCCGCGCCGGAGACGACCGCGCTGCGCAACTTCGTCAACGGCCGGGTGGTCGGCGGCGTGCAGCAGATCAAGGCGAACATCGACTTCCACACGTACTCGAAGCTGGTGCTCTGGCCGTACGGCTACACCACGGCGAACACCGCGACCGGCATGAACGCGGACCAGTACAACACGTTCGCCACGCTCGGCACGCAGATGGCGAACCTCAACGGGTACTCGCCGGAGCAGTCCTCCGACCTCTACATCACGGACGGGGACAGCCTCGACTGGATGTGGGCGACGCACAAGATCTTCGCCTACACGTTCGAGATGTACCCGGGTGAGAGCGGCAGCGGCGGCGGTTTCTACCCGCCCGACGAGGTGATCCCGGCGCAGACAGCGGTCAACCGCTCGGCCGTGCTGCTTCTTACCGAGTACAGCGACTGCCCATACCGGATCATCGGCAAGCAGTCCACCTACTGCTGACCCCGGCGGTATGACGCAGGTCCCGGCCGCATCGGCCGGGGCCTGCACTAGCGTCTGGGGTAAGAAACCGTCCCGCAGCGAAGTCCGGTGTGAATCCGGCGCTGTCCCGCAACTGTGAAAGCCAGGTCGCCTGCGGAGCACGGTTGCGATCATCGCCCTCGCGGAACCGGGGCGCATCGCGTGATGCGTGCCCGCTCCGCCGTCGAACCGGAGGTGGCTGTGGCGCGCGGACGTCGTACCCTCGCAGCGTTTTCGTTGATTTTCGCCCTGACAGCGGCGGGCGGGTGTGCCGGGGACGACGGGCGGACCAGCCCCGCGGAACCGGGTCCGTCGCAGGCCGGGGCGTTTCCGGTCACGGTCGGGAGCGTCACGCTCGACGCACGGCCGGAGAAGATTGTTTCGCTGTCGCCGACCGCCACCGAGGTGCTGTTCGCGATCGGGGCCGGGCCGCAGGTGACTGCCGTCGACGACCAGTCCGACTTCCCGGCGAACGTGCCGGTCACCGACCTGTCCGGCTTCCAGCCGAACGCGGAGGCGATCGCGGCCAAGTCGCCGGACCTGGTGGTGATCTCCAACGACATCAACGAGGTGGTCAAGGCGCTGACCGCGCTGAAGATCCCGGTCTACCTGGCCCCGGCCGCGACCTCGCTCGACGACGCCTTCCGCCAGTGGCGCGAGCTTGGCGCGCTGACCGGGCGGCCCACCGACGCGGAGTCCCTGGTCCACAGCGCGGACACGCAGATCACCACGCTTGTCGACGCGCTTCCGAAGCGGGAGAAGCCGCTCACCTACTACTACGAGCTCGGCCCGGAGCTGTACTCCGCGACGTCTACCACGTTCGTCGGCGCGCTGCTCGGCCGCGCCGGGCTGACAAATGTGGCCGATCCGGCCGACACCAACGGTTCCGCCGGCGGATATCCGCAGCTCAACCAGGAGTTCCTGGTCAAGGCGAACCCCGACCTGATCTTCCTGGCCGACGTCACCTGCTGCGCGCAGAACGCGACGACGGTCGGCGCCCGGCCCGGCTGGAACACGATGACGGCAGTGACGGCGAAGCAGGTCGTGGGCCTCGACGACGACATCGCGTCCCGCTGGGGCCCGCGCGTCGTCGACCTGGTCCGCGCGGTCACCGACGCGGTGGCCGCGGTTCCGGCGTGAGCCGTTCCCGGCCGCTCTGGTGGGCGGCCGGCCTGATCGCGGTGGTCGGCGCGGGCCTGGCCGGTCTGGCGTTCGGGCCGGTGCCGCTGCCACCCGCCGCTGTCGCGACGGAAATTCTCAACCTCATCCCGGGGGTACGGGTGGAGAGCGGCCTGAACCCACGCGAGGCGGCCGTGCTGCTGCAACTGCGGCTTCCGCGCGTGGTCCTCGGCCTGCTCGTCGGCGCGATGCTGGCGCTGGCCGGCGGCGCCTACCAGGGCGTGTTCCGGAACCCGCTCGCCGATCCCTACCTGCTCGGCGTGGCGGCCGGCGCCGGGCTGTCCGCCACCGCGGTGATCGCGCTGGACGGCCCGCGCACGCTGCTCCCGGCCGCCGCGTTTGCCGGCGCGCTGGCCGCGATCGGGCTCACCTACCTGCTCGGCGCGGCCGGCGGCGGCGACCGGTCACCGGCCGCGTTGATCCTGTCCGGCGTCGCGGTCGCCGCGTTCCTGCAGGCCGGGCAGGTTTGGCTGATGCAGCGGCACGTGGAGGACCTGCGCGAGATCTACTCCTGGCTGCTCGGCCGGCTCGCCACCGGCGGCTGGGGCGACGTGCGCCTGCTGCTGCCGTACGTGCTTGTCACAGCGGTCGTGGTGCTGGCACACCGGCGCGAGCTGGACGTGCTGACCGTCGGCGACGAGGAGGCGGCCGGGCTGGGCCTGCACCCGCAGCGCTCCCGGCTGATCCTGGTCGCGGCCGCGTCGCTCGGCACCGCGGCCGCGGTCTCCGTGTCGGGCCTGATCGGCTTCGTCGGCGTGATCGTGCCGCACGCGGTCCGGCTGCTTGTGGGCGCGTCGTACCGGGCGATCCTGCCGCTGTCGATGCTCTTCGGCGCCGCGTTCCTGGCGCTTGCCGACCTGATCGCCCGCACCGCGGCCGCGCCTGCCGAGGTGCCGATCGGCGTGGTGACCGCGCTGTTCGGCGCCCCGTTCTTCGCGCTGGTGCTGCGGACGAACCGGCGGGTGGCGCTGTGACCGGGGGCGGGGCGGTGATCGCCGTTCGCGGGCTGCGAGTGGTGCTCGGCGGTACGGCCGTGCTTGACGGCGTCGATCTGACCGTGGCGGCCGGCGAGTGGGTCACGATCATCGGGCCGAACGGCGCCGGGAAGTCCACGCTGCTGCGCGCGCTGACAGGTCTCGTGCCCTACTCGGGAAGCATCTCACTGGGCCCGATTCCGGCGGATCCTGGTGATTCGCCGGACGGCACCTCCCGGGACTCTGCCCCGGCATCTCCAGGTGTTCCGCAGGGCGGCGTCCCGGTAGGCTCTGTTGCCCCGGACCGCGGTGTCCCGGTGGGCTCTGTTGCCCCGGACCGCGGTGTCCCGGCGGGCGGCATCGAGGTCACCGCGTTGCGACGGCGCGACCGGGCCCGCCGGGTGGCCACGGTCGCCCAGAGCCCCGCGGTCCCGCCCGGCATGACGGTCCGCGAATACGTGCTGCTCGGCCGCACCCCTTATGTGCCGCCGCTCGGCCGCGAATCCGCCGCCGACCTCGCCGTCGCCGACGAGGAGATCGCCGCCCTCGACCTGACCGCGCTCGCGACCCGTCCGCTCACCACCCTCTCCGGTGGTGAACGGCAGCGCGCCTTCCTGGCCCGCGCGCTCGCCCAGCGTGCCCCGTTGCTGCTGCTCGACGAGCCGACAAGCGCCCTCGACATCGGGCATCAGCAGGACGTTCTCGACCTCGTCGACCATCTGCGCCGCGCACGCGGGCTGACAGTGCTCGCCACCATGCATGACCTGTCGATCGCCGGCGAGTACGCCGACCGGATGGTCCTGCTGGCCGCCGGTCGCGTCGTGGCGGCTGGAACCCCGGCCGAGGTTCTCACCGAGGAACTGCTGGCCGTGCACTACCGCGCCCGCGTCCGGGTGCTGCCCGGCGAACACGGGCCCCTGGTCGTCCCGATCCGCTGAGCAGATCGTCAGCCCTGGAAGCCGTTCCAGCCCTGAAGCGGTTTCAGCCGTGAAGCCGTTCAGCCCTGGAAGATCGAGAAGAACGCGCCCTGTGGGTCGTTGAGGGTGGCGAAGCGGCCCCACGGGATGTCGGTCGGCTTGACCGCGACTGTGGCGCCGAGCGAGGTCGCCTGGGCCACGCTCGCGTCGCAGTCCGCGACGCCGAAGTAGACCATCCAGCGCGCGGGTGCGGGCTCGTCGACCGGCACCAGGCCGCCGATCGGGCGCCCGGCCGAGTCCCAGGTGATGTAGTCGCCGTCGGACGCGGTCCAGCCGAAGACGTCGCCGTAGAACCGCTTCGCGAGCACCGGGTCGGGGGTGGACAGCTCGTTCCAGGCGAGCGCGCCCGGGACGTTGAACACGGCGGCACCGGCCATCTCACGGGGCTCCCAGGCGGAGAACTCGGCGCCGGACGGGTCAAGGAACACGGCGGTACGCCCCTGCGTCATCACGTCGTACGGCGGCTTCTGCACGGCGCCGCCGGCCGTGGCCACCCGGTGCGCGGTCTCCTCCACATCGTCGGTGAGCAGGTAGGTGCACCACTCGTTCTCCTCGTCGAGCCCGTGCAGCGGCCCGGCGCCGGCGACCGGCGCGCCGTCCAGCAGGAACATCGTGTACCCGCCGCCGCCCGGCACCTCGGACGCGGTCCAGCCGAAGAGCGCGCCGTAGAAACGCACCGCCTCCGCCACGTCGGGGGTACTCAGATCGGTCCACACGGGCGTGCCCGGTCCCCAGGCCGCGCGCCCCTGACCGGGGTGAACGCTGTTATCCGTCATGTCCCCATGATGGACGAAGGCCCCCGGCGCCGGGGGCCTTCGCGGCGAAATCAGAGCAGGTGGGCGTAGCGGTCCGGGGGTCCGCTCCAGGCGACGTCCGGCTCCAGCAGGACGGCCCAGTCCGGGCGCCACTGCGGGGAACGGCGGGTCATCTCCGCGTTCAGCTGGTCCAGCCACGGGCCGGTGATGCCGTCGTACTCCCACCAATCCGGCCAGGAATCCCAGCGCCGTTCCGTGTGGTACCTGTCCGCGGTCGTCTCCAGGCGCAGGAACAGCCAGCGGCCCCGCCCGCCCTCGTCCTCGGCCGACCACAGTGCGCGGGCCAGGTCGCTCGCCTCGCGGAACAGCCGGAACGAGTCCTCACCCTCGCGGGTCGCGGGCGCGTGCTCGCCGGGCTGCTCGCTGGCGCCGTCGATCTCCAACTGGAACTTGACCGAGCAGCGCCCGTCGCCGGCCGGGGCACGGCCGCGCGCCCACTCGACCAGCTCGGTCAGCTGCGCCGGTGGCGGGTAGATCGGCTCCTCCGGCCGGTGCAGCTCGCCGGACTGGCGCATCGCGGTCCAGACCAGTTCCTGGTGCTGCTCGTCGCTGAGCCGGCGGGCCCGGCGGCGAACCGGCCGGGCGGGCGTGGCCGGCGCGAACGGGGCGGTGCTGCCAGGTGTGCCACCACCCAGCGCGGCCGCGGCCACACCGGCGCGCGGGTCGGGGCGCACCGCGGTGACCCGGCCGAGCAGGTTCACAAGCAGACCCTCGTGCACCGAGCGCTGGTACGCGCCCGCCAGCAGCTGATCCGCGGCGACGTTCACCTCGACGCGCTCCCGGACCGGGTCCGCCGGGAAGTGCCGGCCCCAGCTGAACACGATCTCGCGAAGTGCCAGCAGCGCCTGCTCGTCGTCGATGACCTCGCGGATCGTGGCGAGCAGGCCGTCGTCACCGAGGTCCGGCGGGTAGGCGACGCGGTGCCAGGCCTTCTCGTACCAGTAGACGTAGCCGAGTTGGTTGACGTTGACGGCCCGGGTCAGATCCGCGTACGGCAGCCACTCGGGCGCGCCGGCCAGCAGGTCGATCGGAGGGCTGTGGTCCACGGTCCGGCTGTACTCGTGGTCGTACCCGAAGAGCACCGCCCGTTCGCCGTCGATCAGCATCAGCCGGGACCAGTTGCCACCGTGATCGTCGTGATGCGCGCCGGCACCGTCGATCCAGTACACGTCCCGGTATCCGATCGTCGCGAGCGCGGCCGCCTGCGCGACCCACCGCGCCCACAACTGTGGGGGCGCGTCGAGGTCAACAGTAGTGATCTCCATGTGTACAAAGGTGCCACGGAACATCGACCGAACGGACACCCGCCCGTCGCGTTGGCGACTTCGATGCCTTCCGGGCGGGGGCCGAGGGCGGCGTTACCTGTCCAGCGCCGCGTCCAGGTTGACCGCCGCGGAGATCAGCGCCAGGTGGGTGAACGCCTGCGGGAAGTTGCCCAGCTGCTCGCCGGACGGCCCGATCTCCTCCGCGAACAGGCCGACGTGGTTCGCGTAGGTAAGCATCTTCTCGAAGATCATCCGGGCTTCCCGGACCCGGCCGGCCCTGGTCAGCGCCTCGACGTACCAGAAGGAGCAGAGGTTGAACGTGCCCTCCTGCCCGGCCAGCCCGTCGTGGCCGGTGTGCGCGTACCTGTGGACCAGACTGTCCGACGCCAGCTCGTCCGAGATCCGGTCCAACGTGGACAGGAACCGGGGATCCGTCGGGCCGGAGAACTTGACAAGCGGCATGACGAGCAACGACGCGTCAAGCAGCTTGCTGCCGGGGTGCATCACGTACGCGCCGATCTCCCGGTCCCAGCACGAGTTCTGCACGAACCGGTACGCCTGGTTGCCGAGCTTCCGCCACCGTTCGATCGGCGCTGGAAGCCCCCGGTCACGGGCCAGACGGCAGGCCCGGTCGTACGCCACCCAGGTCATCAGCGCGGAGTAGGTGAACCGCTGCCGTGGCCCCCGGATCTCCCAGATCCCCTCGTCCGGCTCCTGCCAGTGGGTGGCCAGCCAGTCGAGCCGCCGGGACAGGTGCGTCCACAGGTCGTAGGAGATCGGCACCTCGCGGTTGTAGAGGTAGACCGAGTCCATCAGCTCGCCGTACACGTCGATCTGCCGCTGGTTGACCGCGTTGTTGCCGATCCGGACCGGCGCGGAACCCCGGTACCCCTCCAGGTGGTCGAGGGAGAACTCCGGGATCTCCGGGCTGCCGTCCACCGAGTACATGATCATGAGGTCGCGGTCCCGGTCGCGGTCCGCCTCCTCGCACCGTTTCTGCACCCAGTCCATGAACGACGCGGCCTCCTCCAGGAAGCCGAGCCGCATCAGCGCGTAGATGGTGAACGCGGCGTCGCGCAGCCACGCATACCGGTAGTCCCAGTTCCGGATGCCGCCCAGCTCCTCCGGAAGCGACGTGGTCGGCGCCGCCACCAGCGCGCCGGTCGGGTGGTAGACAAGCAGTTTCAGCGTCAGTGCGGAGCGTTGCACGGTCTCCCGCCAGCGCCCCCGGTACTTGCACTGACTCAGCCACTTCTGCCAGAAGTCCGAGGTGCGCACGAACAGCTCCTCGTTCTCGCCGTCGGTAAGCGGGCGCACCTCGCCCTTCCACTCCAGCTGGATCTCCACGGTCTCGCCCTCGTCAAGCGTGAACGTGGCGCCGACGCCGTTCTCCTCGATCTTCAGCGGCACGCTCGTGCGCAGCACGAACCGGCCGGCCGCGGACGTGAACACCGCACCGACGCCGCTGACCAGCTCGACCGTGTGCGACACCCGGCCGTAGTCGAACGCCGGATGGCAGGCCAGCTCGAACGTTGCCCGCCCGCGGACCGCGCGCGCCCTGCGTACCAGCAGGTCACGAGCGGCCGCGGTCTCCGACGTTTCCGGAACCATGAAGTCGACCACCTCGCCGACGGCTTCCGCGCCGACGAAGCGGGTGACAAGGATGTTCGTCTCCGGCAGGTAGAGCTGTTTCGGCCGGGCCGAGGCCCGGCTCCTGATCGAGAAGAAACCACCCTTGCGGGAGTCGAGCAGGGAGGCGAAGAGCGACGGCGCGTCGAACCGGGCCGGGCAGTACCAGTCGATGGTCCCGTCCGTGCCCACAAGCGCGACGGTGCGCAGGTCACCGACGATGCCGTGCTCCTCGATCGGGAGATAGCCGTTGCGGGGGAGTGTCATTGTCAGTCCTCTCGCTGGGGCTCGCTCCCTAAACCATCGCTCAGGTCAGCGCCTCCGGCAGCGGAACCGCATGAATGACAGTGAGTCGTGAGACCGCTCGCGTGAGCACGACATAGAGCCTGTTCAATCCACGTGGCTCCGCGGCGACGATGTCCGCGGGCTCGACGACGATCACGTGGTCGTACTCGAGTCCCTTCACGATCGACGCGGGCACGATCTCGACGCGTGGGCTTTCGTCAAGCGCCTTCCTGATCGTCTCGACGGCGGCGTCCGCCGCGATGACCGCCACCGACCCCTCGTGCTCAAGCGCCTTGCGTACCTCAACCGCCAGATCAAATTCAAGATCATCCGTCGCGTGTACGTCGAGGAAGCCGTCCCGCCGCATCGACTCGGCCGGCAGGACGTTGACCTTGAGGCTCGGCAGCAGCCGGTTCGCAAGCGCGATCACCGTGGCCGGCACCCGGAAGCCCACGGTCAGCGGTACCACCGGCGCACCAGGCTTGCCCAGATGCGCCAGCGACACCGCCCAGTCCGAGGACGCCCACGGCGCGGTGCCCTGCGCCAGATCGCCGAGCAGCGTGATCGACCCGTGCTCGCTCCGGCGTGCGATCGCCCGGCACTGCATCGGGGAGAGATCCTGCGCCTCGTCCAGCACCACGTGCCCGAAGCTCGGCATCCGGTCCAGCAGGCCGGCGATCTCGTCAAGCAGCACCGTGTCGGCAGCGGTCCACTTCGTGGATTTCGGGGTCTTGGCCGGCTTCCGCTGCGTGATCAACTCCTGTTCCTCGTCGGTGAGGAGGCCCTGTGCGCTCTCCCGCAGCCTGTCCCGGTCAGTGAGCAGTGCGAACAGCAGCCCTTCCGGTGTCAGCGCCGGCCAGACCGCGTCCAGGAACTCGGTCACCGGCTTCGACTTCGCCATCCGCCGCTGCCATGCCTCGGACGGCGAGTCGCCCCGGTGTGCCTCCGACTGACGCAGCAGCAGCGACACCACCCGGGCCCGGACCCGCTCACGGCCCACCGCGTAGGGCAGACCCTCCCGCCGTGCCTCGTCCACCACCCGGCGCAGCGGCTCCTCACCCACCCGCCAGCGGTACGACGCGTCCGGCACTGTCATCGGCGAGTCCGGCCGGCCGACGTGCGACCAGACCGCGCGCCGCAGCACCTCCGCCATCCGTACGTCGTGCTTGACGATCGCGGCCGCCGTCTCGTCCACCGCCGTGACCTCGCCGCGCCTGATCAGATCCTCGACCGTGCTCTGCGCGACCTCCACCTCGCCAAGCGCCGGAAGCACCGCCGCGATGTAGCCGAGGAACGCCTGGTTAGGCCCGACGATCAGCACGCCGGAGCGCCGCAACCGCTCCCGGTGCAGGTAGAGCAGGTAGGCGGCCCGGTGCAGGCCCACCGCGGTCTTCCCGGTGCCAGGCGCGCCCTGCACGCAGAGCGAGTCGCCCAGATCCGCGCGGACCAGCTCGTCCTGCTCCGGCTGGATCGTCGCCACGATGTCCCGCATCGGGCCCACACGTGGACGCTCGATCTCCTGGGTCAGGATCTTCGACGCGGTGCCCAGCTCCTCGCCGCGGTCCAGGTGCTCGTCCTCGAACGAGGTGATCGCACCCGCCACGAAGCCGAACCGGCGCCGTACCGCCACGCCCTGCGGGTCCTTCACGCTGGCCCGGTAGAACGAGCGCGAGATCGGCGCCCGCCAGTCCAGCACCATCGGCTCGCCGGCCTCGTCCGTGACGTGCCGGCGCCCCACGTGGTACTCGTTCCCGGCGTGTTCCCCGTCGCCGAAGTCCAGCCGCCCGAAGAACAACGGCGTCGACGGGTCGTCGGCGAGCTCCACCACCCGCCGGGCCATGTGCCGTCCGAGCTGCTCCGCCGTGTACGAATCGCCTGCCACCTTGTCGCCGGTCGCGAAGAGCGCCTGCGCGTGCTCCCGCATCCGCCGCAACGCCGCGCGCGACTCGGTCAGATGGGCGCGTTCACCATCAAGCTCACGATCCAGATCTCCTGCGGGCACGCTGCATCCTCACCAAATGAATCCGTGGCTCGCTCGCGTATCCAGACCCCGTCTCCACCGGGCCCCGGCGCGTACGACGTCCGCTTCGGTGCCCTCCCACCGCGGCCGTCAAGCGGCCCTCGACCATACGCCCCCACCCTCGGCATCTCCACCGATTTACAGGTCGCGGTCGCCCGAGGTGAGAACCGATCCCCGAGGCGGAATACTTGACGGAGCGCGAGCGGGAGGCCGGCGATGAGCGGCATTACGCGGTGGCGGCATAAAGGCACGCTCACCCGCATCGCCGACGGTCGCCTGAGTCCCGCCGGACTTCCGGTGCGCGGCCCCCGAAAGATCGAGGGGTGATGTGCGGCTGGGATGATCGGGGTGGCCGAGGGAGGGGTGCTGATGACCGACGCGGAGCGGCGTGGGACGCAGCGGGTGACGATTTCGGACCCGCGGGTGATGCGGGCGCTGGCACACCCGGCCCGGTTGGCGATCATGGAGCACCTCGGCTCGACAGGCGAATCGGTGACCGCCACCTCGTGTGCCGAGGTGGCCGGCCTGTCACCGAGCGCCACCAGCTACCACCTGCGCGCCCTGGCCAAGGCCGGCCTGGTCGAGGAGGCGCCGAGCCGGGGTGACGGACGCGAGCGACTGTGGCAGCCGACCGTCCCGGCGTTCGCCATCGACGCCGGTCAGGACGCGACGGACGACGTGCGGGCCGCCGAGAGCGCGCTCGTCGACGCCTTCCTGCAGCGCGACTTCGAGCGGATCCGCACCTGGGCGCGCTCGGCCCACCTGGCGCCGCCGGAGTGGTACAACGTCGGGCAGCTCAGCAGCATCGTCTGCACCATGACGCCGGACGAGGCGCTCGCGGTCAGCCAGGCCATCTCCGACCTGGTGGACCCCTACCGCAGCCGCACCCGCACCGCCCCGCCCGACAACGCCCGCACCGTCGTCATCCACTACGCCGCCACCCCGCGTGACGTGCTGCCCCCGGCCGACTGACCGCAGTCTCAGGCGATCGCCGCGACGTCCCCGTTCTCGAAGTAGATCGTCTGGCGCAGCCGTCCGCCGAGCGCTGTCGCATACCGCGCCAGCACGTCCTGCCCCGAGATCTTGCCCTGCTCGATCTGCGAGACCCGGCCCTTCGTGATCCCCATCCGCTCCGCGACCTGCTGCTGCGTGAGCCCTCGCGCCTTCCGCAGCTCCGCGAGCCGGTGCCCCACCACGGTGGCCAGCAGCTCCTGCTTGCCGGCCTCGACCGCTTCCTCCCCGCCCGCGCGCTCGACGTACTCGGCGCGCACATCCTTCCAGTGCACGTAGTTGCTCACGGCTGCTCGCTTTCCCCAGTTGAGCGTTCTTTCAGGTAAACGTCGTAGCGTTGCTCCGCCAACGGGATGGCCGAGCGGTACCACCTGTTCCATTCTCCTGCCTTGTCCCCCGCAACCAGCAGGATGCTGGAGCGCCAGGGATCGAAGACAAACAAGATCCGCATTGTGCCTGGCCGCAGCTCCTTCAGGTTCGCTATGGACGACCGGTGGATCGTGTCGACCAAAGGCCGCCCCAGGCCTGGACCGAACTCTGCGAGCAGGTCGAGCGCCTGCACCACGCGCTCGTTGTCGCCGGCTTCGAGGCCGTCGATCCACTCGAGTACCTCATCGATGACGCGGATCTCCCACTCGGTCTCCTCCACCCGAAAAGTATAGCGATTGCTAAACCCCCTTGCGTACCCAATATGTGAAGCGTTATTTTCGAAGTATGTCTTTCACATCTGGATCGGGTTGGCGGGACGCGTATCTGGCGGCCGGGGCGCGTGGGCTCTCCGTGACCGGTGACTTCCTGGCGGCGACCGCGCTCGCGCTCACCCTGCAGTCGGCGGGCGCGGGAGGGTTCGCGGTGGCCGGACTGCTGCTTGCCGGGGTGTTGCCGCTGGTGGTGCTGGCCCCGCTGACCGGGCGGGTCGTCGACCGGGTGGACAGCCGGCGGCTGCTGTGCGGCGTGGGGCTGGCGCAGGCGGCGGTGTGTACGGTGCTGGCCTTCGTGTCGTCGCCGGTGCTGATCGTCGCGCTTGTCGCGTTGCTCGCCTGCGGGCTGGCGTTGACCCAGCCGACGCTCGCGGCGCTGCTGCCGGCCATGGTCGGCCGCGACGACCTGCCGCGGGCCGCCGCGCTCAACCAGACGATGACCTCGATCGGCGCCCTGGCCGCGCCGGTGCTGGCCGGCGTGCTTGTCGGCGGGTTCGGCGCCCGGGTGCCGCTGCTGATCGACGCCGGCGCCTACCTGGCGCTTGTCGTGGCAGGCCTGCTGATCCGCACCCGTCGCGGCGGCAGCGGCGGCGGCGGGGTCAGCGGGGTCAGCGGGGTCACGACACCTGAGCGGACGGCATTCCGCTACTGGCGTGACCCGCTGCTCGGGTCGCTCACGGTGGCGATCGCCGGCGTGGTGCTCGGCGTGGGCGCGATCAACGTGGTGGCGATCTTCTACCTGCGGGAGACGCTGCACGCGTCCACCACCGCGTACGGACTGATCGAGGCGCTCTGGGCGGCCGGGCTGCTGGCCGGCACCTGGGTGGTCGCCCGGCTGGTCCGCCGCATGCGCGACGACGGCATGCTCGTCTACGGCACGTTGTGCACGCTTGCCGGCACCTGCGCGGCGATCGCGGCGATGGCGATCGTCCCGGCGTTGCTCTGGGTCGCCCCGTTCTACCTGCTCGGCGGCTTCTTCAACGGTGGGCTGAACGTGCAGCAGAACGTGCTGATCGCCCGCCGGGTGCCGGCCGAGTCGCACGGCCGGGCCTACGCGGTCTTCGTCGGCTGGGTGCAGGGCGCGAGCCTGACCGGGTACGCGCTGGCCGGCTTCATGCTCGAACTCGCCCCGCCCCGCACGCTTGTGTTCGCGCTGGGCGCCGCGGGCCTCACCATCTGCGCCCTGGTCGCGGTGCCGATCGTCCGCGCGATCCGCCGGGAGCGCGTGGACCGCCGGACGGCCGGACCGGTGACGGCCGGACCGGTGACGACCGCCCTGGTCGCCGCCTGACACCCGTACCCAATTGTCGTCATTCTCGGGTCCTGAAACGGGGTCGTCCGGTGCGGCGCGGGCGGCGACGATCAGATGCGCAGCCAAGAATTGCCGGACGGGGGACGAGATGACCGGCACACAGCGCACCACCGCCCGGGAAGACCTGGTCACAGTGCTGCTCGTGGGCGTCCTGGTGGCCGGCGGCATCACGGACGGCTGGGCGCACTCCAACCTCCCGTCCACGCTGGAGTCGTTCTTCACTCCCTGGCACGGCCTGATCTACGCCGGGTTCGCCGGCCTGGCCGCCTGGACGTGCTGGCAGGCCTACTCGCGTCGCGACGCCGCGCCGCGCTGGTGGCGTGACGGCTGGCCCGCCGGTTACCGGGTCGGTGCGCTCGGTGTGCTCGTCTTCGCGGCCGGCGGTCTCGGCGACCTGATCTGGCACGAGACGATCGGCATCGAACTGGGGCTGAACGCGCAGTTCAGCCCCAGCCACCTGCTGCTCGTCATCGGCGCGATGCTGCTCGCCAGCAGCCCCCTGCGCGCCTGGTGGGCCGCGGGCGAGAACGGTCTGCGCACGGTCACCGGCGTTGCCTCGCTCGCGCTGACCACCTCACTCACCACGATCCTGTTCAGCCACTCCAGCGCGTTCCTCACCGACGCGCCGACGCAGCCGTTCGCGCCGGGCAACGCGGCCTCAAACGGCGGGCTCGACGCGATCGGCGGCACGACCGCACTGATCGGCATCGACGCGTTCGTCTTCACCACCCCGATCATCGCGATTCCGTTCCTGCTCGCCCACCGCCGCCGCCCCACGCTCGGCGCGGGCACCGCGATCGTCGCCGCGACGGCCCTGTTCGGCCTGTTCATGTTCGAGTTCGCGGCCCCGATGGCGATCGCCGCGCTTGTCGCCGTGCTCGCCGCGCTCCTCGCCGACGTAGCAGTCCTCTGGCTCGACGCGGTCCGTGGCCCCCGCGCCCCGCTGCGGCTGCCGCTGGCCGGCGCGGTCTACGTCGCCATGGTCTGGTCCGGCCTGCTGCTCGGCCTGCACCTGGACGCGGGCCTGCGCTGGCCGATCGAGATGATCACCGGCATCGTGGTGATCACCGCCGCGCTCGGCGCACTGCTGGGCGGCCTGGCCGCACCCCCGGCCACCCACGTCACCCCGGAACCCCACACCCTCGTCCCGGCACCCGAAAAGGCACAGACCGGACGCCCCTGAAGCACAGACCTGAAACCCGAAAGCACAGACCTGAAACCCGGAAGTACAGGGCCGAAGATCCGGAAACCCGAAGCGATCTTCCCGCTTCCGCGGTGGTCCGGCCCGCACGCTCCCGCGGGCCGCGGTCCGCGGGTGGCAAGGGCACCTGACGGGTGTGCGATACCTCGCGGCCAGCGCCACCCGGCGGAGGCGTGCGACAGGTGTCCTGGAACCATGCGCGGCATGTCGAACATCTCCGAGAGCGTGAACCTGGCCGCGGTCGACGCCGGGAACTGGCGGGTGGTGGCGGATCTGTCCGTGGCGGCGCATCAACGTGAGTGGGTGGCTCCGCCGACCTACTACCTGGCGCTCTGCACCTACGGGGAGGCCGGGTGGCGGCCGCTGGCGGTCCGGGCCGGGGACGAGGTCGTCGGGTTCCTGATGTGGACGATCGACCCCGACGACAACGCGGCGTGGATCGGTGGCGTCGTCATCGACCAGACCCGGCAGGGACAGGGCATCGGGCGGGCGGCGATCCGCGCGCTGATCACGCGGATCGAGGCCGAGGAGCCGGGCGTGACCGGATTCGCGCTGTCCTACGAGCCGGCGAACGAGGCGGCCCGCCGCTGCTACGCCAGCCTGGGCTTCGTCGAGACGGGCGAGACCGAGGACACCGAGGTCGTCGCCCGCCTCACGAAAACGGCGTAGGGCGTATGCGGCGGATGGTCGTGCGCCGTCGCTATCCGCCACGCACGCCTGGCGCGGTGAAGAACGCCGGTCCGCCCTCGGGCAGGGCCGGCGCCTCGCCCGCGACGGCGGCCCGGCGAGCGAACTCGCGCAGCCCGTCGACCTGACGCGCGCCGAGCGAGAAGTCAAGCGCCCGGAAGTAGGTGGCCAGCGTGGCCGCGTCGAACGGCTCCCAGCGCGCGGCGGCCTCGGCGACGTCGTCCAGCTCGGCGAGGCACAGGTCGCGGGAGCGCAGGAACGCCTCGTGCACATCCTTGACCAGGCCGGGGTGCGCTGCGGCGAAGTCGCGGCGGGCGGCCCAGACCGCGAAGACCATCGGCAGGCCGGTCCACTCGCGCCAGGCCTGGCCGAGGTCGGTGACGTGCAGGCCGAGGCGCGGGGCCTCGTACATGGCGCGCAGCGCCACGTCGCCGATCACCACTGCGGCGTCCGCCTCAAGCAGCATGGCGGTCAGGTCGGGCGGGCAGGTGTAGTACTCCGGGTTCACGCCCCAGCGCTCGGCGAGGAGCATACGGGCGAGCAGCACGCTGGTCCTGGACGCGGAGCCGAGCGCGACCCGGGCGCCGTCCAGCTCTTCGAGCGGCTTCTTGGACACGATGTTGACGGAGAGCACCGGCCCGTCGCTGCCGACCGCTATGTCCGGCAGGACCACAAGCTTGTCCGCGTTCCGTACGTACTCGATGAGCGAGATCGGCCCGATGTCCAGGTCGCCCGCGACGAGCGCGTCGTTCAGCTTGTCCGGGCTGTCCTTGTGCAGGTCCACGTCGAGGAGGGCGCCGGAGCGCATCAGACCCCAGTAGATCGGGATGCAGTTGAGGAACTGGATGTGACCGACCCGGGGGCGCTGTGCGACGCTCATGGCCGCCAGGTTATCCGCCGTTCGGCGGCGCAGGCCCGGGCGGAAGGTCACAGTGCGGCCGAGAACACAAACCCTCAGAAATCGCTCGGCGGGGTGGCTCAGGACCGCAGTTGCCGGCCGACCTTCCGGCAGATGGCTGCGCCGTAGTCGAACCCGCGCCACGCCGGATACCTGGTCATCACGCCGATGCTCCAGCCGTCGCCGATCGCCAGGCAGTTCACGTGCCACTGGCCGAGCGTCTCCCGGACCACCCAGCCGTTCTTGATCGCGATGGTCGGCGCGACCGTGGCCGGGAACGCCCGGCGCAGGCCGAAGTCGCCCACGCCGCGGACCGCGCGCATCTCGTGCAGCAGCCACGGCGTCCAGGTCGCGCCGGCCGCCCGGCCGTCCGCGAGGCAGCGGCCGAGCAGCGCCACGTCGCGGGCGGAGAGCCGGGTGTTGCTCCACATCTGCCGGTGCGGCCCGCCGTCGACCAGCTGGCAGAGGCGTTGCAGCCGCCGGATCGACTCGGACCGGCCGACCGCGGCCCAGAGCGACTCCGCCGCGTCGTTGTCGCTGTCCCGGATCATGATGCGGAGCTGGCGCATGCGCGACTGGCCGGGGCGGCGGCCGGCCTCGTCCGCGCGGCGCAGGAAGTCAGCACCGATCCACGCTTTGATCAGGGAGGCGGTGGTGCTTGTCTCGCCGAGGTTGGGTGAGCCGGAGACGATCCCGGTGCGGTGGTCGAGCAGTGCCCAGGACCACCAGGCGTCGTCGTCGAGGTGCACGGCGGCCGGTCGGACCTCGTCCGCCGGGCGGGACTCCAGGACGCGTGCGGAGGTCGGCGGCACCGCGGCCTTCTCCAGCACCCGGGGCGGCGGCGCCGGTGGAGCGGCGGGCGTGTGCCAGATCGCGGGCGCGGCCTGTGCGTCGTCCGGGACCAGGCGCATGACGGCGACGCCGCTGCCGGCCGCGAGCACCGCCAGCACGGCGGCGGGCAGGATCAGCCCGCTTGCCCGGCGCCGTGGCACTGCTCGTCGCTTACCCACGAGAATGATCCTATGCCCGAAAAGTAGAAAATGCCGGTTTCGCCGCGTGTGACAGTCTATTGCTTGCGTGCCGGTGTGGTGTAACACTCGGGTGATGGACGGCATCGATGAGCTGACCCGCGAGGAACGCTTCGACGCCCTGGTCGCGGCCGAGGAGAAGGTCGAGCCGGCCGACTGGATGCCGGAGGCGTACCGGAAAGGGCTGATCCGCCAGATCGCCCAGCACGCCCACTCCGAGATCATCGGCATGCAGCCGGAGGGCTCCTGGATCACCCGGGCCCCAAGTCTCAAGCGCAAGGCGATCCTGCTCGCCAAGGTGCAGGACGAGGCCGGCCACGGGCTCTACCTCTACGCCGCCGCGGAGACGCTCGGCGTGACCCGCGACGAGCTGGTCGGCCACCTGCTGGAGAAACGGCAGAAGTACAGCTCGATCTTCAACTACCCCACGCTTACCTGGGCGGACATCGGGGCGATCGGCTGGCTTGTGGACGGCGCCGCGATCGTCAACCAGGTCCCGCTCTGCCGCTGTTCCTACGGGCCGTACGCACGGGCCATGGTGCGCATCTGCAAGGAGGAGTCGTTCCACCAGCGCCAGGGCTACGAGCTGCTGCACACGCTCGCCCACGGCACCGAGGCCCAGCACGCGATGGCCCAGGACGCGCTCGACCGCTGGTGGTACCCGTCGCTGGCGATGTTCGGCCCGCCGGACGCCGACTCGACGCACTCCACCCGCTCGATGACCTGGAAGATCAAGCGCTTCGGCAACGACGAGCTGCGCCGGCGCTTCGTCGACATGTGCGTACCCCAGGCGGAAGTGCTTGGTCTGCGCATCCCGGACGACGCGCTCCGCTGGGACGACGCCCGGCAGACCCACGACTTCACCCCGCCGGACTTCGACGAGCTGATGCGTGTGATCGGCGGCGACGGCCCGTGCAACGACGAGCGCATGGCCCACCGCCGCGCCGCTCACGAGGACGGCGCCTGGGTCCGGGAGGCCGCCACCGCATACGCGGAGAAGAACACCCGAAAAGCCGCGGGGGTACGGGCGTGAGCGCGGACTGGCCGCTCTGGGAGGTCTTCGTCCGCCCGCGCCGCGGCCTGTCGCACACGCACGCCGGCAGCCTGCACGCGCCGGACGCGGCCATGGCGCTGCGCAACGCCCGCGACCTCTACACCCGGCGGCAGGAGGGCGTCTCCGTCTGGGTCGTCCCGTCCACAGCGATCGTCACCTCCGACGATCCGGCCGTGGCCACCGCCCCGGACAAGGCCTACCGCCACCCCACCTACTACCAGGTCCCGGACGGAGCGCCGCACCTGTGACCGCGGACCTGGCCGCCTACCTGCTCGGGATCGGCGACGACGCGCTGATCGCCGCCCAGCGGCTCGGCGAGCTGTACGCGTCCTCACCCGAGATGGAGGAGGACGTGGCGCTTGCGAACATCGCGCTCGACCAGCTCGGCGCCGCCCGCCTGCTGCTCGAGTACGCGGCGGAGCTGACCGGCGACGGCGACGAGGACACGCTCGCGTTTCTGCGCGGCCCGGCCGAGTTCCGCCACCACGTGCTTGTCGAGCTGCCCAACGGCGACTTCGCTGTCACCATCGCCAAGCTGCTGTTCCTCGCGGCCTGGCAGCGCCCGCTCTACGCCCGCCTCGCGGTGGAGTCGGCGGATGTGCGGCTGACCGGGATCGCGGCCACGGCCGGGCTGGAGACCGCCTACCACCTCGACCATGCGGCACAGTGGACGATCCGGCTCGGCGACGGCACCGGCGAGTCGCATCGGCGCATGCAGGACGCGATCGACGCGCTCTGGCCGTACACCCGCGAGTTCTTCGCTCCTGATCCGGTCGCGCAGCGACTGCCAGGCGTCGCGGTGACGCCGACGCGCGCGGAGTGGGACGCGCTCATCGCCCCGACGCTTGCCGAGGCCACGCTGCGCACGCCCGCGGCCGGCCCGGCGGAGCCGGAGACGAACGGCCGCGCCGGCCGGCACACCGCACACCTTGACGCGCTGCTCGACGAGATGCAGTCGCTGTACCGCGCGCATCCGGGCGCACGCTGGTGACCCCGCACCCGCAGGGCACGGCCGCGGCCGTGAACCCGGAGGGCGTGGTGACGACCGCGCTGTCTGCCGCCTCGGCTGTCGTCGATCCGGAGCTGCCGTTTGTGACCATCGCCGAGCTGGGCATCCTGCGCGCGGTCGACGAGCTGGACGGCGGCCGCGTCGCCGTGACGATCACGCCGACCTACACCGGCTGCCCGGCCGTGTCCGTGATCCGCGAGGACGTGCGGGCCGCGCTCGCGGACGCCGGCTATCCGGACGCGGAGGTGCTGACCAGGCTGAACCCGCCGTGGAGCACCGAATGGATCAGCGCGGACGGCCGCCGCAAACTTGCGGACGCCGGGTTGGCGCCGCCCGCGGTGAAGCCGCTGCTGACGATCTCCGTGCGCTGCCCGCGCTGCGGCTCGCCGGACACCGAGGAGCTGAGCCGCTTCGGCTCGACCGCGTGCACCGCGGTGTGGCGCTGCCGTGCCTGCGCGGAACCCTTCCCGCGGGTCAAGGAGCGATGACCATGACCACGATGGTACGGAGGCGCCCGGTCTGGCACCCGCTGCCGGTGGCGGCCGTCGGGCGGCTCACCGCGGAGGCGGTCACGATCACGTTCGCGGTGCCGCCGGAGCTGCGCGCTGTTTACGCGTTCCGCCCCGGCCAGCACCTGACCGTCCGCTACGCGCCGGACGTGCGCCGCTCCTACTCGATCTGCTCGACCCCGTCCGAGCTGGCGGAGGCCGGAAGGATCCGGATCGGCGTGAAGGAGGTGCCGGGCGGCGCGTTCAGCAGCCACGGCGTCCGCGCGCTGCTCGCCGGTGCGACGCTTGAGGTGCTGCCGCCGCTCGGTACGTTCACCACCGCGCTCGACCCGGGCCGCACCCGACGCTACGGCGCGATCGTGGCCGGCTCCGGCGTCACCCCGGTGCTGAGCCTGATCGCCACCGCGCTCGCCACGGAGCCGGCCAGCACGTTCACGCTGATCTACGGCAACCGCGCGGCCGCGAGCGTGATGTTCGCGGACGAGCTCGGTGACCTGAAGGACCGCTACCCGTCCCGCCTGCAGATTCTGCACGTGCTGTCCCGCGAGCCGGGCCTGTCGCCCGCGCTCTCCGGCCGTCTCGACCGTCCGCGTCTTGAGCTGCTGCTCGGCAACCTAGTTCCGCAGGACATCGACGAGTGGTTCCTGTGCGGCCCGGCCGGCCTGGTCGAGACGGCCCGCGAGGCGGTGCAGGCCCGCGAGGCGGTGCAGGCGCCGTTGGTGCACGCGGAGCTGTTCTACGCCGGAGCGGAACCGACGGCCCCGATCGTGCCGGTGGGCGCCGCGGGCGACGTCGCGTTGACGTTCCGCCTGGACGGCCGCGAGTCAAGCACCACGATGTCCCACGACACCCGGGTGCTCGACGCCGCGCTTGCGGTCCGCGCCGAGCTTCCCTACGCCTGCAAGGGCGGTGTCTGCGCCACCTGCCGCGCCCGCTTGACCTCGGGCCGGGTCGAGATGGCACGCAACTACGCGCTGGAGCCGGACGACGTGGCCGCCGGCTACATCCTGACCTGCCAGTCCGTCCCGCTCACCGACGCACTCACAGTCGATTACGACGGCTAACGGATCGCGTCCAGCTTGACCAGGTCGTCCGCACTCAGGCGCCACGCACCGGCGGCCGCGTTCGCCCGGACCTGTTCGGGGCTTGTGGCACCGGCTATCACGCTCGACACGCCGCGCCGCGAGGTCAGGCCCGCGATCGCCACGTCGAGCAAGGTTTTGCCGCGGACCTGGGCGAAGCTCTCGATCGTCTCGATCACGTCCCACGGCGCGTCGGCAAGCAGCGCGGCATAGCGCTCATCCGAGAGACGGCCGCCCACCGGCGGGGGTGACTCGCGCCGGTACTTGCCGCTGAGCAGCCCGCTGTCCAGCGGGAAGAACGGCAGCAGCCCCAGGCCGAAGCGCTGGCAGGCGGGCAGCAGCTCGGCCTCCGGGTCGCGGTGCAACAGGCTGTACCGGTTCTGCGCGCTGATGAACGGCGTCCGGTGCGTGGTGCGGGCGGTCCAGGCCGCGTCGACGATCTCCCAGGCCGCGAAGTTCGAACAGCCCAGGTAACGCACCTTGCCGGCCCGGACCAGGTCGTCGAGTGCGGACAACGTCTCCTCTATCGGCGTGGCCGGGTCGGGCCGATGCAGCTGGTAGAGGTCGATGTAGTCGGTGTCCAGCCGGCGTAGCGAGGACTCGACCGCACGAGTCACGTAGCGGCGGGACGCGCGGGCGCCGAAGTCCTGCCCGTTGCCGCCGGCCATGTCCATGCCGAACTTGGTGGCGATGACCACGTCGTCGCGCCGGCCCTTGAGCGCGGCGCCGAGGAACTGCTCGGAGGTGCCGCGCGGCTCGCCGTACACGTCAGCGGTGTCGAAGAAGTTGATCCCGGAGTCGAGCGCGGCGTCGACCACGGCCCGGCTGGCGTCCGCGTCCAGGCGGCGCCCGAAGCTGCTGCAGCCGAGGCCGATCGCGGAGACCGTCAAACCCGAGTCGCCGAGTCGCCGATAACTCATCTCGTCCTGCCCCACAACCGCAGCTTAAGTCTCCCTGGTCGTCAGCCGGCACTGTCCGTCGGCAGGTCACCGCCATCAAGCGAACGGTAGGCCGCGCGCAGCAGATCCACCAACGGAATATGGCGAACCCGGATCTCGGGCGGGTCCAGCGCGCGAAGCAGCAGGTCAGGAGGGGCCGTGACGCGATTCATGCCGTGCTCGCGGAGCTTGGCGGGGGAAGCGCCGGGCGCGTAGAAACCGTCAAGCGCGTCGGCAAGCGGCACGTGCTCCACGGCCAGCGCGTCATAGGCGGGACCGGCCGTGCCCAACGACCCCAGAAGCTCCTCCCGGGTACGCCCCCGCCACGCCAACACCAGGAACGGGTCGTCGTCGAACGCCTCCGCGAGCAGGTAGAGCGCGGCGGACAGGTGCTTGCACGGGAAGCCCCAGTCCGGGCAGCTGCACTCCATGTCCAGCTCGGCCGGGAACAGCGGCGCGCCGAGTGCGTCGAAGACCTCGACGATCTCGGTGGGCATCTCGCCGGCAAGCAGTTTCGCGCGGTACAGCGCCTGCGAGGCCAGCTCCGACGAGATCGCGTCCCAGCGGCTCTCGTCGTACCGCTGGATGGTGATCGTGACCTTGTAGGGTTTCGGCCGCGAGCCCTGAACCTCGGACGTGACAGTGCCGGGCGCCACCGACAGGCTGAGCACCTGGCCCTTGCGGGCGTAGGCGCGGCCGCGGGCGAGTCGTCCCGGATCGCAGATGCCCTCCAGGATCTCGATGAAATGCCGTGACCACCACTGCTCGCCGATCGCGCCGCGTTGTGAGCGCGCCTTGAGACCGCCGCTGACCTCGATGGGCTTGGCGGCCTCGAACCAGCCGTCACGTCCGACCGGCATCAGCCCACCGCCGACGGGTCGAGCGCGAAGAGGTCGCGCAGCGCGTCCGTGGACAGGTCGGTGATCCACTCTTCGCCGGTGCCGACCACGGACTCGGCGAGCGCCTTCTTCCGCTCGATCATCTCGTCGATCCGCTCCTCAAGGGTGCCGGTGCAGATGAACTTCCGGACCTGCACGTTCTTACGCTGGCCGATCCGGTACGCCCGGTCCGTGGCCTGGTCCTCGACGGCCGGATTCCACCACCTGTCGACGTGTACGACGTGGTTCGCGGCGGTCAGGTTGAGCCCGGTCCCGGCCGCCTTCAGCGAGAGCAGGAAGATCGTCGGCTCGTCCGAGGTCTGGAACGTCTCGACCAGCTCGTCCCGCCGCGCCTTGGTGAGGCCGCCGTGCAGCCAGAGCACCGGGCGGTCCAGCCGGGCCTGCAGGTACGGCTGGAGCAGCGTGCCGAACTCCGCGTACTGGGTGAAGACCAGCCCTTTCTCCCCGTCCGCCACGATCTCCTCGCAGAGCGACTCCAGCCGGTCCAGCTTGCCGGAGCGGCCGGGCAGCGCGGAGCCGTCCTTGAGCAGGTGCGCCGGGTGGTTGCAGACCTGCTTGAGCCGGGTCATCGCGGCAAGCACGTTGCCGCGCCGCTCGATGCCGGTGCTCGCCGAGATGGTCGCCATCATGTCCTCGACGACAGCGGCGTAGAGCGTGGCCTGCTCCGGCGTGAGCGTGCACCACACCTTGACCTCAAGCTTCTCCGGCAGGTCGGAGATGATTGACTTGTCAGTCTTCAGGCGCCGCAGGATGAACGGCCCGGTGGCCTGCTTGAGCGCGTGCGCCGCGGCCTCGTCCTGCCGGGCCTCGATCGGCTCCTGGTACCGCGAACGGAACCGCTTTGCCGTGCCGAGCAGCCCCGGGTTGCAGAATTCGAGAAGCGCCCACAGCTCCGCGAGGTGGTTCTCCACAGGCGTGCCGGACAGTGCCAGCCGGGTCCGGGCCGGGATCGCGCGCGCGGCCTGCGCCTGCCGGGTGCCGCTGTTCTTCAGCGCCTGCGCCTCGTCACAGACCACGCGCTCCCACTGCTGCTCCTGCAACAGCTCAAGATCCCGCAGCGCGGTGCCGTAGGTGGTGATCACCAGGTCGTGCTTGCTCAGCGCCGAGGGGTCGCGTCCGGCGCCGTGGTGCACGTGGACGGTCAGCCCGGGCGCGAACCGCTCGGCCTCCTTGCGCCAGTTCGACACCAGCGACATCGGGCAGATCAGCAGCGTGGGGCCGGTCGAGTCTGCCTTTTCGGACACGAGCAGGGAGAGCGTCTGCGCGGTCTTGCCGAGGCCCATGTCGTCGGCCAGGATCCCGCCGAGCCCGAGCTTGGACAGGAACGACAACCAGGACAGACCCCTCTCCTGGTACGGCCGGAGCGTGCCGGCGAACCCCTCGGGCGTCGCGATCGGCGTCAACCGTTCCGCGGCCTGGCCGGAGAGCAGGTCACCGAGCGGCCCGTCCGCGTCCACGGCCAGCAGCGGCAGGTCCGACTCTCCGCCGTCGACCACCTGGGCCAGCACGTCCGCCGCGGTCAGCTCGCCCTCGCGGCGCCGGCCCACGGCCTTGAGCGCGGCCTTGAGCTGCCGGTCGTCAAGCTCCACCCAGCGCCCGCGCACCCGGATCAGCGGTACCGCGCTGAGTGCCAGCCGTTCCAGCTCCGCCGCGTCGATCGTCTCGTCGCCGACCATCAGGTCCAGCCGGTAGTCGACAAGCTCCGACATGCCGAAGCCCTGGGACGCGACCGCCTTCGGCCCGGACGTGGTCTTCTTGGTTCTCGCGGTGAGCTTCAGGCCGAGGCCGCGCTTGCCGGCCCACGACGGGAGCTGCACACCGTAGCCCGCGGCCTGAAGCAACGGCGCCGCCGCGCTGAGGAAGTCGAACGCGCCGGCCGTGTCCAGCTCCATGCCGTCCGGCCGGGCCTTGCGCAGCGACTCGTAGAGCGCGGGGAACAGCCGCACCGCGCGACCCAGACCGGCCAGCAGCGTCTCGTCCGCGCGCGGCCATTCCGCCGCGCCCTCGAAGACGTCCTCCGCGGTCACGTAGTGCGCCGGATCCTCCGTGGACTGCAACGCGAACTCAAGCCACCACTCGTCCGCGCCCCGCACCGGCTCGTCCAGCCGGAAGCTCACCCGTGCCGGTCCGTTCGCCGCCTGCGCCGCCTCGAACCATTCCGTCAGCGCCGCCTGCAGCGCCTCGGCCTCGGCCTTCTTCGCGCCTGGCAATGTTGCGTCGTCGCCGGAGAGCGCCACGACCCAGCGATCGGCAAGCGGCGCCGTCTTCCCGGGCCGGTGACCGAGCAGCAGCCGCTCCGGGAAGACCTGCCGGGCCGCGGCATCAACCAGAAGATCAAGCGCCTGCCGGAGTACGGCGTCAGCGTGTTGTTCGGTGTCGCCGAGTGCACGGCAGACCGGCGGCATGGCCTGCGCGAAGGACCGGAACGCGGCCGCGTCCGAACCGGTCAGCACGGCACGCCAGCGAGCCTCGTCGGGTGCCGCGCGGCTCGGTGCGGCGTCGTTCACCGCGCGGCGTGGTGTGCCGTTGCGCGCCGCGTGCGGGCGGGCCTCGCCGCGCACCAGCTGTGGCAGCATCCGGCCGCGCCGGACCAGGTCCTCGGCCAGCTCGGCGACGGCGCCCAGATAGCGCAGCGATTCGGCCGGAGCCCAGGTGCCGTCGGTCTCGGCGCGCAGGAACTGCAGCGCGCGGCGCGCGTCGACAAGCAGTGCCGGGACGGTCCAGCGGGCCAGCTTGGGCGCGCGGGCGGCGACCGTCAGGCCGCTCTCCGGCGACGGCAGCGGCGACCGGGTGGAACTGGGGAGCGCGATGACGAGCACGGTCTCCTCGCCGGCCAGGTCGATCGCGCCGGCCAGATCGTGTGCCCCAGCGGCGTACCGATGAGGCTTGATCGTGGTTTTGATCTGGCTCTTGGTGTCCTCGCCCGCTCGCGTGGGGTCCTCGGCCCAGAGCGCCAGGCGGCCGTCGTGCCAGCCGCCGTGCACCACCAGCATGTGCGACCTCTTCCTCTGCGCGGACCGTCCGACGATACCGGCATCGTGACCTGGGACGCGGCAGGCCGTGACCCGATGGACGTACGCTCGGGGGGTGACGGTGAACAGGGAGATCGACGACATCCTGCAGCGTGGCGCGGACGGCGGGCGGATCACGCCCGAGGAGGCGCTGCTCATCTACACCGATGCCCCGCTGCACGAGCTGGGCGAGGCCGCCGATGCGGTGCGCCGGCGGCGGTACCCGGACGGCATCGTCACCTACCTGATCGACCGCAACATCAACTACACGAACGTCTGTGTGACCGCGTGCAAGTTCTGCGCGTTCTACCGCGCGCCGAAGCACAAGGAGGGCTGGTCGCACCCGATGGAGGAGATCCTCCGCCGGTGCGCCGAGGCCGTCGACCTGGGCGCGACCCAGGTGATGCTGCAGGGCGGTCACCACCCGGACTACGGCACCGCCTACTACGAGGAACTGTTCTCCTCGGTCAAGGGCGCCTACCCGCAGTTGGTCATCCACTCGATCGGCCCGTCCGAGATCCTGCACATGGCGAAGGTCGACGGCATCTCGATCGAGGACGCCATCCTCCGGATCAAGGCGGCCGGGCTGGACTCGATCGCCGGCGCCGGCGCGGAGATGCTGCCGGAGCGGCCGCGGAAGGCGATCGCGCCGCTCAAGGAGTCCGGCGCACGCTGGCTCGAGGTGATGGAGACCGCGCACCGGCACGGCATCGAGTCGACCGCGACGATGATGATGGGCACCGGCGAGACGCACGCGGAGCGCGTCGAGCACATCGCGATGATCCGCGACGTGCAGGACCGGACCGGCGGCTTCCGCGCGTTCATCCCGTGGACCTACCAGCCGGAGAACAACCATCTGAAGGGCCGTACCCAGGCCACCACGCTGGAATATCTCCGGTTCGTGGCGATGTCGCGGATCTTCTTCCACAACGTGGACCACCTGCAGGCGTCCTGGCTGACCACGGGCAAGGAGGTCGGCCAGCTGTCGCTGCACATGGGCGTGGACGACCTCGGCTCGATCATGCTTGAGGAGAACGTGATCTCCTCCGCCGGCGCGAAGCACAGGTCGAACCTGCACGACCTGATCGCGATGATCAGGTCGGCCGGCCGCATCCCGGCGCAGCGCGACACGCTCTACCGCCACCTGGCCGTGCACCACACGCCCGCGGACGACCCGACCGACGACCGCGTCACGTCGCACTTCTCGTCGATCGCGATTCCCGGTGGTGGCGTGGGCCGGTCGCTGCCGCTTGTCGAGGCGCACTGAGCCGTTCCGCTCTGCAGCGCGGTCCCCGGCGTCGGGGGCCGCGCTTTTCTCTGTGCCGGTCTGCCGTTCGGCCCATTCCGCAATCGTCCTTCTGGTGAGGGGCGCGCTATTCAGATGGGGCAAAGGATCGCTTAAGACCGTTTTAAGACGGCGTGATCCGGACACGGGAGTCGATGCCGCTCTCACGGCCGGGATTGCGGCTTGATTCGCGCGATGACGGGGTTGCGCGCATTGGTTAGCGTGCGGGGGTCATATCCGTCCTTGTCCGCTCTTGATGGCGTTGTGTGATTGCTCTGCGTAACGACTCGTGGTAACTGCCGGTCACTACCGGGTTTTAGCAAGGCTTATGCGGTGTGACAGTCCACATTGTTGAGTGTTCACGCTTCTTCGTGTTCCGGTGCGCTTGCCGTGCTTCTTCGGTGGTGCAGCGCGCTTTTGTCGACGTGAATGCATGGAGTGACTGCCCGAACGCTTAGCGCGCATATTTGGGAGCGCTTCTACGCGCGGCCGATCCCCCGTTCGGTCGATGTTTATGCTGCTTTCCGGAGAATTTTTGTCGACCACAGGCGGGCCAAAGGTCCACTTAAGCCCGTTTTAACTCTTCACAAATCCGGACATATGATGACCTGCGAGGAATGGCTCACAGCGGACTGTCCGATTTGTGCAGTAGACGGATTGATACGTCTTCGTTAACGTCCCAGCGTCCCGACCGTCCTCGTACCGAGGAGCCACATAATGCCGTTCCGCACGCGGAACTTCGCCCGTCTCTGTGCCGCCACTGCGCTGGCTGCGGGCGCCACCGGCTTCTTCGCCGCCCCGGCCTTTGCCGCCGCTCCGGCCGCCGATTTCAGCATCGTCACCGCCGACATCACCGGTGCAAACGGAGCGCCGCTGCCCCCGGGTAGTGACGCCGTGGTCAACACCACAATCGCCAATGCCAGCTCCGTCGTCATCACGGGCTTCGAGCTCAGCGTGACGCTTCCGGACGGCGTCACCTTCAAGGGCGCCGCGGCTGACAAGTACACGTCCTGTGAGTACGTGGGTCAGACCGTCACCTGCGAGCTGGCCGGCGACTGGAACCTGGTTCCGGTCGGCCAGGAGGTTCCCGCGGAGAAGATCTACTCCAAGTGGGACGTCCCGTTCCAGGTGACCATCGCCGAGGGCGTCAAGGGCCCGAAGCTTGAGGGTGGCAAGTCCACCGGCAAGATCACCAGCGCGGCCGTGTTCGAGACCGGCGCGGAGGCCGAGATCAAGGCCGACGCGGCCGAGTTCGTGCCGGCGGCCTTCAACGGCACCGACTCCGACATCACGCTGGCGTCGTTCAAGCAGACCCCCAACCACGGGCGCGGCAACGGTCGCGACCGCTGGCGTCAGCAGGGCAACGGCGGCGGCTGCGGCCACCCGCACAACCCGCCGCACTCCGAGTCGCCGAAGCCGTCGCCGTCCGCCTCGCAGTCGAAGAGCCCGTCGCCGTCGCCGTCCGTCTCGCAGTCGCAGAGCCCGTCGCCGTCTCCCTCCGCCTCGCAGTCGCAGAGCCCGTCGCCGTCGCCGTCGACCACCACGCCCACGACGCCGCCCACCACCCCGCCCACCACGCCGCCGGTCGTGCACAGCGATGACTTCGTCGCACTTGTGGCGCTGCCGGGTGGCAACGGTGGCGGCGGCGAGGAGCCCCCGCTGCCGAACACCGGTGTCAAGGTCGGCGTCATCGGTGGCCTCGGTGCCGCGGTCCTCGTGGCCGGTGCCGCGATGTTCATGATGGCCCGCCGTCGTCGGGTCGTCACGGTTGCTCCGGGTGACGGCAACTCGTCGCTCTGACGTAGCGCTCGGTGGCCTTGAGTCACCGCTAAAGCACCACCACAACGCCGCGGGCCGAGAGGCTCGCGGCGTTGTCGCATTCCGGATCGTCGTATTCCGGCGAGGTGTCGCAAGTGGGCGTATTGCGACGCTATCCGGGTCGATTGTCGCGTGAGCGTCATGATTTCGCGGTCCCGCCGAGTCCGCATCGTTACCGGCAGGCCCGAGGATGATGATCCGACCCGCCAATAGGCGTTGATATAGAGATTCAGTGCCGCGGACCATGGTGCAAACCGGGTCCGCGGTTTTTTCATGTCCTGACGAAAGCCCGGCGGACGCGTGCGCCGGGCCTCTGGCAGAGTGGACGGCGTGAGCCGCGCAGACTTGGACAAACAGCCCCACGAGGTCGCGACGATGTTCGACGGCGTGGCGCGCAACTACGACCTGACGAACACTGTGCTCTCATTCGGCCAGGACCGTGGCTGGCGCCGGGCCACCCGGGCCGCACTGCAGCTCAAGCTCGGGCAGCGCGTTCTCGACGTCGGCGCCGGCACCGGCGTCTCCACGCTTGAGCTGGGCCGGTCCGGCGCGTTCGCGGTGGGTCTGGACCTCTCCCAGGGGATGCTCCGCGCCGGCCGCCGGGTGCGCCCGGACGTGCCGCTGCTGGCCGGCGACGCGCTGCGGCTGCCGTTCGGGGACGAGACGTTCGACGCGGTCACGATCTCCTTCGCGCTTCGCAACGTCGTGGACGTGGACGGCGCGCTGACCGAGCTGGCCCGGGTGGTCCGCCCCGGCGGGCGTCTGGTCGTCTGCGAGTTCAGCCACCCCACCAACGGCGCGTTCCGGGGCGTCTACATGTCGTACCTGATGCGCTCGCTGCCGGCCGTGGCCCGCTCGGTCTCCAGCAATCCGGACGCCTACGTCTACCTGGCCGAGTCGATCCGCGCCTGGCCGGATCAGGCCGGGCTGGCCACCCGCATCGCCGGCGCCGGCTGGTCCGAGGTCGCCTGGCGGAATCTCAGCGGTGGCATCGTCGCGCTGCACCGGGCCGTCAAGCCCTGAGTCGTCACCGCGAGCCGGGCTCCCGCGGGGTGCGTCCGGCAGTGGCCGTGGTGTGGTTCTGGACCGGTCGCCGACGGGACTCGATGCCCGCGGGAGCGTGCGGGTCGCGACCACCGCGAGAGCGGGAAGAGGAGCTTCCAGGTCGTGCTCTTCGGGGTTGAGTTTGATCATGAGAAGCCGGGTTGCGGCGGCGTCAAGCAGGTGATCTCGGCGCGCAGCGGTGAGACAAAAGCCGCATAGCACCCGAAGACCGCCCTGAAAGAGTGGATTTGTCACTCCTGAGAGTGATCTATCTAGAACTCTTTAACGAATCGGAAACAATAAGGGTGGCCTAAGACACACAAAGATCAGAAGCGGGCCTACACTGCTCTCGCACATGCTTGTGAAGTTCTTCACTAGCACATGCGAGGAGGTGTGGCCGTGACGCACGTTGAGGCTGACCAGGCCGACGTGATCGTGGTGGGCGCGGGCCCAGGAGGCTCCGCGACCGCATATCACCTTGCCAGTCACGGGGTCCGGGTCCTGCTGCTCGAGAAGACCGAGTTCCCGCGGGAGAAGGTCTGCGGCGACGGGCTGACCCCGCGCGCGGTCAAGCAGCTGATCAAGATGGGCGTCGACACGTCCGAAGAGGCCGGTTGGCTGCGGAACAAGGGCCTGCGGGTGATCGGCGGCGGCGTCCGGCTGGAGTTGGACTGGCCGGAGCTCGCCAGCTTCCCCAACTACGGTGTGACCCGCACCCGGCTCGACTTCGACCAGATGCTCGCACGGCGGGCGGCCGACGCCGGCGCCATCGTCCGGAACAGCATCAACGTCACCGGCCCGGTGCTCGACGACGACGGCCGGGTGATCGGCGTCACTGCGGAGTCCGGTCCCGGCAAGGAGCCGGTCGAGTTCCGGGCGCCGCTTGTGGTCGCCGCGGACGGCGTCTCCGGCCGGCTGCCGCTCGCGCTCGGCATCGCGAAGCGCGACGACCGGCCGATGGGCGTCGCGGTCCGGCGCTACTACACGTCGCCGGTCAAGCACGACGACGACTACCTGGAGTCCTGGCTGGAGCTTCGCTCCAGGGAGAACCCCGACAAGCTCCTCCCGGGGTACGGGTGGATCTTCGGCATGGGTGACGGCCGGGTCAACGTGGGCCTTGGCGTGCTCAACTCCTCCGCCGGCTACGGCAAGACCAACTACCGGCACATGCTGCTGGACTGGCTTTCCACCACGCCCGGCGAGTGGGGCACCAACGACGAGGCGAATGCGGACGGCCCGATCCTCGGTGCCGCGCTGCCGATGGGCTTCAACCGGGTGCCGCACTACACGCGGGGCACGCTGCTGGTCGGCGACTCGGGCGGCATGGTGAACCCGTTCAACGGTGAGGGCATCGCCTACGCCATGGAGTCCGGCGAGCTGGCTGCGGAGGTCATCGCACAGGCGCTGGCCCGTGCGGAGGGCCCGGAGCGGGAGCGCGCGCTGCGCGCCTACCCGGCGGAGCTGAAGACGCGGTACGGCGGCTACTACCGGCTCGGCGGCGTCTTCGTGAAGATGATCGGCCGCCCCGAGATCATGAAGATCGCCACCCGGTACGGCATGCCTCAGCCGCTGCTCATGCGGTTCGTCCTCAAGCTGCTCGCCAACCTCACCGACCCCCGTGGCGGCGACGCCATGGACAGGGTCATCAATGCGATGACAAAGGTCGCGCCCGCGGTCTGACCACCCCCGGTAGCGACGCGGTTTCGAGCCGCTAATAGTGTCAGTGTCACAGAGATCACAAAGGTAATACCAGGAAACATCCCCCCACCCCCGTCCGGACCCAGGAGACGACATGTCGTTCTCGCCGTACGTACCCATCGTCGCCTTGTTCGTCCTCGGCGCGCTCTTCGCGTTGTTCTCCGTCTCGATCGCGCCGATCGTCGGGCCGAAGCGGTACAACCGGGCCAAGCTCGACGCCTACGAGTGCGGCATCGAACCGACGCCGCAGCCGGTCGGGGGTGGGCGTTTCCCGATCAAGTTCTATCTGACCGCGATGCTCTTCATCGTCTTCGACATCGAGACGATCTTCCTCTACCCGTGGGCCGTGTCCTTCGATGCGCTCGGCCTGTTCGGGCTGGTGGAGATGGTCCTGTTCATCGGCACCGTCTTCATCGCGTACGCCTACGTCTGGCGGCGCGGCGGCCTGAACTGGGACTAGCTCCCGGCTTGTTGCACAACCCCCGCGGTGCACAACCCCCGCACAACCCGCACCTGAAACGGATTGGGAAGGAGGGCCGGGCATGGGTATCGAGGAGAAGCTGCCGAGCGGCATTCTGCTGACCAGTGTGGAGAAGCTGTCCAACTGGGCACGGAAGTCGTCGTTCTGGGGCGCTACCTTCGGCCTGGCATGCTGCGCCATCGAGATGATGGCGGCCGGCGGACCCCACTATGACCTGGGCAGATGGGGCATGGAGGTGTTCCGTGCCTCGCCCCGGCAGGCCGACCTGATGATCGTGGCGGGCCGGGTGAGCCAGAAGATGGCACCTGTCGTCCGGCAGATCTACGACCAGATGCCCGAGCCGCGCTCGGTCATCTCGATGGGCGTCTGCGCCTCGTCCGGCGGCATGTTCAACAACTACGCGATCGTTCAGGGCGTCGACCACATCATCCCGGTCGACGTCTACCTGCCGGGCTGCCCGCCGCGGCCGGAGATGCTTATCGACGCGATCCTCAAGATGCGCGAGAAGGTCATGATCGCGCCGCTCGGGCCGAACGGGCGGAAGATGCTCGACCAGCGCAAGGCCGACGGCAAGATGCCGCTTGTCGCCGCGGGTGCGATGCCCTCGTCCTACCGGGCCGACCCGGCCCGCCGCGCGCAGTGGGAGCAGGCCGTGCGTGAGGGCCGCGAGGAGCAGCTCCGCATCGAGAATTGGATGAACGCGCAGAACCACCTGCGGGGCGGTGCGTCATGACCGACGTGACCCCGACCCCGGCCGGCGCGACCACAGGTGCTCCGGCGGACTACCCGCCGTCCACCCGGGCGGGCCGGGGACTCTTCGGCGTCGCCGGCACCGGTGACACCTCCGGCTTCGGTGGCCTGGTGCGCCAGCGGCCGCCGGTCGTCACGCCGCCGCGGCCGTTCGGCGGGTACCTGGACGAGGTGTACGACGCGCTTCAGGAGGCGTACCCCCAGTTCGGCGACGCCATCGAGAAGGTTGTGGTGTTCCGCGACGAGCTGACGCTGCACATCGCGCCGGAGCGGATCGCCGAGGTGTGCCGCGTGATGCGGGACGACCCGGCGCTGCGCTTCGAGCTGTGCTCCTCGGTGTCCGGGGTGGACTACCTCGGCTCGGACGAGCGGCGGCTGCACGTGACGTACCAGCTGACGTCGTTGACCTTCCGCCGCCGGGTGCGGCTCGAGGTGGCGGTCACGCCTGATGCGCCCGAGGTGCCGAGCGTGACCGCGGTCTACCCGACCGCCGACTGGCAGGAGCGGGAGACGTACGACATGTTCGGCGTGATCTTTGCCGGCCACCCCAACCTGACCCGGATCCTGATGCCGGACGACTGGGAGGGCCACCCGCAACGCAAGGACTACCCGCTCGGCGGTGTCCCGGTGGAGTACAAGGGCGCCGTGATCCCGCCGCCGGACGCGCGGAGGACCTACCAATGACGCAGTCGTATGCAAGCGAGCGCGAGACCACCGAGGGCAAGGTCTTCACCGTCACCGGTGGGGACTGGGACCAGGTCGTCTCCGGCATCGATCCGCTCACCGACGAGCGGATCGTTGTCAACATGGGGCCGCAGCACCCGTCCACCCACGGCGTGCTTCGCCTGGTGCTGGAACTCGAGGGTGAGACGGTCACCGAGGCGCGGCCGGTCATCGGCTATCTGCACACCGGCATCGAGAAGAGCATCGAGTACCGGAACTGGGTGCAGGGCTCGACGTTCGTGACCCGCATGGACTACCTGGCGCCGATGCACAACGAGCTCGGGTACGCGCTTGCGGTGGAGAAGCTGCTCGGCATCGAGGAGCAGATCACCGAGCGCGCCACCACGATCCGCGTGCTGATGACTGAGCTGAACCGGATCAGTTCGCACCTGGTCTGGCTGGCCACCACCGGCATGGAGCTGGGCGCGATCTCGATGATGCTCTACGGCTTCCGCGAGCGTGAGTACATCCTGGACATCTTCGAGGAGGCCTCCGGGCTGCGGATGAACCACGCGTACATCCGGCCGGGCGGGCTCGCGCAGGACATCCCGAACTCCGTGGTCACCAAGACGCGCGATTTCCTGAAGTACCTGCCGAAGAAGCTCAAAGAGTACGAGGACATGCTCAGCGGCCAGCCGATCTGGCACGAGCGGACCAAAGGCGTCGCGGTGCTTGACGTGACCGGGTGCATGGCGCTCGGCATCACCGGCCCGGTGCTGCGCGCGGCCGGTCTCGGCTGGGACCTGCGGAAGACCATGCCGTACTGCGGGCTGGAGACGTACGAGTTCGACGTGCCGACCGCGACAACTGCCGACGTGTGGGGCCGCTACCAGGTCCGGCTCGCCGAGATCCGCGAGTCGATGAAGATCGTCGAGCAGGCGCTGGACCGGCTGCGGCCCGGCCCGGTGGTGATCGCGGACAAGAAGATCGCCTGGCCCGCGCAGCTCGCGATCGGCGTGGACGGCATGGGCAACTCGCTCGAGCACGTCGCCAAGATCATGGGTCAGTCGATGGAGTCGCTGATCCACCACTTCAAGCTGGTCACCGAGGGCTTCCGGGTCCCGGCCGGCCAGGTCTACGTGTCGATCGAGGGGCCCCGCGGCGAGCTCGGCGTGCACGCGGTCTCCGACGGAGGCACCCGTCCCTACCGGGTGCACTACCGGGAGCCGAGCTTCGTCAACCTCCAGGCCATTCCCGCGATGGCCGAGGGTGCGCTGCTGGCCGACGTCATCGCCGGCGGCGCCTCGCTGGATCCGGTTATGGGTGGATGTGATCGCTAGATGACGACGACGGTCTTCACGGAAACGGTCTACGAGCGGGCGCGGGCGATTCTGGCCCGCTACCCCGAGGGACGCGAGCGGTCGGCGCTGCTCCCGCTGCTGCACCTGGTGCAGAGCGAGGAGGGCTATGTCAGCCCGGCCGGTGTGTCGTTCTGCGCCGAGGTGCTCGGCATCAACAAGGCGCAGGTCGGCGCGGTCGCCACGTTCTACACGATGTACAAGCGCCGGCCGACCGGCGACTGGCTGGTAAGCGTCTGCACGAACACCATGTGCAACGTGCTCGGCGGCCAGGAGGTCTACGACACGCTCGCCGAGACGCTCGGTGTCGGGCACGACGAGACCACGGCCGACGGAAAGATCACGCTCGAGCACGCGGAATGCCTCGCGGCCTGCGATTACGGCCCCGTGCTGACAGTCAACTACGACTTCTTCGACAACGTCACGCCGGACTCGGCGGTCGAGGTGGTCGAGGCGCTCCGGGCCGGCAACCCGCCGACGCCCAGCCGGGCGCCACGGCTTTGCACGCTCAAGGAGATGGCGGTGCAGCTGGCCGGCTTCTCCGACCCGCGCGAGGGTGCGGTGGGCGAGGGAGTCGCCGGCGCGCCCACGCTGCGCGGCGTCACGCTCGCGCAGGAGCACGGCATCTCGGTGCCGGGCTTCAACCTGGACACGCCGATCCCCCGCAAGGACGCGGACGGTGCGGCCAAGCCGGCTTCGGCGCCGGCCAAGGTTGCGACGGCGGTGAAGGCCGCGCCCGGCAAGCTCGTGGACGCGGTCAAGGACAAGGTCGGCGCCGTTACCAGTCGCGGCCCGAGTGACAGCTCCGGCGGCGACGTCAAGGACCCCGAGGTCCGCGCCGCCGAAGCCCGTAACCCGGACGCGAAGACCCCCGCGCCCGACTCGACCGGCCGGCAGGCTCCGGGGCAGACCGGAGACGCGGCCGGGGACGGGAAGCCCGCCGGGGACGACCCGGGTCCGCAGCAGCAGAACCTGAAGGACGCCCAATGAGCTTTTCGGACTCTCGGGAGGAACGGTGACCTCTCCTCGGCGTGAAGTGCTGGAGAAGCTGACTCCGGTGCTTACCAAGCGCTGGCTTTCGCCGGACGCCTGGGACCTCGACGTCTATGAGCGGCTGGACGGCTATGCGGCCCTACGCAAGGCGCTCGCCGTACACCCAGATGATCTTATCCAATTGATCAAGGACTCCGGGCTTCGGGGCCGCGGTGGCGCGGGCTTCCCGACCGGCCTGAAGTGGGGTTTCATCCCGCAGGGCGACGGCAAGCCGCACTACCTGGTGATCAACGCCGATGAGGGCGAGCCCGGTACCTGCAAGGACCTGCCGCTGATGACGCACGACCCGCACTCGCTGATCGAGGGCGCGATCATCGCGTCCTACGCGATCCGCGCGGAGCGTGCCTACATCTACATCAGGGGTGAGGCGGTGCACGCCGCGCGCCGCCTGCGGAACGCGGTCGACCAGGCCTACGCCAAGGGCTACCTGGGCCGGAACATCCTCGGCTCCGGGCTCAACCTCGACCTGGTGATCCACAGCGGTGCGGGCGCCTACATCTGTGGCGAGGAGACCGCGCTGCTCGACTCGCTGGAGGGGTTCCGCGGCCAGCCCCGGCTCCGGCCGCCGTTCCCGGCCACGCACGGGCTGTATGCCAGCCCGACAGTGGTGAACAACGTCGGGACGATCTCAAGCGTGCCGTACATCGTGCTGGGCGGTGCGGCCTGGTGGAAGAGCATGGGCACGGAGAAGTCGGCCGGCCCGATGATCTACTCGCTCTCCGGCCGGGTGGTGAACCCGGGCCAGTACGAGTGCGGGCTCGGCATCACACTGCGCGAGCTGATCGAGCTGGCCGGCGGCATGCTGCCCGGCCACGAGCTGAAGTTCTGGACGCCCGGCGGCTCGTCGACGCCGCTGTTGTCCGCGGAGCACATCGACACCCCGATGGACTTCGAGGGCGTGGCCGCGGCCGGATCGATCCTCGGCACCACTGCCACCCAGATCTTCAGCGATCAGGACTGCCCGGTGTACGCGACGTACCGCTGGCTGGAGTTCTACCACCACGAGTCGTGCGGCAAGTGCACCCCGTGCCGCGAGGGCAACTACTGGATGGTCCGGGTGTTCCGCCGGATCCTGTCCGGCCAGGGCACCCACGCGGACCTCGACACGCTGCTGGACACCTGCGACAACGTGCTGGGCCGCTCGTTCTGCGGTCTCGGCGACGGTGCGACCAGCTCGGTGACGTCCTCGCTCCAGTACTTCAAGCAGGACTACCTGGACTACATCGAGGGCCGTAAGGCGCCTCGGCTCTCCGCGAAGCAGCTGGTGGGGGCGCATTAATGGGTGCGAGGAGTGCAGCGGAGCGAACGGTGCCGCAGCCGTTCGACGGGCCGGGACCGCGTAGCGGAGCCCCGCAGTCGCCCATCCAGGAGGCACAGCAATGACTGACGTACAGAAGAAGGCCGACACCGTCACGCTGACCATCGACGGGATCGAGGTGACCGCGCCGAAGGGTGCGCTGCTGATCCGGGTCGCGGAGCAGCTCGGCATCGCCATCCCGCGCTTCTGCGACCACCCGCTGCTCGCCCCGGCCGGCGCCTGCCGTCAGTGCCTGGTCGACGTGGAGGGTCAGCGCAAGCCGGTCGCCTCGTGCACCCAGACCGTCGCCGAGGGCATGGTCGTCAAGACCCAGCTCACCTCGCCGGTCGCGCAGAAGGCGCAGAGCGGCGTGATGGAGCTGCTGCTCATCAACCACCCGCTCGACTGCCCGATGTGTGACAAGGGCGGCGAGTGCCCGCTGCAGAACCAGGCCATGTCGACCGGCCGCACGGAGTCGCGGTTCGTCGAGGAGAAGCGCGAGTACCAGAAGCCGATCAACATCTCCAGCCAGGTGCTGCTGGACCGTGAGCGGTGCGTGCTCTGCCAGCGGTGCACGCGGTTCTCCGAGGAGATCGCGGGCGACAAGTTCATCGACCTGATGGACAGGTCGTCCGGGGAGCAGATCAACACGTACCGGGACGACTTCTTCGGCGGCACCAAGACCGGTGACGTCGCGTCCGAGGGCGACGTGCTGTTCAACTCCTACTTCTCCGGCAACACCGTGCAGATCTGCCCGGTCGGCGCGCTCACCGGCGCGCAGTACCGCTTCCGGGCCCGCCCGTTCGACCTGGTCTCCACGCCGAGCGTGTGCGAGCACTGCTCCGCCGGGTGTTCCCAGCGCACCGACTGGCGCCGCGGCAAGGTGATGCGGCGGCTGGCCGGCGACGACCCGCAGGTCAACGAGGAGTGGAACTGCGACAAGGGCCGGTGGGGCTTCCGGTACGCGACCGCGTCCGGCCGCCTCTCCACCCCGCTGATCCGGGAGAACGGAGAGCTGCGCGAGGCGTCCTGGAGCGAGGCGTTCTCGGTCGCGGCCGAAGGGCTGCGCAAGGCCCGGGACGGCGCGCACGGCATCGGCGTGCTGACCGGCGGGCGACTCACGGTGGAGGACGCGTACGCGTACGCGAAGTTCGCCCGGGTCGCGCTGAAGACGAACGACATCGACTTCCGGGCCCGGCCCGTCTCCGCGGAGGAGGCCGACTTCCTGGCCTCGAACGTGGTCGACCGGACGGACGTGACCTACGCGGACGTGGACACCGCGCCCGCCGTGGTCTTCGCCGGGCTGGACCCGGAGGAGGAGTGCCCGATCCTCTTCCTGCGGGTGCGCAAGGCGTTCACCAAGCGCCGGCTGCCGGTGCTGACAGTGGCGTCCTGGCTGAGCCGCGGCTTCCAGAAGCTGGACGCGGTGCTTGTCGGCACCGTGCCGGGCGACGAGGCGCGGCTGCTCAACGAGGACGCGTCGATCGCGTCCGCGCTGGCCCAGCCGGGTGCGATCCTGTTCGTCGGCGAGCGTCTGGCCACCGTGCCGGGCGCGCTGTCGGCGGCCGCGGCGCTCGCCTCCCGTACCGGCGCGAAGCTGGCCTGGGTTCCCCGGCGTGCCGGAGACCGGGGAGCGGTCGACGCCGGCTGCCTGCCGAACCTGCTGCCCGGCGGCCGCCCGGTCTCGGACGCGAGCGCCCGCGCGGAGCTCACCAACGCGTGGGGCCTGGAGCCCGGCGTGATCTCCTCGGCCCCCGGCCGGGACACCGACGGCATCATCGCGGCGGCTGCCACCGGGCGGATCGGCGCGCTTGTCGTTGCCGGTGTCGACCCGGCCGACCTGGCCGACCCCCGGCAGGCCGAGGCCGCGCTTGACGCGGTGCCGTTCCTGGTCAGCCTGGAGCTGCGGGCCGGCCCGGTCACCCGCCGCGCGGACGTGGTCTTCCCGGTCGCGCCGGTGGTCGAGAAGGCCGGCTCGTTCGTGGACTGGGAGGGCCGGCTGCGCACGTTCGAGGCGGTGCTGCAGACGACCGCGATGTCCGATGCCAGGGTGCTCGACGCGCTCGCCGACCTGCTCGGCACCGCGCTCAACACCGGCGACGTCAACGGCGTCCGCCGCGAGCTGGGCAGCCTGCCGGCCACCCGGTCGACCCGCCCGTCGGCTCCGGCCGTGGCGGCGGCCGAGCCGGCCCGGCCCGGTGAGCACGAGGCCGTGCTCGCCACCTGGCACCACCTGATCGACCTGGGCTCGCTCACCGACGGGGACGAGCACCTCAACGGCACAGCCCGGCCGCCGGTGGTCCGGTTGTCCCGGGCCACCGCGGACGCGCTCGGCGTCGGCAACGGCGAGCCGGTCACGGTCGGTGCGGAGCGGGGCGCGGTCACGCTGCCCGCGCTGATCACCGACATCGCGGACGGCGTGGTCTGGTTGCCGACGAACTCGCCCGGTTCGACGGTACGGCGCTCGCTCGGCACGGCCGGGTCGATCGTCCGGCTGTCCGTGGGCGCGTCACCGAACGGGTCCGGTCCACTGCTGGCCCAGCGCACGGCGGGAGGTGAGTCGTAATGGACCCCACCCTTGCGACCTTCGAGAACGACATCTGGTGGATCCAGCTGATCAAGGTGCTGGGCGTCTTCGTCCTGCTCCTGCTGCTGACGCTGTTCACAATCAACTACGAGCGCAAGGTCGTCGCCCGGATGGCGGTGCGGCCCGGCCCGAACCAGGTCGGGCCGAAGGGCTGGCTGCAGAGCCTCACGGACGGTTTGAAGCTGCCGTTCAAGGAGGAGATCATCCCGCGTACGGCGGACAAGGTGATCTACTTCATCGCCCCGGTCATCTCCGCGACCTGCGCGTTCACCGCGTTCGCGGTCATCCCGTTCGGCCCGGTGGTGTCGATCTTCGGGCAGCACACCGCGTTGCAGGTAACCGACGTGCCGGTCTCGGTGCTCGTGGTGCTGGCCTGCTCGTCGCTCGGCATCTACGGCGTGGTGCTGGCCGGCTGGGCGTCCGGGTCGACGTACCCGCTGCTCGGCGGCCTGCGGTCGAGCGCCCAGATGATCTCCTACGAGGTCGCCATGGGCCTGTCGATCGTGGCGGTCTTCATGATGTCCGGCTCGATGTCGACGTCGGAGATCGTGGCGGCGCAGGGGAGCGGCCGCGAGGTCTCACTCTTCGGCCTCGACTTCACCGCCCCCGGCTGGTACGCGATTCTGCTCGCCCCGAGCTTCATCATCTACGCGATCTCCGCGGTCGGTGAGACGAACCGGGCGCCGTTCGACCTGCCCGAGGCGGAGTCCGAGCTGGTCGGCGGCTTCCACACGGAGTACTCGTCGTTCAAGTTCGCGCTGTTCTTCCTGGCCGAGTACATCAACATGATCACCGTCTCGGCGCTCTGCACCACGCTCTTCCTGGGCGGTTGGCACGCGACCTGGCCGATCACGCTCTGGTCCGGGGCGAACACCGGCTGGTGGCCGATGCTCTGGTTCCTGGCCAAGGTGCTGCTCTGCCTGTTCGTCTTCATCTGGCTGCGGGCCACGCTCCCCCGGATGCGCTACGACCAGTTCATGCGGTTCGGCTGGAAGGTCCTGATCCCGGTCAACCTGGTGTGGATCCTGCTGCTCGCCACCGTGCGCGTGCTGCAGACCTCCGACCTGGAGGCGCAGACCCGGTTCACGCTGATCGGCGCGGCCGTGCTGGTGATCGTGCTGATCGCGGTGCTGTGGCCGTCCGGGAAGAAGGCCGCGGCGCCGAGCCTGGCCGACCTGGTCGCGGCCCGTCCGCAGGGCAGCTTCCCGCTTCCCCCGCTCGATCTGCAGGTGCCCCCGAGCCCGCGCGCCGCGCGCCAGGTAGCCGAGCGGCAGCCGGCAGACGTCTCTTCAGACAGAAGTGAGGTGTGACGTGGGCGTGATGGATCCCTTCAAGGGCTTCGGAGTGACCTTCTCCCACATGTTCCGGAAGGTCATCACCACCGACTACCCCTTCAAGCCGCCGGTGTCCGCACCGCGGTACCACGGCCGGCACATCCTCAACCGGCACCCGGACGGGCTGGAGAAGTGCATCGGCTGCGAGCTGTGCGCCTGGGCCTGCCCGGCCGACGCGATCTTCGTCGAGGGCGGCGACAACACGGACGAGGAGCGCTTCTCGCCGGGTGAGCGGTACGCGAAGAACTACCAGATCAACTACGCGCGCTGCATCTTCTGCGGGCTCTGCATCGAGGCCTGCCCGACCCGTTCGCTGACCATGTCGAACGAGTACGAGCTGGCCCGGGACAACCGGCAGGACCTCATCTTCACCAAGGAGCAGCTGCTCGCGCCGCTGCTTGAGGGGATGAGCAAGCCGCCGCACGCGATGTTCCTGGGCGAGACGGAGAAGGACTACTACCTCGGCGCGCTTGAGAACCCGGGCACGTCCGCCGGGGCGGAGCGGGCGTCCACCTCGGAGGCCCCGGCATGAGCGGCGGCGAAGCCACACTCTTCTGGATCCTGGCGCCGCTCGCGGTGATCGGCGCGCTCGGCATGGTGCTTGCCCGCAACGCGGTGCACTCCGCGCTCTGGCTGGTCTGCACCATGCTCAGCCTGGGTGTCTTCTATGTCGCGCAGGCCGGCCCGTTCATCGGCATGGCGCAGATCATCGTCTACACCGGCGCGATCATGATGCTGTTCCTGTTCGTGCTGATGCTTGTCGGCCGGGACGCGTCCGACTCGCTGATCGAGACGTTGCGCGGCCAGCGGGTCGCCGCGATCGTGCTCGGCGTCGGGTTCGCCGGCATCGTCGGCGCCGGGCTGTCCCGCGCGCTGGCCGGCTCGGACGCGGTCGGCCTGTCCGCCGCGAACGAGAACGGCAACCTGCAGGGCATCGCGCAGCTGCTGTTCACCAAGTACGTGTTCGCGTTCGAGGTCACGTCCGCGCTGCTGATCAGCGCCGCGGTCGGCGCGATGATCCTGGCCCACGTCGAGCGCGCCAAGGGCGAGAAGCCGAACCAGGTGGACCGGATGAAGGCCCGGTTCGCACCCGGCAATTACCCGGGCCCGAAAGCTGGTCCCGGCATCTTCGCCACCTCGGACTCGGTCGCCACCCCGGCGCGCCTGCCGGACGGCACGTTCGCCGAGCGCAGCATCTCGAAGATCCTCCCGGTCCGCGAGCTGACCTCCCAGGAGTCGGCGCCCAAGGGGACGGAGAAGTAGATGGAACCCTCCGCCTACATCGTGCTGTCCGCGATCCTGTTCACGATCGGCGCGTCCGGCGTGCTGATCCGCCGGAACGCGATCGTGCTCTTCATGTGCATCGAGCTGATGCTCAACGCGGCCAACCTCGCGCTGGTCACCTTCAGCCGGATCAACGGCAATCTCGACGGGCAGATCATGGCGTTCTTCGTCATGGTCGTCGCGGCCGCGGAGGTGGTGGTCGGCCTGGCAATCATCATGTCGATCTTCCGCACCCGGCGTTCCGCGAGCGTCGACGACGCCAACCTCCTGAAGTACTAAGGGGCCGACAGTGGAACAACACACGGTGGAGTACGCCCAGGCCACGGGGCTGCTGGGGAGCGTGTGGCTGCTGGTGGCGATCCCGCTCGCCAGCGCCGCGCTCCTACTGCTGCTCGGCCGCCGCGCCGATCGCTGGGGGCACTGGCTCGGCGTGCTGGCCCCGGCGGCCTCGTTCGTCCTCGGGCTCGTCTTCTTCGCGCAGCTGAGCGGCCTGGAGAACAAGTCTGTCGAGTTGTCCCTCTGGGACTTCATCGACGTCTTCGCTTTCAAGGTCGACTTCGGACTGCTCTACGATCCGCTCTCCGCGATCTTCGTCCTGCTGATCACCGGCGTCGGATCGCTGATCCACGTCTACGCGGTGGAGTACATGCGCCACGACGAGGGGCGTCGCCGGTTCTTCGGCTACTTCAACCTCTTCGTCGCGGCCATGCTGCTGCTCGTGCTCGGCAACAACTACGTGATGCTCTACGTCGGCTGGGAGGGCGTGGGTCTCGCGTCGTACCTGCTGATCTCGTTCTGGTACACCCGTCCGGCCGCTGCGACCGCGGGCAAGAAGGCGTTCCTGATGAACCGGGTCGGCGACGCCGGCTTCGCCATCGCGATCTTCCTGCTCTTCGCCGCGCTCGGCACCACGCAGTACGACGAGGTGTTCAGCAACGTCTCCGCGCTGAGTTCGGGCATGGTGCTCGCGATCGGGCTTCTGCTGCTGCTCGGTGCGACTGGTAAGTCCGGCCAGTTCCCGCTGCAGGCGTGGCTGCCGGACGCGATGGAGGGCCCGACCCCGGTCTCCGCGCTCATCCACGCGGCCACGATGGTCACCGCGGGCGTCTACCTGATCGCCCGCTCCAACCCGGTCTTCTCCGCGAACGAGACGCTGCAGACAGTGGTCGTCTCGATCGGCGCGCTGACGCTTGTGATCGGCTGCATCATCGGCTGCGCCAAGGACGACATCAAGCGGGTGCTCGCCTGGTCCACGGTCTCGCAGATCGGCTACATGTTCCTCGGCGTCGGGCTCGGTGGCGGCGCGTACGCGCTGGCGATCGTGCACCTGCTGGCGCACGGCTTCTTCAAGGCCGGGCTGTTCCTCGGCGCCGGCTCGGTCATGCACGGCATGCACGACCAGACCGACATCCGGCGGTTCGGCGGGCTCGCGCCGCACATGCGGATCACCTGGGCCACGTTCGGCCTGGGCTGGCTCGCGATCATCGGCATGTTCCCGTTCTCCGGCTTCTTCTCCAAGGAGCCGATCATCGCGGCGGCCTTCGAGCGGGACGACTGGACCGCCTGGCTGTTCGGCGGCGCGGCGCTGCTCGGTGCGGCGCTCACCGCGTTCTACATGACGCGGCTGTTCGTGCTGACGTTCCACGGCCCCAAGCGGTGGACCGAGGACATCACGCACCCGCACGAGTCGCCCGCGCTGATGACGATCCCGCTGATCCTGCTTGCGGTCGGCTCGGTCGCGGCCGGCTTCCTGCTCTCCACGAGCGTGCCGGACTGGCTCACGCCGGTGCTGCCGGAGCACGGCGAGGAGGCGCACGGCGTGCTCTCGCACACCGTGATCACCATCCTGTCGCTGCTTGTCACAGTGCTCGGCGCGGGCCTGGCCTGGTTCCTGTTCCGCAACGGCACCCAGGAGCAGGAGCAGCCGGCCGGTGTGCTGATCACCGCGGCCCGCCGGAACCTCTACGCGGACTCGTTCAACGAGTGGGTGTTCGAGCGTCCGGGCATCTACCTGACCCGCGCGCTCGTCTTCCTCGACAACAGGGGCATCGACGGCCTGGTCAACGGGCTGGCGGCCGGCGTCGGCGGCGCGTCAAGCCGGTTGCGGCGGACACAGACCGGCTTCGTCCGCTCCTATGCCATGTCGATCCTCACCGGCGCGCTGGTGGTCACGGCGGCGTTCGTCGCGCTGCAGTTGGGGTGGTTGGTGTGAGCTCCTTTCCGTACCTGTCGGTGCTGACCGTGGCGCCGCTTGTGGGTGCGCTTGTCGTGGCGTTCCTGCCACGCAGCCGCCCCGAGCTGGCGAAGTGGATCACGCTCGCCTGGTCGCTCGGCATCCTGGCGCTGACCGTGGCGCTGTGGATCGCGTTCGAGGCCGGCGGCGAGCGGCTGCAACTGCGCGAGTCGTACCCGTGGATCCCGAACTGGGGTGTGAACTTCACGTTCGCGGTGGACGGCATCGCGCTGGTCATGCTGATGCTGATCGCGGTGCTGGTGCCGATCGTGATCCTGGCCGCCTGGCACGAGGCGGACGGCAGCGGCCGGTCCGTGCCCGTCTACTTCGCGCTGCTGCTGGCGCTGGAGTCGACGATGCTCGGCGTCTTCGCTGCCGCCGACGTCTTCCTGTTCTACGTGTTCTTTGAGGTCATGCTGGTGCCGATGTACTTCCTCATCGGCTCCTACGGCGGGGCACGACGGCAGTACGCGGCAGTGAAGTTCTTCCTCTACTCCCTGGTCGGCGGCCTGTTCATGCTCGCGGCCGTGGTCGGGCTCTGGGTGGTCGGCGGCAACACGTTCGACTGGCAGGCGCTCACCCAGATCGACATGTCGACCGGGACCGAGCGCTGGCTGTTCCTCGGCTTCTTCCTGGCGTTCGCGATCAAGGCGCCGTTCTTCCCGTTCCACACCTGGCTGCCGGACGCCGGTGGCACCGCTCCGGTGGGTGCGGGCGCACTGCTGGTCGGGATACTCGACAAGGTCGGCACGTTCGGCATCCTGCGGTACTGCCTGCCGATCTTCCCGAACGCGTCGAAGTACTTCGCGCCGCTCGCGCTCGTGCTCGGCGTCATCGGGATCATCTACGCGGCGCTGCTCGCGGTCGGGCAGAACGATCTGAAGCGGCTGGTCTCGTACACGTCGATCGCGCACTTCGGTTTCATCGGTGTCGGGATCTTCGCGTTCACCACGCAGGCGGGCACCGGTGCGGTGCTCTACATGGTCAATCACGGCCTCGCCACCGGCCTGCTCTTCCTTGTCGTCGGCATGCTCGTGACCCGCCGCGGCTCGTCGCTGATCTCCGACTTCGGCGGCGCCGGCAAGACGCTCCCGGTCCTGGCCGGCGTGCTGTTCTTCGCCGGTCTGGCCTCGCTTGCCATGCCGGGGACCGCGCCGTTCGTCTCCGAGTTCCTGGTGCTGATCGGCACGTTCACTGTGAACAAGCCGATCGCGATCATCTCCACGCTCGGAATCGTGCTCGCGGCCGCCTACGTGCTCTGGATGGTCCAGCGCACCATGCAGGGCACCCCGAACCCGGCGCTTGCCGAGGTGGAGGGCATGCGGCGGGACATCACGCTGCGCGAGAAGGTGGTGGTCGCGCCGCTGATCGCGCTGATCATCCTGTTCGGTTTCTACCCGAAGCCGATCACCGACGTCATCAACCCCGCCGTGCAGGCCACCATGCAGGACATCGGCGCGACCGACCCCGCACCCACGGCGATCACCGAGGCGGCGAAGTAATGGACGATCTCAAGGCACCATCAATCGATTACGCGGCCGTCGCGCCGATCCTGATCCTGTTCGGCGCGGCCTGCCTCGGCGTGGTCGTGGAGGCGTTCGTGCCGCGCCGGGCCCGGCACGCGGTGCAGCTGACGCTGGCGCTGCTTGCCACGCTTGCCGCGCTGGTCGTGGTGATCACCCAGGCGTCGACCCGGATCACCACCGCCACCGGCGCGCTCGCCATCGACGGCCCCGCGGTCTTCCTGCAGGGTGCGATCCTGGCGCTTGCGCTGGTCTCGCTGCTGCTGATGGGCGAGCGGAAGCTGGAGCCCGGTGGCGCGTTCGTGCCGCAGGCCGCGATCACTGTCGGCTCCGAGGCGGACGAGCGGCAGGCCACCCACGCGCCCGGCCTCACCGAGGTCTTCCCGATCTCGCTGTTCGCAATTGCCGGCATGCTGCTCTTCGTGGCCGCGAACGACCTGCTCACCATGTTCGTCGCGCTTGAGGTCTTCTCGCTGCCGCTCTACCTGCTCTGCGCGCTCGCCCGCCGGCGTCGCCTGCTGAGCCAGGAGGCCGCGCTGAAGTACTTCCTGCTCGGGTCGTACGCGTCCGCGTTCTTCCTGTTCGGGGTGGCGCTCATCTACGGCTTCGTCGGCGCGGTCGACCTCGCGTCGATCCACACCGCGGCCGCGGAGTCCGACCGGGACCCGCTGCTGCTCTACGCGGGCCTGGCGCTGCTCTCCATCGGCCTGCTCTTCAAGACCGCGGCCGTGCCGTTCCACGTCTGGACGCCTGACGTCTACCAGGGCGCGCCGACGCCTGTCACCGCGTTCATGGCCGCGTGCACCAAGGTCGCCGCGTTCGGCGCGCTGCTCCGCGTGCTCTACGTCGGCTTCAACGGCCTGAGCTGGGACTTCACGCCGATCCTTGGCGTGGTGGCGGTGCTGACCATGATCATCGGTGCGGTGCTTGCCGTGACGCAGACGGACATCAAGCGGCTGCTGGCCTACTCGTCCATCGCGAACGCCGGATATCTCCTGGTGGGCGTGCTGGCCAGTGGCGAGCGCGGGCTGGCGAGCACGATGTTCTACCTGGTCGCCTACGGCTTCTCGGTGCTCGCCGCGTTCGCCGTGGTCACGCTGGTCCGGGACGCGGACGGCGAGGCCGGGCACCTGTCCCGCTGGGCCGGGCTGGGCCGCCGGTCGCCGCTCATCGCCGGCGTCTTCGCCTTCATCCTGCTCGCGTTCGCCGGCATCCCGCTGACCAGCGGGTTCATCGGCAAGTTCGCGGTGTTCGGCGCCGCGATCGAGGGCGGGCAGACCTGGCTCGTCATCGCGGGCGTGATCAGCAGCATCGTGCTGGCCTTCCCGTACCTCCGGGTGGTGGTCATGATGTGGCTCTCCGACCCGAGCGAGCTGACGCCGACCGTGTCGGTGCCGGGCGTGCTCACCACGGCCGCGCTGGCGATCGGCGTAGCCGTGACGCTACTGCTCGGCGTCGCTCCGTCCCTGCTCCTGGACCTGACCACCGGCGCCGCCGAGTTCGTCCAATAGCGGCGTGTTCCCCCACAGGGTGGGCCTGCCACGCATATGGCATCGTAGAACCGTGGCAGGCCTTACCCCAGGTGCAGAGCACGCGAGCGGGATCGACTTTGTCGACCCCGCCATCGAGGCGTCGGTTTCGGCGATCCTCGAGGAGGTCGAGGCCAGTCTCCGGGACAGCGTCGACACCGCCGATCCGCTGGTCAGAGAGGCGTCGATGCACCTCGTCTCGGCCGGCGGCAAACGCTTCCGGCCGCTGCTGGTCGCGGTCGGGGCCCATCTCGGCGACCCGACCCGGGAGCGGGTGACCCAGGCCGCGGTCGTCATGGAGATGACCCACCTGGCCACGCTCTACCACGACGACGTGATGGACGAGGCGTCCGTCCGGCGCGGCGCCCCAAGCGCCAACAGCCGCTGGACGAATTCGGTGGCGATCCTCGTCGGTGACTACCTGTTCGCCCGCGCCGCGGACATCTCCGCCGACCTCGGCACCGAGGCCGTCCGGCTGCAGGCCCGCACGTTCTCCCAGCTGGTCCAAGGCCAGCTGGCCGAGACCGTGGGCTCGCGCGACGGCGACCCGATCGCCCACCACCTCAAGGTCATCGAGGACAAGACCGCCTCGCTGATCTCCACGTCTGCCCGCTTCGGCGGCCTCTTCTCCGGCGCGCCCACGGAGCAGGTCGAGGCACTCGCCGGCTACGGCACCTCGATGGGCATCGCGTTCCAGCTCTCCGACGACCTGCTGGACATCGCGTCCGAGTCCGTCCAGTCCGGCAAGACGCCCGGCACCGACCTGCGCGAGGGCGTGCCCACGCTTCCGGTCTTCTACGCGCTCACCTCCGACGACGCCGACGCCAGCTCGGTCCGCCTCCGCGAGCTGCTCTCGATGGGCCCGCTCGTCGACGACGCGCTGCACGCGGAGGCGCTCGGCCTGCTGCGCGAGTCCCCGGCCATGAAACGCGCCCGGGAGACGGTCCGCACCTACGCCGACGAGGCGCGCGCCCGCATAACTGTCCTCCCGGAGGGCCCGACGCGCCGCACGCTCGAAGGCCTCTGCGACTTCATCTCAGACCGGACCTCCTGAGCCAAGCAAAGACCTTAAAAGCGGATATTCCCGCTTTCGTCGTGGTCCAGCCCGCATGCTCCCGCGGGCCGGCGGCCCCGTCGTCGGTCGCTCGAAACCTCCGCGCTCTTCCCCTGCGGCTTCCCTCGACCGCGGCGCAACTCAGCCGCGTCGTGAGGCGCGGCCCTGGCGCCGAGCCCGGAGGAGCGAAACGACGACCAGAAGTAGAGTATGTGTTGATTTCTTCGGGAGGGTGTAACAGGTCGTGGCTGCTGGCAGCGATGTTGACTGGGTCAATCGGTTCGCGGACGAGGTGATCGCCGAGGCGGCGCGTCGTGCGCCGGGTAAGCCGATCGTCTGTGCGTCAGGGCTGAGCCCATCCGGGCCGGTGCACCTGGGCAACCTGCGCGAGGTGATGACGCCGCACCTGGTCGTGGACGAGATCCGGCGGCGCGGGCACCAGGTCGAGCACATCATCTCGTGGGACGACTTCGACAGGTACCGGAAGGTGCCGAAGGGCATCCCCGGCATCGACTCCGAGGACCCGGCCTGGCAGGACCACATCGGCAAGCCGCTGAGCCGCGTCCCGGCGCCGCCCGGCAGCGCCTACCCCTCCTGGGCCGAGCACTTCAAGGCCGCGATGATCGCGTCGCTGGCCGAGCTGGGCGTGGAGTACCGGGGGATCAGCCAGACCGAGATGTACACCTCCGGTGCGTACCGCGACGAGGTCTTGAAGGCCATGCGCGAGCGAGGCCGGATCGACGAGATCCTCGGCCGCTACCGCACCAAGAAGGGCCCGGGCCCGAAGCAGAACCAGAAGCTTGACGAGGAGGAGGCCGCAGCCGCCGCCGAGGCCGCCGAGGGCTCCGGTGCGGCGAACGAGGACGACGGCGCCACCGCGGCGGGCTACTTCCCGTTCAAGCCGTTCTGCGCGGACTGCGGCAAGGACTTCACCACAGTCGTCGCCTACGACGACGACAGCACCGAGCTGACGTACACCTGCACCTGCGGGCACACCGCGACCGTGCTGCTGAGCGAGTTCACCGACGGCAAGCTGGTCTGGAAGGTCGACTGGCCGATGCGGTGGGCGCGCGAGGGCGTCGTCTTCGAGCCGTCCGGCGTGGACCACCAGTCGCCGGGCAGCTCGTTCGTGGTCGGCGGCCAGATCGTCACCGAGATCTTCGGCGGCGAGCAGCCGATCGGGCCGATGTACGCGTTCGTCGGCATCTCCGGCCAGGCGAAGATGTCCAGCTCCAAGGGCGGCGTGCCGACACCTGCCGACGCGCTGGAGATCATGGAGGCGCCGCTGCTGCGCTGGCTCTACGCCCGCCGCCGGCCGAACCAGTCGTTCAAGGTCGCGTTCGACCAGGAGATCCAGCGGCTCTACGACGAGTGGGACGCGCTTGAGAAGCGGATCGCGGCCGGCGAGGCGAACGAGGTGGACGCGGCAGTGCACACGCGGGCCGCGAGCACCGCTGCCGGGCCGCTGCCGGTGACGCCGCGCCCGGTGTCGTACCGGACGCTGGCCAGCGTCGCGGACATCACCACCGGCGACGAGGCGCAGATCCTGCGCATCCTGCACGACCTGGACCCGGCGGCGCCGATCACCGACCTGGACGAGGTGCGCCCGCGCCTGGACCGGGCCGCCACCTGGGTCGCGACCCACGTGCCGGCCGAGCAGCGCACCCGGGTGCGGGACGAGCCGGACACCGACCTGATCAAGAGCCTGGACGACACGCAGCGGGAGTCGCTGCGGCTGCTTGCGGCCGGGCTGGACGAGCACTGGTCGCTTGAGGGCCTGACCACGCTTGTCTACGGCGTACCCAAGGTGCTGGCCGGGCTGCCGCCGGACACCAAGCCCACGCCGGAGCTGAAGGTGGCACAGCGGCAGTTCTTCGCGCTGCTCTACCACCTGCTGGTCGGCCGGGACACCGGCCCGCGCCTGCCGACGCTGCTGCTGGCGGCCGGCCCGGACCGGGTGCGCACGCTGATCGGCGCCTGAGCGAGGGCGAGCCGTGGCCGGGCCACCCCGGGCTGCGGTTCGGCCGGCCCACGCTGCTGCTGGCGGCCGGGCGCGCACGCTGATCGGCGCCTGAGCGAGGGCGAGCCGTGGCCCGGCCACTCCGGGCTGCGGAGTGGCCGGCCCCGCGCTGTGCCTGAGTGATGTCTGGCGGAGTGCTGAGCGGCACCCGGGCAAAGCCTGGGCGGTGTCTGGGCGCCGCCTCGGTACGACCGAACCGGCGGACCCGTTCAGCGCCGGAGCAACGAGGCGCCGAGCGCCATGCACACGGCGGCCGTCAGCATCGCGCTGGCGGCCGTCAGCCACATGGTGGTGTACCCGAAGTGGGTCGCCACGATTCCGAGCGTCAGCGGCCCCAGACAGCCGCCCGCGTAGACCCCGGTCTGCGTGACCGAGGTGGCTGCGGCCGGCGACTGCGGGTGCAGCCGCACCACCGCGAAGTTCATCAGCCCGGGCCACGCCCAGCCCAGCCCAGCCCAGCCCGAAGCCGAGCACCACGCCCGCGATCAGCACCGCGTTGCCGCCCAGGGTGAGCAGCGCCAGCCCGCCCGCGCCGATGACCAGCTGGCCGATGCGCTCGACCACCCGGCCGGCCGGGACCGAGGCGAGCGCGCTCACACCGAAGTAGACGGAGATCGCGATGCCGAGCTGGGCCGGGGAGAGCGGGAACGACTCGCCGATCTGGACCGCGAGCCCGCCGACGAGGAACCCGGGGAGCACCACCGCGATCGTGGTGGCAAGCACTCCGGCGACCGGGCCCGGGCGGAAATGGATCTCGGTCACGTCGGCAAATGCTAACCGATTCCGGGCGTACCAACCCAAAGTGTCCAGACGGTCACCGAAGGTCGCGAGATATCTGGCTCTCTCAATCCATTCGGGCATTCCCTCATCGAAGGGTTTTTCATATGGTGTAAGTCCATGGCTACGGAGGTGGGTGTGCGCGACCCCTTAGCGGAGCCGTCCGACCTGATTCGTAGCGTCTCGCGTGCGCTACGTGTCCTGGAATCGGTCGGGCGGGCACCGCGTGGACTGACTGTGAAACAGATCGCACGGCGGTGCGAGCTGACGGTGGCGACGACCTATCACCTGGTCAGAACCCTCGCCTACGAGGGTTACGTGATCAGGCGGGAGGACGGCACCTACATCGTCGGGCTCGAGGTCGCCGACCGGTACCGGGAACTGGTAGCCGCGTTCCGCGGTCCGCCCGCGGTCGGTGAGGCGCTGCGCCGGGCGGCGTCCGACAGCGGCTACAGCCACTATCTGGGCCGGTTCGTCGGCAACAAGGTGGCGATAACCGCGGTGGCGGAGGGCGCTCGATCGCCCTATGTGGAGGATCTCGTCCCCGGCTTCGACGAGGGCGCGCACGCGACCGCGCTCGGCAAGGCGCTGCTTGCGACGCTCACGCCCGACCAGCGCGCGCGGTACCTGCGGGATTTCGGCATGCGGCAGTTCACGGCGCAGACGCTGATCACGGTCGAGCAGCTGGAGAACGATCTGGCCGCCGGTGACCGCCGCGGCATGCAGATCGAGATGGGCCAGTTCCGGCAGGGCGTCGCGTGCGCCGGCCTGATCGTGACGCCGGACCGGGACCTGGAGCGGCGCGTGGTCATCGCGTGCGCGCTCCCGGCGGCCGAGCTGATGACGTCCGCACGCGTGCTGCGCACCCGGTTGCAGGCCACCGCGCGGCTGGTGGCGGACGCACTCGCGGCCGGCGAGCCGAACGGCGCGAGTTGAACATCTTGTCAGGAACCGATCAGGTTCTGTTGTGGACGGCGGTTCCGGCGGCCTGATCGTGTTCGATGGCGCCATGACACGACAGATACGGACCGGGGCGGCCGCGGCCACGCTGCTTGCGTCGCTGCTGGCCCCGTCGGCCGCACAGGCGGCGGTCCCGGTTGGAGTCGCGCAGGCGGCGGTGCCGGGTGGAGTCGCACAGGCGGCGGTCCAGGGAGGATCCGCGGCGGTCCAGGGCGGCGCCGAACCCGGTGCGCCCGGGCCGTACCGGGTGGCGTCCCAGGACTACACGCTCGGTGACCGCGTCTTCCAGGTGCCGGGCTTCCACGTGAACCCGGAGGACGAGGCGCTCGCCGACCTCGAGGTGACCGGGAACGTGCACTACCCCACGTCCGCGGCGGGCGGGCCGTACCCACTTGTGGTGCTTTCGCATGGCTATTGGGCGACGTGTGCGGACCGGGAGGCGGCCGAGATCAAGGCTGCCCGGGAGGCGGCGCTCTCCGAGGAGGAGATCTACGACGATCCGGCGTGGCTGGCCGCGATCGGGCGGCTCTGGCGGTGGCCGTGCGTGCCCGGCGTGACGCCGCTGCCCAGCTATCAGGGCTATGACTACCTGGCGGAGCGGCTGGCCAGCCACGGCATGGTGGTGGTGTCGGTGAGCGCGAACGGCGTCAACGCCGGCGAGCTGGGGGAGGCGGCGGACGCGGCCCGCGCCGGGGTGATCAACAAGCATCTGGCGCTGTGGAGCGAGCTGACCCGCACCGGCAGGGGCCCGCTCGCCGGGAAGCTGCGTGGCGCGTTCAAGGGCCTGATCGACCTGACCCGGGTCGGCACGCTCGGTCACTCGCGTGGCGGCCGGGGCGTCGCCTGGCACGCGGCCGACGTGCACGCGAACGCGTTGCCGGCCGGCGTGCGGATCAAGGGCGTGATCGCGCTGGCCGCGGCCGGCGCCGGAACCTCCACCCAGCCCGGCTCGCCGGAGGCGCCGCTCTACCGGGTCACGGCCGCGCCGCTCGCGGTCTGGCTCGGCTCCTGCGACACGGATCAGGGCGAGGACTACCTGACGCTGGCGCAGGGGCACACGCGCTTCCCGAACTACAGGTGGACCGTCGGCGGTGCGAACCACAACTTCCTGAACACCCAGTGGTCACCGGGAAGCGGCCAGGTCGAGGCGGTCGACGACGGCGCGGGACCGGAGCCCGGCCTCTGCGGTGACCAGGTGTGGGACATCCCGGACGGCTGGGACCCGGAGGATCCGTCCTCCCCGCAGCCGACGAAGCACTGGGAGAACGTCGTTCACAAGCTGACCGAGGACGAGGAGCACCGGGTGCTGACCGGCTACGCCACCGCGTTCTTCCTGGAGACGCTGCGTGGCGACCGCCGGTACGCGGACGTGCTCGACGGCGTGCGCCAGCCCTACCGGTCGTTCACCGGCATCACGGCGGACAAAATCAAACCCTGAAGGACAGCGGGGGGTACGACGTCTCGTCGTACCCCCCGGGGCTCCTGCCCTGTGCCGGTGGCGTCCTCGCCGGGTCAGCGTTGCAGGGTCAGCAGGCCCGGCCGCCACGGCAGACTGTTGTAGTCGCCGCCGGCCGACGGGTTCTTTCCCTGGTAGAGCAGTTGCAGGTTGCAGGGGTCGATCGTCTTCGTCTGGTCCGGGTTGTTGCGGACCAGGTCACCGTGGCTGATGTCGTTGGTCCAGGTGGCGCCGCTGTTGGCCTTGCCCGCGAACGGGTTGCTCTCGGTGGCCGCCTGCGGGGTCCACGTGCCGCCCAGACTGGTGGCCGTGAACGAGCGGAAGTAGCGCCCCTGACTGCCGATCGCCTCGACCAGCATCAGGTACTGGTTCTGACCCTGGACCTTGTAGACCTCGACCGCCTCGAACAGGTTGTTCGTCGAGTCGCTCATGATCGTCGTGTACGACGACCCGAAGCTGCCGGGGAAGTTGCCGATCGGCATGCTGGCGCGGTAGATCTTGCCGTTGTCGCCGGCGAAGAAGAGGTACATGTTCTGGTCGTCGCCGATCAGGGTCTGGTCGATCACACCTGTGTTGGAGCCGCTGATGCTCCCGGTGAACAGCGTCTGCGCCGACGACCAGCCGTTGGCGTTGGTCGGATCACTTGAGGTCTTGTAGCTGAAAGCGGTCGGGCCCCACTGGTAGGCGAGCACCCAGACGTTCTTCGGGGCGAAGTAGAGCAGCGTCGGTGCGACAGTGCCCTGACCCATCCCGTTCTGACTGGCCGAGGCCATGTCGGACCAGTTGGTGAACAGGCCGAAGTTCATCGACCCGTAGGACCCGTTGGCGACCGTCGAACCGTAGACGAGATGCTTGCCGTTGTAGACGACGGTGGTGAAGTCCTTGAGAGCGACCCATCCGTTCTTCGGGGTGGCCAGCACGCCGGAGGACGACCAGCGGTAGCTCGACGGGAGGGCACACGAGGCGGGCGGCGTGGTCGTGGTTGTCGGCGATGGGGTGGGAGACCCTGTCGGCGACGTGGTCGGGGTGATGCCGCCGGTGCAGGCCACGCCGTTCAGCGCGAAGCCGGTCGGAGCCGGGTTGCTTCCCGTCCACGACCCGTTGAACCCGAACGACACCGAGGCGTCGGTCCCGACCGATCCGTTGTATCCGGCGTTCTTGGCGCTCACCGTCGTGCCGGTCTGGGTCAGCGTGGCGTTCCAGGCCTGGGTGACTGTTTGCTCGGCACCGAAGGTCCAGGTCAACGTCCAGCCATCCAGCGGGTCACCGAGATTGGTGATCGCGACGTTGGCGCCGAACCCGCCCTGCCACTGCGACGACACGGTGTAGGCGACCGAGCAGCCCGCGGCTGCGGCGTCCGCGGGCATCGCGACGACCACCGCTGCCGAGGCCAGCAGGGCGCCCGCCGCTGACGCCAGGCCGGCTCTGACCGATCTGTTTCTGGCCATGGACAACCTCCTGAGGATGGGAAGGGGATCGAGCGTGCAAATCGGCGCGCGGAGCCGACTGTGGGAGCGATCCCACGCTCTTCCTGGAGGTTGCCAGAATGTTTCAAGACATTCAATAGAACTGATGAATAGACCTCGCCGATGACATATCTGAGCAGGTCATCGGTGTCTCCTGAAGGGAAACGACGACCCCGAGGGGAGGTGCGGAATAACAGTTTTTCACTGTTTCTGCTGCGGAATATGGAGGCGGTTCACTTTCTTGCGGGGAATCGACGCCCGATCTTCCGTGACGGTCGAGGCCCACCTACGGCGATCGGGGGTACGGCTGGCGCCGTACCCCCGATGGGATCCCACTGCGGTCAGGCGCCGATGTAGCCGCCGTCGCGACGCCAGGTCACTACGACGCCCGGCTTGGCGATGTCGCCGTCCGGCCAGTTGGAGGCCGGGTTCTCGACCGAGGCGCCGGTGATCTCGCCCGGGTGTTGCACCGACACGAAGACCGACCGGTCGTCGCCGGTGATGAACGGGCCGCAGGTCTCCGCGCCGCGTGGCACGGTGAGGAACTGCTTGAGGTGGCCCTTCTCCGGGCCCTCGATCGGCGTGGCGAACAGGCCGTCGTTGCTGCCCAGCGCGTTGCCGTCGGTGGAGATCCAGAGGTTGCCGGTCGAGTCGAACGCGACGTTGTCCGGGCAGGAGATCGGCGAGACCTTGGTCTTGTCGTATCCGGAGAAGAACGTTGCCGGGTCGGCCGGGTCGCCGCAGACGATCGGGATCGCCCAGGTGAACGTCTCGCCGGTGTGGTCGCCCTTGTCCTCGGTGATCTCGAAGATGTGGCCGTGCTTGTTGGCGTTGCGCGGGTTCGCCTCGTCGGCGGCCGCGTTCGTACCCACGCCGCGGTTGGTGTTGTTTGTCAGTGCCGCGTAGATCTTGCCGGTGATCAGGCTCGGCTGCACGTCCTCGGGGCGGTCCATCTTGGTGGCGCCGACCTTGTCGCCGGCCAGGCGGGTGAAGACCAGGACGTCGGCCGCGGTCATGCCGTCCACGAAGGACTTGTTGCCGCTGACCAGCTTGATCCACTTACCGGCGCCGTTGAACGCGCCGTCGCTCGGCAGCTTGCCGGTGCCGTCGATCTCGGCGGCGCTTGTGTAGCCGAGCTTCGCCACGTAGAGCGTGCCGGACTCGAGCAGCGACAGGTTGTTCTTCCGGGCGTAGGACGAGTCGCCCTCGATGAACTTCCGGTCCGAGACGAACTTGTAGAGGTAGTCGAACCGCTCGTCGTCGCCCATGTACGCCACGACCTTGCCGTTCTTCGCCACGATGACGTTCGCGCCCTCGTGCTTGAAGCGGCCCATCGCGGTGTGCTTGCGCGGCTTCGCCTCCGGGTCGAACGGGTCGATCTCGACGATCCAGCCGAAGCGGTGCCCCTCGTTGGGGTGCTTGGCCAGGTCGAAGCGCTCCTGCACGCGCTCCCACTTGCGGCTGTCCGCGGGGTAGCGGGCCGAGGTCGTGATGCCGTAGCGGCCGTACTTCGTCTTCAGGTCCGCGGGGAGCGCGTCGCCGCCCACGAAGTACTGGTTGAAGTTCTCCTCGCCGGAGAGCACGGTGCCCCACGGCGTGACGCCGCCGGCGCAGTTGTTCACCGTGCCGATCGGCGTGGTGCCGCGCGGGTCCGCCGCGGTCTTCAGCCACGCGGAGCCGGCGGCCGGCCCGGTGAACGCGAACTGGGTCTCGGACGCGGTGATCCGGCGGTTGTAGACGCGCCGGCCGTTGTCGACCACCGCCCACTCGCCGGTGTCGCCCGCGCGCTCGATCTCCACAACCGACAGGCCGTGGGCGGCCATCGCGACCTTGATCTGCTCCGGGCTCAGCGCGTCGAGCGTGGTGAAGCCGGGGAACATCAGGTTCTCGTTCGTGTACTCGTGGTTGACCACGAGCAGCGCCTTGTTGCCGCGCTTGTCCAGCGGGATCACGCCGACGAAGTCGTTGTTGTAGCCGAACTGGTTCGACTGCGCCTTGCCGGTCTGCGAGGCCAGGTCGAAGCGGGGCGCGCCGGGAACGACCTCGTCGCCCCACTTGATCACGACGGCGTGGTCGTAGCCGTTCGGGACCACGAAGCTGTCCAGCGTGTTCGGCGGGGTGGCCTTGAAGGCCAGCTTGCCCTTGGTGCCGTTGCCGTTGCCGGGCTTCCACGTGGCGGGCAGCGTCTCCGCGGCGGGCGCGGCGATCGCCGGGCTGGCGGCCGCGGCAGCGGCACCGCTGAAGCCGAGCACCACGGCGCCGATCGCGCCGGCCCGCATGACGCCGCGGCGGGAGACCTCGCCGGAGACCAGGTCGCCGAAGTACTCGTTACCGGACTCGTTCGGAACCGGGTGGTCGCACGCGTTGCCACAGCGGTACATGCAGGTCATCGAGCTGCGACCGCGGTGGCCGGCCTGGCCGATGAGCGGCAGCAGGCGGGGGCGTTCGGACATGGGGTGGAGCCTCCTCGTCGGATGGACATATCGGTGTTCCACGTCCGAAGGCAGGGGCGTGGACGAGCACGGCCGTCGTCGTCCGTTCAGCCGTGCGTGCCGCACGCTGCCAGAACGTCGTGATCCGAACCCCTCACCGACGGTTGCCGACAAATGAACGCACGGTGAATTGGCGCATCTGAACAGCGCTTTGAACCGTTCGTGCCCTCGGCCGCGTACCTAGAACCAGGAAAGGGGGGTGGCGCTTGACGGACGAGGGCACCGCGCTGCTGCGGGTCTTGCACGATGAGCATGGGGACGCGTTGTTCGCACACGCACTCCGGCTTGCCGGCGGAGACCGTCAGCGCGCCGAGGATCTGTGTCAGGAGACGTTGCTTCGTGCCTGGCGTCATCCCGAGGCATTGGACCCGCAGCGGGGTTCGGTCCGGGCGTGGCTGTTCACGACCGCACGGAACCTGGCGATCGACGCATGGCGACGGCGGTCGGCACGACCCGGTGAAGTGATCACCGACATGCTGCCGGAACCACCACCAACGGAAGACGAGGCTGACCGCGCAGTGGAGGCGTGGACCGTGGCCGAGGCTCTGTCCCGGCTCTCGCTTGCGCACCGCGAGGTTCTGGTGGAGTGCTTCTACCAGGGGCGATCGGTTTCGGAAGCGGCGCAACGGCTGGGCATACCGCCCGGCACAGTCAAGTCCAGGACCCACTACGCGTTGCGAGCTCTGCGCATGGCGCTGGAAGAAATGGGGGTGATGCGATGAGGTGCGACTACGCGTACGACGATGGCGCTTACGTCCTCGGCGCACTGTCCCCGGGAGAACGTGCCGCCTACGAGCGACACCTGGCCACCTGTTCGTTCTGCCGGGAGGCGGTCGCGGAGATCGCGGTCCTGCCCGGCCTGCTCGGACGGCTCGACCCGGCGGACTTCGCCGATCTCGCCGTCCCCGCCGCGGAGAACTCACGACTGCCCCGCGTCATCACGGCGGCCACCACGGAACGACGCCGGAGCCGGCGCACGAACCGCTGGCGGTACGCCGGAACGCTTGCCGCCGCGGCCGCGCTCGCGCTCGTGGTGGGCTTCGGCGCGGACGCGCTGAGCGGTGCGGGGTCGAACGGCACCACTCCGGTCGCGGGGGGCACGCAGTCCTCCTCGTCGGGGCCGCCGGTCTCGCTGTCGGAGATGAAACCGGTCGCGGACACCGTGCCGATCGCCGCCTCGGTGGGGCTGACGGCCCGGGAGTACGGGACGTCGGTCTTCATGGAGTGCGCCTACGAGGCACCGGGCGGGAAGGAAGGCAAGAAGCTGTTGTTCCGCCTGGTCGCCAAGGGGACCGACGGGACGGACGAGCAGCTCGGATCATGGTGGGCCGGCCCGGGGGACAAGCTCGACTTCACCGGATTGACGCATTACACGGGGGACGAGCTGGATCGACTGGAGTTGATCCGGTCTGACAACACGCAGTTGCTGACGTACACGGTGGATTAGGCGGCCACGGCTTCCGGGGTCGCCGCGCGGCGACCGGCACGGCCCGCCCGGATGCCGTCCACCGTGAAGATGATCAACGCGACCCAGACCAGCGCGAAACCGGCCAGGCGGGCCGCGGGCATCGGCTCGTGGAAGACGAACAGGCCGACCGCGAGCTGCAGGATCGGCGCCACGTACTGCAGGATGCCGACCGCGGTGAGCGGCAGCCGGTTCGCCGCGCCCGCGAACAGGATCAGCGGGATCGCGGTCGCGGCGCCGGACATCACCATCAGCGCCAGGTGGCCGGCGCCCTCCGAGCCGAACGTGGAGTCGCCGGTCGCGGTCAGCCAGATCAGATACGCAAGCGCGGGCAACGCCAGCACGCCCGACTCCAGGAACAGTCCGCCGGTCGGCGGCAGCGCCAGGTTCTTCTTCACTAGGCTGTAGCTGCCGAAGCTCGCGGCAAGCGTCAACGCGATGTACGGCAGCCGGCCGTAGTCCACGGTCAGCACCACCACGGCAAGCACGCCCACACCGAGCGCTGCCCACTGCGCCACCCGCAGCCGCTCACGCAGCGCCACCACGCCGAGCAGCACCACGACAAGCGGCGTGATGAAGTAACCGAGCGCGGTCTCGACCACCCGCTCGGAGTTGACGCCGTAGATGTAGCCGCCCCAGTTGATGCCGATCAGCACGGCGGCCAGCGCGATGCCCGCCTGCCGCTTCGGCTGACCACCCATCTCGCGCAGGAACGACCAGCCGCGGACGATCGTGAGAAGTGCGGCGACGAAGACGACGGACCAGACGACCCGGTGGGCGAGGATCTCCACCGCACCGGCCGGGCGCAGCCAGCGGATGTAGAGCGGGAAGAAACCCCAGATGGCGTACGCGGTCAGGCCGTACGCGAGTCCGCGGCGTGTCTCGTCCATTGGCACACCGTAAGGCGTCCCATCGCTACCGGTCCTTGCATATGAGCCAGGTAACTCAGTCGTCGCCGTCCGGCACCAGGAAGTTGAGCGTCCAGCTCACCACGGCGACCAGCAGCGCGCCGAGCACTGCCGCCCAGAACCCGTCCACCGTGAACGGCAGGTCGAACTCACCCGCGATCCAGCCGGTGAGCATGAACAGCAGACCGTTCACGACAAGCGCGATCAGGCCGAGCGTCAGCAGGTAGAACCCGAAGCCGACCAGCTTGATCAGCGGGCGCAGCACCGCGTTGACCACGCCGAAGATGACGGCGACCGCGAACAGCGTGCCGACCGCGCCGGGAAGGGAGTCGGTGTCGAGCGTGATGCCCGGCACGATGAGCGTGGCGATCCAGAGCGCCAGCGCACTGATACCGAGTCGGATGAGGATGCCCACGCTCCGATCTTGCCACAGCGTCACCAGCGGCTATGACGGCGCGTGACCGTTTTGTCCGAGTTGGGCCACGGATCGACGGTCATCGCGCTAATCTCCCGGTCTGTAGCCGCATGCAGCGGCCGACACACCCTGGAGGGTGCTGTGCCGTCCCGGCAGGACCAGCTCCACTCGCACCGTTTCGCCGTCCGCCGGGTGGTGGCCGCGCTCGTGACGCGCGAGACCGACCCGGCCCGTGCGCCGTTCGCCCGCAGCGGCGGCGCGGTGCTCGCCGGGCTGCTCGTCACCGCGATCGGCGCCGGCGCGGTGCTGCTCTACGACCTGTTCGCCGGCGGGGGCGCCACGAACTGGCGCGACCCGTCCGTGGTCGTCGTGGAGAAGGAGACCGGCGCCCGGTACGTCTACCGGGAGCCCCGACTGCATCCGGTGGCCAACTACACGTCCGCGCTGCTGCTCGCGGGCGCGCCGGACACCGTGCTGGTGTCGCGGCGGTCGATCGAGGACGTGCCGCGCGGCGCGCCGCTGGGCATCGCGGACGCGCCGGACTCGCTGCCGCCCGCGGATCGCCTGGCCGGGGCGCCGTGGGCGCTCTGCTCGTCCGCGGCGTCGCCGGTGCTGTGGGCGGGGTCCCCGCCTGCCGGTGGGACGGAGCTCGACAAGTCCGGGGCGCTGGTGACGGCGGGCCCGGACACATATCTGCTCTGGCGCGACCGGCGGTACCCGGTGGCGTCGCAGGCCGTGCTCGCCGCGCTCGGCTGGGGCGCGGCCCGCCCCACCGCAGTGGTCGCGGAACTGCTCAACAGCATGGCGCTGGGTGCCCCGCTCGCGCCGCCACCGGTGCCGGGCCTCGGGCGCCCGTCCGCCGCGATGCCTGGCGCGATCGTCGGGCGGGTCCACGTGGTGACCACCCAGAGCGGTGCCCGGGAGTACGCGGTGATGCTGTCCGGTGGCCTGGCCGCGATCACCCAGGTGCAGGCGGATCTGCTGCTCGGCGACCCACGGGCCGGCCAGTCCGGGCCGTCCGAGATGTCGCAGTCGGCCTACGCGTCAGCGCCGCGGGCCGGTGACCTCCGGCCGGCGGACGGGCCCGCGACCACACCCGCGCTGATCCCGGTGGAAGGGGCGCTGTGCGGAACTCTCGGAGCCACCGACTCCGAACTACGCGGTCTGCGGGTGGCGGTGCCGCTGCCGGACGGCAACGCCTCTCCGCCGCCGGTCCGGATGGAACCGGGGCGGGCCGCGCTTGTCGAGTCGGTCTCCGCGCCCGGCGCCACCGGCGGGACGGTCAGCCTGGTCACGGACGTGGGCCGCCGCCACGCGCTCGCCACCCCCGAGGTCAAGACCATGCTGGGGTACGGGGAGGCCGTGCCGATCCGGTTGCCGGCCGCACTTGTCGCGTTGATCCCTGAGGGAGCGGCGCTGGACCCGGCCGCGGCGGCGCGCTCGTCGTGACCGATTGCGGTTCCGGTGACCCTTCGTACAGCGGCCCGGCTCGGCGTTTGCGCTGGTCGACGGCGCGGGTTTGCCTCAGAAACGCCCGGGCGCTCCCGGCATGCGGCTATTGAGCCGTGGGGTCGCGGAGGGCGGCAGGGCTGGCTACCTTCCGAACCGCCGGACGACTTCGGGAGGTGCGGCGGATGGCAGATGTGACCACAGTGGACGTGGCGGCGCTTGTGGGCGCGGCGGTGCGGTGCGAGGAGGCGGCGGCGCGGCTGCGGGCGCTGCTGGACGGCGTGCGGGCGGCCTGGCCGGGGCGCGGCGGATCGACGGTCTGGCAGGGCCGGGGCGGAGAAGCGTTCGAAGAGGTGCGACGTGGTTGGGCCGCCGAGCAGGAGGCGCTGGTGAGCGCGCTCGCCGAGACCGGCGTGCTGCTGCGGGCGACGGCGGCCCGCTACGTGGCGACGGACGACGGGGCGGCGTGGCAGATCGCGGCGGCGGTTCGCCTCGGGGCGGGGGAGTGGGGCGGATGATGCTTGTCGTCGACGTTGCGGCGCTGCGGCGGGTGGCGGCGGAGATCGCGGCGGCACGCGCGCTGCTCGACTCCACACTGGACGAACTGGACACCGATGTGCGCCCGCTGAACGAGACATGGGGTGGCGTGGCACAGCGCGCCTACGCGGAGCGGCGGGAGGCATGGCGTCGCGCGGCCGGTGAGCTGGCCGCGTCGCTCGGCGAGATCGGGCGCGCGGTCGACGACTCGGCCGCCGACTACCTGACCGCCGAGCAGCGGAACCGTGCGCTCTTCGATTGACGCTGCCAGGCGTGCGCTCATCGGACCCGATGTTCATCGGACCCGATGTTCATCGGACCCGGGCGGACTCGGCGCCGCCCCGGGCCCCGCCGCAGGCCGTCGGGATCCGCCTAGGAGGCGTCGTCGAGTTCGGCGGCTGCGCGCCACCGTCGGCGGCGGGCGCGGGGCAGCACCACGGCGAGCGTGAGCGTGAGCACCACGGCGGCGAGCCCGGCGGCGGCGAGCGTGAGCGCGCGGGGTGTGCTGTCGTTCCGGGCGGCGGCGGCTGCGGCCTGAGCTGCCGGGATCGCCGGTGCCGCGGCCGGGCCGGGCCGGGTGGACCGCGGCGCGGGAACGGCGTCGGAGACCGCGCGGAACGGGTTGAGGACGCCGTAGCCGTACGCGTCACTACTCGGTCCGCCCGGGGCCGGGTCGGTGGTGGCGATGATCCGCTCGATGACCTCGGTGGCGGTCAGTTCGGGCGAGCGCTGCCGGACAAGCGCGGCCGTCGCGGCGCCGAACGGCGCGGCGTAACTGGTCCCGTCCGCGTAGGCGTGCCCGCCGCCGGGCCGCGCGGTCAGCACGTGCGCGCCCGGAGCCACCAGGTCGACGTAGGCGCCGGCCTGGGAGTAGTCCGCCGCCTGCCCGTCCTCGGTGATCGCGCCGACGCCGAGGACCCCGGCGTACGCGGCCGGGTAGGGAACCGGGTCCGCCGGCCGGGGCGGGTCGCTCCCGCCGTGCTGGTTACCGGCGGCGGCGACCACGACCACGTCCTTCGCCGAGGCGTAGCTGATCGCTGCCCGAACGGCGGGGTCGTCGCCGTAGAGGACCACGGAGAGGTTGAGGACGTCGGCGCCGTTGTCCACCGCCCAGCGGACCGCGGCGGCGAACCGGTCCGGCGGCACGGTCCGGCCGGTCTGCGCGCCGTCGACGATCTGCTGCTCGCTTACCCGTACCGGCAGAATCCGTGCTCCAGGCGCGAGGCCGTGGAACGCGACGCCGTCCGCGGGGGCCGCAGCGATCAGGCTGGCGACCGCGGTGCCGTGCCCGACGCAGTCGTGGATGCCCTCGCCGCCGGGGTCGAGGAAGTCGGCGCCGGGCAGCACGTGTCCGGCCAGTTGAGGGTGGGTGGGGTCGACACCGGAGTCGATCACCGCGACCACGATGCCGGTGCCGTCCGCGACCGGGGAGAGGCGGCCGGCGCCGTACCGCCGCTGGGCCCAGGGCTCGTCCCGGACGATGCCGGAAGCCGGGACGGTCGTTTCGCACGCCGGAGCGGTGGTCGAGTGTGCCCTAAGGGGTACTGGCGCGAAAGCGGAGAGTTGTGTTCTGATGCCCGCCAGGTGCGTGGCGGTTTTCTGTGGCATGGTGGGTTCTGGAGGGATAAATCCCGTCAAAGTCCACAGCACGGTGACTGCGGCGATGCCTGCTCGGCCACGCATCCCGCCTCCTTCGCTGCGGCGAATGGTAGCCGGGAGAACCTGACTCTGTGACCCACTCCGGCCGCGCGTTGTGATCTTGGATCTACCTTGTAGGTTGTACGCGAATGCGTCTGGCCTGATGGGTTGAAGGGAGGTGGCCGTGACTGATTGGGAGCCGGCCACCGAGGCCGAAGAGGCCATGCGGGAGGCCCTCCGTAAGGAGGACCAGGAAGCTTACTTCCAGGTGCTCGCGCGTACGGAGCTGTTGTTGCCCGTCTCCGGCGACACCCCGAGCGGCGGCGGCCCGCTGAGCTGGGGCACGTGGACGACGGGCGGGCGCACGCACGTGCTGGCGTTCACCTCGGCCGCCTCGCTGCAAGCCTGCCTCGCCCAGCACGCCGGGTCGACGCGCCATGTGCCGTACACCGAGCTGGCCTCCGGCTGGCCGAACCCGGACTGGTGGCTCGCCGTCAACCCCGGCCTGCCCATCGAGGGTTACCTCCCGGCCTGGTTCGTGTCCCAGCTCGCGCGCGGTGACGTGCGCCTGCCGGGGCGGACGATGGGGGCCCGTGCCCGCCTGATCAAGGCCGACAACGCGAACCGCGCCCGCGCCACCGCGTCCGTGCCGGGCATGAAGCCGCCGAGCGAGGACGAGGTTGCGGCCGCGATCGCCGCGCCCGGCCTGGCACAGTCACCCGGCACGCTCGACGGCGCCGGGCTGATCACCAGCACCGAGCCGTCCGCGGGCCTGCCGGTCACCGACCCCGGACCCACCCGGTGGGCGGCGTCGCCGGGGAGCCCCGCGTCCAACGGGGACGAGTTCCCGGCCCGGACCGCCGATCCACTGCCGACCCGGCCGCGCGAGACGGTTCCGGCCGGTGGGGACACGTCCCCGCCGCGGTACGGCGAGGCGTTCCCTGCCACGCCGCCGCGGTACGGCGCGGGCGTGACGGATACGCCGTCGCACAGCGAGGGTGGGCTGCCGAGGCGGCCCGCCACAGAGCCGGGCGGCGCGGACACCCGGCCGCCGGGGTTCAGCCCGCTGCCGTCGCGACCGGAGACGTTCACGCCGTCGTCGTCGGATCTGCCGCCGTTCGGGTCGAACGCGCCGGCGAGGGACCTGCCGCCGTTCGGGTCCAATGCGCCGGCGAGGGACCTGCCGCCGTTCGGGTCGAACGCGCCCGCGGTTGACCTGCCGTCGTTCGGTTCCGACGCGCCGGTCGCGCGGAGTGGGACCGATGCGTTGCCGAAGCGGCCGCCCGGTGGCGAGTCGCTGCCGAAGCGGCCCGGTGGCGGAGAGTCGGCGCCGAAGGCGGACTTCAGCCCGACCCGGCCCGACTTCGGTGCGCCAGCGCCGTTCCGGCCCGCGGCGGACCCGCTGGCCGCACGGCCCGGCAGCGATGCACCGGCGCAGCGCCCTGAGGGCAACGGCTTCATGCCACGCCCGGACAGCAGCGGATTCCCGCAGCGCGCGGCGAGTGGTGGTCTGCCGGCGCGGCCGGAGAACGGCAGTCCGGAGGGCAACGGGTTCACGCCGCGGCCGGACTCAAGCGGTTTCTCGCCGCAGTCCGCGGAGTCCGCCGCGGAGACGCTGCCGAAGCGGCCCCCGGGCGGCGAGTCGATGCCCAAGCGTCCCTCGGCGGCGAGCGCTTTCCCGGCCCGCCCGGCCGCCTTCCCGCCTGCCTCGGAGGAAACGCCGGCCCGATCGGCCGCTGACGCCTTCGCGCCGCGGCCGGTTGCCGATGCGTTCCCGTCCCGGCCCGGCGCCGACGCATCGCGGTCGGCTACTGACGCGTTCCCGTCCCGGCCCGGCGCCGACGCATCGCGGTCGGCCACTGACGCGTTCACGTCACGTCCGCCCGCCGATCCGCTTCCGGCCCGGCCCGGCCCGGACCCGCTGACCCGGCCCGGTGTGGACTCGCTGCTGGCCGCCCGGTCCGGCGCCGACTCGCTGCTGTCCCGGCCCGGGTCTGACGCGCTGCCCACCCGCCCTGGTGCCGACCCGCTTCCGGCCCGGCCCACTCCGGCCGAGTCGACGGCGCCCACATCACCTGCAGCACCCACATCACCGGCGGCACCCACGTCACCGGCGGGGCCCGACGAGACGCCCGTGGTCGGCCCCGGTGGACTGCCGCGCCGGCAGGCCAGCGCCACCCCGACCGTCTACGGCGGCGCGGTCCCGGTCGACGAGGCCAACGACTACCTGCGCGGCTCCACGTACCAGCCGGAGGCGGAGACAGCGGCCCCGGAGCGCGGGCCGCACGTCTGGGCCGCGCCCGGCGAAGCGCCCTCCTACGGTGCGGGCTCGCCGTCGTACACCACCCAGCAGCCGGATGCCGGGGCGTACGCGCCGGATCCGGATCGGCCGTTCTCGCCCGCGCCGACGCCCGCCTACCGCCCGGAGTCGCAGACCGCGCCGCCGGCCGACCTGGCCGGGTTCGTCGCCGCGAACGAGGTCGAGGAGGACCTGCTCACGGCCGCCGGCGACGGCAGCACCGACTCGTTCCTCTCCACGCTGCTGCTGGCCCGAGTGCTGCTGCCGCTCAAGCCGGGCAGCGGTCGCACCGGCTCGCGGCCGGGCGACCCGGACTTCGCGTGGCGTACCGACGTGATCGACGACGAGCGGTACGTGGTGGTCTTCACCTCTCCGGAGCGGCTGGCCGAGCACCTGGTCGGCGGCGAGGCGGTCGAGACGGTCGGTGTGAAGTTCGCCCACCTGATCCGCCACTGGCCGGACCCGGGCCTGTCGTTCGCGGTCAACCCGGGCAGCCCGGTCGGCGCGACGCTGCCGGGCAGCCAGATCGTGGCGCTGGCCAGCTGGGCCAAGGAGGTCGGTCTCGGCGAGGACTCGGAGCCGGAGGAGCCGATCACGGCCGCGCCGGTGCGGGTGGCCGAGATGCCCGCGCCCGCGTCCCGCCCACCGGACCCGAACGTGCCCACCGTCATGCAGAAGACGGTCGGGCCGGAGCAGGTCGACTACTTCCTGAGCCGCGGGTACGACCGGGTGTCCGGCTTCGTGCACCGGGCCAACGAGGTCGAGCACTTGAGCACGCCGACGCAGCTGCTGACGGCGCTGGGCCTGATCTACCCGGGCTCGGTGTACCGGGCCGAGACCGAGACCGTGTACCTGCTGCGCTGGCCCGCGTACCGGCCGTCGTTGTACCGGATCCCGTACGGCGGGCAGAACGACGGTGCGATGCGCGCGATGGAGGGCTGGGTGATCGAGCGTGCGCCGTTCCGGGGCAACGGGTTCGCGCCCGGCGACAGCTCCGACGTGATCGCCGAGTTCAAGGTGGACAGTGCCCGGCTGCCGCACGGTTCGGAGCTGTGGAGCGTGGACCGCTCGGGCCGGCAGTCGCTGCTCGCGGTGCTCGACACGGACTCGATGACCTGGCGGAAGGCCGGCAACAGCTGATGCGCGACGGTTATGTGGTCCGCTACCAGAACCGCGAGTACGAGGCGAGCCCGGACGGCGACAACGTCCGCATCTACCAGCCGCAGCCGGGCGACGGCTTCAGCGAGGTGCGCCCTGGCCGGTTCGTGCGCGTGCTTCACACCGGCGAGGTGGACGACCTGACGTATGTCCGGACGACCTGCACGTGGCAGGGCGAGCCGTTCATCGTGCTCGGCGAGGCCGACGGCTGGCTGCGGGTGGAGTACACGGGCGGCAAGGCCCCCGTCGCACAGGCGCTCGGCCTGGAAGAGTTCGACTTCGGCGTCTACCAGGGCTGGGCCCCCCTCGCCGCCGTCACCGACCTCCGCGAAACCCGAATCTAAAGCACCCCTTTAGCGCCAGTGCCGTAGCGCCCGTGCCCTAGCCGCCGGTCTTGATCTTTGCTGCAGTTTCTCCGGTCCCCCCACGGCCCGCACCGCCCACGTGAGGCGCGGGCGACCAGAGGTGACGCATTTTCCCCCCGGGAAAATGTGTCACCGCCGGGAGTGGCGCCGAGCCCGGAGGAGCGAAGCGACGACCAGCCATTCAGCCCAGCCATTCATCCAGCTACTTAACCCAGCGCAGGATCTCCGAGGTGACAAGCGACGGGGCCTCCTGGTGCGGGAAGTGGCCGACGCCGACAAGCGGTAGCCACTCGTAGGAGGACCGGACGTACCGGCTGGAGCCCTGGGCGGTGCGCGGCAGGATCGCCATGTCCTGGGTGCCGTGCATCTGCAGCGTCGGCGTGATCAGCGGCCGCTGCATGAGCTTCACGAATCGGTAGCCGTGCAGTCGCAGCACGGATCGGAATGCCCAGCGGTAGCCCTCCATCGCGCAGAACGCGGCCTGCGGGATGGTGATCGCCTCCCGGCATTTCGCCTCGTAGTCGGCGAACCCGGGGCTGTTCACCCACTCGCGCCCGCCCCAGCGGCGCAGCATGTTGCCGACCTCGGCGCCGTTGTCCCGGGCGAGCGTGTGCTCGTACCGTGGGAGCTGGTATTTGAGCGTGTGGGTGGTGGCCGCGATCTGGCCGCGCGGGTCGGAGATGAGGGCGGTGCGCAGCCGTAGCGGGTGGGCGGCGCCCATCACGATCAGCCGGCTGACCATCTGCGGGTGGAACGCCGCGGTGGTCCAGCCGATCATGCCGCCGGCGCCCGCGCCGACCACGACCGCGGACCGTTCACCGAGCGCGCGGATCAGGCCGGCGACGTCGGCCGCGAGCGTGTAGCCGTCGTACCCGCGTGGTGGTTTGTCGCTCGCCCCGTAACCGCGGAGGTCCATCGCGACGGCCCGATAACCGGCGTCGGCGATCTGCGGAAGGATCTGATGCCACGCCCACCAGAATTCGGGAAATCCGTGCAGGAACAGCACGAGCGGGCCGGTGCCCGCCTCCACGACGTGAAATCTGCTGCCGTTGGCGCCGACGAACCGGTGTGTCCACGGCCCCTCGATCAGCACGCTGGCGTCGTCAATCATGGGGTAAGCGTAGGGCTGCCCTGCGAACGCGCATCCGGGGTGCCCAGTAAGAAAATACCGAAAGACATTCGGGGGTACGGATGAGTGTCGCTTTGTCCGTACCCCCGCCGGTCTTTTGTTAATCGTCCGATTTGCTGTTCTGCATTCCGCTGGCGATCAGGTCCATCACTGTGGAGTCCTGAAGCGTGGTCACGTCGCCGAGCGAGCGGTGCTCCGCCACGTCACGCAGCAGCCGGCGCATGATCTTGCCGGAGCGGGTCTTCGGCAGCTCCGCGACAAGCATGATCTGGCGCGGCTTGGCGATCGGGCCGAGCGTCTTGGCCACGTGGTTGCGCAGCTCCTGGATGAGCGCCTCGCCCGCGTCGCCGCTGGTGTCGACGTTGCCGCGCGGGATGGTGAACGCGACGATCGCCTGCCCGGTGGTCGGGTCGGTGGCGCCGACGACAGCGGCCTCCGCCACCGACGGGTGCGAGACCAGCGCGGACTCGACCTCGGTGGTGGAGATGTTGTGGCCGGAGACGAGCATGACGTCGTCGACGCGGCCGAGCAGCCAGATGTGGCCGTCGTCGTCCTTCTTGGCGCCGTCGCCCGCGAAGTACATGCCCTCGAACCGGGACCAGTAGGTCTCCACGAACCGGTTGTCGTCGCCCCAGATCGTGCGCAGCATCGACGGCCACGGCTCGCGAAGCACCAGGTAACCGCCGCCGCCGTTCGGTACGGACTTGCCCTGGTCGTCGACCACGTCCGCGACGATGCCGGGCAGCGGGGTCATGGCGGAGCCGGGCTTGGCCGCCGTCACACCGGGCAGCGGGGAGATCATGATGGCGCCGGTCTCGGTCTGCCACCAGGTGTCGACCACCGGCGTGTTGTTGTGGCCGATCGTCTCCCGGTACCACATCCAGGCCTCGGGGTTGATCGGCTCGCCGACGCTGCCAAGGATGCGCAGCGAGGACAGGTCGAAGCCGGCCGGGATGTCCGCGCCCCACTTCATCATCGTGCGGATCAGCGTGGGCGCGGTGTAGAGGATGCTGACCTTGTACTTGTCGACGATCTCCCAGAACCGGGACTTGCTCGGCGTGTCCGGCGTCCCCTCGTACATCACCTGGGTCGCGCCGTTGGCAAGCGGGCCGTACACGATGTAGGAGTGGCCGGTCACCCAGCCGATGTCAGCGGTGCACCAGTAGACGTCGGTCTCCGGCTTCAGGTCGAAGACCGCATGATGCGTGTACGCGGCCTGCGTCAGGTACCCGCCGCTGGTGTGCAGGATGCCCTTCGGCTTCGCCGTGGTGCCGGACGTGTAGAGGATGAAGAGCGGGTGCTCCGCGTCGAACGGCTGCGCGGCGTGCTCGGCCGAAGCCTGCTCGACCGTCTCGTGCCACCACACGTCCTTGTCGCCCCAGGCCACGTCCTGGCCGGTGCGGCGCACGACCAGCACCTTCTCGACGCTCGGCGTGCTCTGCAGCGCCTCGTCGACGATCGACTTGAGACCGGACGGCTTGCCGCGCCGGTAGCCGCCGTCCGCGGTGATCACGACCTTGGCGGTGGCGTCGTTGATCCGGTTGCTGAGCGAGTCGGCGGAGAAGCCGCCGAAGACCACGCTGTGCGTGGCGCCGAGACGCGCGCAGGCAAGCATGGCGACCGCGGCCTCAGGGATCATCGGCAGGTAGATCGCGACCCGGTCGCCGGCCACCACACCGATCTCGGTGAGGTAGTTCGCCGCCTGGCTGACCGAGGCCAGCAGGTCGTTGTAGGTGATCGTGCGAGTGTCGCCGGGCTCGCCCTCCCAGTGGATGGCGACCTTGCCGCCGTTCCCCGCGGCCACGTGCCGGTCGAGGCAGTTGTAGGCCACGTTCAGCTCGCCGCCGACGAACCACTTCGCGAACGGCGGGTTGGACCAGTCGAGTACCTGGTCCCACGGCTTCGACCACTCCAGGCGGCGCGCCTGCGTCTCCCAGAACGCCAGCCGGTCGTCGGCCGCCTCCTGGTAGGCCGCGTCGGTCACGTTGGCCTCCGCGGCGATCGCGGCGGGCGGCGGGAACGTCCGTGTCTCCTTGAGAAGATTCGCCAAGGTCTCACTCATCGATGAACTCCTCGTCAGACGTCCGTGTGATCCAGGTCTCCGCCCGAGAGTATCGTCGGACCTGGTGAGCGGCGAGGCGCGGTCACCGTACGCGCCGAATGGCGCACGGTGAGCGCCCACTGGTTGATCTTTGCACCGCTCCCTTCCTCCGTGAAGGGACTGTTACGGGTCGATTTCCCCTAAGTCTTTCCTAATGGGCTGTGACCAGGGCCGGTACCGGGCCGCTGCGCCCACCTCGCTACAGGCCCCGGGAAGCCCGGGGCGGTAGCGTTGCGTCCGTGGATCCCCTCGCACCCCTGATGGAGCTGGCCGACATCTCCGCGGCCGTCGCCACCGCGCGTGACCGGGCGGACGCCGCGATGCGGCACCGCGCGCTGCGCCGCAAGGGCGGCCAGGTCGCCGCGGAGGTCGGGCTTCGCGCGGCGGTCGCAAGCGCCGCCCTGGAGGGTGCACATCACGATCTCGAGGTGGTACGGCAGGGCGCCGTCACCGACCCGGTCATGCAGGGCGCGCTGCGCGTGGTCGGCGCGGTGGACGGCCTGGCGCCGCGCTGGCAGACCGCGCCCCGCCAGGTCCTGGCCCGGCTGCACGTGCTCGCCGCCCGCGGTCTGGTCACTGACGACGCGCTCGGCCGGCCGGTCGCGGACCCGGTGGTCGCGGCCCGGCTGGACACACTGATGGGCCTGGTGGCGGGCGGCACCCGGGTGCCGCCGCTGCTGCTGGCCGCGATCGTGCACGGCGAGCTGCTCAACCTGCGCCCGTTCGAGGGCCCCTCCGGCGTGGTGGCGCGGGCCGCGGCCCGGCTGACGCTGCTCTCCACCGGCTTCGACCCGCGCGGGCTGATCGCGGTCGAGGTCGGCCACCTGGCGCGCGAACCGGAGTACGTCGGCGCGGCCAGCGCGTTCGCCACCGGCACGCCTGACGGACTGCGCTCCTGGCTGCGGCACTACGCGGCGGCGGTCGAGGCCGGCGCCGACGAGATCGCCCCGATCGGCGACGCGGTGCTTGCCGCGGCCTGAGCGGCGACGCTCGTCCGGGTGTCCCGGGCCCACCGCACGACCGGCCCTGAGCCGTTCCAGGGGTGTCGCGAGACCGCCGCCACGCTGCCTCAGGGTGTCGCGGGCCCACCGCCGGACCGGTCCTGACCTGTTCCAGGGTGTCGCGAGACCGCCGCCATGCTGTTAAGGGTGTCGCGGGACCAACCCATGGGACCGGCGCCAAGCGTTCAGGGTGTGGCGGGTCCACCGCGGAACCGGCTCCGAGTGTTCAGGGTGTGGCGGGTCCACCGCGGGACCGGCTCCGAGCGGCGGGGAAAGCGGAGCGCCAGCGGAGTCTTTGCCCGCCGCTCGGTTTGCCCGCGGGAGCATGCGGGCCGCACCCCGGCGGAAGCGGGAAGATCTGCTTCTGGCTCTGTGTTCGTGCCGGCCCTCAGGCGTTATTGGTGCTGAGCTGCAGGTTGTGGCGTTCGCGAAGGTCGTGGAAGACCTGGCTGAACAGGCCGGGGCGGGAGTGGAAGTCGACGCCCTGCGCCCACAGCTCCGTCTTGATCTCGGCGCCGTCGTGGCGGTCGATCAGCACGGTCAGGCCGCTCGGGATGCGGAACGCGCCGACCCGGTAGGTCACGTCCTGCATGCGGAACCGGTCGATGGCGGGCCAGCGGACCGTGCGGGTCCAGAACAGGCCGCGCACCTGGACGCCGAGATCGCTCACGTAGACGCCCATCCGGGCGATGCGGAACGCGCCGATCGCCCAGGCCACGGCCAGGATGAGCGAGAAGACGACTGTGGCGCGCAGGTCGAAGCCGAAGAGCCGGTCGCTGGTCCAGCCGAGCGCGGTGATGCTCGCGGCCTCCCAGGCGATCACGAGCCACCGCCCGCTGCCCGGTGGGTACGGGCGGGTCCAGTGTGTCTTCATTTGTGCAAGTATGCCTCGGGTCTTGGCACGTCTGCGTTGCCTGTTGTGCCGGGCCCTGATCGGACTTCCGGTGGGCCGTGCGTGGACGGCGCCTCGATCACGAGGCGCCGTCACCACGCCCGGTCCGGGTTATCAAGCGTGTCCGTATCGTCGTCTGCACCGGTCCCGGAGGATCCGATGCCACGTGCCTATGCGGCAGGCTGCGCGTGGGTGCCCGGTGGTCGTGAGCGGGTCGCGCCCGCCCTCTTTTTCTACACCGTCGCGAGCTTGATCGCCAGGCTCTTGGCGGATCGTGTTACGGGAGTGCCTGATTCGTTCTACCAGCTCAGGCCGTTGCGGCGCGGGCCTTGCGCATGCGGCCGTACCAGGCGATGCCGATGACGACGCCGACACCGACGCTGAGCGCCGCGGCCGTGATCGGGACGGCCGGCTGGGTGCGCAGGCGGCGGCCGATCGCGATCGGGTGGCGGAACTCCAGGATCGGCCAGCCGCGCTCGATCGCGGTCCGGCGCAGCGTGCGGGACGGGTTGACCGCGCTCGGATGACCGACGCATTCCAACAGCGGCAGGTCACTGCTGGAATCCGAGTACGCATAGCACTCGGACAGGTCGTAGCCGCGCTCGGCGACCAGCCGGTTGACGCCCTCGACCTTGGCCGGGCCGGCGGCGTAGAACTCCACCTGGCCGCTGTACCGGCCGTCGACGATCTCCATCCGGGTGGCGATCACGTCGGTGATGCCGAGCAGTTCGCCGATCGGGCGGACCATCTCCTCGCCGGACGCGGAGACCAGCACGACGTCCCGTCCGGCCGCCTGGTGCTCGGCGATCAGGGCGGTGGCCTCGGCATACACGTACGGATGGATGAGCTCGTGCAGGGTCTCGGTGACGATCTGACCCACCTGCTCCACGGACCAGCCCTTGCACAGCTGCGCCAGGTAGTCGCGGGTGCGGGCCATGGTCTGCTCGTCGGTGCCGCCGAGCCGGAACATGAGCTGGGCGTACGCCGACTTGACGACGTCCCGCCGGGTGATCAGCCCATCACGATAGAACGGACGACCGAAGGCCAAGGCGCTTGACTTGGCGATGACGGTCTTGTCGAGATCGAAAAACGCGGCGCTTCGGCCCACGGCAGCAGAGTTTAACGTGACCGTGCCAGAGAGCCGGAGCGGCGCCGGAGTTTCCGCCGGTTCGCCCGTGATTCTGCAGGTGATCTCGGGTGGGGTCCTGTCCGCAACGCGGCGTGTCGAGAGTCATAAAGCGTTCGCCACTCGACGTGCGCGGCCGACTTCAGGCATCCTTAGGATCGCGACGCCGATTCACGTCCTCTGAGGTGTCGCCCGAAGGCCCTCGGCGGTTGCACCCCCCGTGACTGCCGAGTGGGTTCGGCTCGACCCCCCCGGAGTCGGACCCCCGGACGGCCCCCGTCACCCCCCGACGGGGGTCGTCACCTTTCCCCGGTCCTTTGTGGCTCGTGTCGCGCGGTCGTTTCCGGTGACTCCACGCCGAAGAGAGCGCTCAGGCCGGTGACCGCGAGGACCCGGCGGAAGGCCGGGCTGGGTGAGGCGACCGAAAAAGCGCAGTTCGCATCCGCCGCCGCGCGGTAGCCGGCGATCAGCGCGCCGAGTCCGGTCGAGTCGATGAACGTCGCGGCTTCCAGGTCGATCCGGATCGCCGCGGGGGCGTGCTCGGCCAGCACGTTCCAGATCTCGTCGGTGATCTCGTCGGCATTTGTGTAGTCGACCTCGCCCTCGATCGAGACCACGACCAGGGGTCCGTGCGCGGCCGAATCCGGGGACAGCTCGCAGGTGATCTCCATGGGCATCGCTCCAATGCCGTACCGGCGATCAACATACCCAACATCATTCACGTTCGCTCGGCGGGTGTTCGGGTGTTCCCTACCAGCTGAGAGCCTGCTCGGCGGCCTGTCCACAGGCAGGAAAGTTATCCACAGGCGGTCCTCACGCATGGGTACGAGCGGCGAGCCTTCTCTCGATGTCTTCCGGCACTTCCCCGGACTTCGGAGGGATTTCGATGGCCCGCACCGGTTCCCGGCCGCTCGTCGTCACCGCCGACGAGGCGCTCCTCGACGATCTGCTGCGCCTCGCCGCGATGGCCGGCACCGAGCTCGAGGTCGCCACCGACCCGGCCGCGGCCCGCCCGCACTACGAGCGTGCGTCAATCGTCCTGGTCGGCCCCGACCAGACCGAGCCGCTCGACCGCGCCCGCTTCCGCCGTCGCGCGGTCGTGCTCGTCGGCCGCATCGCCGTCGACGATCCACCTCCCGGCCTGATCCGGCGGCTCGGTGTCGAGCACATTGCCGTGCTCCCGGCCGCGGCGAGCTGGCTCGTCACACGGCTCGGCGCCGTCGCGCTCGCCCCACCGGGGCACGTGATCGCGCTGCTCGGCGGCCGTGGTGGCGCCGGGACCAGCACGTTCGCGGTCACGCTCGCGGTCACCGCGGCCCACGCCGGGCAACGCGTCATGCTCCTCGACGCGGACCCGCTCGGCGGCGGGCTCGACCTGATGCTCGGGCTGAGACAGTTCGACCGACCCGGGCCGGGCGAGCTTGTGGCGCTCACCCTCGAGACGGCCGGGCCGGGGGACGTGCTCGCCGACGCGGCCGTCACCACGCTCGACACCGCCCGCCGCGAGCGCGACCTGGTCGTGGTCGACCTGCCACGACACCTCGGCCTGATCGGCGAGGCAGTGCTGCGTAACGCCGACCGGACGTACCTCGTCATTCCCGCCGAACTGCGCGCCTGCCTCGCGGCGGGCAGGGTTGCCGCGCTCGCCCGGCCGCACAGCCGTCACCTCGCGGCGATCGTCCGGGACGCGTCAGCGGACACGCTTCCCACGGACGACGTCGCCCGCACCGTGCGCCTTGCCGTCGCCGGGACGTACCGGAGCGACCCAGCGCTCCGCACGGCCCTGGCCCGCGGCGAGGTGCCGCCCGCCGACGGGCCCGGCCCGCTGGTGGACCTCTGCCGCCGCCTCCTCACGGCCCACCCGGGCCGTGGCACGGGGGAGGCGGCGGCATGAGGGGCGCGGCCGGGCTCTCCGCCCGCGTGCGGGAACGATTCACCGTCGACGGGGCGGATGCGACCGAGGCCGCGGTGGTCGCCGCCGTGCGCACCGACCCCGGCGCCGCCGACCTCGGCCGCGGCGCGGTGCTGCGCCTCGCCGAGCGGGTCCACGGCGACCTGGTGGGCGCCGGGCCGCTGACCCCGCTCCTGTCCGACGAGGCGGTTACCGACATCCTCGTCAACGCGACGGACGTGTGGGTGGACCGGGGCAACGGCCTGGTCCGGGCACCGATCACGATGGGCGGGCCGGACGACGTACGCCGCCTCGCCCAGCGCCTCGCCGCCGGTTGTGGACGCCGCCTCGACGACGGGCAGCCGTTCGTCGACGCCCGGCTCCCGGACGGCACCCGCGTGCACGCGGTCCTGCCGCCGATCGCGACCACCGGGCCGTACCTGTCGTTGCGGACGTTCCGGCAGCGCCCCTACCGCCTCGGGGACCTCGTGCTCGCCGGCACCCTCCCCGGGCCGGTCGCGGAGATCCTGCTGGCCGTGGTCTCCGCCCGGCTCGCCTACCTCGTGGTCGGCGGCACCGGCTCCGGCAAGACCACCATGCTCAACACGCTGCTCGGCCTGGTGCCGCCGACCGAGCGCATCGTGATCGTCGAGGACGCCGCCGAGTTGCGCCCCCGGCACCCGCACGTCGTCACGCTGCAGGCCCGCGTCTCCAACGTCGAGGGCGCCGGCGCGGTCGACCTGCGCACGCTGGTCCGGCAGGCGCTGCGCATGCGTCCCGACCGGCTGATCGTCGGCGAGTGCCGAGGCGCGGAGGTCGTCGATCTGCTCGCGGCCCTCAACACCGGCCACGACGGCGGCGCGGGCACGCTTCACGCGAACAACCCGTCGGATGTGCCGGCTCGGCTGGAGGCGCTCGGCATCGTCGGCGGTCTGCCCCGGGCCGCGTTGCACGCGCAGGTCGCGGCCGCGCTTCAGGTGTTGGTGCACCTGCGACGTACGACCCGGGGCCGCGTCGTCGACTCGATCTCGCTGCTCGCGCCGGAGGGGCCCGACCGGCTGCTGACCACGCGGACCGTCTGGCAGCTCGGGCTCGGCCCGGGTCCGGCCGCGGCCGAACTGGCCGGGCTGCTGACCGACCGGCAGGTGCCGGTGCCTCACCTGCTGCGGGCGCCGGTCTCATCACCGCGTTCGGCCCAGGTGACAGTCCTTCGGCAACGGGTGTCGCTCGGCGGGGACGCGTCGTGAGGACCCGTGTGCTGGTCGCGGGCATCACAACGGTCTCCGCGCTGGCCGGGCTGCTGGTGGCCGGGCCGGTGGGAATGCTGGCGGCGGTCTACTGCCGGCTGGCCGCGCGCGGAGTGCTGCATGCGGCCGCTACCCGGGCAGAGATGCGGGCGCGCACCCAGACGCTTGACGCGCTCTGCACGCTCGCGGCGGATCTGCGGGCCGGCCTGCCACGCACCGACCCGCCCGTGCTTGCGGACCCGCGCATCGGGCGCCTCACCACTGCCGCGTGGCGGCTCGCGGAGCGTACCGGCGCACCCCTGGCCGACCTGGTCGAACGCATCGAGTCAGACACCCGTGCACTGGCCCGGGGTGAGGCCGCCGCGGCCGCCGAGGCCGCAGGCGCACGCGCCACCGCCTGGCTCCTCGCCGGGCTGCCGGCGGGCGGTCTCGTCCTCGGCGTGTTCATGGGCGTCGACCCGCTGCACGTCCTGCTCCACACCCCGGTCGGCGCCGCGTGCGCGACCGGGGCCGTGCTTCTCCAATCCGCCGGCCTCGCCTGGGCCAACCGTCTTGCCACGCCGGGAGTCACGCCATGACCACGTTCTCGTTCCTGAGCTTCTGCGGCACGCTCGCCCTGCTGCCGGGCCGTGCGGTTCCCGGCTGCGATGTCACCCTTCCCGCCTGGCTGCCGCCGCTCCCGCCCCGCCCGTCGGACTCTCTCGCATCGGGCCGGCGGCGTCGGCGTGCGTTCCGGGCCGGCCTTCCCGGCTTCCCGGGCGCCATAGCACGGGTGGCGTCGTGATCTGGGCCGTCGCGCTGGCCGCGGTCGCGGGCATAACGGCGCTCGCAGGTCTGTGGGCGCCGGAGCTACAGCGAACTTTCCGGGCCCCGCGCGGCGCCGACGCGCTCGATGCCGCCGAGTACGCCGGCGGCCCGAGCGTGTCCGGAGCGGCCCCGCGCGGGGCAGTGGGGCGGGCGCCTGGACGTGGAGTCGAGAGCCCTGGGCAGGAGCGCCCACGGCTTGTGCTGCTGCTCGCCGGTGCGGCCGGCGCTGGAGTGGCGGTGGCGCTGACGGTCGGCGGGTGGGCCGGGTACGGGCTCGGCGCCGGTGCGTCGGTAACGGCATTCCTCGTTCTGCGCAGGCTCGAACCGGCCGCAGCCCGGCACGTGCGGCTGCGGGCCGTCGCCGACCTGCCACTGGCCGCGGACCTGCTTTCCGCCACGCTCCGCGCGGGCGCGCCGGTCGACCGGGCCGCGGCCGCGGTCGCCGAGGCGCTCGGCGGACCCCTCGCCGTCCATCTCGGACGGGTGGCACGGGCGCTGCGGCTCGGTGCGCCGGCGGAGGAGGCGTGGGGCTACCTGACTCCGGTACCGGGCGCCGAGCGGCTGGTGGCGGCCGCGGTCCGGTCCAGCGCGAGCGGGGCGGCGTTGGCCGGGGCACTGACCCGGCTCGCCGACGACCTGCGATCCGATCGCGCGATCGCCGCTCAGGTGGCCGCGCACCGCGCCGGTGTGCTCGTGGTGCTGCCGCTCGGTCTCTGCTTCCTGCCCGCGTTCATCCTCGCCGGCCTCGCGCCGGTGATCATCGCCGTCCTCAGCGACCTGCTGTGACCCTGTGAAGTGAGGAAACCCATGCTCGACTCGACCCTCAGCCGTCTCGGCGCACGACTCCGCCCACTCATCCGCCGCCTGCGCGGTGACGCCGGCATGAACACCGCGGAGTACGCGGTCGGCACGCTTGCCGCCGTCGCCTTCGCCGCGATCCTGCTCAAGGTGCTGACCAGCCCGAACATTCAGAAGGCCCTGACCGACGTGATCGAGCGGGCCCTCAAATGATCAACCTTGGATATCGGGGTCGCCACCATCACATCGGCGTCGCCGGCCGCGTGTTCCGTGCCGTCGCCGCGCGTTTCCTTCCGGCCGAGCGCTTCCACCCGGTCCCGATGCGGGCCGAGCCGGTGTGGCCGCCGCTGTCGCCGACGGCGGTGGGCGGGTGCGACCTGGCATCCGCTCCGGCAGCTGTGGAGCGCCATGCCGGTAGGACTGGTCAGCGGCCCGCGGGCGGCGATCAGGGCGCGTTCACCGTGGAGTTCGCGGCCGCGCTTCCCGCGATGATGATGCTGCTCTCGGTGGGGCTCACCACGGTGACTGCCGCATCCGACCGGGGCCGCTGCTACGACGCCGCGCGGGATGCCGCGCTGGCGGCCGCACGCGGCGGTTCGGGCCTGGAGGCCGGGGCGGCTGCTGCTCCTCCTGGAGCGTCGATCGAGCTACATGACGAGGGCGGCCAGGTAAGGGCCGTGGTGTCGGTACCGGTCCGCACGTTCGGCTTCGACCTCCCTCAGCTCCGCGCGACCGGCACGGCGGTGGCCGCGGTCGAGCCGGGCGTCACGGTGGTCACCGAATGACGGCCGGCGATGGCGGTGGTGCGCTTTTGGCGCCCGCGGGGTGCGGAGTCGTGCCGACAGCCCATGTCGTGAGCCTGGACGCGTGCGGAGTGGCGGATGCTCACGCTGGCCGAGGTCGGCGCGTGGCGTCGCCACGTGTTGCGAACGTGCGCGCGGGCTTGGCGATGGGCGGTGTGGCGAGTTCGCGTATGGCGTCGGGCGACCGTGCAACCTCGCGTGCGGCGTTGGGCGGTTTTGCGAGCTTGCGTGAGACGTCGGGCGGTCGTGCAGCCTCGCGCGTGACATCGGGCGGTCGTGCGAGTTCCTGTGTGGCGTCGGGCGGTTGTGCGCGCCCTCGGGCGGCGTCGGGCGGTTGTGCGCGCTCGTGCTTGGCGGTGACCCGTTCTGGGAGTCCGCGCCTTCGCATGGTGCCGGATCGCGGTGGGGCTTCGCTCTGGGTGCTGGCGGTGGGGTTGTTGCTGGTCTCCGCGGGCATTTTCGGCGCGGCCGTTATCGGGGCGGAGACCGCGCACCGACGGGCGCAGAGCGCGGCGGACCTCGGGGCGCTCGCCGGTGCGCCGCTCGTCGTGCGCGGTGAGGCGGTCGCCTGTGAGCAGGCCGCGCGCGTGGTCACGGCGAACGGCGCCCGGCAGCTGCTCTGTGCGGCGGACGGGCTGAACCTCGCCGTGCGCGTCGAGCTGGCCGTGGAGCCGTGGCCCGGCCTGCACGCGACGACCGTGGCGGTGGCGCACGCCGGGCCGGCGACCGCACCGGCCGGACCGGACGATCTGCCCGACTCACCGGCGGCCACCTCCAGCTCCTCCGCGTCGCCCGCGGCCACGCCCGGCGCCACGCCTGAGGTCACCTGGCTGCCAGCCGGTGGGCCGGATCCGCCCGCGGCCGGACCTGGCAGGCCGGGTCAGGCCGCGTGGGAGGTGGCTGATGGGGAGGGAAGGCGGACGTTGATGGCGACGAGGAGCTGATGCATCTTGTCGAGGCGCTGGTAGATCCAGTCGAGGCGTTCGGCCTGGGCCAGGGCGGCGTAGGCCTGGGCCAGCGCGATCTGCTGGTCAACGGTGAGGGTGTCGGGATCGATGCTGTAGACGAGCTCGACGGTGTCGGACATGGTGTTCGCCACGGTGGTGCTCCCTTGAGGTCGAAGTGCGGCCTGGAGTGCGGAAGCGCGGTGCTGAAAGAGGCATGGTAGCGCTCCCATGCATCGATCGGCATCATGAAGCGTGTCGCCTGGCGGATCCCGCGATTAGCGGGCGGCAGGAAGTGCGGCGAGGACCGCGTCAAGAACCTGTACGGCGGCGTCCTTGGCCAGCGGATTGTTGCCGTTCCCGCACTTGGGGGACTGGACGCAGGCGGGACAGCCGGTATCGCAGGCACACGAGCTGATGGCCTCGCGGGTGGCGCGGAGCCAGTCGGCGGCGACCGCGTGGGCGCGCTCGGCGAAACCGGCGCCGCCCGGGTGGCCGTCGTAGACGAAGACGGTCGGGAAGCCCGTGTCGGGGTGTGCGGCGGTGGAGATGCCGCCGATGTCCCAGCGGTCGCAGGTGGCTACCAGGGGAAGGAGGCCGATCGCGGCATGTTCGGCGGCGTGCAGCGCGCCGGGGAAGTCGACGGGCTCCACGCCCGCGGCCTCCAGCGCGTCCGGGGTGATGGTGAACCAGACCGCGACCGTGTGCAGTTCACGGACCGGCAGGTCGAGCGGCCGGGTGTCGATGACCTCGCCGGAGCCGATGCGCCGGCGCTGATAGGAGACGACCTGGCTGTGCACGTCGACCTCGCCGAGGAACAGCCCGACCGGGCCGGCGTCGACGTACTCGCGGACCGACGTCACCTCGAGCGAGGTGACGTCGCGGGCGTGCGTGGTCCAGTCCGGCTCCTCCGCGCGGACCAGCGCGACCGCGTCGTCGAGGTCCAGGTCCTCCACCACGAAAGAGCTGCCCTGGTGCAGGTAGACGGCGCCGGGGTGAACCATCATGTGCGACGACGCCGGGTCGACGGTGCCGAGCAGGCGGCCGGTGGCGGACTCGACCACGTTGATCGGCGCGCCTCCGCCGCCGCGCAGGTCCACGTCCGGCCGGGTGCGGTGGGTCCAGAAGAGCCCGGTGGGACGACGTCGCAGCGCGCCGGACCGGACCAGCGCCTCCGCCGCGGCCACGGCCGGTTGGCCGCCGAAGAGCTCCAGATCGTCGGCGGTCAGCGGGGCCTCGTTGGCGGCGCAGCAGAGCTGGGGGCCGAGCACGTACGGGTTGGCCGGGTCCAGGACCGTCGCCTCCACGGGACGGCCGAACAGCGCGTCCGGGTGATGCACCAGGTACGTGTCCAGCGGGTCGTCGCGGGCCACCAGGACGGCCAGCGCCTCGCCGCCGGAACGGCCCGCGCGCCCGGCCTGCTGCCACAGCGACGCCCGGGTGCCGGGATAGCCGCAGATGATCACCGCGTCCAGGCCGACCAGGTCGACGCCGAGTTCAAGCGCGTTCGTCGAGGCCATGCCGAGCAGCTCGCCGCTGAGCAGCGCGTGTTCGAGCGCGCGCCGTTCCTCGCGCAGGAAGCCGGCCCGGTAGGCGGCGACGCGCGCGCCCAGGCCGGGCACGGCCTCGTCCAGCGACCGGCGGGCGATGGCAGCGACCACCTCGGCACCGCGCCGGGACCTGACGAAGGCCAGCGTCCGCACGCCGTGCACGATCGCGTCGGTGAGCAGGTCCGCGGTCTCACGCAACGCGGAGCGCCGGACGGACGGGATGGCGAGCTGGTCGTCCGGGTCCGGGTCCGGCTCGGCGAGGTCGGCGGCGCTGAGGCCGGGTGGCAGCAGCGGCGGCTCCCACAGTGCGAATGTGACACCGCCCCGCGGCGACCCGTCCGTGGACACGGCGGTCACCGGCAGTCCGACCAGCCGGGTCGCGGTCGCCGCCGGATCACCGGAGGTCGCGGACGCCAGGAGGAACACGGCCCGCCCGCGCCGCACGACCCGCCCGCGCGACGCCACCGCCCCGCCCCGATGCCCGCCGACCCCCACCGCACCCTGAGCCGGAATCACCGCACCCGCAGTCACCGCACCCGCAGTCACCGCACCGGGAGTCACCGCATCCGGAGTCACCGCATCTGGAGTCACCGCACCGGGCGTGACCGCACGGCCGTAACGTGCTCCCGATGCCGTCCCGTCGCGATCCGGACCGCCGTTGCCCGCGCCGAACGCCACCGGCGCATACCGGTCCGCCGTCCGGCGGAGGCGGCGCAGCACGTGGGCCACGTGCGAGCCGAACAAGCCCCGGTAGACGTGGCACTCGTCGACGATGACGTGGGTCAGGCGGCGGAGGAAGGCGGACCAGAGACCGTGATTGGGGAGAATGCTGTGGTGGAGCATGTCCGGGTTGGTCAGGATGAACCGCGAGTTCGCCCGGATCCACTCCCGCTCTTCCTGCGGGGTGTCACCGTCGTAACAGGCCGGGCGTACCCCCGGAGCCAGGGCGCGGACCGCACGGAGCTGGTCGGCCGCGAGCGCCTTAGTCGGCGCGAGGTAGAGCACCGTGGCCTTCGGGTCGGCGGCCAGCGCGGACAGGGCCGGCAGCAGGTAGGCGAGCGACTTGCCGGACGCGGTCCCGGTGGCGACCACCACGTGCCGGCCCGACCAGGCGAGCGCGGCGGCCTCGGCCTGATGTCGCCACGGCCGCGGGATGCCGCGTGCGGCAAGGGCGGCGCGCAGGTCCGCGGGCACCCAGGCGGGCCAGTCGACCGGGTCTCCGGCGGCGGGTGGAACGCGTTCCACGTGCGTCACGGAGGGGGAGGTGTGCAGGCGCCGCAGCAGCTCGGCCGGGGGGAGCGCGGTGTTCGCCACGTCCTGCACTCTCGCACTGGTGTGCGGAAAACCCAAACGAGAACGGGGAAGCACGGGGCCGCGCGATGCGACCCGGCCCGCCCGATGGTTAGATTCGACTTGGCGCGACCGCACCTTTGCGCCGCCAAAGCCGAGGAGGACTGATGGAGCTGCAGTTGGCGACCCGCACCGTCGCCGGGCACACGGTCCTGGAGGTGGGTGGCGAGGTCGACGTCTACACCGCGCCACGGCTGCGTGAACGACTGGTCGAGCTGATCGACGGTGGCGTGCGTGGCGTGATCGTGGACCTGGGCGGCGTCGAGTTCCTCGACTCGACCGGGCTCGGCGTGCTCGTCGGGGCGCTGAAGCGTCTGCGCCCGGTCGGCGGCACGTTCGGTCTGGTGTGCGCGAAGGAGCCGTTGCTCAAGATCTTCCGGATCACCGCGCTGGACCAGGTGTTCCCGATCTATCCGTCGGTCGACGCGGCCGTCCAGGCTGCGGGCGGGGCGGGCGCGGACTCCGGCCCTACCGCGTGATGGCGACTGTCCGACTGGCCTTCTCACCAGCGCCTGTGCACGTGCGCACCGCCCGTCTGGTGGGCGTGGCCGTCGCCCGCCGCGCCGGCGTGGCGGAGGAGTTGCTTGACGAGGTTCGGCTGGCGATCGGCGAGGCCTGTGCCCGTGCGGTCGCGCTGCACCGGCAGTACGGCGTGTTCGCGCCGGTCCAGGTGGAGATGTCCGACGAGAGTTCGTACACCGTTCGGGTGATCGACCGCGCGCCGATCGAGGCCGGTCTGGGCATCCCGTCGATTCCGCCGGACGAACTGGCCAACGAGTCGCTCTCCGACGACGAGTTGACCACCGGTGTCGGATTTGCACTATTGGCCGGATTTGTGGATGATCTCCAGGTGCGCCCGGTGGAAGAGGGCGTGGGCACCGAGGTCCGCATGGCCTGGCCCACGCACGCCGCCTGACGCCGTAACTGAAGATCAAAACCACATTCACAGGCCTTCCTCGGTACGACCCGGTCCGCCCACGGTGCGCTCCGAGGGCATTCCGGCCGGCGTCCGCTCTCGCCTCGCACGCCTGACAGGTGCACGAGGAAGCCCGCGGGTGCGTCTGCTCGGCGGGATGAAGTCGCGCATGCCGGGTGCTGGATGCGTGCCGGGTGTGCGGAACGCGAGTCGAAGCCCGCCCCTGCTGCATCGGAGCGGGTGCGGGAAGGCCTACCGGGGGTCGCGTCGCATCCGAGTCGGGTGCGGGGAGACGCGCGGTAGCCACGCCGCATTCGCGCCGGATGCGGAAGGCCCACGGCGGTTGCGCCGCATCCGAGCCGGGCGCGGGGAGACACGCGGTGGCAACGCCGCATCCGCGCCGGGTGCGGAAGGCCGCCAGTGGTCGCCCTGCATCCGCGCCGGGTGCGGGGAGGCCCACGGTGGTCGCGCTGTGTCCGAGTAGGGCGCGGAAGGGCCACGGCGGAAAGGGCCACGGCGGAAAGGCCACGACCGTCACGCCGCATCCGAGTCGGGAGCGGGGATCGGCGAGGTCGAGGTGTCGCGCTGGGACGGTCTCGCTCGCGCCGCACCTTCGCACTGTGGCGATCGAGACACAGATCACACCCCGTGATCGAAATGCGACATCGAATGCCGCAGCCCACCGGCCATGCCCATAAAGTCCGCTAAAACCGAATAAACGCCGGTAGATGCCCCTGCTGCGCTCCCGGTGCCGTACCCCCAGGTCAGGATCTTGATCTTGTGCGCCCGGTTGCGCCCACCGACCTGATGACCTTGACTGTGCCTACAGACAAGCCCCGATGAATCGCCGGGGCTAACACAGTTGCCAACATCATCACGACACGACGGCTCCGGCTGTGACCCTCAACACGGGTGACCGCTACAGTACGCGGGTCATTACGTACTGTTTCCGCCCCGCCGTCTGGGCGAGGGCCGGATGCTGCCACGGTCGCGTGGCTGCGGCCACCGGTTCGTCCGCCGGCTGGTGCGCGCTCGGTAGGAATTGAGGAGGACATCGATGTCCGGGTACAGAATCGTCGCCGCCGGCGATGGGCTGTCCCTTACCAGTACGAATCTCTCGTACGTCGTCGTCGCCGCGGTCATCGCGCTGGTGGCGCTGGGCTTCGCACTCGCGCTCGTCCGCGGTGTGCTGGCAGCCGGTAAGGGAACGACCAACATGCAGGAGATCGCCGGCGCCGTGCAGGAGGGCGCGTCGGCCTATCTCACCCGCCAGTTCAAGACGCTCGCCGTCTTCGTGGTGATCGCCCTCATCCTGCTCTTCCTGCTTCCGGTGCACGAGACCGACGGCAACGAGACGCTTGTGAAGATCGGCAGGTCCGCGTTCTTCGTGGTCGGCGCCGTCTTCTCCGCGTTCATCGGCGGCGCCGGCATGGCACTCGCCACCCGGGCGAACCTCCGGGTCGCCGCCGCGGCGAACGAGAAGCAGGGCGGCCGGGAGAAGGCGATGCAGATCGCGTTCCGCACCGGCGGCGTGGTCGGCTTCCTCACCGTGGGCCTCGGCCTGGTCGGCGCCTCGCTCGTGGTGCTGCTCTACAAGGGTGACGCGCCCACGGTGCTTGAGGGCTTCGGCTTCGGTGCCGCGCTGCTGGCCATGTTCATGCGGGTCGGCGGCGGCATCTTCACCAAGGCCGCCGACGTCGGCGCGGACCTGGTCGGCAAGGTCGAGCAGGGCATCCCGGAGGATGACCCGCGTAACCCGGCGACCATCGCGGACAACGTGGGCGACAACGTGGGTGACTGCGCCGGCATGGCAGCGGACCTGTTCGAGTCGTACGCGGTGACGCTTGTCGCCGCGCTCATCCTGGGCCGCGCCGCGTTCGGCGAGGACGGCCTGGTCTACCCGCTGATCGTCTCCGCGGTCGGCGTGCTGATCGCGATCGTCGGCGTCTTCATCACCCGGCTGCGCCCGTCCGACCGCAACGGCCTGACCGCGATCAACCGCGCGTTCTACATCTCCGCGGCGCTGTCCGCGGCAGTTGTCGCAGTGGTCACGTTCCTCTACCTGCCGAACTCGTTCGCCGGCTTCGAGGACCCGAACGTGAGCGCCGAGTTCACCGGCAACCCGCGGGTCCTGGCGATCGGCGCGGTCGTGATCGGCATCGTGCTGGCTGCCGCGATCCAGGCGCTGACCGGCTACTTCACCGAGACGAACAAGCGCCCGGTGCAGGACATCGGCAAGTCCTCGCTTACCGGCGCCGCGACAGTCATCCTGGCCGGCATCAGCGTCGGCCTGGAGTCCGCTGTCTACTCCGCGCTGGTGATCGGCGCGGGCGTGTTCGGCGCGTACCTGCTTGGTGGCGGCTCGATCATCCTGTCGCTGTTCGCTGTCGCGATGGCCGGCATCGGCCTGCTGACCACTGTCGGCGTCATCGTCGCGATGGACACGTTCGGCCCGATCTCGGACAACGCGCAGGGCATCGCGGAGATGTCCGGCGACGTGGACGAGGCCGGCGCGCGCACGCTCACCGAGCTGGACGCGGTCGGCAACACCACGAAGGCGATCACCAAGGGCATCGCGATCGCGACGGCGGTGCTGGCCGCGACCGCGCTGTTCGGGTCGTACCGGGACACGATCACCACCACGCTGCGGGACGCGGGGGAGACCCTGTCGATCGACGCGCTGCTCAACGTGTCGGACCCGCGCAACCTGGTCGGCCTGCTGATCGGCTCCGCTGTGGTGTTCCTCTTCTCCGGCCTGGCGATCAACGCGGTCTCCCGGTCGGCGGGCGCGGTAGTGGTCGAGGTGCGCCGCCAGTTCCGGGAGAACCCCGGGATCATGGAGGGCACCACGCGCCCCGAGTACGGCCGGGTGGTCGACATCTGCACCCGGGACGCACAGCGTGAGCTGCTCACGCCGGGTCTGCTGGCGATCATGGCGCCGATCGCCGTCGGTTTCGGCCTCGGCCCGGGCGCGCTCGCGTCCTACCTGGCCGGCGCGATCGGCACCGGCACGCTGATGGCGGTGTTCCTGTCCAACTCGGGCGGTGCGTGGGACAACGCGAAGAAGCTTGTCGAGGACGGCTCGCACGGTGGCAAGGGCTCCGAGGCGCACTCCGCGACGGTCATCGGCGACACGGTCGGCGACCCGTTCAAGGACACCGCCGGCCCGGCGATCAACCCGCTGCTCAAGGTGATGAACCTGGTCAGCCTGCTGATCGCCCCCGGTGTGGTGACGCTCACCTACGGCGCGGACGCGAACACGCCGGTCCGGATCGGGCTCGCCGCGGTGGCGACGCTGATCATCGTGGCGGCCGTGGTGTGGATCAAGCGGAAGTCGATCTCGATGGGCGACGAGCCGCCGGCGCCGAGCGCGGGCACTCCGGTACCACCGAAGCAGGAGATCGTGAGCGCCTGATCAACGAGCATGCCGCCGGGGAGATCGCCTGCTCCGCGGCGGCATCGCGCGTTCATCACCCGCAGTCGTACGCTGCTCTCCATGCGCACCCCCCGCATGGTGTCCTGCACCGCGGTCCTCACCTCCCTCGTCCTGCTCCTCGCCGCGTGCGGCGGTGGCGCCACGCCGCAAGCGTGGGCCTCCGCGGTCTGTCAGGCGCTGGGTCCGTGGCGCACGGAGATAAGCACGCTCACCGCCCGTGCCCAGCAGCAGATGAGCGCCGAGACCACGCCGGGCGCCGCCCAGGAGAACCTGGTTCGCCTGTTCCAGGGCGCGAAGGAAGCCAGCGAGACCGCGCGCGTGGGCGTGGAACGGGCCGGGACGCCGGACGTGGACGACGGGGAGAAGGTCGCGCAGGGCTTCCTGACCTCGCTCAGCGGCGTCCGGGACGCCTACGACAAGGCGTTGCGGGGCATCGAGGCGCTTGACACGTCCCAGGCCGGCGCGTTCTACACGGGCGTCGAGCAGGTGGTCACCACGCTCGATTCGGAGTACGACAAGACCGCGCTCGACACGTCGTCGCTGCAGTCGGAGGAGCTGCGGGAGGCGTTCGACCAGGTGCCGGAGTGTCGTTGAGTGTGGGTCAATCCGCCGATTCCGGGCCTCCCGGACGTACCCCCGCAAGATCTTGATCTTGAAAAGGGGCCACGGCGGAAAAGGCACGAGCAAAATCAAGATCAAGATCCCGCCACGGTACGGGGGCAGCCTTCTCTTTTCGGGGTGGAGGCACACGACCCGGGCGTGGCCGACCTGGCGGGACTGCTGGCCGGACCCGGCGAGATCGTCCGGATGGGTGGCACCGCGCGCGTCTCGGTGACCGTCTCCGAACCCTGGCGGGTGCACGTGCTGGTGCCCGAGATCATCCGCCGTGGGCTGCAGGCGACCTGGTCCCGCACCGAGGACGAGCGGCTTGAGGTCCGCACCGCCTACGCCACCACGCTGATGCCGCTCGGCCGTGCCTGGCTGCGCGAACAGGGCGCCGCCAAACGCCCGCCGCGTGCGTTCTTCCTCAACGGATTCCGGCTCCGGCTCTGGGTGGCAGCGTCGGGCGCGCCGGATCCGTCCGGATATGTCCTTCGACTCGGTGTGGCCGACGAGCCGATCTGGGAGACGGTCCGCGCCGCGCTGCACGCGGTCGGGCTGCCCAGCCGCCTCACCACACCGCGTGACGGTGAGCCTGGACTGCGCATCTCCGGACGCCGTCGCATCGCCCGCCTTGCCGACCTGGTCGGACCACGTCCCGACGCGGCACCCGAGTCGGCCTGGCCACGCTGACCCCCGGTGTACTGTCTAATCTCCGACAGTTACGGTGACTGGATGACCGAGACATAGACCGGCACGATGGTGCAGGTCCGTGCCGACCGTTTCCGGGCACCGGACACCGTTGGGGGGAACAGCGGTCGCGCGACCGGCGTTGCCGATCCATGGCGCCGGCGGCCCGGTAGCGTGGGTCGCCGAAGGTCCCGCGCGACCCTTCGCACGCAGACCGCGTTACCGTGGATCGGTTGGCGCGGCGGCGTGCATGATCAGCCGTGGCCGATTCCGCCCATACGCTGTCCGTGCGCCAATGAACAGGCGATCCACCAAACCGCAGGGGATCCATCGAGGTCAGGAGTAACGTGCCGAGCAACGCCAAGAGCACCCGTCTGGTCATCGTCGAGTCACCGGCGAAGGCTAAGACGATCTCGGGCTACCTTGGCCCGGGTTACGTCGTCGAGGCCAGCTTCGGGCACGTCCGCGACCTGCCCCGCAACGCCGCCGAGGTTCCCTCCGGGTATGAGGACAAGCCGTGGGCCCGGCTCGGCGTCGACGTGGACAACGGCTTCACCGCCCTCTACGTCGTCTCGCCGGACCGCAAGAAGCAGGTCACGAAGCTCCGCTCGCTTGTCAAGGACGTGGACGAGGTTCTGCTCGCCACGGATGAGGACCGCGAGGGCGAGGCCATCGCCTGGCACCTGATCGAGACGCTGAAGCCCAAGGTCCCGGTCAAGCGCATGGTCTTCCACGAGATCACCAAGCCGGCCATCCAGGCCGCCGTCGCGAACCCGCGCGAGCTCGACCGCGACCTGGTCGACGCGCAGGAGGCCCGCCGCATCCTCGACCGTCTCTACGGCTACGAGGTCTCCCCGGTGCTGTGGAAGAAGGTGCGCACCGGCCTCTCCGCGGGCCGCGTGCAGTCCGTCGCCACCCGCATCGTGGTCGAGCGCGAGCGCCAGCGCATGGCGTTCCGCACCGCTGAGTACTGGGACATCCTGGCCCGCCTCGCCGTGTCCGGGCAGGTCGACGGCCCGCGCACGTTCAACGCCTCGCTCATCGCGCTGAACGGGGACCGCGTCGCCACCGGCAAGGACTTCGAGCCGACCACCGGCCAGGTGCGCCCCGGCTCCGGAGTGGTCCACCTCGACGGCGACGGCGCCCGTGGGCTGGCCGCACGCCTCGACGGGCGGCCGTTCCAGGTCACCCGGGTGGAGGAGAAGCCGTACCGCCGCCGGCCGTACGCGCCGTTCATCACGTCCACGCTTCAGCAGGAGGCGGCCCGCAAGCTGCGCTCCAGCTCGCAGCAGACGATGCGTACCGCCCAGCGGCTGTACGAGAACGGCTACATCACCTACATGCGTACCGACTCGGTGAACCTCTCCGAGTCCGCGATCACCGCCGCGCGCAGCCAGATCGCCGAGCTCTACGGCGCGTCGAGCGTGCCGCCGCAGCCGCGCCGCTACACCGGCAAGGTGAAGAACGCGCAGGAGGCGCACGAGGCGATCCGCCCGGCCGGCGACGTGTTCCGCACCCCCGGCGACGTGGCGAACGAGCTGTCCGGCGAGGAGTTCAAGCTCTACGAGCTGATCTGGCGCCGCACCATCGCGTCCCAGATGACCGACGCGGTCGGCTCCTCAGTCTCGGTGCGCATCCGCGCGGTCTCCACCGCGGGCGAGGAGGCCGACTTCGGCGCCACCGGTAAGACCATCACCGACCCCGGCTTCCTGCGCGCCTACGTCGAGTCCTCGGACGACGAGAGCGCCGAGGCCGAGGACGCCGAGCGCCGCCTGCCGACCCTGGTCAAGGACCAGCCGCTGACCTCCGAGCAGCTGGACGCGATCGGTCACTCGACCCAGCCGCCGTCCCGCTACACCGAGGCGTCGCTTGTCAAGGCGATGGAGGAGATGGGCATCGGCCGGCCCTCCACCTACGCGTCGATCATGCAGACCATCCAGGACCGCGGGTACGTGACGAAGCGCGGCCAGGCGATGATCCCGTCGTTCCTGGCGTTCGCCGTGGTCGGCCTGCTGGAACGGCACTACCCCGGCCTGGTCGACTACAACTTCACCGCCTCGATGGAGAACCAGCTCGACGAGATCGCCGGCGGCGACGCCCGGTCCGCCGACTTCCTCACCTCGTTCTACTTCGGCAGCGGCGTCGGCGCGGAGGCGTCCATCGCCAAGGCCGGCGGCCTGAAGAAGCTGGTCACTGAGAACATCGCGGACATCGACGCACGCAGCGTCAACTCGATCCCGCTGTTCCGGGACGCCGAGGACCGCGACGTCGTGGTCCGGGTCGGCCGCTACGGGCCGTACCTGCAGCGCACCCACCACACCGACGACCCGTCCGCCGAGCCGGACGAGGCCGACCGCGCGTCCTTCCCGGAGGCGCTCGCCCCGGACGAGCTCACCCCGGAGAAGGTCGACGAGCTGTTCCTCGGCGGCGCCGGCAGTGAGCGCAAGCTCGGCGAGCACCCGGAGACTGGCGAGCCGGTGGTGCTCAAGGCCGGCCGTTTCGGGCCGTACGTGTCAAGCGGCGACAAGAACTCCTCGCTGCTGAGCAGCCAGAAGCCGGAAGAGCTGACGCTCGACGACGCGTTGCGCCTGCTCTCGCTGCCGCGTCTGGTCGGTGTGGCCCCGGACGGCGCCGAGGTGTTCGCGCTCTCCGGCCGCTACGGGCCGTACGTGAAGAAGGGCGACGAGTCGCGCTCGCTTGACAGCGAGGAGCAGATCTTCACGGTCACGCTCGACGACGCACTGGCCCGCCTCGCCGCCCCCAAGACCCGTGGCGCCCGTCGCGCCGCCGCCCCGCCGCTGCGCGAGATGGGCAACGACCCCGCCACCGAGAAGCCGCTTGTCATCAAGGACGGCCGCTTCGGGCCGTACGTGACGGACGGCGAGTTCAACGCGTCGCTGCGCCGCAGCCAGACCGTGGAGGCGCTGTCGCTCCAGGAGGCCAGCGAGATGCTGGCCGAGAAGCGCGCCAAGGGCCCGGCCCCGGCGAAGAAGCGCGCCGCGAAGAAGGCCCCGGCCAAGAAGGCGGCGGACGGCGCCCCGGTCAAGAAGGCCACCGCCGCGAAGAAGACGACTGCCAAGAAGACCACGGCTAAGAAGACGACGGCGGCCGCCAAGAAGACCACGGCGGCCAAGGCGACGACCGCGACCGCCGCGAAGAAGGCCCCGGCGAAGCGGGCCGCTCCCGCGAAGGCCTCGACCGACGCCTCCTGAGAGTGACGGCCCCTCATGATCTAGGGGTACAGACGTACGATGGCCGGGTGACCCGTTGGACAGGAACCCGGCCCGGCAAGGCCGTCGTGGTCATCAAGGATCTGGCCGCGCTGCACGGCCCGACCTCAGGCACCGTGACACTGCCGCACCACCTGATGTGGCAGGCCGTCAACGTCCGCACCTTCGACCTCGCCGACCCGCGGAAGCTCCGGCGGCTCTACGAGATCGTGCTGCGGGAGGCCCGGGGCGACAAGGACCTCGTCGAGTGGCTCGACGGCGAGTCGTTGCAAGCGCTGTGGCCGTCGCTTCACCTGCCGCACGGCGTCCGGCATGTCTGGGAGATGTCGCACCCGTCTCTGAGCGCGATCCGGGAGGCCTCACCGGACCAGGTGAACCCGACGTATGAGCGGTGGCTGGCCCAGCGGTGGGCCGCGTGACCGACGACCGTTTCGCTCTCCGGGTCGAGCTGGCCAGGCGCGCTCTTGAGGTGGCCGACTCACACGGCTTCGCGCTCGGCGGCGGCCAGGCTCTCGTGGCCCATGGTCTCGTGCAGCGTCCCACCGAGGACGTAGATCTCTTCACGGATCGAGAGGGTGGCGTCCGCGACGCATTACCTGTGGTGCGTGACGCGTTGAGTGCCTGCGGTTTCGACGTGGCCCATGCCGTCGGTGAAACGGATCTGTCCGACACCTTCTACGGCATGGACGACGCCTTTGAGGAACTGTCGGTGACGGTCGGCGAGGCGGAGGTGCAGATGTCATTGGCGTGCATGCCCCGGCAGCGCCCGCCGGTGCTGATGGAACTGGGGCCGGTCGTGCACCTGGACGATCTGCTCGGGTCGAAATTCTGTGCGCTGACGGGTCGTAACGAGACGCGCGATTACATCGATGTCGCCGCCGCGCTCGCCAACGGCTTCACGCGCGACCAGCTGCTCGCTCTCGCCCACGAGCATGAGCCGGACCTGTCCGGCGCCGACATCGCGGCTGCGATGCGCCGGCTGGACGATCTCGATGACGACGAGTTCGCTGACTACGGGCTGGATCGGGCCGCTACGGATCGGCTGCGGTCCGCTTTCGCGGCCTGGTCGCGCGACTGACCCTCATCGGGCGGCCTTCCTCCGGCGACCCGTTCCGGCCGGGCATGGTGCGGCGGGTCGCCCCGCCGCACCAGGACTGTTACGGCGTCCAGGGGTTCCAGATGATGTGGAGGGTCGGCTGGCCGCCGGTCGGTGACTGGGTGATGGCGTAGAGCCAGTAGTGGTCGACGGACTGGGCCCAGGCGAGCCCACGAGGGGCCAGGACCACGTCGTCGCCGAGGTTGATCCGCGAGATCGGCTGGACGCCGCCGGTCTCCCAGAAGTAGATGTCGTCGCTTGTGGAGCGCACGCCCGTGGCGAGGTACCAGCCGTCCGGCGCGGGTGCGACGGCAAGCGGGTAGTAGCCGGTGTAGTAGGAGCCGCGCCCGGACAGGTCGGCGGTGGCGTAGGCCGGAACGGTGTTGCGTGAGCCGGCCGCGGTGAAGAACGTGTCGCCGTACTTCTCGATGGCCAGGTCGTTGAGGTTGCTGCCGGGCGCGGTGCCGGAGGTACGTCGCGTCAGTGTCTGGGAAGACGGGTCGATGTCGTAGACGTAGACGGTGGAGAGGCTGAGCTGTGGCTGCCCCACCACGAGCGGCCCTTCCGCGCAGTCGGCGACCGCGGTGAGCAGTGGCGCGCGCTGGAACCGCACGTTGTCCGGCTGCTGGCCGGTGACGGCTTCCGGCTCCTCCGCGCCGAGGTCGAGCCGGCCGATGCCGCCGTTGAACGTGCCGCCCTGGCAGCCGTAGCCGAACCAGATCACGTTCTCGACGCGGGCGAGGTGGGTCGGGCAGGTCTGTGAGCCGGTGGGGTAGCGGGCGACCTGCTGGTACGTGTGCACGTCGACGACAGTGATGGCGTCGCCGGCCGCCTGCGCGATGTAGAGCCACTCGGTGTCCGCGTCCTGAACGAGCCCGGTGGCGCCGTACTGGCTCGGGATGGTGGTGATGTAGTCACCGCCGAGCGACGTGACAAGTACGCCGTTGCCGCCCGCGCCGCCGCTGATGTAGACCTGCCCGTGCTCCTCATCGACGATCATGTCGCCGTAGCCGGGCAGGTCGAGCGGGGTGCCGCCGGCCGCGTGCGCGGCGCCGGGCGTGGCAGCGACGGCGATCAGCGTGCTTGCGGCCGCGAGCGTCACCGCCCAGAACGATCTTCGTATGGAACTCACTGTGATGTCCTCCCCCGTTGAGAGTGATGGCCGGGCGGAGGCTATCCAGGGTCGACAGGGAAGCGCAGCGCGGGAATCAGTGATCAACGCCTGCCAGGCAAACGGACATTCTGCACTGAGGAAATAGCCGTTCATCGCTTGCAGGTATGCAAGTGCCTTGATACTTTCGCCCGGCAGTCCGAGGTAGTGAACACACTCACGGGGGGCCGGGCTAGCTCGGTCCGACATGCGGAAACGGCGCTAATAGACCGATTCGCACGTCGTAAGACTCTTTTTTGCCGCAGTCCAGCATCGACAAGTTTCCCGCGGTTTCCGGGCGGTTTCACGCTGCCCGAAAACGACCGCCGGGCTATTCGTGCTGCGCGCCGGAAGGTGACCGAAGCGATGAACAGACGCATTTCCACGAAGGCCGCGCTGCTCGCGCTGATGCTGGCCGGGCTGTTGGTGATGGCCGGGCCGGCGAGCGTGGTGCCGCCCGGCCCGTCCGGCTTCTGGCCCAGCCTGGGCAGGTTGTTCGAGGACGAGCCCGCGCCGCTGAGCGGTGACCGCACCGAGGCGCGCGGTCGGGACGTGCCGGTGACCGCACCAGGCCCGGAGGGAACGCTGCCGGAGCAGGAGCGGCTGGACGGCGCCGGCGCCGCGATCCCCGCGGCCGAGCGCGTCCGGGAGAACGTCGAGGCCCGCACCGCCACCACCAAGTACTTCACGCTCGCGGACGGCCGGACGCAGGCCGAGGTCGCGGCGCAGCCGGTCCACTACCGGGACGCGCAGGGCCGCTGGCAGGAGATCGACACCACCGTGGGCCGCGGCACGGAGCCGGGCTACCCGCTGACCGCTACGAAGAACGCGTTCGCCAGCCGGTTCGGCGACCGCACCGACCGGATCGTCAGGTACGACCTGGACGGCCGCACGGTCTCGCTCGGCCTGCCCGGCGCGCCGCGCCCGCTCATTCCGGCCGCTAGCGGCAGCACGGTGACCATCCCGGGCGTGTTCCCGGACGCGACGCTGCGGTACGACGTGACCGCAGGCGCGCTCAAGAAGCAGATCGTCCTGGACCGCCCACCGGCCGGCGACGCGTCGTTCACGTTCACGCTCGGCCTGGACGGTGTGCGGGCGAGCGCGGAGGCGGACGGCACGATCGCGTTCCGGGCCGACGACGCGGACGGCCGGACGCTGTTCTACCTGCCGAAGCCGTTCATGTACGACGACCGGGACGACGCGTCCGGGCCGACCGGCACGGCGTTCAGCCCGAACGTGACCCAGACGCTCACCGGGAACACGCTCACCGTCACGGCGGACCGCGCCTGGCTGAACAGCCCGGACCGGACGTACCCCGTGGTCATCGATCCGACCATCAAGGTCCAGCCGCAGGTCGGGCAGGCCCAGGACGGGATGATCAACAAGTACGCGCCGACGGAGAACTACGACACGCTCTGGCGCCTGACTGTCGGTACCAGCCCGGTCAACAGCACCACGAACGCCACGTTCCGCAGCCTGGTGAAGTTCCCGTTGACCGAGGTCCCGGCCGGTACCCAGCTGGACGCGGCGCAACTGCGGCTCTACTGGGACCAGACCACGAGCGACGAGGCGGACGCGTACGCGCTGCCGATCAACGCGCACCGGGTGACCGCGCCGTGGACCGAGCAGAACGCCACCTGGAACTCGATCAACACCGCGATCGGCGAGATCGGCACGAACACGGAGCAGATCGACAACGCGGACGCGGGCAAGGCAGCGGCCGCGGGCTCCTGGGCCACCGCCGTCGCGACGAGCGCGATCTCCGCCGCGCACCGGACGAACAGCGGCGCCACCACCGGCGACACGTTCACCTGGGTGCCGCGGGTGACCGAGGCCGGTACGTACGACGTGCAGGTCCACTACGTGCCCGGCACCGACCGGGCCACGAACGCGCCGTACACAGTGCACCACAAGGGCGGGACCAGCACTGTCGCGGTCAACCAGACCACCGGCTCGGGCGGCGGCACCTGGAAGTCGATAGGTGCGTTCGCGTTCGACGCCGGTACCACGCACAAGGTCGTGCTCGGCGACATCGCGAACAAGACCGTCTCCGCGGACGCGGTCCGGCTGGTCAAGAACGCGACCCAGACCAAGAACAAGGACCAGAATCACGCCTGGCACGACTTCAGCGTCCGCTCGATCGTGCAGGACTGGATCAGCGGCCGGCAGGCGAACAACGGCTTCGTGGTCAAGGCCGCGGACGAGGGCCCGGCGTACGGCGGCCCGCGCTACAACGGCGCGGAGAACGCGTACGGCGGCGAGGTCGACACGTTCCCCGCGCTGGTCCTGACCTGGGGCAAGCCGGGCGTGACGCTTGCCGTGCCGACCACGATCCGAGCCACCGGCGCGGAGCTGTCCTGGAGTGCCTACAAGGGTGACGACCTGCTCGAATACCAGGTGCACCGGAGTACGGCGCAGAGCTTCATCCCGTCCGAGCGCACGCTCGTCTCACCGGTCCGTGCGGACCGCACCGCCTACAGCGACACCAGCGGCACGCCGACGCCCGCGAACAACGCGACCGAGTTCGGCGCGCCGTTCTACTACATGATCGTCGCCAAGACGAAGACCGGCGAGCTGATCCCGTCGCCGACCGAGCAGGTGCAGCTGCCGAAGGCCGGGCACGTGGTCCGGATTCTGCAGAGCGGCACCACTGACACGACGCTTACCAGCAAGGAGCCCAGTACGGGTCACAACGTGCTGGACGGCGGCGGCCTGGTGCAGATCGGCAACAAGGGCCCGATCTACGGCACCAGCCGCGCGGTCGTGAAATTTCCGAGCATGTCCGGTCTGCCGGCCGGAACCAAGGTGGTCAGCGCGAAGGTCGGTCTCTGGGGGGTCTACACCCAGGGCGGCGGCATCGCGACCTTCAACATGCACGGCCTGACCCGCGACTTCGACCAGTCCACCGGCTCCTGGACCAACGCGAACTCGACCACGAAGTGGACCACCGCCGGCGGTGACTTCACAGGTACGGCGGCCGCGAGCGTCACCGACATCGGCGCCGACCCGCGCTGGCAGAACTGGAACGCGACAGGCCTGGTCCAGGGCTGGGTGAACACGCCGAGCAGCAACAAGGGCGTGCTGTTCAAGGTGGCCAACGAGGGCACCGCCGACTCCGTACCGGAGCAGCGTGTGCTCTTCAACTCCGGTGAGGTCCCGGAGGTGAGGATGCGGCCGCGGCTGGAGGTCGTCTACACCGCACCGACCACGGAGCTGACCTACTACGCGCCGACCGTGCCGTCCCGGATGATCCCCGGCGACGAGTACACCTCGCCGGTCACCCTCACCAACGGCACCAGCTCTGCCTGGCCGAAGGCGGACTGGGCGCTGTCGTACCGCTGGGAACTGCCGGACGGCACCGACGTCACCACCGCTGACAACCGGCGGGAGACACCGCTCGCGGCCGATCTCCCGTCCGGCGGCGTGGCCACAGTCAACGCGAAGATCATGACACCGGTCCGCTTCGACCAGGGGAACACCCGCCAGGCGTTCGTGCTCAAGTGGGACCTGCGCAACAAGACCACCGGCCAATGGCTGTCCCAGGTCTGGCAGATCCCGCCGCTGGCCCAGCGGATCACCGTCGAGGACCCGACCTCCGACCAGCTCGGCCTGGAGAAGTTCTACCAGTACACAGGCGAGAACGCCGGCGCCGGCGCGACAGTCATGGTCAACCAGTTCTCCGGCAACGGCGTGTTCAGCTACAACGCGTTCTCCAACCCGAGCCGCGGCCTGTCCACGTTCCTCCGGATGTCCTACAACAGCCAGGACAGTTCCAATTCCTATATCGGGTACGGGTGGTCGCTCTCGACCACAAGCGTCACCCGGCTCGGCTCGCCGCTGCAGTTCATCGGCGCCGACCCGCGCTGGCCGGAGAAGATCACCCTCACCGACGGCGACGGCACCTCGCACTGGTTCGACCTGAACCGGCACGACACCACCGACACCACCAAGTGGGACTACGACAGCCCGGCCGGCGTCCACCTCTACCTGCAGCGCAACAGCGACAGCGACTCGAACCGCACCTGGCTGATGACCCGGCCGGACCGCAGCCGCTTCTACTTCGACACCGACGGCTACCAGACCGCGGTGCTCGACAAGAACGGCAACGACCTGCGCTTCACCTACGAGCGCACGTCTGTCGGCAACCGCAACACAGGCGTGCTGAAGTACGTCACGGACGCCACCGGCCGGCGCACGCTCACCTTCGAGTACTTCGCACCCGGCGAGAACTACGACTACTACGCCGGCGACGTCAAGCGCAGCGCCACCAACCTGCAGAACGCGCAGATCGTCACCCAGCTCCGGTCGATCGTGGACGTCAGCGGCCGGAAGATCACCTTCACGTACGGTGAGCAGGGTCTGCTTCGGCAGGTGATCGACGGCCAGGGGACCGCGGACGAGAAGCCGCTCGGCTTCTACTACGACGCGCAGGGCAACCTGATCCGGGTCGACGACCCGCGCGGCCACGGCACGAAGCTCGCCTACCAGGACGGCACACGCGTCCGTGAGGTCACCGACCGCGTCGACAACGCGACCGCGTTCACCTATGCGGACCCGGACGGCACCACCGGCTCGGTGATCGAGTCCACTGTCACAGACGCGAACGGCCACGCCTCGAAGTACCTGATCGACGGGTACGGCCGGCCGACCTTCCTGACCGACGCCCGCGGCGAGACGACCGAGCTGACCTGGGACGCGGACAACAACGTCAGGCGCCTGGCGGAGCCGAACGGCGCGGTCACCACGTACGTCTACGACGAGAAGACCGGCCTGCCGCTGGAGATCAAGGACCCGGAGGCGAACAAGAACAACACGGCGCCGCAGACGATGGGGTACCGCTTCGGCCTGAACGGGCACATCGCGGAGCTCACCTCGAAGATGTCGCCGGAGGGCCGGAAGAACACGTTCGGCTACGACCAGTACGGCAACCTCACCTCGGTCACCGACCCCAAGGGCAATGCGACCGCGACGGCCGGCGACTACACCTCGGTCTACACGTACGACACGTGGGGCCAGCAGTTGACGTCCACGGACGCGAACGACAACACGACGAAGTACGAGGACTACGACCCGGTCGGCTACCCGAAGAAGATCACCGACGCGCTCAACCTGGCCGAGACGTACGAGTACGACGCGATCGGCAACGTCGTCTCCATCACCGACGCGAAGAGCCACACGTCGACGTACACGTACGACACGTTCGGCCGTCCGCTCGGCTCCCTGGAACCGAAGGACGCCGCGAACGACGTCTACATCTTCACGCCGGGCCTGGCATACGACGGCAATGACAACGTGGTCCGCGACGAGAGCGCGGGCGGCGCCGTCATCGAGATGGGCCACGACCCGGCCGACCGGCTCGCCTACCTGACCGAGCCCCGCGACACGGCGTCGTCCCCGGACCGGACCAGCACGTTCGAGTACGACCCGGTCGGCAACCTGCTCCGCGAGACCGATCCGAAGGGCACGCTTACTGCGGCCCGGGACGATTACACGACCACCTACACCTACGACGAGCTCAACCGGCTGATCCTGGCGGTCGACCCGGAGGGCGGTCGCTTCACGTCGACGTTCGACCAAGTCGGCAACCTGCTTACCGTCGCCGACCCGCGGAAGAACGAGGGCGGCCCGGACGCGTACAACGAGAAGTACACCTACGACCTGAACAGACGTCTGACCTCGGTGACCGACGCGGCCGGCAAGGTGGCCCGCTCCGAGTACGACCGGGACGGCAACATGGTCGCGGTCGTCGACCAGGAGAGCCGCCGGACGACTCTCGCCTACGACGAGCGCGCCATGCTTGTCGAGCAGAAGACGCCGCACAAGGTCGTCAACAACGAGACCGTCCACCGCACCAGCCGGTACGAGTACGACGAGGTCGGCAACCGGACGCGTCTGATCACGCCACGCGGCGTGGACACCACGGACGATTCGGACGACTTCGCCAGCCAGTGGACCTACGACCCGCTGAACCGGATGAAGGAGCAGCTCGAGCCGTACGACGAGGACGACTCGAAGCACACCTCGCCGGACCGGACCGTCTACGAGTACGACGAGCTCGGCAACCAGAAGTCGGTAAGCGCGCCGCCGGCCGAGGGGGAGTCGGACCGCGCGATCACCAGATACACGTACTGGGACAACGGCTGGAACAGGACCAGCACCGACCCGTTCGGGATCAAGACGGAGTACGACTACGACGACGACGGCGACCAGACCACGCGCAAGCTGACCGGCGAGAACAACAAGGTCCGCACGCAGTCCTGGACGTACTTCCCGGACGGTAAGCAGAAGACGCAGAAGGACGACGGCAAGGGCGGAAGCGAGCCGAAGAAGAGCTTCGCGTTCTCGTACGACCCGAACGCGAACCTCACCGAGATGCGCGACGACAGCGCGGACGCCAAGATCGACGTCTACTCGATGACCTACGACGGGCTGAACCGGCCGGCGAAGATCGAGGAGAAGCTCAACGGCGCGGTCAAGAACACCACGACCTACGCCTACAACGCGAACGACACCATCCGCGAGCGTACCCACGACAAGATCTACACGAAGTACGAGTACGACGTCCGGGACCTGGTCTCGAAGGTCACCAACGGCAAGACGTCGTCCGACTCGGGCGCGAAGACCACGACGTACACGTACACCCCGCGACAGCAGGTGGAGACGGAGAAGAAGGGCAACGGCAACACCGTCTCGCACGAGTACTACCTGGACAAGGCGCTGCGCTACCAGGTGGAGAAGAAGTCCTCCGGCGCGATCGTCAACGAGCACACGATCGAGTACGACGCCAACGGCCACCGGTCGAAGGACGTGGCGAAGAAGCAGAACGCGGACAACAAGGCGCAGACGCTCGACACGACCACCACGTACACGTACGACCCCCGCGACCGCATTCGGGAGCAGAAGAAGACCGGGCACGGCGCGGACACCGAGACGTACGAGCACGACGCGAACAGCAACGTCGTCAAGCAGAAGGTCAAGAGCGTCGAGACGACGTTCAACTACGACCGGAACCGGCTCAATTCGTCGAAGACCGCAGGCGTCGAGACCACCTACAAGTACGACGACTTCGGCCGGCAGACCAGCACCACCACCGCGGGCACGGAGACGGAGAAGTACGAGTACGACGGCTTCGACCGGGTTACCAAGCACACCAGGACGCCCGGCGGCGACACGACGTACAAGTACGACCCGCTGGACCGGCAGATCAGCCGCAAACAGGGCGACAAGACCACCGAGCTGTCCTACCTCGGTCTCTCCGAGTTGGTCGTCGCGGAGGAGGAAGGCGGCAAGCTCCGCAAGTCCTACAACTACGGACCGGGCGGCGAGCTGCTGTCCCAGTCCAAGTTCAAGGACGACGGCAGCTTTGAGGAGTCGTACCAGGGCTACAACCCGCACACCGACGTCGAACAGCTCACCGACGAGCAGGGCGACTCCCGGGCCACGTACGGGTACACGGCGTACGGGCAGAACGACGACGCCCAGTTCACCGGCGCGGACAAGCCCTCCGGAAGCAGTCCGCAGACCCAGGAGCCGTACAACGCCTACCGGTTCAACGGCAAGCGGTTCGATCAGTCCAGCGGCGACTACGACATGGGATTCCGCGACTACGACCCGGGCCGGAACCGATTCCTGACGCAGGACCAGTACAACGGCGCGCTTGCCGACATGAACCTGTCGACGGACCCGTTCACAAACAACAGGTACGCGTTCGGCGGCGGTAACCCGGTCAGTCAGGTCGAGATCGACGGTCACCTCTCACTTGGCGACATCGGTCACGCGGCGTTGGACGTGGCCGGCTTGGTCCCGGGCGTCGGCGAAGTCGCGGACCTGGCCAACGCGGCCTGGTACGCGGCCGAGGGCGATTACGGCAACGCGGCGCTCTCCGCAGCCTCGGCGGTCCCGTTCGCCGGCTACGCGGCCAGTGCGGCCAAGGGCGCGAAGTACGCGGCCAAGGGCGTGGACGCGGCACAGGGCGCGGCGAAGGGCGCGGACAGCGCCCGGACCGGTGCGAAGGCCACGAACGCGGCACAGGGCGGGGGCAAGGCGGCGCCGTCCACGCCGAAGGCGTCCTCCGGCGGCGGTGGTGCCACCGCCGGCGCCAAGTCCTCGGGCGGTGGGGGCAGCGCGGGACCGGCGAAGTCCTCAGCGGGCGCATCGGCGAAGGCGTCCACGAAGTCCGCGGGCGGTGGCGGCGCGGCGAAGTCCTCGGGTGGCGGTTCCGGCTCATCGGCCGGTAGCGGCACGTCGGCCGGCAAGGGCAGTGGTGGCGGCTCGGGCAAGTCGGACCATCTGGCTCTCGGCAAGGACTCGCGCACGAGCGACATCAACGTCAAGAACTTCGCGAAGCAGGTCGGCGCCCACCACCTGATGAACAACGCGAACTGGCGCGGCGAGGTGACCGAGGCGGTGCGTAACCTGGCGCAGGGCAAGGGCCGGATCTCGTTCATGATCGATGGCCTGCCGGGTGCGAACAAGGGACCCGCCGGCGCGCTCAGCCGTGCGCAGCAGGACACCGCACGCGGCGTGGAGATGGCGACGCAGTGGGAGCTGGACCAGGTCGGCAAGGCGGGAGTGATGGATAAGGTGGAGTTCTACCGGTACAACAGGAAGCTCGGAAGGTGGGCCGGGGTGTGATCCCGCAGCAGGAGGGCGAGCTCGACTTCGCCGACGAGCGACACTTCCACCTGATCGACTACCGGCTCGGGCACAGCTATGCCGTCGTCCGCGGCATGCCCGAGCCCGACGAGGACGACGTCGACGGTGACGTACCGCCGAGGGTGATCGACTTCTTCTTCGCCGGAGCGAGCCGGATCTCGCTGTGGAAGGACTTCGTCGACTTCCATATCCGCCGGCCGACGGACGAGGAGCGGTCGGTGCTGGAAGACCGCATCGGTCCTCTCCGCGAGGACGACGGGGTCTACCTGCTGGAGGCCGGCACCATCGAGACGCACATCGTGGCGAGCCGCGTCTTCTGGGCGGAGTTCGACCTGCACGGCGGGGCGCCAAGCCCGCTGGCCGTGGAGGATCCGGACTACCGGGCAGCGCATCCCCCGGTCGGCGGCGTCATCCGGTTCGCCGACTGATCGAGCCGTGCCGGCCGGGGGGGGGGGGGGGGGGGGGGGGCCCCCCCCCCCCCCCCCCGGGCCGGGGGGGGGGGGGGGGGAGCGGCGCCAACACCCCCCCGCCCCCCGGCGCACACCCCCGCCCACCAGAGGAGGG
>NZ_JBITDX010000003.1:319188-420422 GCF_044454585.1 Catenuloplanes sp. NPDC051500
ACCCGGGCCCCCCCCCCGCCGGGGGGGGGGGGGGGGGGGGGCGCCGCCGGGGGGGGGGGGGGGGGGGGGGGGGGGGGGGCGGGCCCCCCCCCCCCCCCCCCGCCCCGGCCGTGCCACGGCCGGAAGGTGATGCACATGGACTCGATCACGACCATGGTCAGCGTTCTGGTAGGCGCGTTTCCGGGCGGCCTCGACGAGGAGGCCTACCTGGCGGTGCCTAGGCCCCGAGTACCCGGGTCGTGTACTCGTTCTGGAGCACACGACTCGGGTCCACCCGGTCCCGTACCGCCAGGAAGTCGTCGAACCGCGGGTACACCTCACGCAGCGACGCCGCGTCCCGATAGTGCAGCTTGCCCCAGTGCGGCCGCCCGCCAAGCGACGCCGCCACCTTCTCGAACGCCCGGAAGTACGGCTCATAGGGTGCGCCCACGTACTGGTGGATGGCGAGGTAGGCCGATTCCCGCCCGTACCCGTGCGACAGCCAGATGTCGTCCGGCGCCGTGAACCGGATCTCCACCGGGAACTGCACCATGAACGGCATCGACGCCACGATGTGCTGCAGCGCGGCCAGCGCCTCGGGCAGCGCCTCGCGGGGCACGCCGTACTCCATCTCGGTGAATTTGACCCGCCGCGGCGTGCAGAAGACCCGGTCGGAACGGGCCGTGTAGGTGCGCTCGGTGAGCGCCCGGGCCGAGACCGCCTGCACCGTGGGCACCATCGCCGGGATGGCCCGGCCGAGCCGGCAGGCCCCGGCGTAGACCGTGTTGGACAGGAACTCGTCGTCCAGCCAGGCGCGGAACGGGCTCAGCGGCGCGTCGTCAAGCGGCACCTTGTTGTTCGTCTTGGCCTGGACCCGGTCGGTGTACGGGTACCAGTAGAACTCGAAGTGGTCGTTCCCGGCGATCCGCTCGTCCAGGCTGCCGAGCACGTCGGTGAGCAGCTCCGGTGCCTCGTGCGCCCGGAGCACGAACGCGTCCACGCAGCGCAGCGTCACCTCGGTGATCACCCCGAGCGCCCCGATCCCCACCCGGGCCGCGTGGAACAGGTCCGGATCGTCCGACGCCGAGCACCGCACGACCGCGCCCGACCCCGTGACAAGCGTCAACCCCTCCACGAACGTGGAGAGGCAGCCATATCCGGCGCCGGTCCCGTGCGTACCCGTGGAGATCGCTCCGGCGATTGTCTGCACGTTGATGTCGCCGAGGTTCGGCATGGCCAGGCCGTGCTTCGCCAACTCCTCGTTGAGCAGGAACAGATCGGTGCCGGCCTGCACGGTGACCAGCCGGGCCGCCCGGTCGACCGAGATCAGGCCGGTCATCTTCCGCAGGTCGACCTGGATGTCGTCGGCAAGCGCGGCGGCGGTGAACGAGTGGCCGGTGCCGACGGGCTTGACGCGCCGCCCTTCCGTGGCGGCATCCTGAACCAGTGCGGAGACCTCGTCGGTGCTGCTCGGCATCGCTACCCGAAGCGGCGTGACCTGCTGGTTACCTGCCCAGTTCGACCAGGGACGAGTCAGTGCCGGTGCGGTGCGGGTCAAGGCAGCCCCCCAGTGTCACGCTTAACGTGAGTTGAATTCATATCAGCACCAGGACGGAGAGTAAACACCTTGCGGCTTCTCGCTCGTTAAGCCGAGTAACCTTTGTTTTCTCTCTGCCGAAAGGGAGTTGCGACGCGTGTCGACAACAGCTGTCACCGCCGGACCCCTACGCCGTGTGCCCGTTCAGGGACGCAGCGTAGCGCGGGTTCAGCGCATGCTCGACGCCTGTGCCGAGCTTGTCGACGAGGTCGGATACGAGGGACTGACCACGACCCTGCTCGCCGAGCGCGCCGAGGTGGCCATCGGCTCGGTCTATCAGTTCTTCCCCGACAAGCGGGCCATTGTGCAGGCGCTCGCCCTGCGCAACATGGAGGCCTACCTCGATCGCCTGTCCACCCGGTTCGCCGCCGGGAACCTCGCCCAGTGGTGGGACGGGGTGGACGCCGCGATAGACGAATTCATCGGCATGCACCGCACCGTCGCCGGGTTCCGCACGCTGCACTTCGGCGACGTCGTCGATGTGCACCTGCTTGACGAGGAACGCGACAACAACGTGGTCATCGCCAACCGGATCGCCGAGGTGCTGCACGGGCAGTTCCAGGTCGCGGACACGCCCAAGCTGCGGTTCGCGCTGGAGATCGCGGTCACCACCGCCGACTCCCTGATCAAGCTGGCCTTCCGCCGCGATTCGGACGGCGACCCGCAGATCATCCAGGAGTCCAAGACGCTGATCAAGGACTACCTGCAGTCCCACGTCGGCATTTAACGACCTCAACGACACAATCAGGCGGGGGTACGACCACAGCCGCACCCCCGTCGTCCAAGACCTATCCCAGGAACGCGTGCCCCTCACCGCGATAGGTCGGCACCGTCGCGGTCACCGCGTCTCCTTCGACGAGGTGCAGTTCATTGACGTGTTCACACAGCTCACCGGCCTTGGCGTGGCGGAACCAGACCCGGTCGCCAGGGCTCAGTGAGTCGGCCGCCGGGCCGGTCAGCGGCGTCTGCACCTCGCCCGGCCCCTCGGTCCCGACGTAGTTGAGACCCTCCGGCAGCCACGGCCGGGGCAGCCGGCTCTTCTCCGCGGGCCCGGACGCCACCCAGCCGCCGCCGAGCACTGTCGCGATGCCGTCCGCGGGCCGCCGAACCACGGACAGGCCGAAGAACGCGGCCGGCTCCGGCTGCCACGCGCGGTACGCGTCGAAGAGCGTCGGGCCGTAGAGCCCGGATCCGGCGGTCACCTCGGTGACGGACGGGTCCTGCGCGGTGGCGGCCACGCTGCCGGTGCCGCCACCGTTGACGTACTCGAGGTCGGTCAGCGCGCGCACGGCCGACACCGCGGCCACCCGCCGGGGCAGCAGCTCCGCGCCGGACCGCTTCTGCATGGCCCGGATGATCGCGCCCCGGGCGGCCTGCCGTGGCGGTGCGTCACCCAGCCCGGCGATCTGCGCCTCGTAGGCCATCAGCCCGACCAGCCGGAAGCCCTTGCGCCGTGCCACGTGCTCGGCGAACCGGCCTGCCTGCGTGGCGGAGTGCACAGGCGAGCGCCGCACACCCACGTGCAGCCGCCCGCCGAGCGGCCGCCACGACGCGTCCAGGTCCAGGCAGAGGCGGATCTCCTCGCGCTGGTCCGGACCGGCGACCGCGTCCATCAGGTCCAGCTGCGCCGGGCTGTCCGCCATGATCGAGATCGCGGCCGCCAGCTTCGGGTCCGCGCCCAGCTCGGCGATCGACGGCCGGCTGACCGTCGGATAGGCGACCAGCACGTCGTCGCTCACACCGGAGCGGACCAGCCAGATCGCCTCGGGCAGCGTGTACGCCATCACGCCGGACCAGCCGGGCCGGGCCAGCGCCCGCTCCAGCAGCGCCCGGCAGCGCACTGATTTCGCGGCGACCCGGATGGGTTTGCCGCCGGCGCGCGCGGTCAGCGCGTCCGCGTTGGCGTCGAAGGCGGCCAGATCGACCACGCCGATCGGCGGGTCCAGGTGCGCGGTGGCGCGGTCGAGTCGCGCGCGCAGCGCTTCACGGTCCGAGGGGGGCACGTGCGTACGGTAGCGGTGTCCGACGGACAATGCGAGTCTCCTTCACGTATGGCTGACCCTCCGACGGGAGAACTCGGGGTATCGATCAGGGGAAACTGGGGGCGAGGGGTGACCTGCCCCGCGACTAGAGTGTTCTGCCGGGGGCGCCCAGCGAGGGGCCGGCACGCGGAGGTACGGCCATCGAGACTCAAGCGGGCGGACAGGTCGACCTGTCCGGGATGAAAGCGCTCCGATCGGTCATGCGCATCAGGCCGTTCCGGCGGCTGTGGATCGTGCTCGCGTTCGCCTCGCTCGGCGACTGGCTCGGCCTACTGGCCACCGCGATCTTCGCGTCCGCGCAGGTCACCGGCTCGGCGGCGAAGGGCCTGGTGTTCGGCTCCACGATCGCGGTGCGACTGCTCCCGGCGCTTGTGCTCGGCCCGGTGGCAGGCGTGCTTGCCGACCGGTTCGACCGCCGTCTCACCATGGTCGTCTGCGACATCCTCCGGTTCCTGCTCTTCCTGTCCATCCCGCTGACCGCGCTTGTGGTGGACAACCCCGGCCTGATCGTCACCTGGGCCGCGATCGCCACCTTCCTGATCGAGTCGATCACGCTGATCTGGATCCCGGCCAAGGAGGCCGCGGTCCCGAACCTGATCCCCCGCGCCCGGCTGGAGATCTCCAACCAGCTGTCGTTGATCACCACCTACGGGATCACCCCGGTGATCGCGGCGCTCAGCCTCTCCGGCCTGGACGCGTTCGTCCGCTCCGGCATCGTCCCGCAGCCGCCCTCGTGGGGTGAACCGGCCCAGCTGGCGCTCTACTTCAACGCGTTCACCCGCCTCGCCATCGCGATCGTGGTCTTCTTCGGCATCAAGGAGATCAGCGGCCGCGGCGACCGCCGTGACGAGGCGCGCGAGCAGGGCATGTTCGGCCAGTTCGTGGACGGCTGGAAGTACGTCGGCAAGACCCCGATGGTCCGCGGCCTGGTGCTCGGCATCCTCGGCGCATTCGGCGGTGGCGGCATCGTGATCGGCACCGCCCGCTTCTTCACCGCCTCGCTCGGCGCCGGCGACGCCGCGTTCTACCTGCTCTTCGGCACGCTCTTCATCGGCCTCGGCGCCGGCATCGGCCTCGGCCCGGTGATCATCCGCGACCTGTCCCGGCGCCGCTGGTTCGGCATGAGCATCGTGCTTGCCGCCGGGTCCGTGATGTTCCTGGCGTTCGCGATCCACCTGGCGATGGCGATCCTCGGCGCGCTGATGGTCGGCGCGGGCGCGGGCATGGCGTTCCTGGCCGGCACCACGCTGCTCGGCGGCGAGATCGGCGACGACGTGCGCGGCCGGGTCTTCGCCGTGGTCAACACCGGCACCCGCATGATCCTGATGCTCGCCATCGCGCTCTCCGGCGTGATCGTCGGCGCCGGCGGCTCCCGCCGGGTGGACATCGCCGGCCTGAGCGTCTCGTTCTCCTCCACCCGCGCGCTGCTGCTGATCGCGGGCGCGGTCGGCATCGTGGCCGGGATCAGCGCGTTCCGGCAGATGGACGACAAGCGCGGCGTGCCGGTGCTCGCCGACCTGTGGGGCTCGATGCGCGGGCGCCCGCTCTCCGCTGCCGAACCCCGGCACGCGGCCGGGCTCTTCGTGGTCTTCGAGGGCGGCGAGGGCGCGGGCAAGTCCACGCAGGTCAAGCAGCTCGCCGAGGCACTGCGCGCGCACGGGCGTACCGTGGTGGTCACCCGCGAGCCCGGTGCCACCGACATCGGCGCGGAGATCCGCAACCTGGTGCTGCACGGCTCGCCGCCGTCCCCGCGCGCGGAGGCGCTGCTCTACGCGGCCGACCGCGCCCACCACGTCGCCACAGTGGTCCGGCCGGCGCTTGCCCGCGGCGAGGTGGTGATCAGCGACAGATACATCGACTCGTCGCTTGCGTACCAGGGCGCGGGCCGTACCCTCCCTGTTGAAGAGATCTCCTGGCTTTCCTCCTGGGCCACCGGCGGGCTCAAGCCAGACCTGGTCGTGTTGCTCGACGTGGACCCGCAGGTGGGCCTGGCCCGCGCGGTCGGCCGCGGCGACGGCACGGACCGGCTGGAGAGCGAGGCGCTGGCCTTCCACGAGCGCGTGCGGTACGCCTTCCTCGACCTCGCCGCCGCCGACCCCCGCCGCTACCTGGTGCTCGACGCCTCCCACCCGCCTGACGAACTGGCCGGGGACGTCGTGGCCCGGGTGCTCGGAATGACCCGGGAATCCGACGATCTGGAGAGGACCGCCGCCTGATGGACGTCTTCGCGGCGCTTGTGGGCCAGGACGCGGCCACCGTGACATTCCGGCGTGCGGCCGCCGAGGCGGACGCGCTGGTCAGAGCCGGCCGGGGTCTGGGCGTGGAAGAGAACGCGCAGCCCGGTGCCCGTACCGGCGCGATGACCCACGCCTGGATCGTCACCGGCCCGCCCGGCTCCGGCCGGCTGGAGGCCGCGCGCGCGTTCGCGGCCGCGCTGCAGTGCCGGACCGGCGTCGGCTGCGGTGAGTGCCCCGGCTGCCACACCACGCTTGCCGGCAGCAACGCGGACGTGCGGATGGTGGTGCCGGAAGGACTGTCCATCGCGGTCGCGGACATGCGGGCGCTTGTGATGCGCGCCGGCACCGCCCCGTCCGGCGGACGCTGGCAGGTGGTCGTCGTCTCGGACGCGGACCGGCTCACCGAGGGCGCGGGAAACGCGCTGCTCAAGGCGATCGAGGAGCCCTCACCGCGGACCGTCTTCCTGCTCTGCACACCGTCCACCCACCCGGACGACATCTCGGTCACCATCCGCTCGCGCTGCCGCGTGGTGCCGCTGGTCCAGGCGCGGCCGGAGGCGCTGGCCGCCGCGCTCACCGAGGGCCAGGGCGTCGCGCCGGACGTGGCAGTGTGGGCCGCCGCGGCCGCGCAGGGCGACGTCGAGCTGGCCCGGCGGCTGGCCGGCGACCCGGAGGTGCGCAAGCGGCGCGAGGCGGTGCTCACCGTGCCCCGCAAGCTCACAAGCGTGGGTGCCTGCTTCGACGCCGCGTCCGCGCTTATCGAGTCCGCCGAGGCGGAGGCGGCCGCGCTGGTCGTCGCGATGGACGGCACCGAGCGCGCCGACCTGGAGCGCGCGCTCGGCGCGGGCGGCACCGGCCGCGGCGCCGCCGGGGCGATGCGCGGCGCGGCCGGCCAGCTGAAGGAGCTGGAGAAGCGGCAGAAGTCGCGGGCCACCAGGGCACAGCGGGACGCGCTGGACCGGGCGCTTGTCGACCTGGCCGGCTTCTACCGGGACGTGCTGGCCGCCCAGTTCGGCGCGCCGGTCCGCCCGGTACACGGCGACACCGAGGCGAACGCGAAGGCCGCGGCCGCGAAGTGGACCGCGGAGAGCACGCTGCGCCGCCTGGAGGCCGTGCTCAGCTGCCGCGAGGCGATCACGCTCAACGTCAAGCCGCGGATCGCGGTGGAGGCGATGATGCTGTCACTCTGGCGCGGATGAATAGATGTATGGTTTTCGATGTGATGGGATTTGCGATTCGCGCTAGCCCTGCGGGGTTGGGGATTACATCGGCGGCCGTTCACAGGTAATGTGCTCACCCGTAACGGAGGGCGCACATTCGGTGAGGGAGCCGTGAATGCCCCGCGAAATCGACGAGGCGTGGGTCGACGAGGCCATCGCGCGCTATCGCCGAATTCAGGCCGCACAGGCTGAGTTCGACCGGGCCGCGCAGGCGGTCGCCGTGACCGTCCGCTCCTCGGACGGCACGGTGGAGGTCGACGTCACCGCGGCCGGTGACATCACGGACGTGCGGGTGCTCGGCGCGCTGCACGGCCGCACCAACCGGGACCTGTCCGCCGCGCTCACCGGTGCGGTCACCGCCGCCACCGAGGCGGCGCGCTGGGCCAGGGAGAAACTCCGCGCCGAGGCCTTCGTGGACTACCCGTCCCTGACCGACTGAGCGGTCTCATCCGTTCCACGACTGAGGGAGCCACCGATGGAGAGCATGCGCGAGGCCGCCGACCGGCTCGACGACGCCGCCTCGACCCTCGACTCGGCGTACCGGAAACTCGTCGATGTGGAGACCGCCACCTGGATCAGCGTTGACGCGCCCGGCCGCCTGGGCGAGCTGCACCGCTCGCTGAGCACCCAGTGGACCCGCGTGGTGGAGGGGCACGCCCGTGAGGCCGCCTCCACCGCCGCCCGCCTCGCCGGAGCGGCCGAGTCGTTGCGCATCGCGGCGTCCGCCTACGCCGAGGCGGACCAGGTCGCCGCCGTCCGTTTCCGTTGATCCCATTACAACCGATTTATCGAGGCATTTCCTGAGATGGACCAGCTGGACGCCTTAGCCGAACCCGCCGCGGACCTGCTCCGGCGGGTCGACGACGCCCTCCACGCCCACGGCGCTCCCACCGAGCACCCGCTCTGGCCACTGCTGCGCCGCCTCGGCGCGCTCACCCTGCCGTCCGTCGAGGCGATCGTCGCGCTGCGCCCCGCCCCGCTGCTCGCCGCCGGCACGTCCCTGCGCCAGGTCGGCCGGGAGTACGCGGACGCCCGCGCCGCAATCGGCACACCCCGCGACTGGGAAGGCGCGGGCGCACAGGCCTTCGAGCGCTACCGGGCCGGACTCGCCGACCACCTGGCCGGTGGCGGCGCCAGCCTGGCCGGCCACCTGCACGCCACCGCGGACTACACGGCCGCGCTCGGCGCCTGGATCGCCGCGTCCCGTACCGGCCTCGCCTCGGTCCTCGCCGCGTCGCTGGCCTCCGCCGAGGCGGTCACGCTTGTCACGGCCTGCCCCGCCGCGTCGCCCGACCGCGAGCTGGAGGTGGCGACCGCAGCCGCAGAGATCGCCGCCCGGGTGCTGGCCGTCGTCGCGGACGTCGTCGAGACCGGCGAGTCACTTCACGCGGAGTGGACCGACCGCCTGGCCGGCATCGGCTACCACGAGCCCGGCGACGAGCCACCGTCCCCACCGGACAGCGGCATCCTGCGGGCCCGTTACTGATTCGCTGCGCGCGCCCGTGCGACGGATCGGGCCCGCCCGGCCTAGCGTGGTCCCATGGCGAAGACCGTGCAGAATCAGGCGAGCGTGCCCGACTTCCTGGCCGCCGTAACCGACGCCCGCCGCCGCGAGGACGCAGAGACCGCCTGCGCCCTGATGGCCGATGTCACAGGTGTCAGCCCGTCCATGTGGGGCACCGGCATCATCGGCTTCGGCGCCTACCGCTACGAATACGCCTCCGGCCGCAGCGGCGACTGGCCCGCCGTCGCCTTCTCCCCACGCCGCGCCGCGCTCACGTTCTACCTGATGCCCGGCTTCGACGGCTACGACGAGCTGCTGGCCCGCCTCGGCCCGCACTCCACAGGCAAGTCCTGCCTCTACATCAAACGCCTGGCCGACGTCGACAGCGAGGCGCTGCGCGACCTCATCACCGCCGCCTTCCACCACGTCAACGGCCGCACCCTCACCTCCGAGCCCCAATAGCCCCCGAAACCTCAGCCCCCGCAGATCGCCTCGCCGGTCGCGGAATCGAGCACGACGAACGAGCGCCGCTCGCCGGGCTCGAGTGGCCGCGGCGCGATCGGCCGGGCCGGCAATCCGTCGCTGTCACCGCATGCCCGGATCGGTCCGGAGACGGGGTGTCCGGACGCGGGCCGTGCGGGCTGCCCGAACGGCGGCAGGTACCCGGCCAGGAGCGAGAGGGCGATCAGCAGCGTGACCCGCGTGGTGGTGGCGGGGCGCGTCTCCCGGAGCGTGGAAGGTCTGTCGAGGTCGATGTCCGGCACAGCGCTGATGGTAAGCGCTGTATCGACGCGGGATGCCGGGCTGCGGCGAGGCCGAAGGGCGGGAAAGAAGGCGGCGGCGTCGCGGGCGGGGTGGCTGGTGCCAAGATCCGCTCCGGCCGTGACACCGCCGCCGTTTCCTGCACCCCCCGCAGGTCCTGTGAACACCCGTCCAACCGTCCGGGCGCGTGGTCGGTCACGGGCGCGGGCACTGTCCTGACTGGACAGACGCCGGAGGATGCCTGAACGTATCGACTGGGACAAATTGACGCGAGATTCGGCACTCCCCGATGCCCGGCCAACAACGTAGGGTGAGGGGATGGGGATGCTGTGTGCGGTGAGTTTCAACCGTTATGGGCGCCTGTATTACCTCGATCCGGGCGATTTGCGACCCGTCGTGGGCGATAAGGTGCTGGTGCCCACCGACGACGGGCCTGAGGTCGCCGAGTGCATCTGGGCGGCCCAGTGGGTGACCGAGGAGACCGACGGCTTCCCCCGGCTGGCCGGCCTGGCCACCGAGACGGACCTCCAACGCGACGAGAATCAGCGCCGTCGCAAGGCCGAGGCCAAGGTCGCCGCGAAGCGCCTGATCCGCGAGCACAACCTCCCGATGAAGGTCGTGGCGATCGACCACGTCCTGGAGTCGACGGGTGGCAACGGCGGCGCCCGCACCACCATCTACTTCACCGCGCCGCACCGCGTCGACTTCCGCTCCCTGGTCCGCGACCTCGGCGCCACCCTGCACTGCCGCGTCGAGCTTCGCCAGCTCTCCGCCCGCGACTCGGCCCGCGTCCAGGGCGGCATCGGCTCCTGCGGCCGTGACCTGTGCTGCGCCACCTTCCTCACGGACTTCGAGCCGGTGACCATCCGCATGGCCAAGGACCAGGAGCTCCCCCTCAATCCCCTGCGCATCTCCGGCGCCTGCGGCCGCCTCATGTGTTGCCTCAAATATGAACATCCTCTATATCAGAAGTTCCAGGCCACCGCCCCCGCCGTCGGCTCGCGCGTCACCACCGACCACGGCGACGGCAAGGTCGTCGGCCACAGCGTCCCCCGCGACGAGGTCACCGTCCGCCTCGACTCCGACGGTTCCCGCTGCTCCTGCTCCCGCGCCTCCGTCTGCGGCCCCCGCCAGGCCCACGACGCCACGTACCCGCAAGGCTCCTGAGGGCTTTCCGCTTCGGATAGTGATCAACTTCACTGGTAATATGCTGTTGATGCTATATTCTTCCGGTGGAGATTGACTGGTCCAGATCCTTCGACGCCTGGCTCGACGAACTCGAGCAGAGGGCGGCGCGCGGGCTCGGCAGGGCTCAGGAGCAACTCGATCTCGTTACCTCCCAGTTGGAATACCTCCAAGATCTGAAGGAAGTGCCGACCGAGGAGACCCCGACCCTCAAACGCGTGCGCCAGTCCCGCAGGCATGAGGTCTGGCGGCTGTCTCATCCCTATCGAGAGGACATCGCGATTCGCTTGATCGTCTGGTTCCCGCCCGAGGCGCCGCCGGTCATCGTGCTGTTCGCCAACAACAAGGCGATCATGGGTGACATCTTCTACGACAGCGTGGGCAGTCGAGCTGACCAGGTGATATCGGCTTTTCTGAAGGCGACGGACGGAGGCAGGGGATGAACGATCAGCAGCCGGATGCCCTGGTGGGGACCGAGGCGGCGCAGGCGCGGCTGGCACGGCTCAAGGCCCGGCGTGGTGCGTCCGAGCGAGTCGGCCGCATCCGCGGCGAGATGGCCGAGGCCGATCGTCAGTACGCCGAGAACCTTGCCTCCATCCGGAAGGCCGCCGACCTCACGCAGGTCGAGTTGGCCAAGCTCATGGGCGTCGCCCAGTCGGAGATCAGCCGCATCGAAAGCCGCCCCGACATGCTGCTGTCGACTCTCGCCGGCTATCTGGCAGCCGCCGGGGATCGGCCGCGGGTCGTGGTCACCATCGCGGGTCAGGATGTGGAGATAGACCTGTCCTCGCTGATCCGCCTGGAACGGCCTAGATCCTGATCGGCTGCTCTTCGGCGAGGTGGGGGCGGAGAGGAGTGGTGGGCTCGATCCAGGGGGAGTGGGCGGGGGCGTTGGGTGTGGCGGTCCAGCGGCGGTTCACCCTGCGGAGAGCGATGGGGTAGACGGTCAGGGTGCCGTCGGGGGCGATGTGCAGGCGGAGGAAGGACTTGGAGTCGTCGATGCTCTGGCCGGCGAAGAGTTCGTTCAGGTTGACTGTGAAGAGGCTCGCGATGACCAGGTAGAGCGCGAGCAGTTCGGTACCGGCGAAGCCCGCTATCGGGCCGTAGATGACGGCGGCGGTGACGACCTGCCACTCCCAGGTGGCGAGCGGGCTGTTCAGCCAGAGCCAGGTGCCGAGCGCGCCCAGGGCCACGTGCGCCAGGCCGTGCGCGATGCCGATCAGCCAGTGCTTGGCGTACCCCCGCAGACCGATCTTGGGGGGTTTCGAGAACGCGATCGTGGCGGCGAGGATGAAGGCGAGCATCAGGCCGAGCGGGAGCGTCAGGAGCTGTGGCGATGATTCCTCGCCGTGCACGGCGCCGCTCATGGTGAGCATGAGCAGGGTGTGCACGATGCCGATGAAGGTGGCGAAGCCCGGGTTCCGGTGCGGCAGACGCCAGAAGATCCCCCAGGTGTACGCCCGGGACTCCTTCACAGTCGGGAAACGCCCCTTGATCGCGTAGTCGCGGGGGGTGCTTGCATGCCGGACCAGCGTGTCACGCGGCGGCACCGTGATCGTCTCCGGCAGCGAGTGGGTGGCGACCAGGTAGGCGCCGCCGCCACCGCAGGTGATCAGCTCGCGGTCCGCGCCGGAGTAGCGCGCGTAGTGGTGCAGGTCGCCGCTGAGCATCAGGCGCACCTGCGCGCCGGTCGGGGCCAGCACCTTGCGCACGAAGTAGTCGACGGAGTCGTAGGCGCCCGGCCGGTCGGCGGCCTTGACCCAGGTGGGGGCCGGTACCGCGAGGATGATCCGGTCGTCCGGGTGGATGCGCTCCGCGATCTGCTGGAAGTACTCGAGCTGCGGGTCGTCGATGTAGGAGCCGGCCTGCTCGTCCAGCCCGAGCAGCCACCAGCCGTGCGGCAGCTTGACCGCGAAGTAGGAGCGGCGCTGCTCGGTCCGCCACCCGCCGAACTCCGCGTCGCGCTTGCGGGCGAAGAGCCGCAGGAACGCGGTCAGCCCGTCGTACCAGTCGTGGTTGCCCGGCACCGCGAACAGCGTCGGCTGTTCCCCCTCGGCCGGCGGGGCCGGCATCGCGGCCTCGTAGGGTCCCTTCGACCGGTTCTCGTACGCTTCGCCGCTTGCCGTCGGATAGACCTGGTCGCCGCCCATCACCAGCAGCCGCCCGCGTGGCAGCGGGTGGTCCACACCGTCCGGCCGCAACTCCGGCTGCGCCAGCAGGTAGGCGATCGAATAGGTGGAGTCGAACCCGTCACCCAGGTCCGCCACATAGTCCAGCCACAGCTCGTCGCCGGCGCTGTGGTCGTGGTCGGGCACCGGGCCGAGCGCGATCTGCAGTTCCCGTTTGTCCAGATAAGCCCCGAACAAGAACGCCAGCAGGGTACGCAGACCCGCGTTGATCAGCAGTAGCGGCGCGAGCCAGGGCACCGGCGCCTGCGGCGTGAAGCCGAGCTCGCGCGGATCGAGGGAAGCCGGGCGCGGCCTGATGCGCGGCTGCGCCTCGGCCGGCACCTCAGTGGGATCGACGGTCACGTATCAGAACTTAACCACGGTCAGCGCGCGCCGACGAACGCCCCGAGCGCCTGCACCGTGCGCCTGCGGATCGTCACCGGCCGTGCGTCACCCTCGGCCGGCGCGCCGTCCACAAGCTCACCGGCCAGCCAGGCGGCCAGCCCGCCGAGCACGAGTGTCAGCATCTCGAACACCACCACGCCCGCACCCGCGGCCCGCTGCGGATCGCCGACCCGGACCAGCCAGATCACCGCGAACATCGCCAGTACGCCACCGTTGATCAGCCCGTGCGCGGTGGCGAACCGCCGCGCACGCGTACCGGCCTGCAGGAACATGAGGTCGGCGATCCCGGCCAGCCCGGCGATCGCGGCGCCGAACAGCCCGCCGACCACCTGCCAGTACCCGGCCAGCGCCAGCAGCGACGGCCCGCCCATCAGGTGGAAGAGATCGAAGATGACGGCCGTCACGAACAGGCCCATCGGCACCATGAAGAGCATCAGGTGAACCGGGTTCCCCGAGACCTTCAGCCGGCTTTCCACGATCGTCACCCGCTCCCAGATCGACCTACGCGCAGTCGGTACCCGAGGCCGCATATACCAAAACTCGGGTACCGGTGTGACGCGCCACGCCTACATAGTGCACCTTCGGTGTCACTCCATGCTGCACGGACGCCCGTGTCCAGGCGGGCCGGGACCGCCGCTACCGCCGGTGCCCTGCCGGCCGCGCCCGCCGGGGAGATCTTCGGTTACCCGCCAGGGCTCTGGACCGGTCCACGGCGGAACCGGAAGGAAGGCCGCCCGCGGCCGACCGGGGCCCGCGGGAGCGTGCGGGCCGGACCACCCGCAGAGCGGGAAAATTGTTTACCGGTTTTCGGCTGCTGCGATCCAGGCCTCGTCGGCGGTGCGTTTGCGTTCCAGACCGTCGCGGCCGTCGTAGCGGAGGAAGGTGGGGAGCGCGGCGGCCAGCGCGACGGTGCCGAGCACGCACAGCACGCCGCCGGAGACGATCGAGCCGCCGACGCCGGTGACCTTGGCGACCAGGCCGGCGCGGGTGCCGCCGAGCAGCGGGCCGACCGAGTAGGAGATCATCTCGATGCCGGCGAGGCGGCCGCGCAGATGGTCCGGGATGGTCTGGCTCCAGATCGTCATCCGGAACAGGCCGGAGATCATGTCGGCCGCGCCGGCGAACGCGAGGGCCGCCACCACAAGCCACAACGAGTTCGCCAGGCCGGCGGCGACGATGCCGAGGCCCCAGCCGCCGGCGGCAAGCACCACCATCAGGCCGTGCCGGTGCACCTTCCCGGTCCAGCCGGAGGTGAGCGTGGCAAGCATCGATCCGATCGCGGGCGCGGCGTAGAGCAGGCCGAGCACCTTGGGGCCACCGAGGTCGTCCGCGAGGAACGGGTAGAGCGCGGACGGCATGCCGAAGAACATCGCGTTGATGTCGATCAGGTAGGTGCCGAGCAGTTCCGGGCGGCTGCGCGCGTAACGCAGGCCGTCGACGACGGACCTGATCGACGGGCGGTCCGCGGCGGGCGGCGGGGGCACGGCCTTGACCAGCCAGAGACAGATCAGCGAGACCACGAACGTGGCCAGGTCGATCGCGTAGACCCAGTGCAGGTCCACGGTGGCGATCAGGATGCCGGCCAGGCCGGGGCCGGCGAGCTGGCGCACCTGGCCGCTCAGCGAGTTCAGCGCGGTGGCGGCGGCGATCTTCTCAAGCGGCACCACGCGCGGGATCAGGCCCTCCATGGCCGGGCGCTGGATGCCTTCGAACGCGGCGGTCAGGCCGGCGACCAGGTAGAGCACCCACAGGTTGGCCTCCGGCTGCAGCGAGTTGATTAGCAGCACCAGCGCGAGCGAGGAGAGCGCGACCTCGCCGATAAGCACGAGTTTGCGCCTGTCGACGTAGTCGGCGAGTGCACCGCCGACGAACGACATCAGGATCAGCGGCACCAGCTCGCAGAGGCCGAGCAGCCCGACAAGCAGCGGATCATGGGTGATCTGGGCGACCTGGTAGGGGATCGTGACGAAGCTGATGAACGACCCGAGACCTGACACCGTGGAGCCGGTGAAGATCAGCCGGAAGTCCCGGGAGATCCGCAGCGGGGATAGATCCATCACGTTCCGGCATCATGCCCGATCCTCAGCGACCGGGCACGCGGTTTTTCACTTCATCACGAAGCGGCCGGTCCGTTCGAATTCGACCAGGTCATCGATGGTACGGGTGACTGTGCCCGGGATCGGGAACGGCGGCGCGGCGAGGTCCACCCACCTCGCGTCAAGGCTCTCGTCCGTCACGCGCTGCAGTTCCCCGTCCCACTCGTCGACCCGGAACCCGGTGACGAGGTGCTGGTAGGTGTGCCCCCACATGTTCGTGAACGTGTAGTCCGGGCCGGAGTACAGCGCGTAGGGCGTGATCGCCCGCGCGTTCAGCCCGGTCTCCTCCTGCACCTCACGCACGGCGCACTGCTCGATCGACTCGCCCAGCTCCATCGCACCGGCCGGCAACGCCCAGTGACCGTTGTCCGACCGCTGGATCAGCAGCACCCGGCCCTGATCGTCGCGCAGCACCGCGCGCGCGGCGATGAACATCAGGACCCGGTCCCCGGCCAGCTCACGAATCTGGCCCATATACGAGTCCGCCCACGGAATGCTGACCATGACCGAAGTTTTTCACAACGGCCGAGGGCTTCCGCACTGTGACCCCGGCCACTTAGTTTGAGTCACATGCGTAGCACGATGATGTCAGCGCCGTTGCTCGTCTCCCGCCTCCTGGAGCACGGCAGCACAGTGCACGGGACCGCCGACATCGCCACCTGGACAGGCGCCGGCTCGCGCCGGAAGAGCTATGCCCAGGTGGGTACGGAAGCCGCCCGGCTGGCCCACGCGCTGCGCGACGAACTCGGCGTCACAGGCGATCAGCGCGTCGCCACGGTCATGTGGAACAACGCGGAACACCTGATCGCCTACTTCGCGGTCCCGAGCATGGGCGCGGTCCTGCACACGCTCAACCCGCGGCTCTTCCCCGATCAGCTGATCTACATCGCGAACCATGCCGGGGACCGGGTGATCCTGGTCGACGACACGCTGGTCCCGCTCCTGGCCGCAGTGCTGCCCTCGCTGAAGACTGTCGAGCACGTGGTGGTCAACGGCTCCACCTCCGGCGTACCGGAGGGGCCGTGGCAGGTGCATTCCTGGGAGACGCTGCTTGCGGGGCGCCCCACGACGTTCGAGTGGCCCGATCTGGACGAGAACGATGCGGCCGCGCTCTGCTACACGTCCGGGACCACAGGCAACCCCAGGGGCGTGGCCTACTCGCACCGCTCCATCTGGCTGCACTCGATGCAGATCTGCACGCCGGAGGGCTTCGGGCTCACCTCCCGCGACAGGTACCTCGCGATCGTGCCGATGTTCCACGCGATGTCCTGGGGGCTGCCGTACGCGGCGTTCATGTCCGGCGCGTCGCTGATCATGCCGGACCGGTTCATGGCCGGCGCCGCGATCGCCCCGATGATCGCCACCGAGCGCCCGACAAAGGCCGCGGCCGTGCCCACCATCTGGACCGACCTGCTCACCTTCCTGGACGCCAACGAGACCGACACGTCCTCGCTGTCCGAGGTGATCGTGGGCGGCTCCGCCTGCCCACCCGCGCTCATGCACGCGTTCCAGGAGCGGTACGGCATCCAGATCGTGCACGCCTGGGGCATGACCGAGATGTCGCCGCTCGGCTCCGTCTCCCGCCCGCCGGCCGGCGTCACCGGCGACGACGAGTGGGCCTACCGCTACTCGCAGGGCCGGGTGCCCGCCGGCGTCGCGGCCCGGATCGTCGGGCCGCTCGGCGAGGTCATGCCGGCTGACGGCGAGTCCGTCGGTGAGCTGGAGGTACGCGGCCCGTGGGTCACCGCCGGCTACTTCAGCGACGACGAGACCGACCCGGACAAGTTCCGGGGCGGCTGGCTGCGTACCGGCGACGTCGGCACACTCTCCGCGGACGGCTTCCTCAGGCTCACCGACCGCGCCAAGGACGTGATCAAGTCCGGCGGCGAGTGGATCTCCTCGGTCGAGCTGGAGAACCTGCTCATGGCCCACCCCGCGGTCCTTGAGGCATGCGTGGTCGGCGTACCCGACGACCGCTGGGGTGAGCGCCCGTTCGCCACAGTCGTGCTCCGCGAGGGCGCCACGGCCGAGGCCGCGCAACTCCGCGACTTCCTGTCCGAGCGGGTCGCGAAGTGGCAGCTGCCGGAGCGGTGGGCGTTCATCCCCGCGGTCCCGAAGACGTCGGTCGGCAAGTTCGACAAGAAGCAGGTGCGCTCGTCGTACGCCACCGGCTCGCTGACGGTCCTGGAGATCGACTAGGCGTGCTGGCGGTCGTGCGGCCCGGCCGCGATCGCCTCGACCATCTTCTCGCAGAACGCCGGGAGGTCGTCCGGGTTGCGGCTGGTCACAAGTCCCCGGTCGACGTAGACCTCCTCGTCGACCCAGGTCGCACCCGCGTTCGCCAGGTCCGTGCGCAGGCTCGGCCAGGACGTCAGGATGCGCCCGTCCACCACGCCGGCGTCGATGAGCGTCCACGGCCCGTGACAGATCGCGGCCACCGGCTTCTGCGCGTCGAAGAACGACCGCACGAACCGCACCGCGTCCGCGTCCGTCCGCAGAAAGTCCGGGTTCGCGACGCCGCCCGGCAGCACAAGCGCATCGAAGTCCTTCTCGCCGGCCTCCGCCACGACCTCATCCACCGGGTACGTCTTCGACTTGTCCATGTGCTCCATCGCCTGGATCTCACCAGACTTGATCGACACCAGCACCGGCGTGCCACCCGCGTCGATCACCGCCTGCCGCGGCTGGGTGTACTCGACCTCTTCGAAGCCGTCAGTCGCCAGAAACGCGACCCGCTTCCCCTCCAGCACTGCACTCATGATCAGTTCGCCCCTTCCAGGTCCGGTGTCTCGCTCGCCCACCGGGTTCCCACCTACCCCGACCCGAAACCATCCCGACCCTGACCTGCCGCAACGCGCCGGTGGGGATTCGGGTGGAGGTGGTCTCGGCGCGTGACGTATATTGTGTGGGCGTTGCCGCCTTAGCTCAGTCGGTAGAGCGTGTTACTCGTAATAACAAGGTCGACGGTTCGATTCCGTCAGGCGGCTCGGTAACGTCAAGCCCCTGGTCACCTCGGTGACCAGGGGCTTGTTCGTTCGATATCCAAGCGCGCCCTCCCGGAGGCGCTTGACCACCGCGGTGTTCGCCTCGTCGTTCTGCGCAGCGCCAAGGATCTTCGGATCAACCGGCCGCGGCCCTTCCCGCTCTCGGTGGGCAGCGTGACGCGATCAGGAAGTAACGGCTGGAGATACACCCCTAGCGCCGGTAGCTCGCCCATTCGCTGGTCCAGACCGCGAGGTCATGCACCCACTTCTCAGCGCTCTGCCGGGACTTGGCCACCCACTTCGCGGCGTTCCTCGTCGCGAACTCGTCCAAGGCTTCCTGACCGGTCGACCAAGCGGGGAACCGGGCCAACCAGTTTTCCGCCTGTTCAGCGGTGTGGCCGCTACCGACCAGCCACTGCACCAGCAGTGCCAGCTCGACCCACGATGCCGCCCTTGTCGTGTAGGCCCAATCGACGATCCGCAGGCCGCTCGCGGCGATGATCAGGTTGGACGGATTGAGGTCGGAGTGGACGAGCATCTCGCCGGCCATCGCCGGGTGGAAGAACCCGAGCCGGGACTTGGCGCTGTGCCACTCGCCGGCCGGCGCGGGCGTCCGCTGAAGGTCTGTCAGCGCCCGCTCGAGCAGGTCGAGGTCGGGGCTGCCGGGCGACAGGTCGGGGTGGGCTCCGTCGAGGTGCTCGGTACCCACAAGCAGCCAGCCTTCCACTTCAAAGGAGCATGTGACCGCGGGCGGATATCGAAGGATTGCCGCCACTGACTCGTTCGCCTTCAACTCATAGCGCAGTGACCGGACGCCCAGATCGGTGGAAGCCGCCTTGATGAAAGCCCGGCCGTTCGGCCCGGTGACGGCCGCAGCGATCTCCGCGTGGTCTCCATCCGGAGCCGGGATCACGCTGTAGTCGCCCGCCATCCATTCGGAGATCTTCCTGGTCGCGGCTTCAGGCAGAACGTTCCAGTCACTGCGCACGTACTCACTCCTCGGCTAGGCGAATTACCGGCCCGGTTTCGGCGGGCGGTAGCTCTCCGCGTTCTGGCGCAGCTCAGCAGCGAGGAGCCCGGCCAATTCGTCCCACTGTCCGGCGGTCAGCCACCAGCCCGGATGCTCCAACGTAGCGATCACGGGAGCCATCCGACCGGGCGCCTCGCATCGCGCAGGGCCTCCACGCGTGCCAGGACCACGCGCTCGGCATATGCCATGCTGCCGTCGGGGCCGACCTCGGTGCCGACGATGCGTACCCATTCCAGCCGAGGGTGGTGCTGGCCGATCTCCCGCACGATCAGTACCAATGGTGAGACGCCTGAAACACCGAACAGGTCGGCCGGCCGGAGCTCCACCGTGTCACCAGGCGCTACCGGCATCACGACGGATTCGCCTTCCGTGGTCCTAGCGTCCGCGCCGAGAGTCGGCCCGCCTGGCATTCGTCGTACCAGATCACGCCACGCACTTCCCTGCTCGTCAGGGGCGCGGCAGCAGCGCGGCACTGCGCAGCTACCGCCGCACCCGGTCTGGGAGTACGGCGACCCGAGATGGAAATACGGCATCGCTGCACCGTCGGGGGCGCGGCGAATGGATGCGACCTTCTCAGTGGAGGAATCAACTGCCGCGCCATACATAGCCTTACCGCCGCCCACGATGATCAATAGGGGTTTGGCGTCCGGGACGTGTCCGGTTCGTACAGGTCTCTGTCCGCTCGTTTCCGGACATGCGGCGGACAGCCGCGCTCCCTGCACGGCCGAGGCTCGTAGGCTATGTCCGTGACTACAGACACGCTGCTCGTCATGACCGCAGCCCCCACCGGTGAGGACGCACGCACACTCGCCCGCTCTGCGGTGGAAGCGCGACTCGCGGCGTCTGCCCAGATCGTCGGCCCGGTCGAGACCGTCTTCTGGCACCTCGGCGAATTGGGAGGCGGCGAAGAGTGGCAGGTACTTCTACGCGTAACTGTGGAGGGCTACGCCGCTCTGGAGGAGCACCTGGTCAATGAACACCCGTGGGACAACCCAGAGGTCACAGCTCTCCCATTCACGCACGCAGCTCCGGCGTACGTGGCGTGGATCCAGCGGGCGACAACGGCACATCAGGCCTAGTGGCCGCGAGCTGCGCCTTGAGCCCTTTGCCGGATGTTCCAGGGAGGCGATCAGCAACTGCCGCGAGCCTCAGCCATGGCCGTGTCGATGCCACACCGTCGGCAAGCCCGAGCGCCTGACTCGCGAGCGTCTCCGCGTGCTCCGGTTCGCCGGCGTCCACGTATGCGTCAGCGAGCCACGACATGTAGAGGGCCTTGTCCCGTGCCTCGGTGTCCGGCATCGCGGAGAGGGTGCCCTCCAGCGCGCTGATCGCGCGGACCGGCCGTCGCAGGACGGACCAGCACCGACCGCGCATGATCTCGACCTCGGTCGCGTTTACCCAGGCCGACCAATCCGGCTCGTCGGCTCCGGCATCGACGACCGCCGCCGCTGCGTCGTCCATCATGCTGAGCGCGGCGTCGCACTCACCTCCCACCGCCATGGCCCAGGCACATCGCTCCACGAGGAGCGCTCGGACGCTGGCGGGCGTCTCCCCACCAATCGCCTCGCATGACGCTCGGGCCACTTCAGTGGCTGGCCGACGAAGGGCGAGGAGTTGGTAGGCCAGCAAGGCGAGGGCGTTGCCGGTCAGCGACGTGTCGTGCGCCTGTTCGGCGGCGGCCAGGCTCAGACGGTAGAGCCGCTCCGCCTCGGTCTGCCAGCCCGCGTCGAAGGCAGCCCATCCGGCCTGCTGCGCCTGCTCGGCGAGGATGCGCAGCAGCTGTTGGCCGGTGGTACCGGTGTAGTTGCCATGTTCGATCAGGGATTCGGTCGCGCCGACCTCACCGAGATACAGCTGGTACGTGCCGGCGCCACCGACGTAATCATCCAGGCGCCGCAGCCGGACGGTGCGTCGGCGTAGCCGCGTGATGTCGCCTTGGCCGACACGACCGGTGCGGTGGGCCGCGGGGCCGGGAGCGAGACCGCCGGCCATCGCAGCGAGTCCCAACTGCACGGCCTGGCGGCGAGGGACTGTGACGGTCTGAGCCAGTCGAATCAGCTCGCCACTAGCGCCGAGCGCATCGTCCAGCAGCCTCACCGTCTCCTCCGTCGGGGACGCCTTGCCCGTCTCGAAATCACTGATCTGCGTCTTGGAGCTAAGCGCTCGCCGGCCGAGGTCTCGCAGGGGGAGGCCACGCTGCTGGCGGAGATTGCGCAAGCGGGCGCGCCATTCCTCGTCAATGTCCACAGTCCGTCGCACGGCAGCCTCCCCGGTTGACGACTGAGCGCGGCAAGCCAGCATGCATCAATCTGCCGCTGATTCGCAGGCTACAGCGCGTGAGGAACCGGCGAGGGGACGTACCCGATCGGGTACGGTCCGTTCAAAGGCCCCGAGGTCAAGCAGTGCGGCCCCGCTGACCTCACTCTGCTTACGGGCGTCCCGGAACGGTCGTGCTGTGGGAGACCATGAAGCGTCGTCAGGAGGCCTTCTTCGCGGCGGCGTTGGTGGTCTTCTTGGCTTCTGCGGTGGTCTTCTTCGCGGCTGTGGACTTTGCTGCGGCGGCCCTCTTCGCTGGAGCCTTCTTGGCCGGGGTCGCCTTCTCCGCCGACTTTCGGGCGGCCGTCTTCTTCGCGGCGGCGGCGGGGGCGGCCTTCTTCGTACCCTCGCTGCTCTTCGGGTCTTTGCCGGTCTCTTCGCCGCGGGCGGCGCGGGCGCGTTCGACTGAGGCGCGGAGGGCGGCCATCAGGTCGGTGGCGGCGGGGGCGGCTTCCGCTTCCTCCTCGGGGGCGACCACCTCGCGGCCCTCGACCTTCGCGTCGATGACCTCCTGGAGGGCGGCCCGGTAGTTGTCGCTGTAGGCCTTCGGGTTGAAGTCGGCGGCCATCGAGTCGATCAGGGAGGAGGCCATGGCGAGTTCGGCGGGGCGGATCTCGATGTCGTCGTCGAGGAAGCCGAAGCCGGGTTTGCGCACCTCGTCCGGCCAGAGCATGGTGTTGAGGAGCAGTACGTCGTCGTGGACGCGCAGGGTGGCGAGTTGTTCCCGTTGGCGCAGCGCGACCTTGACGATCGCCACCCGGTCCGCGTCGCCGAGTGCCTCGCGGAGCAGTACGTAGGGCTTGGTGGCGGTGCCGTCCGGCTCCAGGTAGTAGGACTTGGCGTAGAGGATCGCGTCGACCTGGTCGGCCGGGACGAACTCCAGGACCTCGATCGCGCGGGACGTGGAGAGTGGCAGCTCCGCGAAGTCGTCGTCGGTGAGGACGACCATCTCGCCGCCGCCGATGTCGTAGCCCTTGGCGATGTCGTCGAAGGAGACCTCTTCGCCGTCGACCGAGCAGACGCGCTTGTACTTGATCCGGCCGCCGTCGTCCCGGTGGACCTGGTGGAACCGGATGTCCTTTTCCTCGGTGGCCGAGAACAGCCGCACCGCGATCGACACCAGGCCGAACGAGACGGCGCCCTTCCAGATAGCCCGCATGGTCCGCTCCCTAGCCTTGACCAGCCGGAACCCCCGCCCGACATTTGGCCCGGTAACTACGAGGATCGCACTGATCTCGACCTTCCGCGAGGTTTTGGGCCGAGCGCCTTTATTGCCATGGGGGTCGGAGCCGCAGCCCGGCCTTCACGGCGATAGAGGCGCTAGGCTGCTGAAATGGCGGCCGGGCCACGCCCGATGCTGGCCACGTCGGGCGAGCTGCCCGCCGGCGCCGGCTGGGCTTACGAGTTCAAGTGGGACGGCGTCCGCGCGCTCGCGGATGCGTCAGGCGGCGCGCTGCGCCTGGCCGCCCGGTCCGGCGCGAACATCACTGTCGCCTACCCGGAGTTGGCGCCGCTCGGCACGCTGCTCGACGACGCGCTGCTGGATGGCGAGATCGTGGTGCTGCACGAGGGGCGGCCGTCGTTTCAGCTGCTCGCGGAGCGGATGCATGTGCGCGATCCGGTGCGCGCGGCCCGCCTCGCGGTGACCCGGCCGATCACCTATCTGGTGTTCGACCTGCTTCGGCACGACGGCGTGGACCTGACCGGGCTCTCCTACGAGGACCGGCGTGACCGTCTGGAGTCGGTGCTTGCCGACGGGCCGCGCTGGAACGTGTCGCCGCGGTTCCTGGACGGGCCCGGCACCCAGTCGGCCGCGGAGGAGAACCGGCTGGAGGGCGTGGTGGCCAAGCGGCGCGCCTCGGTCTACCAGCCGGGTACCCGCTCGCCGGACTGGATCAAGGTCAAGATGGATCTGACGGGCGATTTCGTGATCGGCGGCTGGCGGCCGGGGGTGCGGAAGATCGGCGGGCTGCTGGTAGGTGTGCCGGGCCCGGACGGGTTGCTCGGTTTCCGGGGGCGGGTCGGCGGCGGGATCAGCGCGGCCACGGAGGCGTCCCTGCTGGCGGTGCTTGAGCCGTTGCGGTCCGGCGCATGCCCGTTCGACACGGTCACCCGCGACGATGCCCGGGGCGCGATCTGGGTACGCCCGACGCAGGTGGTCGAGGTCAAGTACGGCCAGCGAACCCTCGACGGCCGCCTGCTTTTTCCACGATATTTGCGTTTAAGGCCGGATAAATCGCCCGAGGAGGTGACAGACGATGCCTAGCCGCATGCTTGTCGAGGTGGACGGCCGCGAGGTGGAACTCTCCAACCTCGACAAGGTGCTCTACCCGTCCGCCGGCTTCACCAAGGCCGAGGTGATCGACTACTACACCCGGGTGGCGCCCGCGCTGCTCCCGCACCTCCGCGGCCGCCCGCTGACCCGGATCCGCTATCCCAACGGCGTCGCCGGCCAGGGTTTCTTCGAGAAGAACGCGCCGTCCGGCAAGCCCGGCTGGGTGCGCACAGAGACGCTGCCGGTGCCGAACTCCACGCACGGCCGAGAGACGATCGACTTCGTGGTAGTGGACGACCTGCCGACGCTTGTCTGGATCGCCAACATCGCCTCGCTGGAGCTGCACACGCCGCAGTGGCGGATCGGCGCCGACCCGGACCTGCTTGTGGTCGACCTGGACCCGGGCGAGCCGGCCGGGTTGCGCGAGTGCGCCGCGGTCGCGGTGCTTGTGCGCGACCGCCTCGGCGACGACGGCATCGCCTGCTACCCGAAGACCTCCGGGAAGAAGGGCATGCAGCTGTGCTGCCCGGTCGCCGGAACCCAGAATTCAGAGATCATTAGCGGGTACGCGAAGCGCGTCGCCGAGGAGCTCGCGCGCACGGTGCCGGGCGGCATCACGGCGAAGATGGCGAAGCAGCTGCGCCCCGGCAAGATCTTCATCGACTGGAGTCAGAACGCGGCGTTCAAGACCACTGTCGCGCCGTACTCGCTGCGGGCCCTGTCGTTGCCGACCGCGTCCGCGCCGCTGAGCTGGGGCGAGGTGGAGTCGTTCGCCATCGGGTCGGCGACCGCGCATCAGCTGTCCCCGTCCGAGGTGCTCGCCCGCCTCGAATCCGACGGTGACCTGCTGGCGGCGCTGCTGTCGCCGGGCCCGGAGGTGCCGGCCAGGTAGCGGTGGACCAGGTCCACAAGCTCGTTCTCCACGGTCTCGACCGGGACGGTCCGCGGGCTCGCCATCAACTTGTGCACGTTGATCTCCACGGTGAACAGGATCAGCCCGGCCGCGACGTCGAGATTGCCGACGCCGACGTCCGGGTGCCGGGCGAGCAGGTCGCGCAGCTGTTCGACGCGGGTCCGCTCGTGCCTGTCGATCGCCTCGACCAGGTCCCGGGAGACCGGCACCTCCTCAATCATGATCCGGAGCAGCTGCGGGTCGTCGTCGTGGTTGTCGATCGCGGTGCGGACCAGCGCCCGGACCGTGTTCCGCAGGCTGCCGGGGGTGAGGTCGAGCTGGTCGGGGTGGGTCCAGGTGCCGCGGTCGATGTGCCGGACCAGCAGCGCGGCCAGAATCGCGTCCTTGTTCGGGAAGTACTGGTACAGCGAGCCGATCGAGATCCGGGCGCGCTCGGCGATGCGGTTCGTGGTGCCGGCGGCGTACCCGTGCTCCGCGAAAATGTGAGCAGCCGCGGCGAGGATGCGCTCGCGGGTGAGCTCGGCGCGCACCTGGCGGGGCTTGCGACGTGGGTCGAGGCGGCGGTCGGCCGACGGCATGCGATGTCTCCCCGGTGCGGCGGAAAGCGAGTAGTCAGAAAGCTGAGCGATTATTCATAATACTCTCCTGAGCTGCTGAAACTCTATCGGGAGTGCTGACATGAATCGAGTCTCCACAGTCGCCGGCATCGAATCGATCATCGGTAGGCCGGTCGACGTGGTGATGCGGAAGCAGGTCGGCGCGCTCGACGAGGGCTGCCGGCGCGTGCTTGCCGCGGCGCCGCTGGCCGGTCTGGGCTACCTCGACGCCGAGGGCCGGCCGCACACCACTGTCGTCGGCGGCCGGCCCGGGTTCGCCGAGGTGGAGTCGCCGCGGCGGATATCGCTGCCCGCCGGCCCGCTCCCGCCGGTCGGCAGCGGAGTGTCGTTCGTGTTCCTGCTGCCCGGCGTCCGTGAGGTGCTGCGGCTCAACGGCACCGTGGCCGGTACGTCCGGCCGGCTCGTCGTCGACCTGGAACAGGTCTACGTGCACTGTGCCCGCGCGGTCGGGCGCTCCGGACTCTGGGAGACGCCCCGCCCCGCACCGCCCCGCCCCGGCGGCACCCCGGACGGGCCGCTTGCCGAGGCCCGGGTCGCCGCGTTCCTGGCGGCCACGCCGTTCCTGTTCGTCTCGTCCTGGGACGCGGACGGCGGCAGCGACACCAGCCCGCGCGGCGACAACCCGGGTTTCCTCCGGGTCCTCGACGGCCGGACGCTTGTGATGCCGGACCGGCGCGGCAACAAGCGGGCCGACACGTTCCACAATCTCCTCACCGACGACCGGCTGTCGATTGTCGCGCTGGTGCCAGGCCGTCTGGAGGCGCTGCACCTCAGCGGCCGTGCCGAGATCACCGACGATCCGGGCCTGCTGGCGACGATGGCGATCGGGGCGCAGGTCCCGCACGCGGCCGTCGTGTTCACCGTCTCCGAAGCGATCGTGCGGACGAACGAGGCCGTCGGCGCCGCGCAGGCCTGGGACCGGACGCGACACGTCGACCTGACAGCCGTGCCGGACCTCAACGCGCTGGCCACGGTCCACCTCGCCGGCAACATGCCGCAGAGCGCCGGGGGCCGGCTCATGCGGGCGGTCGCCCGGTGGCTCGACAGGTACCCGCGCTTCACCCGCCCGCTCACCGCGGCGCTGTTCAGCAGGGAGCTCAAGCGCGAGGGCTACGAGCCGGACCGGCAGCCGCCGCCCGCGCCCGGCCGGCCGGTCCGGGTCGCCGAGGTGATCCGCGAGACCGCCGACGCGACCACGCTGGTCCTGGAGGACCCGGCGGGCACGCCGTTCGACTTCCTGCCGGGCCAGTTCTTCACGCTTGTGCTCGACATCGGCGGCCGGACCGTGCGCCGGGCCTACTCGGCGTCGTCCGCGCCGGGGTCGGCGCGCGTCACGCTCACGGTCAAGCGCACGGCGGACGGGTACGCCTCCGCCCACGTGCGGGACGCGGTCCGGGCCGGCGACGAGCTACGCGTCCTCGGCCCGTCGGGTTCGTTCCACGTCGACGGTGCGCCCGCGGAACTCGTGCTGCTTGCGGCCGGCAGCGGCATCACGCCGATGATGAGCATCATCCGGTCCACGCTCGCCGGCGACGGCCGGATCACGCTGTTCTACGGCAACCGCACCGAGGCCGACATCATCTTCCGGGCCGCGCTCGACGAGTTGGCGCGGGAGCACCCGGGCCGGCTGACCGTGCGGCATCTGCTGTCCCGCCCGGGGCCCACCTGGACCGGGCGGCGGGGGCGGCTCGACCGGGAGACCGTCCGGGAAGCGCTTGCCGACGGCGCGCACTACTACGCCTGCGGCCCGGCCGGCATGCTGGCCGGCATCCGCGAGGTGCTCGACGAGGCCGCGGTGCCGTCCGGCCGCCGCCACGAGGAGACGTTCACCGGCGGCGCGGTGGCGGCCGGGGACGGCGTCGCGCAGAAGATGACGGTAGGCGACCTCGGCACCGTCACCGTCGCCGCCGGGCAGACGCTGCTCGACGCCGGCCTGGAGGCGGCGCTGCCCATGCCGTACTCGTGCACGGTGGGCAGTTGCGGCGAGTGCCGGGTGCGGCTGCGCGCCGGCGAGGTGAGGACGGCCGAGCCGAACTGCCTGAGCCGGGCCGACCGGGATGCGGGCTACGTGCTCGCCTGTGTCACGCAGCCCCGCACCGAGGTCGTCATAGAGATTTAGAACTCCGGCAGCTTCGGGCCGAGGATGTCGTCCGCGTCCGTGATCGTGTACGCGTACCCCTGTTCGGCCAGGAACCGCTGCCGGTGCGCCGCGTACTCCGTGTCGATCGTGTCCCGGGACACCACCGTGTAGAAGTGCGCCTGCCGCCCGTCCGCCTTCGGCCGCAGCACCCGGCCCAGCCGCTGCGCCTCCTCCTGCCGCGACCCGAACGTGCCGGACACCTGGATCGCCACCGCCGCCTCCGGGAGGTCGATCGAGAAGTTGCCGACCTTCGAGATGACAAGCGTGGAGATCTCGCCGGCCCGGAACGCGTCGAACAGCCGCTCGCGCTCCTTGTTTGTGGTCGAGCCCTGCACGATCGGCGCGTCAAGGAACTCGCCGAGCTGGTGCAACTGGTCGATGTAGCCGCCGATCACCAGCTTCTGATCGTCCGGGTGGCGGTCCAGCAGCGCCTTCACCACCGGCAGCTTGGTCCGGGCGGTCGCGGCCATCCGGTACCGCTCCTCCGCCTCCGCGGTGGCATAACTCATCCGCTCCGCGTCGGTGAGCGTGACCCGGACCTCCATGCACTCGGCCGGTGCGATCCAGCCCTGTGCCTCGATGTCCTTCCACGGCGCGTCGTACCGCTTCGGGCCGATCAGCGAGAACACGTCGCCCTCGCGGCCGTCCTCGCGCACCAGCGTGGCGGTCAGGCCGAGGCGACGGCGCGCCTGCAGGTCCGCGGTGAACCTGAAGATCGGCGCCGGGAGCAGGTGCACCTCGTCGTAGACGACCAGGCCCCAGTCGCGCGCGGAGAACAGGTCCAGGTGGGTGAACGCGCCGTTCCGCCGGGAGGTCAGCACCTGGTACGTCGCGATCGTGACCGGCCGGATCTCCTTGCGCTCGCCGCTGTACTCGCCGATCTCCTCCTCGGTGAGCGAGGTGCGCGCGATCAGCTCCCGCTTCCACTGCCGGCCGGCGACCGTGTTCGTCACCAGGATCAGCGTGGTCGCCTTCGCCTCCGCCATCGCGGCCGCACCGACAAGCGTCTTCCCGGCGCCACAGGGCAGCACCACCACGCCGGAGCCGCCGGCCCAGAACGTGTCGACCGCCTCCCGCTGGTACGACCGCAGCGTCCAGCCGTCCTGCGCGAGGTCGATCTGGTGCGCCTCGCCGTCCACGTACCCGGCGAGGTCCTCGGCCGGCCAGCCCAGCTTGAGCAGCGCCTGCTTCAGCCGCCCGCGCTCGGACGGGTGCACCGCGATGGTGTCGTCGTCGACCTTCTCGCCGAGCATGCCGGCCATCTTCTTCGACTTCGCGACCTCGATCAGCACCATCCGGTCCAGCGCGTGCAGCACCAGGCCGTGCTGGGGGTGGTTCATCAGCTGCAGCCGGCCGTACCGGTCCATGGTCTCGGCCACGTCCACAAGCAGCGCGTGCGGTACTGGGTAGCGGGAGAAGCGGATCAGCGCGTCCACCACCGCCTCCGCGTCGTGCCCGGCCGCCCGCGCGTTCCACAGGCCGAGCGGGGTCAGCCGGTACGTGTGCACGTGCTCCGGGGACCGCTCCAGCTCGGCGAACGGCGCGATGGCGATCCGGCACGCCTGCGCGTCCTTGTGATCGACCTCCAGCAGCAGGGTCTTGTCCGATTGCACGATGAGTGGTCCGTCAGGCACGTCCGTGACTCCCTCCAGGCGACCATCCAGTCTGTCACGCGATCAGCGCATGCGGGCAATTCACCGTGTCCCGTTGGTCACGTAGCTGTCACCCTCGATGTGGGTGCTCACCTAGCGGGCGGGGGTAGGCATGCGTCCTTCCGACGACGATTCCCGGGTGTCCAGGGCGACTGTGGTGGGCTACGCCACGCTCGGCCTGCTGCTGATCGGCTGGTTCCTGTACGGCCTCTTCATCGAACGTCAGGGCCTGGTGGAGTCGATTGGCGAGTCGCTCGGCTCCGCCGTCACCGCGCTGCTCACCCTCTCGATCATCGGTTCGGTCCGGGGCGGCTGACGGTCAGGACGGGAGGACCGCGGCGGTGATCCGGTGCAGCGCCATCGTGTGCAACATCTCGGTCCGCTCGTCCTCCGCACGCAGATAGCCCGCGCCGATCGACACCGGGCGGACCAGCCGCGTGGCGGTGGCGCCGTGCGCGTCCACGTAGCCGACCCAGACCAGCGCCTTGTCCCGGACCGCCTGCTGCAGCACGGCCAGCGCCAGCGTGTGCTCCTGCCCGTCGCCGTCCCGCACGGTCGCCGGCGCCCGCCGGGCCGCACGGGCTGCCGCATCGCCGCGCCGGATCTGCTCGATGATGCCGAGCAGCCGTGGCCGGGTCAGCCGGGACGCGATAAGCGAGTCCGACGCCTGCGCGCTGCCCAGCGGCACCCGGGCGGCCGCGCGCTTCGACTTCGGCCGGTTCAGCACTGTGGCGCCGGACGCGTCCTCCGGCACCGGCGCGTACCCGGCCTCGCGCAGCGCGGGCAGCAGACGCCCGGGCGCGTACGGGCTGCACAGCACGGTCGGGGCGAGCCGGCGCAGCGCCAACTGGACCAGCCGCTTGTCCGCCAGCGCCTCGGCCAGCAGCGACTCGTCATCGCTGCGCAGATAGGCCCCGGCGGTCCCCACCCGCAGCCCGCCGTGCTTACGCGCCACGTCGTCCACCAGGTACGTCAACGCCTGCGGCACCGGCGTCCGGGACCGCCGCTTGAACAGCGTGTGCAACTCGTCCGCGGAGTAGCCCGCGTCAAGCGCCCGCCGCACGCTCGCGGTGGTCAGCCGGTAGACGCTCGCACCGCCCGCCGACTCCGGGTCCGCCACCGCGTCCAGCTCCGCGGCCAGCGCCGGCTCCGGCGGGCCCGGCACCACCACCGACAGGTCCGCCTGGATCAGCACGTGGTCGACCGGCGCGGGCAGCAGGCCGTCAAGCGCGCGAACCGCCTCCGGGTCGCCCGGCGCCCGGTCCGCCTCCGCGCGCAGGCCCAGCGGGTCGTCCGCCATCGCCGCGTCCCGGGCCGCCGCGGACGTCTCCTCCTCGACAAGCAGCCGGCCGAACGTGGTCAGCGCGCCCAGCCCGGTCACGCCCAGCGCCGCGGCCTCGGCAAGCGCCAGATGCGCCGCACCCTCCCAGCCCCGGGTCCGCCGCGGCGAGCGCCACACCATGATCGACAAGATCTCGTCCCCGGTCGGCGCCGCGCCCGGCTCCAGACCGGCAAGCACCTCCATCACGACCCGCCGGTTCGTGGGCGCGCCCGGGCGATCGCCGTCCGGGGAGAGCGCGTTGAGCGGTTTGTCCCGGTCGTCGCGCTGGCCCGGCTGGATAACCTGGCGGGGCATGGCCAGCCAGGCGCCGGCCAGGTTCGCCCAGCGCTGCGCGAGCGACATGGCCCGCCACAGGTCGTAGGACACGGTCGGCAGCCAGATCTGCTCACCGGCCGGGCCACCCACCCGGCGGCTCTTCGCGGTCGCGGCCTCCGAATCGCCGAGCAGGCCGGCCGCGTACGCCACCTCCAGCAGCAGGATCGACGTGCCCTCGTCCACTGCTGCCGACTTGGCCAGTCGACGGATCTCCCGCACGCCCAGGCCACCGGCGCGCAGCACGGCCGGCGGCTCGGCCGCGACCGCGTCAAGCAGCGCCTCCACGCGGCGTACCGTCTCCATCGCCTGACCCGCGCCCGCGGAATCCGCCGCCTTGAGATCGCGGCCGATCGGCGTGATCGCCGGAGGCCGGGCGCGCAGCACGCCGAGCGGGCCGGTGTCCCGCCGCAGCAGCAGGCCGATCTCCCGGGGCAGCTCCACGGTCTCCGCGGACACCGGCACCAGCAGTCCCTGCTCCACCAGACGGCGGACCGGGCCACCCGGCTCGTCCGTACCCTCGTCGTCCAGGTCCGTGTCCGGAATGCCGATCGCGGAGCCCGGCGTCACACCGGCCAGCGCGGCCGCGGACACCGTACCCACCGGCGGGCCCTCGGCCAGCCGGTCAAGCACCGCGCGGGCGGACGGCGACGCGGCCAGCACGGCCCGCCGCAGCTTCGCCGGGTCCGCACAGAGCGCCTCGGTACGCGGGTTCAGCTCCGCGGCCGGGTGACCCAGACCCGCCGGGTACGGCGAGGACACGTCGTCAAGCGCGGGCGTCAGCTCCAGCGCGTCGTCCGGGCCGTAGAGCAGGAACAACGCGCGCAGCTCGGCCAGCGCGCCCGGAACCTCGGGCAGGTCCGGAGCCATCGCCAGGATCGCGGCGGCCGAGGTACGCCCGTCCGCGTCCCGGGTCAGCCGCGCCGCGTCCAGGATGAGCAGCGTGAACTGGGTGAGACCTTCCAGCGCCCGGGCCGTGGACACGCGGGACTGCGCGCGGGCGGCAAGCGCGGACACGTCGACGGGAACGGGCACGGTGAGATCCGGACGGCGGCGCAGCAGGTCGCTCAGCTCTTCGTCCGTACGGGAGCGCAGGTGATCCGCGAGTGAGGTGGTCATCGTCCTTCAACGCTATCCGGCCGCGCCCGGCGCAGGAGATCCATGGGACGATGATCCCCGGACGAGGCCCTCGGTGGGAACATCTTCGCGGGCCATATCGACAGGCGGAGGAGCAGCACATGGCACAGCGGCCGGCGAATGAGCAGCCTCAGGAGAAGGTGCGTTCCAAGGAGGTTAAGCCCGGGCACCTCGCGGTGTCCGAGTTCGCCTCCGACCGCCCGGGTGCGAACTCTCCGTTCGGTGACGACCAGACGCTCCCGCTGCCGGTCGAGCGCCTCACGTACCACCGCAGCGACTCCGGGCACTGAGGTGCTCGCGGTCGGCTTCGACCTGGACATGACGCTCATCGACTCCCGGCCCGGCATCGCGGCGAACTACCGGGAGCTGTCCGCGCGCACGGGCGTCCCGGTCGACGCCGACCTCGCGGTCAGCCGGCTCGGCCCGCCGCTGCGCACCGAGCTGGCCAACTGGTTCCCGCCGGACGCGGTCGAGGACGCGGTCACCACGTTCCGCGCGCTCTACCCCGACCACGCGGTCACCCCGAGCCTGCCGATGCCCGGCGCGCTCGACGCGCTGCACGCGGTGCGCGCCCGGGGCGGACGTGTGGTAGTGGTCACATCCAAGCTCGGCCGACTGGCCCGGCTGCACGTCGAGCACCTCGGCCTGCCGGTCGACGAGATCGCCGGCGACCTGTTCGCCGAGGGCAAGGCGACCGCCCTGATCGAGCACGGCGTGCGCGTCTACGTGGGCGACCACACCGCCGACATGGTGGCGGCGACCACGGCCGGCGTGCCCGGCGTCGCGGTCGCCACCGGCCCGTGCGCGCCGGACGAGCTGACCGCGGCCGGAGCGGTCACTGTGCTCACCGGACTCGCGGAATTCCCCGGCTGGTTGGCCGATCATCTCGACCGTTGAGTGACAGCGGGGCGGCCGGGATTGCGGTTGGTCCGTAACCGTGCGGTCAGTAGCCTTGTGGGCACAGGGCGGCACACGGCCGCCCGTTGTCCAACGGAGTTGAGGTCCGCGGTGCCTACGGGTCGAGTGAAGTGGTACGACGCGCAGAAGGGCTACGGCTTCGTCACAAGTGATGAAGGCGGCGATGTGTTCCTGCCCAAGGGCGCGCTCCCCGCTGGCGTCACCGAGCTCCAGGGTGGGCAGAAGATCGAGTTCGGTGTCGTTGACAGTCGCAAGGGCGCCCAGGCGATGGGCGTCACACTGCTCGAGGCCCCGCCCTCCGTCGCCCAGTTGCGGCGCCGCCCCGCCGAGGAGCTGCACGGCCTCATCGAAGACATGATCAAGGTGCTGGAGGCGAAGATCCAGCCGGACCTGCGCCGCGGCCGCTTCCCGGACAAGCGGAGCGCGCAGAAGGTCGCCCAGGTCGTGCACGCGGTCGCCCGCGAGCTGGAGATCTGACCCTGTTCCACATGGAAAGGGCCCCCGTCGTGGGGGCCCTTTCTCATGCCTCAGTGTCGTGCGGTGCGGCTCCACGCGCCCCGGCGCTTCGAGCGATCAGGGCGCCGTGAGCGTCGGCACGCTCGGCGTGAACCCCGCCGCCGCGGCCCGCCCGAGCAGCGCGTTGATCGCCTCGTAACCCTCGTCGCCCAGATCCGCGGTGAACTCGTTGACGTACAGCCCGATGTGCTGCTGCGCCACCGCCGGATCCATCTCCTGCGCGTGCGCCATCACATAGTCGTGGCTGGCCGCCGGATCGGCCCACGCCTGCCGCACCGACTCCCGGATCCACGCGGTCGCCGCCACCGGATCGACGGTCCCGCGCCGCGCCAGGATCGCGCCGAGCGGAATGGGCAGCCCGGTGTCCGACTCCCACCACTCACCCAGGTCGACAAGCGACCGCAGCCCGTGGTTCTGATACGTGAACCGCGCCTCGTGGATCACCAGGCCCGCGTCCCACCGCCCCGCGGCCACCCCCGGCATGATCTCGTGGAACGGCACGACCTCCACCTTCGCCGGCTGCCGCTCACCGGCCCAGAGCCGGAACAGCAGGTAGGCCGTCGTCCGGTCACCCGGCACCGCCACTGTCGCGCCGGTCAGGTCCGCCCGGTCGTCGTTCACCAGCAGCAGCGGCCCGCACCCACGGCCGAGCGCCCCGCCGCACGGCAGCAACTCATAGGTGTCGAGGAGCCACGGCAGCGCCGCATACGACACCTTGACCAGGTCGAAATCGCCACGCTCCGCCGCGGTGTTCGTCACGTCCACGTCCGCGAACGTCACCTCGAGCGGCGGTGCGTCCGCTACCAGACCGTGGGCCAGCGCATGAAAGACGAACGTGTCGTTCGGACACGGCGAATACGCCACAGACAGCGGGTTCATCCTGCCACCGTAACCATCCGCAGCCCCGGCCACGATGTGGCCTTCATCCTGCTCTTCCCACTCCCGCGGTGGTCCGGCCCGCATGCTCCCGCGGGCCGCGGCCCCGCGGTGGTCAAGAAAAACCGCGGCACCTCCCGACCGCCCGGCCGGCGCGACGCCCTCGGCCGGTCGGAGAAGCGCCTCGGCGGGTCGGGAAAGTCCCCTCGGGCCGTCCACCGGGCCGTGTCGCTGGTGCACGGTCTCGACGGAATCGGAGAAGCCGCCCTGTGGCGACCGTCGGGCTGCGCGGTCGCCTGCACAAATCAGGCGGGTGACGGCTGGTCCTCGGGCTCGGCGGTCAGGGTGACGGCTGGTCGCCGGTCTCGCCGGGCTCGGCGGTCAGGGTGACGGCTGGTCGCCGGTCTCGCCGGGCTCGGCGGTCGGAGTGACGGCTGGTCGCCGGTCTCGCCGGTCAGGGTTGCGGCTGGTAGTCGGGGTCGGCGGTCAGGGCTGCGGCTGGTCGCCGGGCTCGGCGGTCAGGGTGGCGAAGGTGGTGGTGAGCGCGGTCAAGGCGGCGGGAAGGTTCCAGGCGGCACGGTCGCGGGGGCCGACCGGGTTGGAGATCGTGCGCAGCTCCGCGAAGGCGATGCCGGCGGCCCGGGCGGCGACGGCCACGCCGTAGCCCTCCATCGCCTCGACCAGCGCGGACGGGTGCCGACCGGCGAGCGCGGCGGCGCGGTCGGCGGTGCCGGTGACGGTGTTCACGGTGAGCACGTCGCCGGAGAGCGCACCGGGAAGCGAGTCCTGAAGCAGCGTGGTCAGCCCGTCGTCCGTGATCACCACGCTGCCGCCGAAACCGAGTTCCTCGATCGGCAGGTAGCCGTCCGGCGAATCCGCCCCGAGATCCGCCGCGATGCTGCGGGTCGCGATCACCGTGTCGCCCACGGCGGCCCGTCCGTCGAACGCCCCGCCGATCCCGGCGGAGATCACCGAGGCGTAGGGCCGTCCCGCCGCCTCGGCCAACGCCAGTAGACGCGCGGTACCGGCCGCAGCCTCCGCCGACCCGACACCGACCACGGCCACCAAGATCTGCGTGTCGACGCCGTCCGCCAGATGCCCGCCGGCAGTCGCGTATTCAGCGTCTGCCTGCAGCCCTGCGTCAGCGTGCTGCCCGGCGTCAGCGTGCTGCCCGGCGTCAGCGTGCTGCCTCCCGGCGTCAGCAGGCTGCCCGGCTGCAGCGGGCTGCGCCACATCAGCCTGATGTCCAGCGGCAGCGGGGTGGGGGAGGCCGGCGCGGACGGCGGCGGCCTCCGGCTCGACGGCGGTTACGACAAGCAGTGGGCCTAGCAGCGGGAGCGGCACCTGTTCATCATCCCCTGTCCGGGCCGTCCGGGCCCGGAGCGCGGCTCTGGCCGGACGGGCGGTAGACGTGGAAGCCGGGCGGCGGCTCCCGTTGATCATCGACCCGGGTCGGCGGGTTGTCGATCCGGGTGGGCGGCAGGTCGGGGTCGTGCGCCCGGTCCGCGCGCAGCGGCGGGTTCAGGTCGCGCGGACGTTCCGAGGCGCCGGACGGGTCAAGGTCGCGTGGACGCTCGGAGGAGCGCACCGGGTTCAGGTCGCGTGGCCCGGCCGGGCCCCCGGGGGAAGCGGACGGCGCGGACACGGTCGGCACGGCGGCCTCCTGACCGCGCTTCCAAGGCTGCCACCAGCGCGGCCTCCCGGCACCGGTCACCGCAACGCCGCCGGCCCCGCCCGCAACGCCGCCGCCCGCGCCCGCAACGCCGCCGCCCGCGCCCGCAACGCCGCCGCCCGCGCCCGCAACGCCGCCGCCCGCACCGCCGGTCGCCCTAGCACCGCCGGCAGTACCGCCGGCCGTTCCTGCGGTGCCGCCGCCGACCCCGCCCACGCCCGGACCGCCCGGGACGCCGGGTGGGCCGGAGCCCGCGGTCCGGGTGCCGCCCGCGTGCTCGGCGCGCGTGTCCGCGCTGCCGCTCCGGTAGGGCGACGGCCGGCGCACGGGTGGCGCCCACGGGTCGGACGGCGTCAGGTCCTCCGGTGCGCGGCGCGGAACGGGCCGCTGAGCGGCTTCCGGCGCGCGTCCCGGACCGGGCGGTGCGAGCGCCTCGTCCGGGCCGTCTGCGGGGCTCTCCGGCGTACCCTCGAAGGGTTTTGCGGAAAGTTCAGGCGTGCCGAGAGGCGCGGCAGGCATGCCGGTGAGTCGTTCGCCGCGGAGGCGGGTGACGGTCCAGGCGGCGCGGCCCGCGGAGAGCACGGCGAAGATTGCGGGTACGGCGAGGCCGGAGCGCAGGCCGAGCGGGATGAGCGCTATCGCGCCGCCGCCGACCCAGGCCAGCATCAGGATCGTCTCGGAGTGGGCGAACGCGCTGGCCCGCATCCGTTCGGAGATGCGCTCCTGGATGGTGGCGTCCACGGTGAGCTTGGCGATGCCGGACATCGCGGCGGTGACAAGCGCGAGCAACGCCAGCATGCCGAGCGTCGGCCGGATGACTGTGAGCACGGCGAGCCCGGCCACGATGACCAGGCCGGTGGACTGCAGCCAGAGCGGGCGGTGGATGCGCAGCCGGGTGCCGGCGGCGGTAGCCAGGAACGCGCCGATGCCGAGCGCGGCGCCGATGGTGGCGAGCGCGGCCTGGTCGGTGACGGTCCGGCCGAGGAGTTCGGGGACGAGGTCGTCGCCCTTGATCGCGAACGCGGAGAAGAGCAGCAGGAAGCCGTAGACCGCGCGCAGCGAGGCGGCGCCGACAAGTGAGGCGGTGACGAGCGTGCCCTCAAGCGCGCGCGGGCCGCGCCGGCGTACGCCGAACAGGGCGGTGATCGGCCGGGGGACGGACTCCGGCGGCTCCGAGTCGGCCTTGGGCGGCAGCCGGAGCGCGATGATCATGCCGACCACGAAGATCACGGCGGCCACCCGCATCGGCCACTGCGGTCCGGCCCAGACCGCGGCCAGGCCGATCGGGAGCACGATCGCGCCGGCGATGGTGCCGAAGATGCTGCCCCGCGCGCCGGCCTGGGAGAGGCTCAGCCCGGCCGGCAGCAGCCGGGGCACCGCGGCGGAGCGCGCCACGCCGTACGCCCGGGAGAGCGCGAGCACGCCGAACGCGGCCGGGTAGAGCGCGATGCCGTCCAGGTTGTCGGAGATCGTCCAGGCCAGGAATGCCCGGCCGAGCATTGTGGTGGCGAGCGCGTACCGCCGGCCGTGCCGGAAGTGGTCGAGCAACGGCCCGACGACCGGGGCGAGCAGCGCGAACGGCACCATGGTGATCAGCAGGTAGAGCGCGACCTTGCCGCGCGCCTCGCCGAGCGGTACCGCGAAGAAGATCGTGCCGGCCAGCCCGAGCGTGACGAGCGTGTCGCCGGCGATTGACGCGGCGTGCAGGTCCATCAGGCGGATCATGCCGGTCTCGCCACCGGCGCCTCTGGCCCGGACCACGCCGGCATGACGGCCTGCCCACCGGGTGCCGGTGAGCACGCCGTGGAAGAAGAGCCGGACAGTCCGGATCATCAACCCGAGGAATTGCATGCCTCCCATCCTGGCCCATCCGGACCAACTCCGCCCCACGCGGCCGGGCCCGGAACGGGGTCAAGTGGTAGGGATGCCGATGGGTAGGCAACAATGGACGGGTGAGCAGGATCGCCGCCCGGGCCGCAAAACTCGACCAGGTCTGTGCCGAGGCCATCGACATCGCGCGCGACGCGATCACGGATGTGGATGCATCCGAGGTGGGCGAGCACCTGGAGGTGATCGCCGAAGGGGACCGGCTCGTCACCCATCTCTTCGACTGCCATCTGGCCGGCTATCGCGGCTGGAGGTGGGCGGTCACGGTGACGCGCGTCTCGCGCAGCAAGCACGTGACGGTCTGCGAGACCGTGCTGCTCCCGGGTCCGGACGCGTTGATGGCCCCCGGCTGGCTCCCGTGGAACGAGCGCCTTCAGCCCGGCGATCTCGGCGTCGGCGACCTGATGCCGACCTCGCCGGACGACGACCGGCTGGCCCCGGGCTACGTCGAGTCGGACGATCCGGCGGTCGAGGAGGCCAACTGGGAGCTGGGCCTGGGCCGGCCGCGGGTGATGTCCCGGTTCGGCAGGCAGGACACCGCCCAGCGGTGGTACGAGGGCGACCAGGGCCCGGAGGCGCCGATCTCGGTGGCGGCCCCGCGTGCGGCGCGCTGCGGCTCGTGCGGGTTCTACCTGCCGCTGGCCGGCGCGCTGCGTCAGGCGTTCGGCGTCTGCGGCAACCTCTACGCGCCGGACGACGGCCGTGCGGTGAGCATCGACCACGGCTGCGGCGCGCACTCGGAGACGCTGCAGGACGCGGACGCGCACGTCGAGGAGCTGCCGACGATCTACGACGACAGTGAGGTCGAGGCGGTGGCGGTAAGCCGCGCGCCGGGCTCGGTCGAGGGCGACGAGCCCGCCGAGCCGTACGGTCACGGCTGAGTCTTACGCCGCCTGCTCCGGTGGGCGTCGTGCCGCATCATCGTGGCCGTGCCCGGGAAGCCGAGCAGGAACCCGGCGAGGCAGATCCACAGCCAGTCGGCGCGGCCGGTGGAGTCAAGCCAGTCGCGGAAGAAGAGCATCAGGACCAGGCCGGTGACGGCCCAGGCGATGGTGCCGCCGAGCGCGAACGGGACCATCGGCGGGTCGATCGGTCGGGGGCGGGGCCGCTTTTCGGGCTCGCCGGGAACCCCGTCACCCGGCGTCATGTCGGACGTCGGCAGCGGAACTGGGGATCGGGCCACTCTTCAAGAGTACGTCCAGCGTGACAGCCGCCAGGTCAGCGGTACGTATCAGAAACATTTGTGACCTTATGCGGACTCACTGTGTTTGGGACCATGACCCACTCAAGTCCCGAACATCACCAGTGAGGTACCCATGGCCGGTTCACCGGCGGAGACGACGACGCCCGCCAGCGGCTTCGACCGATTCTTCGAGATCACCGCGCGCGGCTCAACGCTGAGTCGCGAGATACGCGGTGGTTTCGCCACCTTCTTCACGATGGCCTACATCGTGGTGCTCAACCCCCTGATCCTCGGCGCGGCGGTGGACGGCGACGGCGCCTCACTTGCCATCCCGGCGATCGCCGCAGTCACCGCTCTGGTCGCCGGCCTGATGACGATCCTGATGGGTGTGGTGGCGCGCTTCCCCCTCGCGCTGGCCGCCGGTCTGGGCGTGAACGCGCTTGTCGCCTACGAGATCGCCCCGCAGATGACCTGGGCCGACGCGATGGGCCTGGTCGTCATCGAGGGCGTGATCATCGCCATCCTGGTGCTTACCGGTTTCCGGCAGGCGGTGTTCCGCGCCGTGCCGACCGAGTTGAAGACCGCGATCGGCGTCGGCATCGGCCTGTTCCTGGCGCTGATCGGCTTCGTCGACGCGGGCTTCGCCCGGGGCTCGGCCGGCTCGCCGCCGCTGCTGCTCGGCATCGGCGGTCAGCTGGTCACCTGGCCGGTGCTGGTCTTCGTGATCGGTCTGCTGATCACGCTGGTGCTGATGGTCCGCAAGGTCAAGGGCGCGATCCTGATCGGCATCCTGGGCGCGACGGTGCTGGCGCTGATCGTGGAGGCGGTCGCGAAGGTCGGCCCGGCGGGCGGCCCGGCCGGCAACCCGCACGGCTGGTCGCTCAACGTGCCGACGCTCGACAAGGACTGGTCGATCGCGCCGGACCTGTCGCTGCTCGGCAACTTCAACGTGTTCGACTCGTGGGGCCGGGCCGGCGTGCTGGTCTGCCTGATGTTCGTCTTCACGCTGCTGCTGACGGACTTCTTCGACACGATGGGCACGATGGTCGCGGTCGGCCAGGAGGGTGACCTGCTCGACGAGGACGGCAACCCGCCGCGTACCCGCGAGATCCTGCTCGTCGACTCGATCGCGGCGGCCGCCGGTGGCGTGGCGAGCACCTCGAGCAACACGTCCTACATCGAGAGCGCGGCGGGCGTGGGCGAGGGCGCGCGTACCGGTGTGGCGAGCCTTGTGACCGGCGCGTTGTTCCTGGTGGCGGTGCTGGTGTCGCCGCTTGTGCAGATCGTGCCGTTCGAGGCGGCGTCCGCGGCGCTCGTCGTGGTCGGCTTCCTGATGATGACCGCGGTCCGCACGATCGACTGGACCGACTGGGAGATCGCGATCCCGGCGTTCCTGACAATCGTGCTGATGCCGTTCACCTACTCGATCTCGAACGGCATCGGCGCCGGCGTGATCACGTACGTGCTGCTCAAGGTGGTGTCCGGCAAGGCCAGGGCGGTGCACCCGCTGCTGTACGGCGTGGCCGCCCTCTTCGTCCTGTACTTCCTTCGCGGTCCGATCGAGGCCGCGATCCTCTGATGAGCGGGCGCCGGGGGGTACGGTTCTCCGAACCCTCCGGCGTTCACTCACGCGGAGCGCGGTGAGGGCGATCATATTCGTAGTAGTTAGCCAGGCTTATTAGCTAGGCTAAGGAACGTGACGGAGCGGGACTGTGATGGTGGAGCGCACGACAGCGCTGCAACAGGCCCTGGGGCTGCGCGAAGCGATCACCCGGCTCAACCGGCGACTGCGCCAGGCGCGGCCCGTCGGGGACCTGACCATGGCGCAACTGTCCGCGCTGACCAGCCTGGAGCTGGCCGGGGCGCTCAGTCCGCGCGAGCTCGCGGACGTCGAGCGGGTGCAGCCACCGACGATGACCAAGATCATCGCGAAGCTGGAGGACCGGGGCATGGTGCGCCGCGATCCTCATCCCACCGACGGCCGGCAGGTCATCCTGCGAACGACCGAGCAGGGTCGGCTGGCATACGACCAGGTGCAACGGGCGCACAACGAGTGGCTCGCTGACCACCTCGCCGTGTTGTCGCCGGAGGATCTGGAGACCCTCAGGCGAGCTGCCGAGATCATGCACCGGGTCGCCAGGGCCGCCTGAGACACGCCTCGTCACACCGGCAGCACCACCACGCCGCGAGACGAGGGAGGCGCACGAACCCGTGCGGGCAACTCTGAACACCACATTCCGGTCCCTGGCCGTCCGTAACTACCGGCTGTTCGCCACCGGGCAGCTGGTGAAGCTGATCGGCGTCTGGATGATGTTCACGGCCCAGGACTGGCTGGTCCTGGACCTCTCCGGCAACTCCGGATCCGCGCTCGGCATCGTCACCGCGCTCCAGTTCCTGCCGGTCCTGCTGCTCACGCTCTACGCCGGGAAGCTCGCCGACAGGTACGACAAGCGCCACATCCTGATCGGCGCGAACGCCGCCTACGCGGTCCTCGCGGTCGTCTTCGCGATCCTTGTCGCGTCCGGCGCGGTCGAGCTGTGGCACGTCTTCGTCTTCGCCGGCCTGCTCGGCACCGCCAACGCGATCGAGACGCCGGTCCGCCAGTCGTTCGTCTCCGAGCTGGTCGGCATGACGCTGCTGCCGAACGCGCTCTCGCTCTCCGCGGCCACGTTCAACATCGCCCGGGTCAGCGGTCCCGCACTGGCCGGCCTGGCGATCGCGACGCTCGGCATCGGGCCGGTCTTCCTGATCAGCACGGTGCTGGCCATCTCGCCGGTCTTCTCGTACCTGCGGATGAACGCCGGCGCGCTGGTCCGTACCGGGCTCACCACCGGCAAGAACGCCAAGGGCAGCGTGCTCGACGGCCTCCGCTACGTGTGGACCCGCGGCGACCTGCTGCTGGTGATCGTGGTGATGGCCGTGGTCGCGATGATCGGCTTCAACTTCCCGGTGACGCTTGCCGTGCTGGCCAAGGTGTCGTTCGGCGCCGGAGCGGCCTCGTTCGGGCTGCTCACCACCGCGCTCGCGCTCGGTGCGCTGGGCGGGGCACTGGCCGGGAGCGCCCGGACCGCGCGGCCGTCGATCTACTCAGTGCTGCTGCCGGGTGTGGCGTTCGCGGCGCTCGAGGTGCTGGTCGGCTTCGCACCCACCTTCTGGGCGGCCGCGCTCCTGCTCGTACCCACCGGTTTCTTCATGATCTTCTTTGCGCAGGCCGCGAACCAGCGCGTGCAGCTCGGCACGGACGCGGCCTACCGCGGGCGGGTGATGGCGCTCTACGTGCTTGTCTTCCTCGGCACCACGCCGATCGGGGCGCCGCTGGCTGGCTGGTGGTCGGAGCTGTTCGGCCCGGCCGTGAGCATCGCGCTCGGCGGCGCGGTCTCGCTTGTCGCGGCGCTGGCAGCCCTGGCCTGGCAGCTGCGCCGGTCCGGCGAGCGGCTGCGGCTCACCTGGCGCCCGATACCCCGGCTGTCGGTGGTCGCCCCGCGCGTCACAGCCGCCGAGCCGAACGTGACAGTTGCATGACGGACAGTTCCACGAATGCAGGCTCGCGTTCGTCCATCACCCGATCGGAAGAATTGCAGTCAGCCAGGTGGCTCATTTTTGTCAAGAACCCCCCAAATCCGTAGTGATCATTGCCACTGCGCGCCTACCGTCTGCATCGTGAGCGACAAGCACATGGTGGTGCTGGCACTGCTGCTCATCGCGATGTTGTGCCTGCCCATCCTCCTGGCCCTCTACGCCAACGGCACCGGCGACCACCTCCGGGGCCGCTGGCGCCCGGCTGCGCGAGCCACCCGTCGGTCCCTGCGACGCATGACGGTGCGTGACTGCGTCATGCACGATCGGCTCAACGATGACTGGGACGGCATTCCCGCCGCCCGGCCGAGTCCCGCGATCGAGAACCTCGAAGCCGACCTGCGCCGCCTCTACCGCGACCGTCTCGGCATCGCCACCCAGTCGCTGGTCTGGCACATCGCGGTCCTCCGCGCGTACGACACACGGCTGCGCCTCGCCAGCCAGTGCCTCGGCGTGCCCGAGCACATGGAGGCGCTGACCGGCATGGACCTGGAGATCGAGCGGCTGCGCATCGAGCACGAGCTGGAGGCCGCCGGTCTGGTGCTGCGCCCGGCGCGTTAGCGTCGGGCGTGCGCGTCTTCGCCGGCATCTACCCTCCGGAGGAGGCGTGTGCCCACCTGGCCGCGCGCGTCGGCACGCTCCACATCAGCTCCGCCGGTCTCGACACCCGGCTCGCGTCCCGTGTCCAATGGCACGTCACGCTGGTCTTTCTCGGCGAGATCCCGGACGGCCGCCTCCCCGAGGTCGACGCCGCGCTGACGACCGCCACCCACTCCACCGGCACGAAGCCCGCCCGCCTCCGCATCGCCGGCGGCGGGCGCTTCGGCCGGGGACGCCTCACCATCCTCTGGGCCGGCCTCACCGGCGAGGTCGACCGACTCACCCGCCTCGGCGAGACCACCCGCCGCACGCTCGCCCGCGCCCACCTGCCGTTCGACAGCCGCCCGTTCCGCCCGCACCTGACCCTCGCCCGCTCCGGCGACCGGGTGGACCGCCTCCAGGTCGACGCGGACCGCGCCGCCCTCGACGCCTACGAGGGCCCCGAATGGCCAGTCACCCACCTCCGCCTGATGCGCAGCCAGCTCACCCCCACCCCGCTCTACACCGAACTCGCCCGCTACGACCTCTAAATTCCTCGAACCCCCAAGGCGAAGAGCCTGCTGTCCCGCTTCCGCGGTGGTCACGTTCCGCGCGCTCCCGCGGCCGCGGATCCGTGGCTGGTCACCGAAACCCCACGTGCGCCCCAGCCCGGCCCTTGTGCCCGAACGGTGTGTGGCCCGCCTGTGGCCCGCCTTCCCGGAACCGCATCAGCCCCGCCGACGGCGATGATCACGCAGGGGGGTTCCCGACCACGGCGAGGCCGGCTCCGAGCGACGTCCGGAGCGCCAGCGGAGCCCGGCGCTCCGGTTTGCCCGCGGGAGCAGCTCTGTTGCCCACTCGCGTGCGGCGGCCTGGGACCTGACGATCGAAGGCTGGCATCGAGGCCGGGAGTGTGGCGGTTTGTTCCGGCTGGTCGGCGGTCTCGCGGCACGCGGGGGCAGCACGGCCATCGTCTAAGCGGCGGTTGGTCAGGGGCAGCACGGTCATCGTCGAAGCGGCGGTTGGTTAGGGCGGCCTCGGCCTGGGTGGTCGCAAGGGCTGGCACCGAGGCCGTGAGCTGGCGGGAGGGGCGGCTGGCCTCGGCCTGGGTGGTCGCAAGGGCTGGCACCGAGGCCGTGAGCTGGCGGGAGGGGCGGCTGGCCTCAGCCTGGGCGGTTGCAAGGGCCGGCACCGAAGCCGGGTGCCGCCGAAGGATCAGTCGATCTTGGCTTTCATGTGTCGCCGCGCCAGGGCAATGGTGGCTCGGGCGCTTCGCGCCGAGATGGGTTCGTTGTTCGGGATCTCACGTCCATCTGGAAGGATCTTGACGTAGGACTTTCTGGTCTTTCGGCGTCGAGATGAGCGTGCAGGTAGGCACTCATATAGCGAAATGTCCGGCGCGTAGCGCTCGGACCTGGGCACTGACCGCGGATCTCCACATGACGCGGGTCGTGAGCGTGGGCTGTGTCCTGACATATGCGGATCCGGTGTTGCTTTGCGTTCATGCCCGGCCTTGAGAGCTGCCGAAGTGCCGCGACAGACCCGCACACCTGCGGAACTCGCGGCCTCGGTGCCGGTCCTTGCGCCCACCCATACCGGAGCCGCCTCGGCCCGGAGCCGCCTCGGCCCGGAGCCGCCTCGGCCCGGAGCCGCCTCGACTCAAGCTGCTTCGACCCAAAGCCGCCACGACCGGCAGCGGCCGAGGCGACGGCAGTGCTGCTCTCGACCTCCGCAACCACAACGACCAGCCGAAACCACTCACCACGCCCAGCCGATTCGATCGTCGGTCCCCAGGCGACCCGAATGGGCAACAGAGTCGGGAGCGTGCGGGCCGGACCACCGCGGGAGCGGGAAAGGCAACAGATCGTGATCTGTGCTTCGGGGCCGGTTCGGGGAAACGAACGGCGGCGCGGAAGAGGATCCGCGCCGCCGTTGCGTGAAGCTGAAGGGTCAGCTGGTCTCGCGGGCCGCCGGGCCGCCGCCGAAGAGGACGTCGTCCCAGCTGGGGAGACGCTTGCGGGGCTTGCCGGAGGCGTCGGCGGACTCGGGCGCGCCCTGGCCGGTGGCGGTACGGCGGGGGCGCAGCACCGCGAGGGACGGGACGGCCGGCACCTCCTTCGGCAGGTCGGCGTCGTCGTCGAAGGCGGAGCCGGCGCCGCCGCCGAGCAGCGCGGCCGCGCCACCCACGGTCGGAGCGGAGCGGGGGCGGATCGACTCGGTAAGCGAGGCCGGGTCGAGCGAGCGGCCGGAACTCTGGCCGAGCGGGCGGTCGAGCGAGGCAAGCAGCGCGTCGCGGCCGGCACGGATCGGGTCGCGGGCGATGAGCTCGCGGTTCGGGCGCTTCTCCTGTGAGGTGCCGGGGAGGCCGTGACCGCCGCGGCCGGGCTCGGAGCGGCCGGGCATCGGCAGGCCGTGGCCGCCGCGCTCGGGTGCGGGCTCCTGGCCGAGGATCGGTGTCGGGCGCTCGGCGCACAGGTATTGCGCCATGTCGTCGTGCGGCGCGACCACCTGGCGGGACTTGTCGAGGTCCCACGAGGCCTGCGCGGTCGCCTTGCCGGACGGCCAGGTGGCGACGATGCGCCACGTGCCGTCCTCGCGCCGGTACGCATCCCAGGAGATCTTCTCGGTGTCGATGCCGTGCTGGGCGAGGCGGCCGTCGACGACCTCGGCCAGCGGCGCACCGCGCTCGGAGGTCTTGAGCCGGGTCCGGCGTGCGTGCTGGGCGAGCATGGCCCGCTCCTGCAGCACCGGCCCGGCGTAGCGGAGCACACGGTCGACCGGGACGCCGGCCACGCGCGCCACCTCGTCGGCGGACTCGCCGGCCCGGATCCGGGCCTGGATGTCGCGGGGGGCTAGCGTGGCCCTGATCTCGGTCGCGGTGCCGGCGACGGCGAGGTTGGCCCCGCCGGGCTCGGCGTGAAGCGCACCGGAGATGCGCTCGTCGAGGGGGAGCGCCAGGAGTCGGCCGACTTCGTCGGCGAGCACCAGGGCCTGGCCGTCCTCGGAGAGGGCGACGAAGCGAACAGGCCGCATTGTGGAGCCTCCGTCCCGTCCGTGTCGCTGAACCGAGTATGGCTGCGCCGAGAATCACGTGTGGATGCGCTGGCCGTGCCCCTAGCACACAGTGCGCGGAGCCTTTCCCGGACACGGTACGCCGAATGGGCCTCTGATGGGAGTTAGCCACGCGGTGTGTCGTTTGACCAGCTCGAATTGATCACCTCAAGCGGCCAAATTACGCTAAAGGCAGACAAATAACTACTAAAGCCGCTCCACCACATAGTCGATGCAGTGCGTCAGGCGCTCCACGTCCGCCGGGTCCACGGCCGGGAAGAGCGCCACCCGCAGCTGGTTGCGGCCCAGCTTGCGGTAGGAGTCCGTGTCAACGATCCCGTTCGCCCGGAGCACCGCGTTGACCGCGTCCGCGGACACCTCGGGGGCCAGGTCGATCGTGGCCACCACGTTCGACCGGATGGCCGGGTCGGTCACGAACGGCGTCGCCACCGAGGACCGCTCCGCCCAGCCGTAGATGATCGACGCGCTCTCCGCCGTGCGCTTCGCGGCCCAGGCCAGCCCGCCCTGCGACAGCATCCAGTCGGTCTGCTCGGCGGCCAGGAAGATCGTGGAGAGCGCGGGCGTGTTGTACGTCTGCTCGAGCCGGGACTGGTCGATCGCGGTGACCAGGTCCAGGAACGCCGGGATGTACCGACCGGACGCCTTGACCGACCGGGCCCGCTCGATCGCGGCCGGGGAGAACAGGCCGAGCCAGATGCCGCCGTCCGAGCCGAAGCACTTCTGCGGCGCGAAGTAGTAGACGTCGGTCTCGGCCACGTCCACGTCCAGGCCGCCGGCGCCGGAGGTGGCGTCGATGAGCATCAGCGCGTCCGGGTCGGCGCCGGCCACCCGGCGTACCGGCACGGACACGCCCGTCGAGGTCTCGTTGTGCGGGATGCCGTAGACGTCTACGCCGGCCTCCGCGACAAGCGTGGCGGCGGTGCCGGGGTCGGCCGTGCGCACCGTCGGGTCGCCGAGGAACGGCGCGTCCCGCACCGCCTTCGCGAACTTCGCGCTGAACTCGCCGTGCGTGGCCAGCTGGGCGCGGTCGCGGATCAGGCCGAACACCGCGGTGTCCCAGAACGCGGTGGCGCCGCCGTTGGAGAGGATCACCTCGTAGCCGTCAGGAAGCGAGAAGAACTCGGCCATGCTCCGGCGCAGGCGCGCGACCTCGTCCTTCACCGTCTTCTGCCGGTGTGACGTGCCGAGGTACGTCCGGGACACGCGCGACAGCGCCTCCACCGCCTCGGGCCGGACCTTGGACGGGCCGCAGCCGAACCGCCCGTCCTCCGGGAGCAGCGAGTCTGGGATGCGGATCGGCGACGTGTCTGCCACGGTGATCGAGTCTTCCTTCCGGGGGTCTGTCTGGGAACTGAACGATCCCACATCGCCGGAGCGCACGAAAAGCCGAAATACGCCGACTACCGTGCACGTCATGTCCGAGCTCGCCGGCATGCGCCGGGAATACCGACCCGATCGTGGCCTGCGCCGCGACGACCTGGCCGCCGACTGGACCACGCAGTTCGCCAGGTGGTTCGCCGACGCCCAGGCGTTCCCGCTTCCGGAGCCGAACGCGATGGTGCTCTCCACCGCGGACGCGGACGGGCGGCCGAGCAGCCGCACCGTGCTGCTCAAGGACGTCGATGCGCGCGGCTTCACGCTGTTCACGAACTACGACTCCCGCAAGGGTACGGAGGCGGCCGCGAACCCGTACGCCGCGCTGCTCTTCCCCTGGCACCCGATGCACCGCCAGGTCCTGGTCAGGGGTGCTGTCGAGCGGGTAAGCGCGGCGGAGACCGAGGCGTACTTCGCGACCCGCCCGCGCGGCTCCCAGCTCGGCGCCTGGGCCAGCCCGCAGTCCTCGGTGCTGAGCGGCCGGGACGATCTGGACGCCGCGTTCGAGCGGGTCGCCGCGCGGTTCGAGGCGGACGTGGAGATCCCGCCGCCGCCGCACTGGGGCGGGCTGCGCGTGGTGCCGGAGAGTGTCGAGTTCTGGCAGGGCCGGCCGAGCCGCCTGCACGACCGGCTTCGTTACCGGCGCGTAGGGCAGGAGTGGGTGGTGGAACGGCTGGCTCCCTGAGCCCGCGTTAACCCCTAGCTGGCTAAAGTTCGTCCATGACTTCTGTCGCGCACCAGTCCGGGGCCGTCGCCGAGCCGCTCTCCGGTACACAGTGGACCATCGCCGCGGACGGCCACGAGGCCGTCGTCGTCGAGGTGGGCGGTGGCCTGCGGTCGTACCGGGTGAACGGCGTGGACTACGTGTCGGGCTACGCCGACGACGAGCTCGCGGCCGGTTGCGCGGGCCAGATCCTCGCGCCTTGGCCGAACCGCATCCGGGACGGGAAATACTCGTTCCAGGGCACGCAGCACCAGCTGTTCCTCACCGAGCCGACCCGTGCGAACGCGCTGCACGGACTTGTCAACTACTCCCGCTGGCACGCGGTGGAGCAGTCGGCCGACTCGGTGACGCTTGAGTACCTGATGCCGGCACAGCCCGGCTACCCGTGGCCGCTGCGGCTGCGTACCACCTGGCAGGTGAGCGCGGCCGGGCTGAAGGCGTCGCACGAGGTGAAGAACCTGGCGGCGCAGCAGGTCCCGTTCGGGTTCAGCGTCCACCCGTACCTGCAGATCCCCGGCCTGCCGGTGGACGAGCTGACGCTTACGCTGCCCGCCCGCAACCGGCTGATGGTCGACTCGCGGCTGCTGCCGGTCGGCGCCGCGAAGGTGGCCGGTACCGAGTACGACTACACGGAGGGCCGCCGGATCGGCTCCGCGGTGCTCGACACCGCGTTCGGCGACGTGATCCACGCGGAGGACGGCACGTCGACCGTCGTGCTGACCGGCGGCGGCGCCGAGGTGCGCGTCTGGGCGGACGGCGAGTTCGGCTGGTGGCAGGTCTTCACCTCGGACACGCTCGGCGGCGACCGGCTGCGCAAGGCCGTCGCGATCGAGCCGATGACCTGCCCGCCGGACGCGTTCCGGTCCGGCCGCGGGGTGATCGTGATCGAACCGGGCGACACCTGGCGGGGCGTCTGGGGCGTCACGCCGGTCCCGGCCTCCTGAGTCGCGGGCATGGAGTTCGCCGAGGTGGTGCGCAAGCGCCGGATGGTCCGCAACTACGATCCGGACCGCCCGGTCCCGCCGGCCGTGGTGGAGCGGCTGCTTGCGCACGCGGTCCGCGCGCCCTCGGCGGGCTTCTCCCAGGGCTGGGGCTTCCTGGTGCTGGAGGACCCGGCCGACCGGGAGCGGTTCTGGACCGCGACCAGCCCGAACGGCGGCGCCATGAGCAACTGGCTGGCCGGGATGAGTCGGGCGCCGCTGGTCGTGGTGCCGCACTCGAACCGCTCGGCCTACCTCGACCGGTACGCGGAGCCGGACAAGGGCTGGTCGGACCGGGACGAGAAGCGCTGGCCGGTGCCGTACTGGGACGTGGACGCCGGCATGGCCTCGCTGATGATGCTGCTGAGCGCCGTGGACGAGGGTCTTGGCGCGTGCTTCTTCGGCATTCCGCCGGAGCGGACGGGCGCGTACCGGGAGGCGTTCGGGGTGCCCGGGGAGTTCGTGCCGGTGGGCGCGCTGACGATCGGATACCGTGCCCCGGATCGTCGCTCTCCGTCACTGAAACGGGGACGCCGGCCGCAGACCGAGGTCATTCACCGCGGTCGCTGGGGTGGGTGATTCACATCCCGGTCGGACCACGGCTTACGGGGACGAATCAACCGCCGGTCCGGGTCGCTAGGCTGACTACCGCCAGGCCGGCAACGGCGTCAGGTGAGGGGAGCGTGCCGTCGTGATCTTCAAGGGGGTTCGGGACGGTCGGCCCTATCCGGAGCACGGGCTCACGCTGAAGCAGTGGGCGGAGATCCCGCCGAGGCCAATTCGGCTGGATCAGCTGATCACGACCAAGCGCGAGCTCGCGCTGGACAAGCTGCTGGCGGAGGACTCGACGTTCTACGGCGACCTGTTTCCGCACGTCGTCCAGTGGAACGGTGGGATGTACCTGGAGGACGGGCTGCACCGGGCGCTGCGTGCGGCCCTGCAGCAGCGCAACCAGATCCACGCGCGGGTGTTCCTGTTCAGCGAGTTCAGCGAGATTCCGGCGGGCTAGGCCAGTCGCGGGGGTCCGTCATCCCAGGATGGAGGACTCCCGCAGGCCGGTCATCTGCCGCTCGAACGACCTGGTGGAGAGCCACAGCTTGTAGATCAGCCCGGCCTCGAAGATCAGCAGCAGCGCGCCGGTGCAGACCGTGACGATCGCGGTCTGGTTGATCAGCGGCCCGACGATGAACACGAACATCTGGAACTCGATGCCGCTGACCAGGTGCGGGCGGATCCGGTAGCGGCGCAGTACGTTCCGCAGGCCGATGAACCGGCCGTACCGGGAGCGGAATTCGCCGTTGATGTCCCCGAGCGCGGCGTCGTCCGCCTCGCCGGCCGGGAGGGCGTCTATCGCCTCCTCCACCCAGCGCAGCTCCGCGCCGTCGTCCAGCCCGGCCGCGCGCCGCGCCGCCGCCATCTTCAGCCGCATGTCCGCGCGCACCTTGGTCATCTGCGCGCCGTTGAGGTAGCGGAACATGTTGATGAACAGCACCAGCCCGCCGAGGCCGAGCCAGTAGTCGTCGCCGGTCGCCGCCCACTGCCCGCCGAACAGGCCGGCGGTGCAGGTCAGATCCTTGATCCGGTCGCAGACGAAGTCGAGCCAGGCGCCGAACGCGGACCCGTCGCCGCGCAGTCGCGCGACCTTGCCGTCCATGCAGTCGAACACGAAGCTCAGGTGGAACAGCAGCGCGCCGACGGCCAGCCAGGGCCGGGTCGCCTGCCAGAACGAGACCGCCGCGCCCGCGCCGAGCAGGAACGCGACAAGCGTGAGGCGGTTCGGCGTGATCCAGCGGAAGCGGGCCACCCGGCGCACGATCGGCGTCGCCACCGGGTCGACAAGCAGCACGGTCCACCAGGCGTCCCGGTCCTTCAGGGTGGCGCGGACCTGACCGGCGGTGAACGTGCTCAAGATTCGGACCCTTCGGGATAGTTAACAACAGAAGACCCAAAACCGACTATAAGGGTACGCCGGAGTCTCGATTCGCGCCTGTCGTACCCCACCCGTACCGTCTAGGGCAGGTAGCAACAGCGCTGAAAAGGGCGGGTGAGCCGCGATGGGCGGCAACAAGGGAATTGACCAACCGACCAGTGAAATGCCAGCTCAGCAGGTTGATGGGGTGACGGCGCCGGTGGCTCCCGAGCCGGAGCGCAGCAGCCGGGGCGTCTTCTGGGTGGTGGCCGTCCTGCTCGTGGCGCTGGTGGCCGGCCTGATCGGTGTGCGCGTGACGGGTCTGCTGCCCAGCCTGACCAACCCGTTCGCCGAGCAGGAGACGGACCGCAGTCAGCCGCCGCTGCTGCAGTCGATCCAGGACTTGAGTCGGTACGTGGCTGCCGAGGGCAACTTCCAGGTGGTGGTGGACACCCAGCGCAACCGGGAACACGTGCCGGACTTCCTGCTCAACGAGCGCACGCTGTTCGTCGCGGCCGGCTCGGTCGAGGCCTACGTCGACTTCAGCTCGATCTCCGACGACGCGATCGTGGTCTCCGAGGACGGCAAGACCGCCACGATCACGCTCCCGGCCCCGCAGCTCGGCGAGACGAATCTCGATCAGGAGCGCAGCTACGTCTTCTCCGAGGAGAAGGGCCTGCTGAACCGGATCGGCGACGCCTTCGGCCAGGATCCGAACAAGCAGCAGGCGATCTACGTGCTCTCCGAGGAGCGCATCGAGGCCGCCGCCCGGGAGAGCGAGCTGCCCCAGCGCGCCCAGGAGAACACCACGAAGATGCTGGAAGGGCTGCTGCGGTCGCTCGGCTACGAGAAGGTGACAGTCACCTACACCGCGCCGTGAGCATGGCGAAGGCCGCCGGGGAGACCCCGGCGGCCTTCTGCGTCAGCGTCAGTACGCGGCGGTGTGGCGATCCTCGTTCGGCACCAGGATCCACAGCACGATGTAGACGATGAACTGCGGGCCGGGCAGCAGGCAGGACAGCACGAAGAGCAACCGGGTCAGGCCGGCGCCGAGTCCGAAACGGCGCCCGAGGCCGGAGCAGACGCCGGCGATCCAGCGGTTGTCGCGCGGCCGGGTGAGACGGCGAGGCGACGAAGCCATGGTGCTCAACTCCTCAGTTCGTGGCACGTGGTGATGTGCCGATGACTAAACGGTACGGAGTGGAGTCCACCCCGCCATCCGTCTGGAAGGGGATCTCTCCCCTGATTCCCGTAGGGAGTCGCCACTAAGCGGCCGATATCGGGTTGATGTGGCGTGACACTCGCACTGCTGGCGGCCGCGGAGGCCGTCGAGACCGCCCGGCGCGACCGGCTCAGAGCGCGATTGCGCCGCGCCGGAGCCACCGAGATCGTGGAACCCGGCACGGCCGCCGAGCTGTCCACGCTGCTGCGCAACGGCGACGGGCCGGTGCTGATCGTCGCCGCGGACCTGGTCGCACACGACGCGGTGCTGTGGCACCTGGCCACCGAGCCGGGCGACAGGTCGACGGCGCTGGTCCGCAATGGTGACGGACCCCACCCGGTCCAGGTCGACGGTGACGGGCTCCGCCCGGCCCAGACCGACGGTGACGGGCTCCGCCCGGTCGGGGACGGCGGCGGGCACGGGCTCCGCCTGACCCAGGCCCGCGGCGTGATCACAGGGGTGGCAGCCACCGGGCCGGTCGTGTTCCTGGGTGCGGTGCGGGTGGCGGGCCGGGACCGGCAGCGCGCGGCCGCCGCCGCCGAGCTGATCGGGCACGGGGACGACCTGGTCGACGGGTTGGTGGGTTCGTGGCTCCGGGCCGGCGCGCGGCTCCACGCGTACCCCCTCAGGCTCTTGATCGCCCGTCGGTGCCGGACCGGCGAGGCGGCGACCCGGGCCGAGACGGAGATCGCCGGGGTGGACGAGGAGCGGGCACGGCTGCGGCTCGCGGTGAAAGAGCGCGACGACTTCGTCGCCACGTTCCTGGTGAGCAGCTGGTCGCCGGTGCTGACCCGGATCTGCGCCCGGCTGGGGCTCACACCCGGCGGCGTGACAGCGCTTTCGGTGGTCTGTGCGCTCGGCGCCGCGCTCGGCTTCGCGCAGGCGTCCCGGCCCGCGATGATCGCCGGCGCGGTGCTGCTCTACCTCGGGTTCGTGCTCGACTGCGTGGACGGGCAGGTGGCCCGGTTCACCAGGCGGTTCACGCCGCTCGGCGGCTGGCTGGACACGATGGCGGACCGGGCCAAGGAGTACGTGGTCTACGCCGGTCTGGCCGCCGGCGCGGTGCGGCTCGGGCACGACGAGGGCTGGTGGCTCGCGGTGGCGGCGATGACGCTCCAGACCGTCCGGCACACCACCGACCACTGGTACGGCGTGCTGCACGACGCTGCGGTCCCGTCCGGGCCAGTACCGGGCGGTCGCCTGGCGCAGCCGCCGTCTCCCGCCCTCACCAGGACCGGTGGGGCGCTAGGGCGGCTCTCCGACCGGGTGATCGCGGACGGGCGGTCGCCGCTCTACTGGCTGAAGCGGATCGTGGTCTTCCCGATCGGTGAGCGGTGGGCGCTGATCGCGGTGCTTGCCGCGTTCGCCGGTGGCCGGGTGGCGCTGCTGGCCGTGCTCGGCTGGGGCGTGGCCGCGCTGGCGTACACGCTGACGTTCCGCGGACTGCGCTCGCTCGCCATGCGGAGGTCCGTGTCGGCGACCGGGGACGCGTGCCGGCAGCGGGACGACGGGCCGCTCGCCCGGCGGCTCCCCGCCCTGGCCGGCCGGCTCGACTGGCTGGTCCCGGCGGCGCTTCGGCTGATCGAGTACGCGGCTCTGATCGGCGCCGCCGTGCTGCACCGGGTGCCGCCGCAGCTGGCGTTCGTGCTGCTCCTTGCGGTGGCGATGCACCACTACGACCTGGCCGCGCGTCCGGGCTCGCGGTGGTCGCCGCGCCTGGAGCCGGGCTGGGACGGGCGCGCGCTTGTGGCAGTGGTTTTCGGCGGCGTGGCCTTCCCGGTGGTCGCGGTCTGGACCCTTGGCGTGCTGTCGTGGCGGGTCGTCACCACCCGTACGCGCCAGGCCCGGCTTCCCGCTCAGGGCGGGTCGGCGCGAGATGCTGAGCGCGCGTTCGCGGCAGGAAGGCAGGCCCGCTGATGGGGTCCGTGATCAGTGTCGTGGTGCCGATCTACAACGTGGCGCCGTATCTGGTGGAGTGTCTGGAGTCGATCGCCGCACAGACCTACGAGGATCTCGACGTGGTGCTTGTCGACGACGGTTCCACTGACGGCAGCGGGCGGATCGCCGCCGGGTTCGCCGCGCGCGACGCCCGTTTCCGGCTGGTCACCCAGGAGAACGCCGGGCTCGGCGCGGCCCGCAACACAGGAGTCCGGCACGCGGGCGGCGAGCTGCTGCAGTTCGTGGACAGCGACGACGTGCTGCCCCGGCACGCGCTTGAGGTGCTGGCCGCCGCGCTTGAGCGGACCGGTTCCGACTTCGCCACCGGGAACACGCTGCGGCTCGATTCGCGCGGCCTGGGGCCGTCCCGCATGCATCGGCGGATCTTCACGCACACGCGGTTGCGCACCCACGTCAGCCGGGACCGGGAGCTGCTCGGGGACCGTACCGCCTGGAACAAGCTGTTCCGCCGGGAGTTCTGGGACCGGCACGGGCTCGCGTTCCCGGAGGGCGTGCTCTACGAGGACACGCCGGTGATGGTGCCGGCGCATGTGCTCGCCGGAACCGTGGACGTGGTGGATGTGCCGGTCTACCACTGGCGGCGGCGGGAGGGCGGCGAGCGGTCGATCACGCAGCGCCGGGAGGAGCTGCGGAACTTCGTGGACCGGGTGGACGGGGTGGACCGGGTCAGCCGCTTCCTGGCGGGCGTTCCGGGGCTGCGGCGCGCGTACGACGCGTCCGCCGTGCGCGCCGACCTGGCGCACTATCTGCGCGTGCTGCCCGAGGCCGGTGACGAGTACGTCGCGCTGTTCCTGGACCGGTGTGGCGACGTCCTGGCCCGGGTGCCGGCGCGGGACCTGGCCGCGCTGCCGGCCGCCATGCGCGTGCAGTGGCACCTGGTCCGGCAGCGGCGGGTGCCGGAGCTGTTTGAGGTGATCCGGGCGAGCCGGGACGGCGGCGTGCCTGTGGTGCGGCGCGGGCTGCGGCGGTACCGGGCGCTGCCGTACCTGGACGCCGGACTGCCGTATCTGCCACGGCGGCTGTACCGGGCCGGCCCGTCGCGGTTGCGGCGGCTGATCGCCCGGCTGGCCACCGTTCCGCCCCGCCTCCACCCGGCCGAGGCCCGGATCTTCGTCGATATCGTCGCCGCCGCGAGAGATTCGTCCCGATAAATTCCCTGCAATGCGCGCAAAACGGTCAGGTGTGCCATTTCTGTAGTGGGGTAATTACTCCGCGAACATGGCACGTTTACCCGATTGGCTAATTCCGATGACGCTCGTCACAGTGGACACAGCTGGGGGCCGGCCTCACGAAGCTGCGGGGAGGTGGCGGTGACAACCGTCGCGCTCAAAGACGTCACAAAGGTGTTCCCCGATGGAACGGTGGCGGTCGACAGGGTCAACCTCGACGTCGAGGACGGCGAGTTCATGGTCTTGCTGGGGCCTTCGGGCTGCGGCAAGTCCACAGTGCTGCGCATGGTCGCGGGTCTGGAGGACCCGAGCAGCGGCGTCGTGCTGCTCAACGGCGAGGTGGTCAACGACATCCCGCCCCGAGATCGACGTATCGCGATGGTCTTCCAGGATTTCGCGCTCTATCCGCACATGACGGTGAACGAGAACATCTCGTTCCCGCTCCGCCTCTCCGGCGTCGAGCCGGGCCCGCGCTCGGAGCGGGTGGCTGACGTGGCCGGCGCGCTCGGCATCGGCGAGTTGCTCGGCCGGCGACCGGGCCAACTCTCCGGCGGTCAGCGTCAGCGGGTGGCGATGGGCCGCGCGATCGTCCGCCGTCCCGGCCTGTTCCTGATGGACGAGCCCCTCTCGAACCTGGACAGCGGCCTCCGCGCGGAGCTGCGCGCGGAGATCTCCGGCCTGGTCCGCGAGCTCGGCGTGAGCACCATGTACGTCACGCACGATCAGGCCGAGGCGCTGACCATGGCGGACCGGGTCGCGATCATGCGGAAGGGCGTGCTTCAGGATGTCGGCACGCCCACCGAGGTCTACGGCCGCCCGGCCACGCTCTACGTGGCCGCGTTCCTCGGCAGCCCGCGGATGAACCTGATCGAGGCCTCGGTCTACGTGCACCTGGACCGCTATGTCGCGCTCAATCTCGGTGAGCAGGCGCTCTATCTGCCGTGGGACGACATCCGGGCCCGCGCGGTCGCGCACTTCCACGGCGAGCGGATCGTGATCGGCCTGCGCGCGGAGGCGCTGACCCCTGTCGCGCCGGACTCGCCGGGCGACGTGCTGCAGGGCCGCATCCGCTACCTGGAGCACCACGGGCACGAGTCGCTGGCGTTCGTCGACGTGGGCGCCACCGCGGTGCTTGTGGACGAGCTGGGCGGCGCCGCGGTCGAGATGGACGAGGTGGAGACCGGCCCGATGCGGCGGCTCGGTCAGGCGGTGCAGCGGATCGCCGGGCGGTTCGGCGACCGGAGCGAGCCGGAGCAGTCGTCAGGCGGCGGCCGGACCAGCGTGCTGAGCGACCCGGGTCGTCATCACCGGCGCCCGGCCGAGCTGGCGGTACGGCTCGCTCCCTACCCGGCGATCAGGCCCGGCAGCCCGCTGGCCATCGGCGTGCGGATGGACGCGCTGCACTTCTTCGACGAGCGCGGTGACCGGATCGATGTGGGCTGGCGATAGAGGTGATCATTTGAAGATCAACTAAGGGGGAGCCGAACGGTCAGGCCCGACGGACCCTTTGTGCGATCGTTTGTGTCGTCCGGGCGACATGAAAGGTTCACCGTTTTCCCGCGCGAGCGCGCTGACCGGCGATAACCTGCGGAACGGGGCACCACACGAGCCGCCGCGCCCGGGGTTTGACACCGGCGAAATCCGGTTAAGTTTCCATTTCACGGTTAAATTGAGCGGGTGCTTGGTCTTCCACCTCATGTGACCACCTGCCTGTTCGATCTGGACGGTGTCCTCACCCAGACCGCGCTTGTCCACAACGCGGCCTGGAAGGAGACGTTCGACGAATATCTGCGCAGGCGCGCCGAAGCGGACGGGACTCCCTTCGTCCCCTTCGACTCCGGATCCGACTATCTCAAGTACGTGGACGGCCGACAGCGGGCCGACGGCGTGCGTACGTTTCTCAAGTCCCGGGGCATCGAGCTTCCCGAGGGCACCCCTGATGACGCCACCGACGCCGAGACCGTCAACGGCATCGGCAACCTCAAGAACGTGCTGGTGCTGAAGTACATCGGCGAGGGCAAGGTGAAGGTGTACGACGGCTCGGTCACCTACCTGCACGCGGTGCGCGATGCGGGCATGCGGACCGCGGTCGTGTCCGCGAGCGCCAACTGCCGCGACGTCCTGCGCGCGGCCGGCATCGAGGATCTGCTGGAGGAACGGGTCGACGGTGTGGTCGCCCGTGCGGAGGGACTGCCCGGCAAGCCCGCGCCGGACACGTTCCTCGCGGCCGCGAAGAGGCTCGGCGTCGACCCTCAGAACGCGGCCGTCTTCGAGGACGCACTCGCGGGCGTGGAAGCCGGCAAGGCCGGCGGCTTCGGATTCGTGGTCGGAGTGGACCGGGTCGGGCATGCGGATGATCTCCGGGCCCACGGCGCCGACATCGTCGTATCGGACCTCGCCGAACTCCTGGACGGCGGCGAGTCCCCCCGGTAGGACGCAACCCGCCGGTGGTTCACCGACGGGCTCAGATCAACACTGAAAGGGATCACTGTGATCCGAGAGCGGGCTTATCCGGTCGAGCCCTGGCATGTCCGCGAGACACGGCTCGACCTCGACGTCCTGGCTCAGTCGGAGTCCGTGTTCGCGCTCTCCAACGGCCACATCGGCCTTCGGGCCAACCTGGACGAGGGCGAGCCGCACGGTCTGCCGGGCACCTACCTGAACAGCTTCTACGAGCTTCGGCCGCTGCCGTACGCGGAGGCCGGCTACGGCTTCCCGGAGTCCGGTCAGACGATTGTCAACGTCACGAACGGCAAGCCGATCCGGCTGCTCGTCGACGACGAGCCGTTCGACGTCCGCTACGGCGACCTGCAGTCGCACGAGCGCGTGCTGGACATGCGGTCCGGCACGCTTGAGCGCGAGGTCGAGTGGGTCTCACCGGCCGGCCGGTCGGTGCGGGTGCGCTCGACCCGCCTGGTGTCCTTCACCCAGCGCGCGATCGCCGCGATCTGCTACGAGGTCGAGCCGGTCAACGGCCCGGCCCGGGTGATCGTGCAGTCCGAGCTGGTGTCGAACGAGCAGCTGCCGCCGACCAAGCGTGACCCCCGGGTCGCGGCGCTGCTGGAGTCTCCGCTCGTGGCGGAGGAGCACCTGGTCCAGGACCTGGGCGGACTGCTGATCCACAGCACGAAGAACAGCCAGCTGCGGATGGCCGCCGCGATGGAGCACGTGGTGGAGACGGACGGCCGCCACATGGTCAAGACCGAGGGCAACCCGGACTGGATGCGGACCACTGTCGCCTGCATGCTCGAGCCGGGGCAGAAGCTCCGGATCATCAAGTTCATCGCGTACGGCTGGTCCAGCCGGCGCTCCGTGCCCGCGCTCCGTGACCAGGTCGGCGCCGCACTGGCAAGTGCGCGGCTGACCGGCTGGGACGGGCTGGTCACGGCGCAGCGGGAGTACCTGGACGCGTTCTGGGACCACTCGGATGTCAAGGTCGAGGGCGACCCGGAGGTGCAGCAGGCGGTGCGCTTCGCGCTCTTCCACGTGCTCCAGGCCGGCGCCCGGGCGGAGATGCGGCCGATCGCGTCGAAGGGGCTGACCGGCCCCGGGTACGACGGCCACACGTTCTGGGACTCCGAGACGTTCGTGCTGCCGGTGCTCACCTACACGCAGCCGGATGCGGCCAAGGACGTGCTCCGCTGGCGGCACGCCACGCTCGACCTCGCCAAGGAACGGGCCGAGACGCTCGGCCTGCGCGGCGCGGCGTTCCCGTGGCGGACCATCCGCGGGCACGAGACCTCGGCGTACTGGCCGGCCGGCACCGCGGCGTTCCACATCGCGGCGGACATCGCGGACGCGGCCCGCCGCTACGTGACCGCGACCGGGGACGAGGACTTCGAGCGCGACTACGGGTTCGATCTGCTGATCGAGACGGCCCGGCTGTGGCGCTCGCTCGGCCACCACGACCGGCACGGCCGCTTCCACATCGACGGCGTGACCGGCCCGGACGAGTACACGGCCGTGGTGGACGACAACATCTACACCAACCTGATGGCCCAGCAGAACCTCTACGCGGCGGCGGAGGTGGCGCTGAAGTACCCGGAGAAGGCGAGCGCCGCCGGCATCGACGAGGAGGAGATCGCGGGCTGGCGGGACGCGGGCGCGGCCGTGCACCTGCCGTACGACCACGAACTCGGTGTGCACCAGCAGTCGGAGGGCTTCACCCGGCTGCAGGAATGGGACTTCGAGGGCACGCCGCAGGAGAACTACCCGCTGCTGCTGAACTACCCGTACTTCGACCTCTACCGCAAGCAGGTCGTGAAGCAGGCGGACCTGGTGCTCGCGATGCTGTGGCGCGGCGATGCGTTCAGCGACGAGGAGAAGCAGCGCAACTTCGCCTACTACGAGGCCCGGACGGTCCGTGACTCGTCGCTCTCCGCCTGTACGCAGGCGGTGCTGGCGGCGGAGACCGGGCACCTGGAGCTCGCCCACGACTACCTGGGCGAAGCCGCGCTGATGGACCTGCACGACCTGCACAACAACGCGCGCGAGGGCCTGCACGTGGCGTCGCTGGGCGGATCGTGGATCTCGCTGGTGATGGGTCTCGGCGGCATGCGGGACCACGGCAGTCAGCTGTCCTTCAACCCCCGCCTGCCGGAGCGGATCACCCGGATGGAGTTCGCGCTGCTCTGGCGCGGGCTGCGGCTGCGGGTGGACGTACGCAGCGACGAGGTCACCTACTCGCTGCGGAACGGCACGGGTGAGAAAAGCATCACACTCGTGCACCATGGCGAGCTGGTCACCGTGTCCGCGGACAAGTCGGTGACCATGGCGATTCCGGAGCGCACCGACGTCGGGCCGGAGCCGCATCAGCCGGCCGGTCGCGCGCCGGCACGACGGTCAAGCTCTCTGTAGTCAGCCGATCGACAACTGGTCAGGATAGGTCGCCTCGGGAAACCGGGGCGGCCTATTTCCGTACCATTTAGATGTCGCTCTATGATTTAGGGTCATTGAGCGGGCACTTTCTGTGACTATAGGGTTTTCTTAAGTTTCGTGATCTTGAGCGTGGCTGTTTGTCGCACCTGGGTAGTCTTGCCGCCGGTTGTCATCAGCGGGCGCCGCACCGGCGCCAGTGACCACCACCGCCAAATCGCACAGCGAGTCGGGGAACCACGTTTGTGGGGTGAATCCGCGTCAAGCGGTAGGGGTGTCGTTCCCATCCCGAACCCGTCAGCTAACCCGGCCGGCGGTCCGAGAAAGGGACATGATGCGCCTACGGCGAATAGCGGTGCTTGCCGTGCTGCTGGCGAGCGGTGCCACGGCCGCGCTCGCGACGCCTGCCTACGCGATCGACGAGGGCGGCTCAGATCAGCTCAGAGAACAGCTCGACGCGGCCAGCAAGGGCTTCGTCGAGGCGAAGAACAAGCTTGCCGCCTCGGAGAAGCGCCAGAAGGAGCTGACCGAGGAGCTCAAGACCATCGAGTCGGACCTCGTGGTCCGGGAGAAGACTGTCGGCGAGCTGGCCGGCCGCACGTACCGCAACGGACGCCTCGCCCCGATGGTCGCGATTCTGAACGCGTCCGAGGGCGACGGGTTCATGGACCGCGCCACGTTGGTCGAGACCATGACGATCAACCAGGAGAAGCAGGTCCAGAACCTGGTCACCGCGAAGGACGAGGCCTCGCGTGCGAAGACTGCCATCGAGTCTGAGATCGGTGAGCAGAAGAAGCAGGTCGAGAACATGGAGAAGCGGAAGAAGCAGGCGGAGAGCGCGCTGAAGGCAGCCGGTGGCGGCGCCGCAGCGAACGTCGAGTCCGGCTCCGGTTCCGCCGCGGTCGCGGCGTCGGCCGAGCGCAATTCGGACGGCTCCTTCCCCTCCGAGGGCTGCACGGTGAACGACCCGACCCCGACCGGCGGCTGCATCACGCCGCGCCTGCTGCACGCCTACAAGCAGACGAAATCGGCGGGGTTCAACCACTTCGTGTCCTGCTACCGCAGCGCGGAGGACGGCGGCGAACACCCACGCGGCCGGGCCTGTGACTGGTCGGCCCAGGCGAGCGGCTTCGGCGGCGTCGCGGCCGGCTCGGACAAGGTCTACGGCGACAACCTGGCGAACTTCTACATCAAGAACGCGGACCGCCTCGGCGTGCTCTACGTGATCTGGTTCCGCCGGATCTGGCTGCCGTCGAGCGGCTGGCAGTCCTACTCGGGTGGTGGCAGCCCTTCGGGTGACCATACGAACCACGTACACCTATCGGTGATCTGATGTAGTTCAGGATCCGTTCGAGAACCCGCGGGATAAGCGCATCCCGCGGGTTCTTGCATATGTCACACGCATACAGGTTTGCTGATTTCCGGCGGTGGATAAATCAACCGACCGGGCGACCCGCACTTGACGGGACGCGACCGGCGCGGAACCGTTCAGAAGATCAGCGGGCGCGTCTTCACGGACGTGTGAGGGGAGATCCGGCGGATTGCGATGACAGACTCCGTTGACGAAAACGACATCTTCCAGGGCCGATGTACCGGCGGCCCGCTTGACGGCCGGACGTACGCCATCCGAAAGCCCGCGGGGTTCGTCCTCGCGGACAAGAGCACGGCGACCGGGTGGTACTACGACCGGGTGGACGACGGATTCCGGCTGCGTGCGGGCCAGCCCGTCCGGCTCCGCCAGCCCGACGTCGTCGCGATCGCGGCCGGCGACGACTACGACGTGATCGCCCCGCCGGAGGACCCGGACAGTCAGCCACCGCTGGCGCTTGCCGCGGCGAACCCGAACCCGGCACAGATCACGGCGGAGATCTGGCGCTTCTGGGGGCAGTTCGACGCGTTCGAGCCGTCCGTGCAGCTCGGCGGCGTCTACGCGGCCAAGCCGGGCTACCACAACTACCGCAACGCGCTCGCCACAAGCGACTATTCGCGGGCCGACGTGGCGAACGACAGGCAGGGCCCGGGCGACAAGGCCGCCGCGATCGACCTGACCATGTCCGACACGGCGATGCGCAAGTACACCACCCGGATGGACGTGGCATGCCGGGCGCGGGACGAGCGCCTGTTCATCGGCGGCGCGCCGATCATCCGGGAGTTCATCGGCACCAAGGACAGCCGGACGGTCTACTGCTACGTGCTCACCGGCGGCCGCGCGCTGGGCGTCGGGGCCGACGCCGGGCCGGACCCGGGCCGGGACGACACCCACCTCTGGCACCTGCACCTGTCGATCATCCGCCGGTTCGTCGCCACCCAGGACGCGCTCGACCGGCTCATGTCGATCCTCCGCGGTGAATCGATCGAAACCTGGAAGGCGCGCTCGGAGAGCCCGCGAGGAGAGGAAGAAGACGAGATGTCATACCAGGTCATCCCGGTCCCGGCCGGTTTCGCCTTCGACGAGAACCAGAACCTGATCGATCGGCGGTACGCGGTGTCGATCCCGGTCGAGCCGGCCGGCCGGCCCGGAAACCCGATCGTCGGCACCCGCCGCCTCTACCTGTCGTTCAGCTCGGACTTCACCGGGGCCGAGCCGGTGCGGGTCCGCGTCGCCATCCACAACGGCGAGGGCTGGAGCGTCACGCTGATCGACGTCCCGGCCGGTGGCCGGGTCGGGGCCGCGGTCCCACCGGCCCGGGGCGACAGCGCGTTCAACATTTCGGTGGGCCGGGTGCGGAGAACCGCATCGTCCGGCGAGTTGGAGGCCACCGCACCGCTTTCGGTACTTGTCACCGTCGCCTGAACAAACAATTGTGCGGGCGTTCCGACAATCGGAGCGCCCGCACAATTGTCAGATGCGCGATTCGCCGTACCGGAATAAGCGTCACGGTCGGCCCATATGCCTGTCGCGATGCCGCGCCGTATATCGCCGGATCGATTGTTAAGCGTGGTCGCCACCTCGAGCTCGATCGTGTTCCGGCCTCGGATCGTCGCCGGTCGCCCGGCGCCACGAAACTCGGACGACACGACACCCGCCGCGTGATCGGATGCAGAGCATGAGCACCCTCGTCTTCGACGCCGACGACACGCTGTGGGAGAACAACATCCTGTTCATCCGCGTGGTCGACGACTTCCTCGCCTGGCTCGCCCACCCCACACTTGACCACGCCGCGATCCGCGCCGTGCTCAACGACGTGGAACGTGCCAATGCCAAGACTCACGGGTACGGCAGCCGCGTCTTCCTGCGCAACCTGGCGGACTGCTTCGAGCGGCTGAACGAGCGCCCGGCCACCGAGGCCGAGCGGCGCGAGATCGAGCGGCTGGCCGCCGCGCTCGTTTTCGATCAGGTCGAGCTGATGCCGGAGGTCGCGGCCACGCTCGCCGACCTCGGCGCCCGGCACGAGCTGGCGCTGCTCACCAAGGGCGACGACGCGGAGCAGCGGCGCAAACTCGCCGCGTCCGGGCTGGCCGCGCATTTCGGCAGCGTTCACGTGGTGCGGGAGAAGGATCTCGCGGCCTACCTCGCGCTGACGTCCGAGCTGCGGCTCGACCCGGCGACCACCTGGATGATCGGCAACTCCCCGAAGTCGGACATCATCCCGGCGCGCCAGGCCGGGTGGAACGCGGTCTTCATCCCGCACCCGCACACCTGGGAGCTGGAGCACGCCGCACTTGACCCGGCCGACACCGGCGTACTCCAGCTGCCGTCATTCACCGCGCTGCGTGGGCATTTCTAGCCCTGACGGCCGTTCCAGCGCGGGTTCTTGCGGTTGACCACTGTGACACGGCCCCGGCGGCGGACCACCTGCGAGCCGGGCTTGCGGGCCAGGGACCTGAGCGAGCTGCGTACCTTCATGTTTTTGACAATGATTTCCAGCTAGCCGATATTCCGCGCGACCGGTAGGACTAGACACATGGGACGAGTCGTAGTGGTGAGTGGTGGCGGAACCGGCATCGGGCAGGCGGTCGCGGCCCGGTTCGCGCGGGACGCGGCCGAGGTGGTGATCGTCGGCCGGCGCGCCGACGCGTTGGCGCGCGCGGCGGCCGGGATCGAGGCACAGGGCGCCGGCTCGGTGCTCACCATCGCGGCCGACCTCACGGACGCGGACCAGGCGCTGCGGGTACGCGACGAGATCGTCGAGCGCCACGGCAAGGTCGACGTGGTGGTGGCGAACGCGGGCGGCAACGTCACCCGCAAGCAGGCGCCGACCGACTTCGACGTGGACCGGCCCGAGCTGGACCGGCTGCTGAAGGTGCGCGAGCACTGGCAGGGCAACTTCGAGCTGAACGTGCTCACCGCCGTGCTGCTTGTCGAGGCGCTGGCCGACGTGCTCACTGACAACGGGCGGATCGTGCTGCTCAGCTCGATCGCGGCGTACCGCGGCTCGGGCAACGGTTCTTACGGCGCGTCAAAGGCGGCGCTGCACCCGTACGCGTTCGACCTGTCGTCCGCGCTCGGCGAGCGTGGCGTGACGGTAAACGTGGTCGCGCCGGGCTACATCGAGGAGACCGAGTTCTTCGGCGACACGATCACCGAGGAGTGGCGGGAGAACCAGCGCAAGCAGGGTCACACCGGCCGGGTGGGCACCTCGACCGACATCGCGGAGACAGTGCACTGGCTCGCCTCGCCGGGCGCCGGGCATGTGACCGCGCAGATCGTGCAGGTCAACGGCGGCGCGGCGCTGGGACGGTGAGGAAGGGGGCGCTCACCCGCCCCCTTCCCGTCACTTCGCCGGGGGCGTGACCCTCAGCGTCATCAGCGGGATCAAGCCGGTGATCTGCGACTTGACCTCGATCTTCACGCCCGCGCCGGCCACCTTCACCGAGTTCTGCGGGTTGGCCGCGTTCCAGTAGCGCAGCGGGTCGGAGTCGTCGAAGACCGGGACCGCCTTCTGCCGTGGCACCGAGACCGGCACGCCGTTGCGGTGGAACGTCACCGGGTCCGTCGACTGCAGGCCGAACGAGGCGTCGAACGGCTGGCGGCGGTTGCTGAGCAGTGTGCCGTCCGGGAACGTGATCGGCGTGGGGCGCGCGTCGACCGGCAGGGTGAGGCCGGTGCCGGGGTGGACGCTTGTGTTGTTGTTGCCCGCGGCCGGGTTCACGTACCAGACCACGAGGCCGTCCTGGTAGGGGAAGCGCTCCGCCCAGTCCGGCTTGGTGTTCGCCCAGCCCCAGTTGTACGGGCCGAGTCGCAGTGTCTCGTCGTATCCGGTGTACGTCCGGTATTCGGCGAGGTAGTAGGTGCCGTCCGCGAGCGGGATGACGATCGCCTGCGGCAGGATCCCGTCCGCGTTCGCCGCCGTACCCAATGTCACGTATTTCGATGATTTTCCGGGTTTTATGGTGGTGAAGTTCAACCAGCCGAGGTAGAGCTTCTCCCACGCGCCCATGTAGCCGGGCGTCGAGCCGATCGTCGGGCTGCCCCGGCCCAGCCAGGAACCCGAGGACATCACGGTCCAGAAGCCGGTGCCGTTCTCGCCGCCGGCCGTGTCGTAGAGGTCGGGCAGGCCAAGGTCGTGGCCGTACTCGTGGACGAAGACGCCGAGCCCGCCGTTCTCCGGCTCCGTCGTGTAGTCGCCGATCCAGAGCCCGGTGTCGCCGATCTGCACGCCGCCGGCCAGGTTGCCCGCCGGGCCCGCGCTGCCGGCCAGGCTGGAGAACGCGAACCAGCGGTGCGCCCAGATCGCGTCCGTGCCCTCGGCGCCGCCGCCGGCCTCCTCGCCCGCGCCGGCGTGGATGGCCTGGAAGTGGTCGACGTACCCGTCCGGCTCGTTGAAGTCGCCGTCGTGGTCGAAGTCGTCGCGGTCCCACACGTCGAACGAGGTCAGGTACGCCTTGACCTGCTCCGGCGTCTGCCCGGCGGCGAGCTGCGCGTCGTACCAGGAGGTGGCGCTGTCCTTGACGAAGTTCCAGTAGCCGTCGCGCTGGGGGACGGAGTTGCTGCCGTAGCGCGCCTCGTTGTACGGCACGGTCACCCAGTCGGAGACGTCGCCGCCGACCGTGTACCGCCCGCCGGACTGCTTGTAGTAGAAGTTCGCCATCGACTCCTTGTTGTTGGCGAACAGCAGCTCCTCGTAGTGCGCCGGGTCGAAGTCGGCGTCCCAGATCGTGGTGTTGTCGTCCGTCGCGCCGCCGTCCCACACCCGGTCCGGCTCCGGGATGGCGTTGTGCACCGGGCCTGGCGTGCCACCCGCGGCCGGGTACACCTGGTCGCCGAACTCGACAAGGAACGTCAGCACCGGATCGGCCTTCGTCTCCTTCTTCCGGTACTCGACGAACCGGTTCCCGCCGAGCCGGATGACCTCCGACCCGTTCCGCTTCTCCGTCGTCGTCCGGCCCGCGATCAACTGCTCGACCGCCTCGGTCCGCTCCGCCTCACGCTGTTCGGCGAGTGGGTGCGGCAGGTTGTCGTCGCCGAGCACGGCAGTGGGTTCCGCGTCCGCCGTGCGGGTGCCGGGTGCGGCCTCCGCCGGCGTCGCCATCAGGGCCGCGACCAGGGTGCCGGCCACGACCACACTCAGTTGCCTCTTCACGAGGGCAGGCTCCTTCCCTCCGGATGGTTCCGGGGGACAGCCTGTGGATCTCATGTATCTGGATGTGACGATGTCCTATTTCGTCTTCGTGTCGCTTTCCTCACCGTTCAGGAAGGTCCAGGTCAGGAGCCATTGCCGGTGGCGAAGGCGGAGAGGAAGTGGTCGCGGAAGGACTCCATCGGCCAGGCCGGGGCGTCGGGCGCGGGCGTGAGGCCGGGGGACCAGTTCCAGGAGGCGATCTGGTCGAGGACCGCCGGGTCCTTGGCGACGATGGTGATCGGCACGTCGTGGCTGGCGTTCGGGCCGGTGACAGTGGTGGCCGGCTGGTGGTCGCCGAGGTAGATCACCACGGTGTTCTCGTCGCCGTGCCGCTCCAGGTAGGTGAAGAGCGCGGTGAGCGAGTACTCGATCGAGGTGCGGTAGGCGTCCCGCTGCTCTGCCGGGATGCTCGGGGCCAGGCGCTCCGGCATGCCCGCGAACGCGGCGCCGTCGCCGACCGCGTCCCAGTTGATCATCTCGGGGATCGAGTCCCACGGGAAGTGGCTGGAGAGCAGGTCCAGCTCGGCCATCATCGGCCCGCGATCGGACCGGCCGTGCTCCAGCCGCTCGAACGCGGTGAGCGTGTACTGGTCCGGCATTGTGGTCCAGCCGAACTTCGGGCCCGCGTAGCCGAGGTTGCGGGAGTCGTAGACCTTGTCGAAGCCGTACCAGTCGCCCTCCGGCCAGGCGTAGGTGTTCGCCGGCGCGACCCCGACCGTGGACCAGCCGGCCCGGCGGAACGACTCGGTGAGCGTCAGCCGGTCGCTGGAGACGATCGTGCGGTAGCGCTGCTGGTTGTCGACGCGCAGGCCGGACTGGAACGAGGAGTGCGCGAGCCAGCTGTAACCGCCGAACGTGGTGGACGTCAGCCAGCCGCTGCGGGCCGCGAAACCGGACGCGGTCAGCCGCCGCTCACCGTCCGCGAGCACCGCCCCGACACCCGCGGACATCGCCGGATCCTCGACCGCGCTGCGACCGTAGCTCTCCACGAACGTGAGCAGCACGTCCTTGCCACGCAGGCCGGTCAGCAGCCGGCTCGGCGGCACGTCACCGAACGCGTCCACCGCGGCCGCGGCCGCGAACGCCTCCCGGTCGTGCAGCGCGGCGTTGACCAGGCCGGTGCGCGCGGTGAGGAACGTCGACGCGCCGCGGTCCGCGACCGGGTTGCCGACCAGCGCCAGCACCAGCCAGACCGTGGTCAGCACCACGATCCCGCGCGTGGTCGCGGTCTGGTGCCGGGCGAACGCCCGCCCCAGACGAACCAGAGCCAAAGCCATCAGCAGGGGTACGGTGAGCAGCAGCGCGACCGCGAGGATCACCGCGACGACCGCGCCGGGCCGGCCGATCGAGCCGGTCAGGAACGTGATGCCGTCGTCCGCGAGGCTCCAGTCCAGCACCAGGTCCATCTGGCGGGCGTAGACCGTGATGAAGCCCATGTCGGCGAGCTTGACCAGCACCAGCAGGCCGAGGACCACGCCCGCGACGACCGCCCCGGCGGTACGGGCCCGGCCCGGCAGCACCAGCAGCAGCACCGCCACGATCAGCGCCTCGACCGGGAGGCGCAGGAACGCGCCGGCGGTGAGGCCGGTCGGCTGGTTCGGCAGCAGCAGCGCCGCCACCACCAGGAGACCGGCCAGCACCGTGACCACCGGGCCGAAGACGACGCGCTTCGGCGCTTCCGGCGTTACGTCCTCTTGATCCTCCGGCACACCAAACCCCTTGTCAGAACAGTCAGGTCTAGTGGCCAATACGAGCGGATCAGCCGACGAGTTCGATGACCGCGCGGCGGATCAGGAACTTGCCCGGCTCGCGGACCTCTTCGAACGCGGCGTTGTTCAGCAGAATGCAGCTGCCGGACCCGCTGGTCACCTCGACCGTGATGCTCTTGTTGTTGTCCAGGTTCGTCACCCGCAGCCGGGTGCCGGCCGGGAACTGGTTGCTTGACGCGGCGGGCGCGCCGCCCTCACCGGAGAGCGTAACCGTCGAGCCGTTGCAGACGACCTCACCGTTCGCGGCACCACCACCGGCGTTCGCGTCGTCACCCTCGGTGTCGTCACCCTCGGTGTCGTCCCCGTCCGGCGCGTCCGCGACCGGGGGTGCTTCGCCGGCCGGCGGTGCCTCCTCGGCCGGGGGTGCGGCGACCGCGTCGTCCCCGCCCTGGGCCGGTGCGCAGCCGGCCTGCTTCAGCTGGAGGTCGATCACGGCGATGACCTCCTGCCGGTTCTTGATCCGGGCCTCGGACTGGGCGTCCGGGTTCGCCCGCTGGGCCGCGATGAAGTCAAGGTTCTGCCGGCGCGCCGACTCGATGCCCGCACACGCCGCGTTGGCGCCGGTGGCCGCGTTGCCGATGCCGGCGACCGCGAGCGCCCCGCCGGCCAGCGCGGCCGCGGTGACCCCGATGACGATCTTCCGGTTGCGTCCGATGAGGAGGCGGCGCCAGTTCATGATGTGCTCCATCCGTGTGCCCTGCGTCGTTGCGGCATCCGTTCCTACGCGTCCGGGCATTCGGGGAGATCAAAAGGCGAACCCTAAATGTTCACTAAGAGTCACGGTGCGGTCCGGGTATGGTCTACTCGGCGGACCGGGGTGCGGATTATCTGAAGCGCGCACGACGGTCTGTAATAGCGATGTTCGGTTCTGCGAATTGCGAGGTTTCCTATCTGGGAGCCCGCTGGAGTTGTTGCAGGCCAACGGATGTTTGTCGCATGCAGGTAGATGTGACGGGCGTCCAATGTGACTTAGACGACTGTGGCCGATTGCCGACCGCGTCGATATGATCCCGCGATATTTGAACCGGTACGGTGCTGACGTGCCCGAAACCTCGCAACGATCGCTCGCCGGTCGTTACACCCTCCTCCGCGCGCTCGGGCAGGGCGCCATGGGCCGGGTCTGGCTGGCCCGCGACGAGATGCTGCGACGCGACGTCGCCGTTAAGGAGCTCGTGCCGCCACCCGGTCTCAGCGAGGCGGAAACCGCGCAACTCCGCGAGCGGTCGCTGCGTGAGGCCCGCGCGATCGCGCAGCTCAGCCACTCCAACGCGGTCCGCATCTTCGACGTCCTGATCGACGGCGGCGACCCGTGGATCGTCATGGAGTTCATCCCGTCGCAGCCGTTGCACAGCGTGCTGCGGGCCGAGGGGCCGCTGTCCCCGGCCGCCGCCGCCCGCATCGGCCTCGCGGTCCTGGCCGCGCTCAGCGCCGCGCACCGCGTCGGCGTGCTTCACCGCGACGTCAAGCCGGCGAACGTGCTGCTCGGCACGGACGGCCGGATCATGCTTACCGACTTCGGGCTGGCCACGGTCGAGGACGACCCGGCCATGACCCGGACCGGCATCGTGCTCGGCTCGCCGGCCTATCTCGCGCCGGAGCGGGCGATCGGCGAGCCGGCCGGGCCCGCGTCCGACCTGTGGTCGCTCGGCGCGACCCTTTACGCGGCGGTGGAGGGGCGCTCGCCGTACGCGCGGTCCTCGTCCATCGCCACGCTTGCCGCGCTCGCCACCGAACTACCCGCGCCGCCGCAGCGCGCCGGCACGCTGTTCCCGGTGCTTGAGGGCCTGCTGCGTAAGGACCCGGCCCGCCGGATCAACGCGATCGAGGCGGAGAGACTGCTCCAGCAGGCCGCGGGCTCGGGCGAGGAGACGTCGTCCCCGGTCGCCCCGCGGACCACCGCGCCGCCCTCGCCGGCCGTGCCGCGCCAGCGCCGGGACGAGCGGGCGGAGGCGACCGGCGTGGCCCCCACCTCGGGCGGCGGGGGCGGGACGCTTGATGCGCGCTTCGGCTACCGCGGCCCGGATGCCAGCGCGTCCGCCCCGATCGCCGCGCCGAAGTCCTCGGCCATCCCGGGGGTGGAGGGCAGCTTCGGGTTCTCCGGCTCCGGTGCGCCGGGCACGCCCGCGGCCCGGACGCCGGCCACCTCGACGCGGTCGGCGAACGGTCTTCTCGACCAGTTCCTCGGCCCCGGCGCCGGGCCGGTCCGGCTGGCCGTCCTGCTGCTGGTTCCGTTGCTGGTGCTGCTGATCGCGCTGCTGCTGATCGTGCCGACGCTCGGTGCGGACGACGAGTCCGGACCGGGCGAAAGCGGGGCCCCGGCCGTCGGCGCCCCGGCGGTCGCTGCTCAGGGCTTGACGACGCCCGTCGCGATCGGCTCCCCGACCCCCACCCCGGTGCCGCCGACGGCGAGCGGTGGCGGCGCCGGCCTGCCCCGGTTCGACGTCTCGCCGACGCCCGGGAAGACCTCCGCCGCCCGCCCGGTAGCCGGCCCGGCCACCTCCGCTCCGCCCGCGTCCGTCTTCACCGGGCGCCCGATCGTCGGCTACGGCAGCGGCCGATGCCTGGACGTGCCGAACAGCGACGCGTCCACGCTGCAGCCGATCCAGATGTGGGAGTGCAACGGGCAGCCGGGGCAGTCGTATGAGCTGACCGCGACCGGGCAACTGCGCACCCTGGGCCGTTGCCTGGAGGTGTCCGGCGGCGGTGACGGCGCCACGCTGCGCCTCGCCGCGTGCGACCCCGCCTGGGACCAGATCTTCTCGCTCAACTCCGTCGGCGACCTGACGAACACGCGCGTCGACAAGTGTGTGGACGTGATTGACGGCAACGCCGGCAACGGTGCGCCGCTTCAGATTTGGCAGTGCAACGGTGGTGCGCACCAGAAGTGGTACGTCGGCTGAGCTGAGTGGTGCCGACAGCTGGGCGGACGAGTTCCGGAAGATCGCGAACGGCGTCCACGACGCCGCTGCTTCCTGGCAACCGATACTGTGGCGGTCGTCGGTCCCTCCGCACCGCAGAAGAACGGAAATACGTAAAACCATGGCCACGGTACGCCTGCGGGCGCTCACCGGCTGGGTGGTCGACCGCCCGTCCACAGCGGTGCTCGGGGCGGTGGTAGTCACTCTCGGTATCGGCCCGATGGCGTTGCTGCCGGCCGAGAGTCCTACCTACTCCGGCATGGCGAACATCGGTCCCACGCTGTTCACATACACCATCGCGCTCGTCGCGGCGTTCGCCGTGATGGCCGTGCGCATGCCGCGACGACTGGCCTTCGGAACTCTCACCTGGGTCCCGCTGGCCGCCTGGGTGGCGCTGGGGCTGATCTTCTGGCCGCACGAGCCGCGCACGTTCTCCGGCGCGATCCAACTCGCCCTGGCCGGGATGGCGTTCGCCACCGGCTGGGCCGCCGCGCAGGTGCGCCTGACCCGGCTTGACGACGAGCCCGGCGACCGCTGGCCGCCCGCGCTCGGCTGGGTGTTCGCGCTTGTCGCCTGGGTGCAACTGCTCGCGGTCGGTCTCGCGGCCGCCGGACTGCCGCTGCGCCGGATCGAGGGCGTGCAGGCGCTTGACGTGCTGGGCCGTGCGACAGGGCTCACCGCCCACCCGGGCGAGCTGGCGAAACTGCTGTTCTTCTGCGGCCTGTGCGCGCTCGCGCTGCCGCAGCGCACCGACCGGCAGCGCTGGCTGGCTTGGTCGACGCTCGCCGCGGTGTTCCTCGGCATCTGGCTGACGCAGAGTCGTACCGTGCTGGTCGCGGTGGTCGGCATGGTCGGGCTGTTCCTGCTGCTGCAGATGACCGCGGGCCGCTGGCAGCGCCGGGACCTGGCGATCCTCGGGCTGACCGCGGCGCTCGGCCTGGCCTCGCTGCCGTGGCTGGTCGCCCGGTTCCTGGCCGATCCCGGTGGTGGCGCGCGCGGGCACGTGACCGGCGTCGCGCTGGACGCGATCGCGGCGCACCCGCTGCTCGGCGTGGGCGTCAACGGATACGTGGCGGTGGTCGGCCAGACCGACAAGGTCACCGAGGGTGGCGTCCCGGTGCACAATGTGTTCCTGCTCAGCGCGGCCGAACTCGGCGTGGCCGGCGCGCTGCTGCTCTGGTCGCCGCTGGTGCTTGTGCTGGCCGCGGCCGTGCGCCGCACCTGGGTGACCCGCGGCGCGGACCTGCCGGCCCGGCTGGTGACGAGCGCGGGGCCCGGCGTGCTGCTGATCGCGATGACCGGCTGGGGACTGATGCAGGGGCCGTACCTGCTGATGTTCATGCTGCTCTTCGGCTATTTCGGCGCCCGCATCGACATCGCGGCCCCGCATCCGGGATCGCTTGTCATCCGTGCCGGAGTGGTGCCGCCCGCACCCGAACCGGATACTGACGCAGCGTACGAGCCCGGACCGGCCGATGCGAACGACATCCCCGTCGACCCGGACCCGGACCCGGACCCGGACCCGGACCCGGACCCGGTCGCGGCCGGACCGGAGACCGAAGCGGCCGTGACCGCGGCCGACCCCGAGGTCGAACCGGCGGTGACCGCGGCCGACCCCGAGGGTGAACCGACGGAGAGCGCAGCCGACCCCGAGATCGAGGCGGACATGGAACGGCCCGATGAGAACGAGAAGGCAGGCGACCATGGTCGCCGCCGCTGAGGCGCCGGCTCCAGCACGCCGCCGTGCGTCCCTGACCGTCGCCTCCGGCCTGCTCGGGCTGGCCGCGATCGCGAACCGCCTCACCATCCTGGTTTTGATGGCGCTGCTGACCCGCGGCGCCGGCGCGGCCACGGTAGGCATCTACGGCATCGCCACGCTCAGCGCCTCGTTCACCGCTGCCGCACTGTCGTTCGGCCTGGCCACGTTCCTGACCCGGGAGTATGCGGCCGGCGGCGTCACACCGGCCGAGGTGGCCCGGCTGCACGCGTCGCGCCTGCCGTTGCTGGCCGCGGCCGTCGCGGTGGCCTGGCCGGTGACCGGCTTCGCCGTACCCGCGGATCTGCGTCTGGCTTTTGTGCTTGTCTTCGTGGCCAGCCTGCTGGAGCAGTGGAACGAGACCGCGTGGGTGCTTGTGCGCGGGACCGCCCGGGGCTGGATGGAGGCGGCGACGAACGGCGCGTGCGGCGCGCTGCTCATCGCGTTGTGCGGTGCGGAGTTCTGGCGCACCGGCGCGCTCAACTTCGAGCGCGCCGGGCTGTACCTGCTGGGCGTGGCCGTGCTGCGGTCGTTCGGCGCGATGGTCTTCACCGGCCTGCTGCGGGCGCTGCCGGCCGGGCTGCGCGGCGCACGGACCACAGGCGCCCGCATCCGGCAGGCCGCTCCCTACTTCGCGGCCGATCTGCTCGGGCTCGCCTACTTCCGCAGCGACACGTTCGTGCTGGCGTTCTTCGTGTCCACGGCCGCGATCGGCGCCTACGTCTCCGCCGCCGCACTTGTCGGCCCGGCGGTGCAGGTGGCGGCCGCGATGGGCGTGGGCGCGCTGGCGTTCGCGGCCAGCCGGAAGCCGGACGGGAACCCGGCGGAGAACGACCCGGGCCTGGTGTTCCGGTTCTTCCGGACGGCAGGGCTGGGCGCGAGCGGGGTGCTCTATCTGGGACTGCCGCTCGCGCTGGTGATTCTGTTCGGCGACGACGCGGAGAGCGCGACGATCGGCGGGCTGACCCTGGTCCTCGGCCTGTTCCTGGCGTTGCGGTTCGCGAACTACGGCCTCTCCGCGGTGCTGCTGGCCGGTGGCGGCGCGGGCGGGCGGCTGTTGGTTCTGGTCTTCAGCCTCATCGCGAACGTGCTGCTGAACCTGGCGCTGGACGGCCCGTTCGGCGCGTACGGCGCGGCGTGGGCAACTGTGGCGACCGAGCTGGTCGTGGCCGCGTCGATGCTCTACTTCATCCGCGACCGGGCGCTGATCCGCCCGGTGCTGACCGGCGTGGCGACCGTCGCGGTTGTCGGTGCCGTGCTGGTCGGGGCAGCGCACACTGGCGGCGTCACGGTAGCTTCCCTCGGTGTGGGGGTGTTGCTGCTCGTTCTGGCCGCGGCGCAGCTGCTTCGAGAGCGTCGCCGCGCAACCGGTTGACGTCATTTCACGGGGGATCTTGGTGAGGATAGGCATCGCCGGCTGGTTCGGCTCGGACAATCTCGGCGACGAGTTGCTCCTGCACAGCCTGAGGACGAACGTGCGCGCCGCTGACCCGGCCGCCTCCTTCGTCATCCTCTGCCCGGTTCCGGAGCGGGTCTCGGCGCTGCACGGCGTGGACGCGATCCACATGCCGACGCTCCGGGCCGCCGGCTCCGCGGGCCGGAGCGTGGCGGTCCAGCGCGCGCTGCGCGAGTGCGACCTGCTGCTGCTCGGCCCCGGCACGGTGTTCCAGGAACGCTCGCCGAACCTGCCCTGGCCGGGCACGCTGCCGATGTTCGCGCGGATCGTGGCGATGGCCAGGACTGCCGGAACGCCTGTGGCGATCGCGGGCGCGGGCGTCCGGGAGGGCGTCACCCTGGCGGGCAAGGTGGTGCTGCGCGGGATCGGCGCGGCCGTCCGCGCGGCCGGTGTGCGGGATCAGCGCAGCGCTAACCACTTCGGAAGGTCCACACACGTAATCGGCGACATGGCGTACGCGTTGCCGCTGCCGTCCGTCACGCCGCCGCAGCAGAACCGGCTCGCGGTCTCGATGCGCCCGCTTGCGCCCGAGATGGAGGCGGCGGTGCTGGCCGCGCTGACCGAGACCGTGCGGCGCTTCACCGCGGACGGCTGGACCGGCGCGTTCCTGCCGATGGCGTACGGCCGGGACACCCAGGGCGAGGACGACGCGGTCGTCTACGACGCGGCGTTCAAGGACGAGCTGGACCTGGTGGCGAACCCGCTGGCCGCCCCGTTCAGCGAGGACAACCGGTTCGGCGTCGTGCTCGACGAGTGGATGACGCGCCTGGCCGGGCACCGGCTGGTGATCGGCGCGCGGCTGCACGCGGTGCTGCTCGCGGTCACCCTGGGCGTGCCGACTGTCGCGATCGCCTACGAGCGCAAGGTGCTCGACGCGTTCACCGACCTCGGCCTGGCCGACTTCGTGCTGCTGCCGGACGCGAACGCGGACACGCTGCACGCGACCGCGCTGCGGGCTGCCGCGTCGCCCGAGGTGTTCCGGGCCGCGGCCGGCCGGGTGACCGCGCAGGGCGCGATCGCCAGGGACTTCGTCGCCTCGGTGATCAAGGGCCTGCCGTGACGCGCACGTTGCTGCTCACGCCGTTCGCGCCGGATGTGAAGCACGACCACGCGGCGGCCGACACGCTTGTCCGGCTGGTGCCGTTGCTTGCCGCGCGGACCGAGCTGTTCGTCTTCTCGCCGCAGGTCACCGCGGACCGGGCCGGGGACGGCTACACGCTGCTCGGTGCGGGGGAGCAGGCCCCGCCAGGCCTCTTGCACCGGTTCGGCGTCCGGCCGGCCTGGCTTCGTGAGGCCTGGTCCCGGCAGACCGCCCGGGCGGCGGCGGACGCGATCACACGCCTGAAGCCGGATGTGGTGCACGTGGAGTACCTGCAGGGCGCGGAGGCGCTGGCGCACGCGCGGAACACGGTGCTCGGCCTGCACGACATCACCGAGGCGGTGGCGGCGGAGTCGTACCGGGTGTCGCACGGGCCGGCCCGCGCCTACCGGCTGGCGGAGCTGGTCCGGACGCGGCGGTTCGAGCGGGACGCGATCCGTCGGGCCGGCGCGGTCATCACGCTTTCGGACGCGGACCGGGCCGCCGCGAGCGCGCTCAATCCGCGCGTGGTGCTGGCCCGGGTCGGCGTCGACCTGCCGGAGCTGCCCTGGACGAGCCCGGCGGGTGGACCGCCGACGCTTGTCTTCACCGGTGCGCTCTGGCGACGGGCGAACGAGCTGGTCGCGCTGCACCTTGCGGAGAACGTGCTGCCGCTGGTCTGGCGCACCCATCCGGACGCGCGGCTGCGGCTGGCCGGTGCCCGCCCGGGCCCGCGGCTGAGCGCGCTTGCCGCGGCGGACGAGCGGATCGTGGTCACCGGCGCGGTGCCGGATCTGCGCGACGAGATGCGGGCCGCACACGCGATCCTGGCGCCGTCGATCATCGGCGGCGGCGTGCTGCTGAAGGTGCTGCACGCGATGTCGCTCGGCGCACCGGTGATCACGTCACCGGGACCCGCGGAGTCGGCCGGTGCGGACGACTCGATGGTCTACGTCGGGGACAGCGCGGAGCAGCTTGCGGACGCGGTCGGCGCGGTGCTTGCGGACCCGGCCGCGGCGGCGACACGCGGCGCGCTGGCCCGGCAGCACATCGGCGAGCGGTTCCGCTGGTCGGACACGGTCGACTCCTACCTGGAGGCCTACGCCATGGCGGGCGCACGATGAAGGTCGCCGCGGTGGTGGTGGCGTACAACTCCGCCGCCGACCTGCCGGAGAGCCTGGGCGGGCTGAGCGCCCTGCCGCTTGAGCGGATCGTGGTCGCGGACAACGCCTCGCCGGACAACAGCGCGGAGGTGGCGCGCGCGTTCACGCCGCACGTGCTGCGCCGGGCGAACGACGGCTTCGGCGCGGCTAACAACGACGCGGTGGCCGCGTTCCCTGACTCGGACGCGTACCTGCTGTTCAACCCGGACGCGCATATCTCGCCGGCGGACTTCGCGGAGCTGGTCGCGGCGCTTGAGGCCGATCCAAGGCTGGGCGTGGTGTCGCCGCTGATGCGGTACCCGGACGGCACGTTCGGCGTCTCGTCCGGATCACTGCCGAGCATGGCCAAGGAGTGGCTGGCCGCGCTACGGGTGGACGAGCTGGTGCCGGCCGGCGCGAAGAAGCGGCTTGCCGCGTCCGCCACCATGCGCAAGCTGATCCCGATGCTGTCCTATCTGGACGTCGAGCCCACACCGCGTACCCGAGAGGTGGATTGGGTCTCCGGGTTCTGCATGCTCGTCAGGGCGGAGGCGTTCCATGCGATCGGCGGCTTCGACACCGGGTACTTCCTGTACTTCGAGGATGTGGACCTCTGCGTGCGGCTTCGCGACGGCGGCTGGGGCGTCGCCTCGGTCGGTACCAGCGTGGCCCAGCACCGGGAGAGCACCAGCACGGCCACGGTCGGCAAGCGGCGGCTCTACCGAAACGGCATGAACGAGTACTTCACCAGGCACGGCGGGCGTGCACAGCGCGTGGCCGCCCGGGCGCTGCGGAGGCTGCCGCTGTGAGAATCCTGTTCGTCGCACCCTGGATACCCTCGCCCGAACGGCCGCGCAGCCTGATTCTGCTGCGCATGCTTGCCGAGGAGCACGAGGTCCGGTTCCTCGGGCTGGTCAAGAACGACGCCGAACGCGCTCTGGCCGCGCAGCTGCCTGTCGCGGACCCGGTGCTGGTGCCGAACCCGACGTCCGGTTCGATGGTCCGCAGCCTCGGCGCGCTGATCGCCGGCCAGTCGCTGCAGACCGGCTACGCCAACCCGTCCGCGCTTGTCCCCGCCCTGCGCCAGGAGATCGAGTCGTGGCGCCCGGACGTGGTGCACCTGAACGTCTTCCGCTCCGCGCACCTGGTCGAGGCGGCCGCGCCGGTCCCGGTCATCATCGACCTGGACGAGTTCCGCAGCGAGTACTACAACCAGCTGGCCGTGAACGGCGCCAACCCGGTCTGGCGGGTGCTCGGCCGCATCGAGGGCCCGCGGATGGCCGCGCGTGAGCAGCAGATGGTGCGCAACGGCGTGCGGATCATCCTGTCCGGGCCGGAGGTGCCGGGACCGCCCACGCCGGGCACCTCGGTGGTCCGCAGCCCCTGCGACTTCCCGCTGCGGGAGCCGGGCAGGGTCACCGCGCCGGTCGTGCTGTTCGTCGGCCGGCTCAGCTACGAGGCGAACGTGGTCGGCCTGCGCTGGTTCGTCGACAACTGCTGGCCCGCGCTCAAGGCCGCGGTGCCGGGCGTGACGCTGCGCGTGGTCGGTGCGGACCCGCCGCCGGTGGTGCGCGCGATGGCCGGCGACGGCATCGAGCTGCACGCGAACGTGCCGCGGGTAACGCCGTACTACGCGGAGGCGACCGCCGCGATCGCGCCGATCTTCCGGGGCACCGGAATCCAGCTGAAGCTGATCCAGTCGCTTGCGTCAGGTGTGCCCACGGTGATCAGCTCCACGGTCGCGGAGCGTGCGGGCGTCCGCGACCGGGTGCACGTGCGGGTCGCGGACGAGCCGGCACAGTGGGTGGCCGCGCTTCGTGACCTGCTCACCGATCCCCGATCCGCCGAGGCGATGTCGGCCGCCGGCCGCGAATGGGCCGTCGCGGAACACGGCACGGAAGCGGTGAAACGGCAGCTCGCGGCCGCCTACGAAGGGATCGGGCCGGAGGCCTCAGCGACCCCTGCCGCGTAGCACCTCGGAGAACGTGCGGATGACGACCTTCACATCGAGCCAGAGCGACCAGTTCTCGATGTAGAAGTTGTCGAACCGGGTCCGGTCGGAGATCGGTGTGTCGCCGCGCAGGCCGCTTACCTGCGCCAGCCCGGTCAGGCCGACCGGCGCCCGGTGGCGCATCGCGTATTCCGGGTGCTCCGCGGAGAACTGCTCCACGAAGTGCGGACGCTCCGGGCGCGGGCCGACCACTGTCATGTCACCGCGCAGGATGTTCCACAACTGGGGCAGCTCGTCAAGCGAGGTGCGGCGGATGAACCTGCCGACCGGGCCGACGCGCTTGTCGTTCGCGATCGACCATCGGGTCTGCGACTCCTTCTCGTCCACCGGGTGCATCGAGCGGAACTTGTACACCTCGAAGAGGCGCCCGTTCAGGCCGACGCGCTCCTGCCGGAAGAACACGCCGTGCCGGAAGCCGCTCTCCGCCCACACCGCGAACGCGGTGAGCAGCATGATCGGCGAGACCAGCACCAGGAAGAACAGCGCGAACACGATGTCCGTGGTCCGCTTGATCCACCACCGCGGGCCGGAGAACTCGGTGTGCCGCAGCTGCACAAGCGGGATCGCGCCGATGTGGTCGGTCAGCCCGCCCTGGGAGCGGGAGCCCCACAGCCGCGGTACCACCCACAGGTCCAGGGAGCGGGTGTCAGGTCGGCGCAGCACCTCCCACAGCGCGGGTTCCGGTGCGTCCGGGTCGGCGAGGATCAGCACGTCGGCCTCGCACATCGCGACCGCGGCGGAGAGGTTGTCGAGCGTGCCGAGCAGCGGTGGCGCGCCGCGCCGGGGCGCCTCGTCCACGTAGCCGGCGAAGCGCAGGCCGTACCGCGGGTAGCGGCGCACCAGGCGGGCCAGCTCGACCGCGATCGGGCCGGAGCCGATGATCACCGCGTTGTGCTCCACCCAGCGACGCTGCCGCGCGTACAGGTTGATCGAGCGGGTCACGAACCTGCCGGCCAGCACAAGTCCGGCGGAGATCGCGACGGCCTGGATGAAGCCGGCCACGTACGGTACCGAGTCGTGGCGCAGCGTGGCGGCGATCGCGACCACGGCCATCGCGGTCAGCAGCCGGCCGATCAGCGCGGGCAGCTCGTCCAGGATGCTGATGTGCCGGCGCGCCCGGTAGAGCCCGCCCGTGGCGAAGATGAGCATGGTGAGGGCCGCCATCGCGAGCGTGCCCTTCCAGTACTGCAGGGTCCAGACGAGCGGCGCGAGCAACGCCAGCGCGTCGATCGGCGCCGTGATCATCCAGCCGCGCAGCCTTCGCGTGCGCCCGGACGTGACCGACACCGGGTACGGCAGCACGTCTGTGGACGCGCTGGCCCGGGTCTCCGGTTTCGGCTTGTCCTGGAACCAGCCGGTGTCGTAGGTAGGTGATCTCTGCGCCGGGACGGCCGGCGGGCCGGGTATCGCGTTCGACTCGGAACGCGAGGTTGCCTCCATCGTCATTTACATCCCCGTTGACGTGGAACAGTCAGAGCGGCTTTCCTGGCCGCCGGTGTTACTTCTGCGCGGAGGCGAGGATGTCCGTGACCGCATCCTTGCGTACCGCCTCGTACAGGGCCTTCGCCTTCTCATCGTCGGCGAGGACCACGCTCTGGTCGCCGACCTGCCCGGTACCTGTGGTCGGCGTGGTGAGGAACGTGAGGTTGCCGCCCCGCACGTTCCGCATCTGGGTGGCGAGGTCCACGATTGACAGCGTCTTGTCGACCGAAACCGAGTTCGCCGTGGCCTTTACGAAGTCGTTGATGCTTGCCGGGCTGGAGAGCATGCCGCCGGACGCGGCCTTGTCCAAAATTGCCTTGATCACCTGCTGCTGGTGCCGGATGCGGGCGAAGTCGCCGTCCGCGAACTGGTACCGCTGCCGCGCATAGTCGAGCGCGGTGGCGCCGTCCATGTGGGCGGTGCCCTTCTTGAAGTTCCGGAACGGCTCGTGGATCGAGGTGAAGTCCTGCTCCACGTCGATGTCGATGCCGCCGAGCGCGTCCACGATCTGCTGGAAGCCGCCGAAGTCGATGAGCACCACGTGGTCGATGCGGACATCGGTGAAGTCCTCAACGGTCTGCACCATCAGCGGGATGCCGCCCCACGCGTACGCCGCGTTGATCTTCGCGTCCGCGTCGCCGTTCTGCCCGTCGGCGGCCCGGGGCACGTGCACCCAGGTGTCGCGCGGGATTGAGATCAGCTGTGCGCCGGACCTGTCGGCCGGCAGGTGCGCCACGATGATCGTGTCGCTGCGGGAGCCGGTGGAGTTCTCCGGGTCGCGCGAGTCGCTGCCGAGCAGCAGCAGGTTCAGCGCCTTGGCCGCGGTGGCCTCCCGCTCCGGGCGCGACTCCTCCGGCACCTCGGTGAACGCGTCCACCTTGTCGATGCTCTTCTCCACCGAGCGCACGTAGAGCGCGGTCGCGGCGCTCGCGCCGCCGACGATCACCAGCAGCGCCACAAGCGTGATGACCAGGACACGCTTCCACGACCGCTTCCGCTTGTGCGTGCCCTTTTTCGGCTCACCCGCGGTTACTGCCTCGATGACCTCGGTCGAGTCATCTGCGACAAGGTGCCCCCCACGTTCCATGCGGAGGATCGTACTGATTGACGACCAGCCATACAGCTGTCGTTTTACCGGCAGATACGCGGTGCAACCAGGGATTTTGACTAGACATGTCCGAAAAATACCGGCGGAAATGCCCATTGCCCGATGAAGCTCCGGGGCACGTACCGGGCAACTGTGACAAATCTGCGACCAACATTGTCCTCCTCGAAATGTGCGGTGTCGTCTTCGCCACACGTAATGCGAATGTCACGCCCAGGCCTTCCACAGCCGCGCATAGGCGCCACCCGCAGCGACCAACTCGTCGTGCGTGCCGCGCTCCACGATCCGGCCCTCGTCCACCACAGCGATCCGGTCGCAGGCGCGGGCCTGACTCAGCCGGTGCGCCACCACGATCGCGGTGCGCCCGCGCACGACGGCCGCCGCCGCACGGTCCAGCTCCCTTGCCCCCGCGCTGCCCGCCTCCGCGGTCGCCTCGTCCAGGATCACCACCGGCGGATCGCGGAGCAGCAGCCGGGCCAGCGCGAGCTGCTGCGCCTCCGCCGGTGTGAGCGCCGTGACCGGGCCGAGCCCGCGGGTCCAGCCCACCGTGTCCAGCGCCGCGGTGAGCCGGGCGTCGTCCGCGCCGGGCGAGGCCAGCCGGAGATCGTCGCGAACCTCCCCGGCGAACGCGTGCGTCTCCTGCGAGACCAGGCACACCCAGTCGCGAAGCACTGCCGCGTCCAGGTCGGTGACCCGCACCGCGCCGGCCCGATCGGTAAGCGTGACCCGCCCGGCCGTGGACGGGAACACCGCGGCCAGGATGCCGGCAAGCGTGGTCTTGCCCGCGCCGCTCGCGCCGACAAGCGCCAGCGACGTCCCCGCCTCCACCACCAGATCAACACCCTTCACGACCTCCTGGTGGTACGAGTGCCGCACGCCTGACGCCTCGACCGTGACCGGGCCGGCCGGCCCACGGGTGATCCCGGCCGGCGCGGGCGGCACCAGCAGCACGCCGACCGTCCTGGCCAGCGCGGCCCCGGCGCGCTGGACCTCGTCGAACGACAGCAGCAGCGTGCCGAGCGGCGTGAACAGCCTGTGGAAGAGCAGCGCGGCGGCGGTCGCGGCGCCGACCGAGGCCGCCCCCGCATGCACCAGCCAGTACCCGGTGAGCAGGATGGCCGAGAGCCCGGCCGCCTCCGCCGCGTTCATCGACTTGCTGAACCACACGTAGAGGCGCAGGGCGCGCAGACCCACGGTCAGCGCCTGCCCGGACGCCTCGGCCGTGCGGCGGGTCTGCAACTCGGACATGTCGTACGCGGCGACCGTCTCCCGCCCCCGCAGCGACTCGATCAGGATGCGCCCGCGCTCCGCGGCGAGGCTGCGCTCCCGCGCGTAGAGCCTCGCGGCGTGCGGCAGGTAGAGGCGCAGGCTCACCGCATAGATCGGGAACACGCAGCCGAACGCGAGCGCCAGCCGCCAGTCGAGCGTGAGGAACCCGGGCGCGGCCACCACCACCGTGATCACCGCGATGAAGACCTGGGTGATCAGCGGCACCGCGGTCGCGAAGTTCTCCACGTCCTCGGTCACGCGCGAGGAGACGTCGCCGCTGCCCGCACGCTCCAGCACCGGCGCGGGAAGGCCAAGCGTGGCGCCGAGCACCGACTCGCGCAGCTGGGCCGCGACCCGCGCGCCGAGCTGCTCGGTCGCCCGCCGGGCCAGCGCGGTGCCGACGGCGCCGACCAGCACCGCTGCCGCGACCAGACCGAACAGCACGGGCCGGAACGTGTCGATCAGGCGGCCGAGCAGCAGCGGCGCGGCCACGGTGCCGACCGCGGCGAGCAGCGTCCAGCCGAGCGCGGTCCACGCGGCCGCGGGCTCGGCACGGACCGCACGGGCCAGTCCGGCCGCGGTCTGCCGCGCGGTGGCGACCGGCAGTGCGCTTGTGACCGGCAGTGCGCTTGTGACCGGCAGCGCGCTCGTGACCGGCAGTGCGCTTGTGACCGGCAGCCCGCTTACGACAGGCGGCGCGCTTCTCGCATCACGGCCGGCGCCGCTCGCCGTACCGCCGCGGCGCAGCGGGCTCATCGCAGCACCGCCGCGGCGTAACCGGGGTGGGTGCCGAGCTCGGCGGCCGTGGACAGCACTGCCGGTCCGCTGTCCGGCAGGAACAGCACCCGGTCGCAGTGCGCAAGCAACGCCGGTGACGTGGTCACGACCACTGTGGCGCCGCCGCCGCCCTCCCGCCGGAACGCGGCCAGCCCGGCCGCGACCTCCTGCTCGGTGACCGCGTCGACCGCGGTCAGTGGATCACGAAGAACCAGCAGCGGGGGTACGGCCGCGAGCGCACGCGCCAGGGCCACGCGCTGGCGTTGACCGCCGGAGAGGTTCGCGGACGCGTCAAGCAGGTCCTCCGCGAGGTCGGTGGCCTGCGCCGCCACCAGGGCGGGCCGTGGATCGGTGTCCCGGCCGGTGTCGAGCGCCTCGGTGAGCGTGCGGCCGAAGAGCGAGACGGTGTGCGGCGCGGCCAGCACGTACCGGCGGAGGTCCGGGTGTCCGGGTGTGAGCTGCCCGAAGGTGACCTCGCCGCGATCCGGTGCGCGCCGGCCACCGAAGAGGCCGGCGGCGGTGTCCGCGAGCGTGCGGTCGGCGGTGACGACGCCGAGCATCTCGCCGGGGTGAAGCGTGAGATCGAGGCCGGTGACCGGGCCGATCACCGCGTCGTTAAGTCTGGGCAGGCCGGGAACGCCGGTATTCCTCGACTCCTCGTCCACCGGCAGTGGTGTCAGCGCCGTGATCCGGTCCGCGCTCGCCCGCGCCGCGAAGAGCTGTTGGAGACCGCGCGCCACCCGCTGCACCGGGTCCCCGACGAACGACACCATGGTGACCGCGGTGACGAACCCGCCGATGGTGATCCGCCCGGACGACACCAGGGCGGCGGCCGCCGCGACCGTGCCGAGCAACGCGACAGCTGACGCGAGCAGTCCCATCCCCTCGACAAGCGAGACCGCGGTCGCGCTGCGCAGCGCCGCGTCCCGGGACTCACCGACAGTCCTCCGGTAGCGGCGCAGCGCCTCCGGGCCACCGCCGAAGCCGCGCAGCGTGCGGAGCGAGGTGACGTACTCGGCGGCGAGCGCGGCGGCCCGCCCCACGCTCGACTGCCGCGCGCTGACCCGGCGCTCGAGCCACGGGCCGAGCCGCCGCACCACCCAGGTCATGGCCGGGACCAGCAGCAGGATGCCGACGCCGAGCAGCGGGTCCACCCGCAGCAGCACCACGACCGTGACGATCAGGCCCGCGGCGCCGGAGACGATGTTGACAAGCCCGCGCAGGAACTCGGCCGCGGCCGTGGCGTCCACGGTCAGCACGCTGACCAGGTCCCCGGTCCGCCGGTCCGCGCCAAGCCGCGGCGTGGCCAGCAGCGCCGAGGTCGTCCGCACGCGCAGCCGGTGCGCCTCGGTCAGGACCGCGGCGTTCAGCCTGTAGTACGCCATCCCGGCCGCCGCGCCGAGCACCACGAAGAGCAGCAGGATCGCGGCCACGGCAAGCAGGATCGCGTCCGGCGGGCCGCCGTCGATCGCATGGTCGACGGTCAACCCGATCGCCAGCGGGACCAGCGCCTCGCAGACCTGGTGAAGACCGGAACCGCAACAGCAGAGCGCCACGGTACGGGCATGACGGCGAACCATGTCGTGCAACATGGATCCGGACGCTAACCGGGGCCTGTCGGTCACTCCATCGGTTCGGCCTTGACCGAATCCTGGAAGAGCGCGAGCAACGACACGCCAAGCGGTTCGAGGCGGTAGAAGACCTGCCGGTCCGCCCGGGACCGGGACACCAGCCCGGCCTCCTGCAGGCCGGTGAGCTGCTCGGAGACCGTGCTCGGCGCGCGGCCCAGCACGGCGGCCAGACCGCTTGTGGTGGCCGGCTCGGTCAGCGCGCGCAGCACCGCGGCCCGGCCCGCGCCGATCAGCAGCCCCAGCCGGTCCCGACTCGGCTTCCTCCCCTTGGCGGAGAGCACTGCCGCGCCGCGCGCCTGATACGTGATCATGAGGGTCGCCGGGTCGTCAGTGCTTACCGAGGGGCGGCCCTGGGCCAGTACCACAGGTACCAGCAGCAGCCGCCGATCGCCGCCGGCGAGCGCGGACTCCCGGCGCTTGGGCAACGACAGCACCGGCGACTCCCAGCTCGCCGGCCCGCTCAGGCTGCCCAGCACCGCCTCCGGCCCCTGCTCGGCGAGGACGCGCGCCCGCAGCACGATCTCCTCCTCAAGCACCGCGCGCATGGCCGGCCAGTACGGCGCGACAGCCCGCTCCCAGAACACCTCCACCGCGTCCGCAAGCGCGCCGAACGCCCGCGTGCCGTCGTTCAGGTAGGGCAGCAGGAAGTCCGGCACGCCCTCCGGATAGTGCTTGGCGCACTGGGCCGCGACGACCTCGGGCGGCGTGCTCCGGAGGGTCGCCAGCTCGTCCGCGAGCGCCGGGCGCGAGGACGGCGGCGCGGGCTGGAACACGTCCGGCGTCGTACGCCCGTGGTCGACGCCGAACAGCAGTGCGTAGACGCGCAGCGGCCCGGTCGCCGGCGTCGTGCGCAACACCTCGGCGGCGTGCACGGCCCACTCCGCGTACGGCCAGCCCGCGTCCCGCCCCTGCCGGGTGCGGTGCACCAGCTCCACGCCGCTGATCACCTCGCGCAGCGGACTTATCGCGAGCCGGGTCCGCTCCAGCGTGTGCTCGTCCAGATGAATGCGGATCACGACAGCAATCCGATCATGTCCTCCCCGTCCAGGCACTCGTTCGGCCCGCGCGCCGGCGACCGGCGCGGCCATCCGGCGGACGAGCGCGGCCTGCTCGCCGAACCGCCGATGTCGATCTGGTTGCTGTGGAGGCTCGCAGGCAGCCCCGTTGACCTGCGGCGATGCGACACGCGGAATCCGGTTCCCAGCGAAGTGTGTAAATCTCATCACTGCCTATATGGGCGGTTCCTTCCTAGCATGGCGGCGTTGCCTACATTGGGAGGAACGCCTTGATATCGGTGGGAATTCGAAGAGCCGGCGCGATAACTGCGGTAACGCTTCTGGCGCTCGGCGTCGCCGCGCCGGCCTCGGCCGTCGAGCCGGAGGGCACCGTGCAGGCGACCGGCGGGCCGACCGCCGTCGCCGGGTCGTACATCGTGGAGCTCAAGAACGGCGCCGTGCCGGCGGACCAGGTCATCGGCAAGGCCCGGTCGCTTGCCGCGCGGCACGGCGGAGGAGTCGTCCGCACGTACCAGCATGCGGTCCGGGGCTTCGAGGTGAACCTCAGCGAGCGTGCCGCCCGCCGGCTGGCCGCCGATCCCGCGGTCGCGTCAGTGACGCAGAACCACACGGTGACCGCGTCCGACGTGCAGTCGCCTACGCCGTCCTGGGGTCTGGACCGCATCGACCAGCGCACGCTGCCCGCCGACGACAGCTACACCTACCCGGGCGGCGCACCCGCCGTGACCGCGTACGTCATCGACGGCGGCATCAACCTCACCCACACCGACTTCGCCGGGCGGATCCGTCCCGGGCAGGACTTCGTCGACGGCGGCGCGCCCGACGACTGCCGCGGGCACGGCACGCACGTGGCCGGCACGATCGGCGGCACCACCTACGGCGTCGCCAAGAACGTCGAGCTGGTCCCGGTCCGCGTGCTCAACTGCGAGGGCAGCGGCACGGTCGGCGCCATCATGGCCGGCCTCGACTGGATCACCGCCGACCACCGGCCAGGCGCGCCGGCCGTGGCCAACATGAGCATCAACGGCTCCAGCCGGTACGCGCCGGAGGAGAACGCGGTCCAGCAGGCGATCGCGGACGGCATCACAGTCGTGGTCTCGGCCGGCAACTTCGACGGCGCGAACGCCTGCAACAACACCCCGGCCGCGGTACCGGCGGCGATCACCGTGGGCGCGGCCGGCCCGGACGACACCCGCCCGTCGTTCTCGAACATCGGGCCGTGCGTCGACCTGTTCGCACCCGGCGTCGACATCGTCTCCGCGAACATCGGCGGTGACACCGCGTCCCGGACCTGGAGCGGCACCTCGATGGCCGCGCCGCACGTGGCCGGCGCCGCCGCACTGATCCTCGCCGACCACCCCACCTGGACGCCCGCGCAGGTCGCGGACGAGCTGATCGCGGACGCCACGCCGAACGTGATCGCGAATGCCGGCGCCGGCTCGCCGAACCGGCTGCTCCACATCGACGGCTCCCGGCCCGCGGACGACTTCTCGCTCACAGCGACCCCGGCCGCCGCCACGGTCACGGCCGGCGGATCCGTCTCCACAGCGATCGCGGCCACCGGCGCGCCGCAGCAGATCTCACTCAGCGCGAGCGGGCTGCCGGCCGGTGCGACCGCGTCCTTCGACCCGGCGGTGATCGGGACCGGCGGCACGTCCACGCTCACCGTCTCCACGACCGCGGCGACCGCGCCCGGCACGTACCGGGTGCTTGCGGTCGGCGCCGGACCGGCCACGACCCGGGCGGTGCGCTTCACGCTCACCGTCACGGCCGCGTCCGGCTGCGTCGGCGCCAACGACACCGACACCTCGCTCACCACGGACAACCCGGTCGACATGCCGGTCACCATCACCGGCTGCGGCGCGACAGGCGCGGCCAACAGCACCATCGAGGTCCACGTCGACCACACCTACATCGACGACCTGGAGGTCGAGCTGATCGCGCCGAGCGGCACCGAGTACTCGCTGCTCGACCGCACCGGCGACGACACGGACGACATCGACTACACGTTCACCCACGACCTCTCCGCCGAGCCGGCCGACGGCGTCTGGAAGCTCCGCCTCTTCGACAACGCGCCGAGCGGCACCGGCACGTTCGACTCCTTCGTGCTCAACCTGGGCGGCGAAAACCTGCCGGTCCCGGTCTGTGGCGGTCTCGCGCCAAGCACAAGTGACAAGCGGTTCTTCGACATGGAGTCGGTGGAGAGCCCGCTCACTGTCGCCGGCTGCGACGGTGCCCCCTCGGCCGCCGCCTACGTGGAGGTGCGGGTCCGGCACCCGTACGAACGCGACCTCGGCATCCACCTGATCGCACCGGACGGCGAGCGGATCACACTTCAGTTCACCCAGGCGTACTACAAGCCCGACGTGCTCCGCACCTACGTCGTGAACGTTGCCGGGCACCCGGCGAACGGCGTCTGGAAGCTGATGGTGGAGGACCTGAGCTGGGGCAACGAGCCCGGCTACATCGACGGCTGGAAGCTGACGCTCTGATCCCGGCGGCTCGGCCGGTCCACACCGGCCGAGCCTCGGTTTCGATCCGTGACGAGACCGCCTCGTGGGTCTGCCGGCCGACGATTTCCCGCCCTCGCCGACCATTCCCGGCGTCGCCGGTCAGGTTTTGGGGCGGCCCTGCCCCAGCCCCCGGCAGCAGGCCTCACAGGCTCCGAGCCCCTTGGCCAGCGCGTCAACAGTCGGGACCGACCTCAGATCGGAGCGGACACCGCCGCGCCTCTCAAGCTGACGCCAGCCGTCATGAAGGGCAGCACAACCCTCGCTGATGTGAAAGACCGAGCCGCCGGACGTGACCTTCACCCGATCCGGGAGGTTCCCGCTCCTGGGCCGGCACTGCCAGCACTGACTCCTGACAAGGTCGTGCAGGCAGCGGGCATCACGCTCACTCACGGCTCTGCGCAGTTCCTCCCCCGCCAGGACGACCGCGCGCGCTTGGTAGGAATCATCGTCGTCCACGTCCGCGCACTCGACCCGGTGGGGCCCGGTGGACACGGACCCGAGCACGGCCGGATCGGCATGGAGCCGCACCCGCGCCGGACGGGTGAGTACGGCGAGCGCGGCCGCCGCGGCCGTCGACAACAGCTCATCCGGGCTCGTCGGCGTGGGTTCGCTCCCCGTCAGCTCCCGATCCGCCTCCCCGTAGCGCAGAACGGCTCCCCACCCCGCCGGTCCTTGGTCACCGTCGCGCACACCGGCTATGTACACGTCCACCACACCCTGCCCACCAGACATGAGCCACCCCCGCCGGCATCATAGATAGACGATGCTAATTCCCGGCGGGCCGAGGGCCCTTTGAGGCACGCAAAAACGCTCCTGCACTCGCACCACGAACGGCACCACGCAAGATCTACCGAAAGTCGGCCCGGTGTCGCCCACAGTTCGCCGCGCAACCGACACCCAGACCGTGGGGGCTTCCGGGGGCTCGGCCCCCGGAGCGGAATGACGAGCGCTCCATGTCCGCGCTTCCCAGCGGACATGGAGCGCGAAAGCTCGTGCCCCCGGCAGGATTCGAACCTGCGACACACGGTTTAGGAAACCGATGCTCTATCCCCTGAGCTACGAGGGCGCGGCTGCTCATGCTACCCGACCCGTGACACGGCCCGGGTAGCCGGAGGCGGCGCGCTAGGAAGCGAAAGCGATCCCCGTGAACGCGCCCCCCGCGGACACCTGGACTGAGGCCTCCGTGCCGTCCGGGAGGCGGAGGGTGCCTTCGCCGGACGAGAGCAGCAGTTCGGCGATCTCGGCGTCGCCGAGGTCGAGGGTGCCGGACCAGGTGACGAGGCCGGTGGCGGCGTCGCGGCGGGTGCGGATGCTTGTGTGTTTGACGGACTGTGCGTTGCCGTCGGAGGCGATCAGCGTGGCGCTGCCGAGGTAGGTGCCCATGGGACGAAACTACAGCCACTACGGTCGGAGGATGACGGAGCGGATCCGCGCGGCGCTTGCAGCGCGCATGAAGAGCAATGAGCTTCCGGGGTACGTGGCTGTCGTCGCCGGCCCGGACGACGAGTGGGTCGACGTCGCCGGGGTGACCGCGTTCGGCGGGGGCACGCCGATGGAGCGGGACACGCCGTTCCGGATCGCGTCCACCACGAAGCCGATCATGGCGGCGGTGGCGATGACGCTTGTCGAGGACGGCACGCTGCGGCTGGACCAGCGCGTCGACGAGCTGCTGCCGGAACTCGCTGACCGCCGGGTCCTGACCCACGTCGACGGCCCGCTCGACGACACGGTCCCGGCGCGGCGCCCGATCACCGTCGAGGACGTGCTCACGTACCGCATGGGCCATGGGTTGATCTTCGAGCCTTACGATCCGGACTTTCCGATCGTCAACGAGGGGAAGCGGCTGGAGTTGACGCTTGCCGAGCCGGATCCGCGCACGCCGCACCCGCCGGACGAGTGGATCAGGCGGTTCGGCACGCTGCCGCTGATGAGCCAGCCGGGCGAGGAGTGGCAGTACAACACGGCCGGGGCCGTGCTGGGCGTGCTGATCTCCCGTGCGGCAGGTGGACCGCTTGCCGACGTGGCCGAGGAGCGCCTGCTGGGGCCGCTCGGCATGCGGAGCACCGGCTTCCACCTGCCCACGCATCAGGCGGCGCGGCTGCCGGCGCTCTACCTGAACGGCGAGCCGCGCCCGGGCTCCACCAAAGAAGAGTGGAGCAGCCCGCCCGTCTTTCCCAGCGCCGCGGCCGGTCTTGCCTCCACCGCGGACGATCTGCTGCGCTTCGGCCGGATGATGCTTGCCGGCGGCGGCCCGGTCCTGAGCAGAGAATCAGTCGCGGCGATGACCACGAACCACCTGACGGACGCCCAGATCGTCCGTGGCGGCGTGTTGCTGGACGGCTCCGGCTGGGGCTACGGCCTGAGCGTGACGGAGCACGAGTACGGCTGGCCCGGCGGCTACGGCACGTTCTGGTGCAACGTGCCCGCGAAGCGGCGGGTGGGCATCCTCCTCACCCAGACCGCCGACGTGCTCTGGAACGGCACGCTCACCGAGTTCACCCGGGCACTGATCGACTAGGCCACCGTGAGCGAGATGTCATCACCCACCGTCACGACATCGCCGCGGAAGAGTTGGCGCCCGCGGCGGTTCTCCGGCTCGCCGTTGACAGTCACGTCCGCGGAACCGAGGAGTTGTTTCACGTCCGAACCCGCATCGATCACGTCCGCGAGCTTGAGAAACTGCCCGAGCCTGATCATGTCGTCGCTGATGGTGACCTCACGCATGAATTCATCATTCAGCCTGGCCGGGAAGTCCGGCGCAGCGGGTATGCTCCGAGGCGGACCGTGACTGGCGCTGACTAGATGGATCAACCATCGGGGAGCGGTTCCGCCCAACCGGGTGTCTGCCGCGCGCCTGGGCCTCTTCCACCTGTGATAGGGAGGTCCAATGTCAGAGTTGAATGCTGAGTCGACCGCTTTCCGCGCCGCGCTCGAGGTGATCCGTTCCGTCGAGCCGCGCGTGGCCGATGCGATCGTGTCCGAGCTGACCGACCAGCGCGAGTCGCTGAAGCTGATCGCCAGTGAGAACTATGCGTCACCGGCCGTGCTGCTGGCGATGGGCAACTGGTTCTCCGACAAGTACGCCGAGGGTACGATCGGCCGCCGCTTCTACGCCGGCTGCCAGAACGTCGACACCGTCGAGTCGGTCGCCGCCGAGCACGCGAAGGCACTGTTCGGGGCCGCGCACGCCTACGTGCAGCCGCACTCCGGCATCGACGCGAACCTGGTGGCGTACTGGGCGATCCTCGGTGAGCGCGTCGAGAAGCCGTTCCTGAAGAAGTTCGAGAAGCGGCAGATCAACGACCTGACCGACGCCGAGTGGGCGGAGCTGCGGGCCGCGTTCGGCAACCAGCGCATGCTCGGCATGTCGCTCGACGCCGGCGGCCACCTGACGCACGGCTTCCGGCCGAACATCTCCGGCAAGATGTTCGACCAGCGGTCGTACGGCGTGGACCCGGCGACCGGCCAGATCGACTACGACGGCCTCCGCGAGACGGCGAAGGAGTTCAAGCCGCTGATCATCGTGGGCGGCTACTCGGCGTACCCCCGGAAGGTGAATTTCCGCATCATGCGGGAGATCGCCGACGAGGTGGGCGCCACGTTCATGGTGGATATGGCGCACTTCGCGGGTCTGGTCGCGGGCAAGGTCTTCACCGGCGACTTCGACCCGATCCCGCACGCGCACATCGTCACCACTACCACGCACAAGAGCCTGCGCGGCCCGCGCGGCGGCATGGTCCTGTCCCAGCCGGAGCTTGCCGACCAGGTCGACCGCGGCTGCCCGATGGTGCTCGGCGGCCCGCTCGCGCACGTGATGGGCGCGAAGGCGGTCGCGCTTGCCGAGGCCCGCCGCCCGGAGTTCGCCGATTACGCCCAGCGGATCGTCGCGAACAGCCAGGCGCTCGCCGAGGGCCTGATGAAGCGTGGTGCCGCTGTCGTCTCCGGTGGCACCGACAACCACCTGGTGCTGATCGATGTGCACGGGTTCGGGCTCACCGGCCGCCAGGCCGAGCAGGCGCTGCTGGACTCCGGCATCGTCACGAACCGCAACTCGATCCCGAACGACCCGAACGGCGCCTGGTACACGTCGGGCATCCGGGTCGGCACGCCGGCGCTGACCACCCGCGGTCTCGGCACCGGTGAGATGGACCAGATCGCCGAGCTGATCCACACGGTCCTCACCCAGACCACGCCGGATGCGGGCTCCAAGGCCAAGTTCGCGCTTGACGCGGCCGTCTCCGACCGCGTCTCCAAGCAGGCCACCGAGCTGCTCGCACCGTTCCCGCTCTACGGTGCCGTCACGCTCTGAGTCACGGATGCACGAAGGCCCGGCCGGGGTTCCGGCCGGGCCTTCGCCGTGTGGCGGGTCGTCAGCGGACCCGGACGGGCGAGCGGTCGGCCCGCGCCGAAGCCTGACAGGCGGGCCCGTGGGGATCAGGCGCGGCAGATGATCTCGCCGTGCAGGAGCGTGAACCAGGCGTCGGGCGACTCGGACCAGGAGCGCCAGCCGGCCGAGAGGCGTCGGAGGTCCTCCGGGGTGGCGAAGCCGGCGGCGAGGGCCTGGCGGGCCATGTCCGACTCGATGACGCGGTCCGCCCACATCCCGCCCCACCAGCGGCGGTCCTCCTCCGAGGCGTAGCACCAGACGGATGCGCCGGGGGTGATGTCGGTGAAGCCGGCCAGGCGGGCCCAATGGTGCAGGCGGCGGCCGGCGTCGGGCTCGCCGCCGTTGGCGCGGGCGGTGGCCTGGTAGAGCGCGAGCCACTCATCCAGTTCCGGCGCCGCGGGGAACCAGGCGAACCTGTCGTAGTCGCTGTCCCGCGCCGCCACCACGCCGCCCGGCCGGCAGACGCGCCGCATCTCGGCGAGCGCGCGCACCGGGTCGGCCACGTGCTGAAGCACCTGATGGGCGTGCACCACATCGAAGCTGTCATCGGGGTACGGCAGCGCGTGCACGTCCGCGACCGCGAAGTCCACAGTGGTCACGCCGCGGGCTGCCGCCTCCGCGCGGGAGAGCGCGAGCGCCTCGTCGTCGATCTCCGTGGCGGTGACCCGGCCGGGCGCGACCCGGGCGGCGAGGTCGATGGTGATCGTGCCGGGCCCGGCGCCGATGTCGAGCAGCGTCTGGCCGGGGCTCAGGTGCGGCAGCAGGTAAGCTGCCGAGTTCTCCGCGGTGCGCCAGCGATGCGAGCGCAGCACCGACTCGTGATGACCGTGCGTATATACGGCTGCCATGCACCGACGATAGATCTCTCATCCCGTAATTCGGGAGCCTTCTCCCACAGGTTAGGACGGAGACTCATGCGCATCCTCTTCTCCTGCGTCGGCGGACCTGGGCATTTCCTGCCGCTCGTGCCGATCCTGAGTGCCGCGGGCTCCGCCGGGCACGACGTCGCGGTGGTGTCCGGGCCGAAGGTGGCCGACCTGGTCCGGCGGGCCGGCTTCGAGGCGCTGACCGAGCACGACGGCGCGGGCGATCAGCCCCGGGCGCGTGGGCCGCTGGCACCGCTTGACCCGGAGCGGGAGCGCGGCGACATGGCCGACGGGTTCGTCCGCCGCGCGGGCCGGGAGCGCGCGGCCCGGATGCTCCGGCATGCGGCGGACTGGCGGCCGGAGCTGATCGTCTGCGACGAGGTGGATTTCGGCGCGATGACCGCGGCCGAGCGGCTGGGCCTGCCGTACGCGACGGTGGTGGTGCTGGCGGCCGGCTCGTTCCTGCGGGACGACTACCTGGCGGACGCCCTCGACGAGGTGCGCGCCGAATTCGGCCTGCCCCCGGCCCGCGCGGGGGCGGTCCTCGGCCGGCACCTGATGCTGGAGCCGGTGCCGCCGGGCTTCCGCGACCCGGCGTTTCCGCTGCCGTCGACCGGCCGCCCGATCCGCCCGGCGGAGACGCTGCCGCCGGCCGCGGAGCCGAATGCGCGGCCGCTGATCTACTTCACGCTCGGCACGGAGTTCAACGTCGAGTCCGGCGACCTGTTCGAGCGGGTGCTGGCCGGCCTGCGTACGCTCGCCGCCGACCTGGTGATGACGGTCGGCCGGCACATCGACCCGGCCGTCTTCGGGCCGCAGCCGCCGCACGTGCGCATCGAGCGGTTCGTGCCGCAGGAGGAGCTGCTGCACCGCTGCGACCTGGTCGTCTCGCACGGCGGCTCCGGCAGCGTGCTCGGCGCGATCGCGCACGGGCTGCCGATGCTTGTCGCGCCGATGGGCGCGGACCAGCCGGACAACGGCGCGCGGATCGCCGCGATCGGTCTCGGCCGCGTGCTTGACGCGGAGTCCGTCACACCGGAGCGGGCCGCCACGGAGGCCGCCGCGGTCCTCGCCGACGCCCGCTACCGCCGCACCGCCCGTGAGCTGCGCGCCGCCTGGGAGACGCTGCCCGGCCCGGCCGAAACAGTGCGCCTGCTGGAGGGCGCGCTCTAAACTCCCGTCCATGCCGAGCCGCGCGTTCGAGGCGACCGTCGAGGTCCCCGAGGAGGGGCAGGGCGCCGTGGTCGCGCTGCCCTTCGACGCGCGGGAGGCGTTCGGCAGGTCGCGGGCGCTCGTGGTGGTGACGTTCGAGGGCCGGGCGCCGTTCCACACCACGCTCGCCCGGTTCCGGAACCGTAGCTGGATCACGCTGCGCCGGTCGCAGCTGGACGATCTCGGCCTGACACCGGGCGACACGGTCACTGTCACGGTCGCGCCGGACGAGGCGCCGCGCACGGTGGCGGAGCCGGACGAACTGGCCGCGGCGCTGAGTGCGAACCCGGAGATGCGGCTCGCCTACGACCGGCTCTCCCACGCCCACCGCCGCGAGTACGCGGAGTGGGTCGGCGCCGCGACGAGTGCGGAAACCCGGCAGCGCCGAGCGGAGAAGGCGCTGCGCTGGATCCGCTCCGGCGGCCGGAAGCCCAACTGATCGTTCCCGGTCACGGACTCTCCGCGTACCCACGTCAGGTTTTTGAGGTCTTTGGTCTGTTTTCTGACCTGGGAATCGGTTGCTGTCAAGGCGTCTTGACGGCACTCTGGAGGCATGCCTGCGCCGGATGATCTGGAGTACGAGTACACCCTGCTGACCGCCGTTGCCCGGTACGACATTCTGCGCACCAGGGACGCGCTGGCCTCTGCATCCTCCTATGAGGACGACCCCGGCGCGGCGCCGCTCTCCAAGGACGAGGCGCTTGAGCTGATAGCGCTCGGCGAGCTGATAGCGCGCAAGGCCTCCTACGGCCGGGAGCTCGATGTGCGTACCGCGCGAAAGGCGGGCGCGTCATGGGCCCAGATCGGTCAGTCGCTCGGCTGCACGAAGCAGGCCGCCTGGGAGACGCACGCGAAGTGGCTCGACGAGCAGGTCTGGACGCAGCGAAAGTGATCGGGCTCTAAGCCTGGGGCCCGGATCGAACTAGGTGGATTTTCATCAAGTTTGACCGGATTGCTACCGAATAGGCAATCAGCCGTACCGTCGAAACGGAGAGCTGATGGCCACTCGAGTCGCTCGGGTCTGCTTCGCCGTGTGGATGGTCGCGCTGGCGGCGGCCTACTACGCGTTCCCGGCGTACGGGACCGGCCTGTGGGCGGCGCTCGGCTTCTCCGGGGCGGTCGCGGTGGTGGCGGGAGTGTTCCTGAACCGGCCGGCGCGACGCCTGCCGTGGTTCCTGCTCTCCGGCGTGCTTGTGACGTTCACGGTCGGCGACGCGACCTACAACCTGCTGCCGGGCAACAGGTTCCCGTCCCCGGCCGACGGGTTCTACCTGCTGTCCTACCCGCTGCTCGCGGCCGCGCTGCTGATCTTCATCCGGTTCCGGTCCGGCGCGGACGACCGGGCGGCGCTGCTCGACGCGCTGGTCCCGACGGCCGCGGTCGGGCTGCTGGTCTGGATGGTCTGGATCGGGCCGTTGGTGCGGGACACGGATCTGGGCACGGCGGAGAAGCTCGCCTCGATCAGCTATCCGTTCGGTGACCTGGTCGCGCTCGCCATGCTGCTGCGGCTGCTCAGCGCGCCCGGCACCCGGCACGTCGCGGTCGGCACGCTCACGTTCGGGGTCGCCGGGCTGCTCGCCACCGACCTCGTCTACGGGCTCAGCCAACTCAACCAGGACTGGCACACCGGCGGCCCGGTCGACCTGGGCTGGGTCTACTTCTACTCGATGCTCGGCTACGCGGCGCTGGACCCGTCGATGACCCGGCTCACCGAGCACACGGTAGGCCGGTTCGTAGACCGGGTGGCCGGGCCGCGCCGGATCGCCGTGCTGGTGGCCGCCGCGCTGGTGGCGCCGGCCGTGCTGGTCTACGAGAACGCGGACGGCACGGTCTCCGACGCACCGATCATCGCGGCATTCTCCGCGCTGATGTTCCTGCTTGTCATCGGCAGGCTGGCCGGGCTGCTCGCGGACCACCGGCGGATCAGCGGGCGGGAGCGGGCGCTGCGCCACGCGGGGACGCGGCTCGTCTCCGCGGCCACGCCGGCCGACGTCGCGGCCGCGGTCCGGGGCGCGGTGGCGGAGCTGATGCCGCCGGACGAGCCGTACCTGGTGGAGACCTTCGGGGTCTTCGAGGGGATGACCCGGGAGGAGTTCTTCGCCGGGGGTGTCACGCTGCGGCGCGTGTCCGAGCTGCCGGAGGCGCATGACGTACCCCTGGCCGGTTTCGAATTCACGCTCCGCGCGCCAGGTCCTCTGCTGCCCGAGGCGGGGGCGTCCGGAGCGCCGCAGTTCACCTGGATCTACCTGGCGGCGAGCGAGCGGGTGCTGTGGCGGCTGCGGCCGTCGTTCGAGGCGCTGGTGGCGCAGGGCATCATGGCGATCGACCGGATCACGCTGAACGCGGAGATCGCCCGGCGGAACAGCGAGTCGTACTTCCGGACGCTGATCCAGAACGCCTCGGACGTCATCCTGATCGTCGGCGACGACAACCGCATCAGGTACGCCAGCCCGTCCGCGGCTGAGGTCTTCGGCACACCCGCGCTGGTCACCACGCCGGTCACCGACCTGATCGTCGGCGAGCAGCACGAGCGCCTGATCGAGTCGCTGCGCCGGCTGCGCGAGGGTCTCGGCCAGGCCGCGTTCGACCTGGTCGGGCTGGGCGCGGACGGCAGGACGGTGCAGGTCGAGTGCACGCTGCAGGACATGCGCGCCGAGAAGACCGTCCGCGGCGCGGTGCTGACCATGCGCGATGTCACCGAGCGCCGCCGCCTGGAAAGCGACCTCTCCCACCAGGCGCTCCACGACACGCTGACCGGCCTGGCGAACCGGCTGCTGCTGCAGAACCGGCTTGAGCACGGCCTCACGCTCGCGCAGCGGGACCGGTCCGTGATCGGCCTGCTGTTCGTCGACATCGACGACTTCAAGGTGGTCAACGACACGGCCGGCCTGGTCGTCGGCGACCGGCTGCTGTCCGCGGTCGGGGCCAGGATCGCAGGCGTGGTCGGCCCGCAGGAGACGGTGGCCCGGATCGGCGGCGACGAGTTCGCGGTGCTGATCGAGCAGGCGCACGGCCCGGCCGAGGCGGACGACGTGGCCGCCCGCATCGTGGCGGCCTGCGAGGAGCCGTTCGAGCTGCGGTACGACAGCGGCGGCAGCGCCATGCTCAGCGGCGCGGTGAGCGTCGGCGTCACCACGAACGTCGAGGCGCACGACGCGGCCGAGATGCAACGACAGGCCGACCTCGCGCTCTACGTGGCGAAGGGCGCCGGCAAGGGCCGCTTCCAGCGCTACCGTGCCGATCTGCACACCGCGATGGTGGAACGCCTGGAGATGCGCGCCGCACTGAGCACCGCGGTCGAGGACCAGCAACTGGTCCTGCAGTACCAGCCGATCGTCGACCTGGCCACCGAGGAGATCGTCGGCCTGGAGGCGCTGGTCCGCTGGCAGCACCCGACCCGCGGCCTGATCGGGCCCGGCGAGTTCATCGAGGTCGCGGAGGAGAACGGCGCGATCGTGCCGATCGGCGCCTGGGTGCTGCGCGAGGCGCTGCTGGCGATCGCGGACTGGCGGCAGCGCGTCCCGGCCGCCCCGCTGCGCTACGTCTCGGTCAACGTCTCCGCCCGCCAGTTCCGCAACCCCGGCTTCGTCGACGAGGTCTCCCAGGTGATCACGGAGAGCGGCGTCCCGCCCTGGCGCCTGCTGCTGGAGATCACCGAAAGCCTGCTGCTCCGCGACGACGACTCGGTCTGGCAGGACCTGGCCCGGCTGCGCGACATGGGCGTCCGCATCGCGATCGACGACTTCGGCACCGGCTACTCCTCGCTCAGCTACCTGCGCCAGATGCCTGTCGACATCCTGAAAATCGACAAGTCCTTCATCGACGACATCCTGAGCAGCAGGCAGCAACGCGCGCTTGTCGCCGCGATCGTCAGCATCGCGGACAACCTGAGCCTCGGCGTGGTCGCGGAGGGCATCGAGGACCCGGCCCACCGCCAGATGCTGCTGGACATGGGCTGCCCGTTCGGCCAGGGCTACCTCTTCTCACGCCCGGTCTGGCCGGACGCGGTGGTCGAGTGGCTCAACAACGGCATCCGCCATCAGATCGCCGCCTGAACCGTCACCGGGTAGAGACCCAGATCAACCCCATCTTCCCGCTCCGGTACGGCGTCCAGCCCGCAAGGACCGGCACCGAGGCCGCGAGTTCCGCAGGTGTGTGGGTCGGTCGCGACATGTCGGCAGGTCTCAGGGCCGGGCACCAACGCGCAGCCACACCGGACCCGCATATGTCAGGGCACAGCCCGCGCTCACGACCCGCCTTATGGAGGTTCTCGGTCAGTGTCCAGGTTCGCGCTCCGCGCGCCTGACATTTCGTCATATAGATGCCTCCCTGCACGCTCATCTCGACGCCGAAAGACCAGGAAGTCCCACGTCAAGATCCTTGCGGCTCTGGTAGCCCCTATCCGAGCGGGATAGGGGCCACCAGAGCCGCAAGGATCTTGCATCCCGCCAGATGGACGCGAGATCCCGACCAACGAGCCCATCTCGGCGCGGAGCGCCCGAGCCGCCATTGCCCTGGCGCGGCGACACGCGAGGGCCAAGATCGACTAATCCTTCGGCAGCCCCGGCTTCGGTGCCGGCTCTTGTAACCGCCCAGGCCGAGGTCAGCCGCCCCTCCCGCCAACCCCAGGCGTCGATGCCGGCCCTTGCGACCACCCAGACCGAAGTTGCCCTGACCGGGCGGGGGCGGGGCATGCGGTGCCGTTCCTGGCTGAGCCGCTGCTTACTGACCTTCCGCGGTCAGGGTCAGCCCGTCTCAGAGGCCTTTATATAACGAAATTTCGGGCGCGGAGTGCCCGATTAGCACGCCGACCACGAAACCCCAATAGACAGTGACCGTGCTGCCCCCGCGCGCCACGAGACTGCCGACCGACCGAAACGACCCGCCACACTCCCGGCCTCGATGCCAGCCTTTCGATCCTGAGGCCCCCGAACCGCCGAACGCGAATGGGCAGCAGCCGGGAGTGCTCTGCTGCCCAGCTTGGGGCGGCTCAGTTGTCGCTTGATCGGACCCAACGTCTGCCAGAAATATCGGAAAAGTCCCCCGCTGCAGGCGCCTTGCCGCTGACATCAATCACCAACGGCCGATAGATCAACGGCCAGGTGAGGCATGTACACGTCATTCCTCGCGAATAACGTGCTCACGCCTCACCTGACGCCCTCCACCGTCGCCGCTTCTCCGCATTTCGCCCATATCCGGCCGCCCGGCCGCCCGGCCGCCCCGCCTCGCCGCCTCGCCGCCTCGCCTTTGACCTTGGTGTCGTGTGCGCAGCACACAAAAGTGACCGCCTGGCTGCCCCGTCTGCCATCGACCCGCCCCACGGGGAGCAGATCATCGGCAGGGCCGCCACCAACGGACAGATACCGACACCACCAGGCGCGACCAGAGGCACGCGCCCACCCACGCGGCCGCAGCCCGGCGAACCCAAGGGCGACCAGCAGACTCGTGAGGAACAACCAAGCCGGCGCCATCACCACCCAGCCTGGCGGCCCTGCCGATGATCTGCTCGGCTCTGCCCGGGTCGATGGCAGACGGGGCAGACAGGCCACACGAAACCCGACCACCGACAGGCTTTAGCAGCGAAGCTGACATGCGTTTCCGGTTGCCCCGGAGCCGGAGCGCTCCTCCCGGAGGGCCGCCGGAGGCAAAACCCGTAGCCAACCTGCCCGCACTACCCACAGACAGAAATGTCGGGGGTAGGCCGCCGTCGCCGCGATGCGTTCGTCGTGCCGCAGGACGCGCCCCGCCACCAGCCGACACATAGGGCAAAGGCTCCGCTGCCGCTCCGCTGCCGCTCCGCTGCCGCTCCGCTGCCGCTCCGCTGCCGCTCCGCTGCCGCTCCGCTGCCGCTCCGCTGCCGCTCCGCTGCCGCTCCGCAC
>NZ_JBITDX010000003.1:420517-593589 GCF_044454585.1 Catenuloplanes sp. NPDC051500
CGCTTTCCCGCGTCGGAGCCGGACCCGCCCTGCCAGGGCGAAAGCATGCGGCCCACGCCGTCCGTTCTGGCTCTGGACGGGACCGCCGCGGGTCCGCGGCCCGCGGGAGCGTGCGGGTCCCGGCCACGGCGGACGTGGGAAAATCAAGATCTTGATCTGTTGCCGGAGGGGGCCGCGGACCCGCGCTCAGAGAACGACCTCGGGCTTGATCCGGGCCACGGTCCAGACCCGGTGGCGGCGGGCGCCGAGCGCGGTGAGCAGGAGTGCCGCCGCCAGGTAGGTCACCAGGATCGATGAGGCGCGGCCGACGGCCATCAGGTCGCCGCCGTACATCAGGTGCCGGAGGCCGTCGACGGAGTAGCTCATCGGCAGGACGTGGTGCAGGCCGTGCAGCGGTGCCGGGATGGTCTGCCAGGGGAAGGTGCCGCCCGCGCTGACCAGCTGCAACACCATCAGCACCAGGCCGAGGAACTGTCCGACCGCGCCCAGCCATGCGTTGAGCATGTGGATGATCGCGATGAACGTGGCGGACGCCAGCATCATGAACGCGGCCATCCCGGCCGGGTGCGCCGGGCGGAAGTCGAGCGCGAGCATGACTACCGCGAAGAGCAGACCCATTTGGGCGGCGCCGAGGAGCGCCGGCGCGAGCCAGCCACCGAGCGCGATTCGCAGGCCGGACTGGTTCGCCGCCATCGCGCGGTTGGAGAGCGGCCGGACCAGCAGGAACAGCACGTAACCGCCGATCCAGGCGGCCAGCGACAGGAAGAACGGCGCGAGCCCGGCGCCGTAGTTGGCGGCTTCGTTCTGCCGCACGGTCCGCACGTCGACCGGGTCCGCGATGGTGCCGGCCGCGGCGGTACGGGCCGGCGCGTCCAGGTTCGGGATCTCGGCGAGACCGCTGCGCAGCCCGGCCGCCAGGCTCTTCGCGTCCGTGGTCAGCGTGCCGAGCCCTTGCTCAAGCGTGGCCGAGCCGTCGGCGATCTTCGCGGCGCCGGTGGCGGACGTGGCCAGCCCGTCCCGCAGCGCGATGGCGCCGTCGCTGACCTTGGTGCCGCCGGCCGCGACCTGTGACGCGCCGGTGTGCAGCCCGGCGGCGCCGGCCGCGGCCGAGTCGATGCCGCTGGCGAGCGTGGGCAGCGCGGCCTTGAGCGCCGTCGCGCCGGCTGCGGTCTGTTCCGCGCCGAGCGCGAGCGAGTCGAGCCGGGTGGCGAGCGCGGCCACCGTCGCGTGCGAGGTGGACAGTGACGTGCGCGCCTCCGCAAGCCGCGCGCTGATCTCGGCGACCTCGTCGCCCGGCACACCGAGTGAGCTGAGTCGCCCGGTCAGCGCGTCCGCGTCGGCGTCCAGGCCGCTCAGCGTGGCCGCGCCGGAGGCGGAGATGCCGCCGGCCGCGGTGGCCGCCTCACGTGCGCCGGCCGCAACTGAGGCCGCGCCGTCCGCAAGCGTTGTCGTCCGGCTCGGCAGCCCGGCCGAGGTGGTGCGCAGCCTGTTCAGCCCGCCGGACAGATCGTCGACACCGGCCGCCAGCGTGCGGGCGCTGTCGCCGCCGGCAAGCGCTGCCGCGGCCAGGTCCCGGGCTGCGGAGAGCAGGTCGCTGCCGCCACCGGCCAGCGCGGCACTGCTGTCCGCGAGGTGCTCCGCGCCGCTGTGCGCCTGCCCGGCGCCGGTGGCGAGCCGGTCCGCGCCGTCCGCGGCCTGCGACGTGCTCTGGTAGATGTGCTGGAAGCCGAGCAGGAACCGTTCGGCGGCGCGGCTGCCGACCTCACGGGACAGCGAGCTCTGGATCCGGGTGGCGACCTGCGCCGCGATCGTGTGCACCACGTAGTTGTTGGCGTCGTTCGTGGTCAGCACGATCGTCCCCTGGCGGGGCGCGCTGCCGCTCTCGACCGCCTCGGTGGTGGAGACCAGCGCGGCGGAGAAGTCCGCGGGGATGCGCAGCGCGAAGTCGAACTCGCCGTCCCGCACGCCCGCCTCGGCCGCCTCGGCTGTGGTGCGCTTCCAGTCGAAGGTGCCGTCCGAGATGAGTTCGGCGCCGACCCGCGCGCCGGCCTGCAGCAGCGAGCCGTCCGGCGTCATCGCGCCGGCGTCGTCGACCACCAGGGCGGCTGGTACACCGCCGAGCCGCCCGTACGGATCGGAGTTCGCGTACAGGTAGAGCCCGCCGTAGAGCAGCGGCACCGCGGCCAGCGCCAGCACCACAAGCTTCGGCATGCGGCCGATGGTGAGCCGGCGCAGCTCGGAGACCGCCAGTCGGACAGCGCTCACAGCAACTCCTCGGTGTTCCTGGCTATCGCGGACGCGCCCAGCTCCGGGCGGCGGATCGTGCCGATGGTGAACGCGCTGGTGACGGCCGGGGTGTCCGGATCCGCGCAGCCGAGCCGGACCGCGCGCAGGCCGAGCAGGTCCGCGGACGTGTCAGTGCACTGGACGACCACGCCGTACCCGCGGGCCGCGAACACGCCGGCCAGGTCCCACCAGCCACCGGGTCCGCCCGCGTGCCGGTCCGGAAGCGTGAGCACGAGCACGCTGACGCCGGGGCGGAGCGCGGCCAGCTCGGCGAGCACACGCGTGCGGACCGGTCCGGGCACGTGCCCGGTGCGGGTCTCCGCGTAGACGAGCGCGCCGTGCCGGTCCAGCCAGTCGCGGACCGCCCGGCGCCCGGCCTTCGCCCTGGCCATCGACAGTTCCTCGCCGACAACTGTGGCGAGCGGCAGCATCTCGTCCGGCTCGCTGATGCCGGGCACGTCGACGAGCGCGACCGCGGCGCGCAGCCGCCGGCCGTCCCGAACGCCGTCGAGCGTGACCTCGCCGCCGTCGGGTTCGAGCCGGCCGCCGAGTGCCAGCGCGAGTGCGGTATGGCCGTGTCCGGGTGGGCCGGCGACCGCGACCCGGCGGCCGCCGACGACGGCGACGCTCGTGGCACGCAGCATCCCGGCCGCGGTGACCGCGCGGGCCTCGATGGTGACCGTGGCGACCGGCTCCTCGAGTACCACCTCCGGCAGCGCCTCGATCGCGTAGAGCCGTTCGATGTCCGCCGCGAACAGCGTGGTGAGCAGGCCGCGGCGGGGGCGGAGCGTGGGCGTGAGGTGCCCGGCCCGGCGTGACAGACCGCCGGGCAGGATCTCGAACCGGCGGATCTGCTCGGCCGCGGACGCGCCCGCGTTGGCGGCGTCGATCGCGACCCGGACCGTCTCGATGACGCGCGGGTCGCCTGCCGGATCCACGGCGTCCGGGAACGCGCGCCGGACCGCGCTCTCCTCGAGCGCTATCAGCGCGGCGACGTACGGCCGGCGCTCGCCCACCACCAGGCAGTGCGCGATGAGCGGGTGTGCGCGCACCGCCTCCTCGAGCGCCACCGCGGCGACGCGCCGGCCGGAGTGGAGCGTGAGCATGTCCTCGACGTTGCCGAGGATGCGCAGGTAGCCGTCGTCGTCGAGCGCGCCGAGGTCTCCTGTGTGCAGCCAGCCGGACGCGTCGATCACCGGGTCCCGGTCCGCCTCGGACGGGCCGTCGTAGCCGTGGAAGACGCCGGGCCCGCGTACGAAGATCTCGCCGTCCGGGCTGACCCGCACCTCGACGCCGGGCAGCGGCGTGCCGACCGTGCCGGGCCGGTACAGCGCGGGCGTGTTCAGTGTGACCGCTGCGGTGGCCTCGGTCAGGCCGTACCCGGCGAGCAACGGCACGCCCGCGCCCCGGTAGAGCTTGGCGAGGCGTTCGCTCACCGGCGCGCCACCGGTGATCAGGCACTCGGTACGGCCGCCCAGCGCGGTCCGCAGCGCCGCGTACGCCCGGTCGTGCCGGCCCCGGCGCAGCCGTCCGCGCAGCCCGGTGGGTTCGGCCAGCGCGGCGCGTTCCGCGGCGGCGTCGTCACCGACGTGCCGTCCCCACAGGTGCTCGAAGAAGCGCGGCGGCGCGGCGAGCACGGCCGGTCGCAGCGCCTCGATGTCGGAGAGGATCCGCTCCGGCCCGGTGTGCGCGATCCGGGCGCCGCCGATCAACGCCGCGAGCTGCACGATCCGGCCGAACGCGTGGGACAGCGGCAGCGCGGAGAGTACGGTGCGCGGCTCGCCCTCGAACAGCTGCGGCATCGCGTCGCGGATCGCTGCGGCGGCCGCGTCCAGGTTCGCGTGGGTGAGCCGGCAGGCGGCGGGCCGCCCACCGACGCCTGACGTGTAGACGATTGTGGCGACCGCGCCGGCCGGCATGGCCGCGGGCGGGATCGTGCCGAGCGTGGGGACCTCCAGCGCGGACAGCGGTGCGAGCGGCCCGTCCGTGCCGGGCTGCCAGCCGTGCGCGAGGCCGGCCGCGGCTACCCGGTCCGCGAGCGCGGGATCGTCGCCGGTGACTACGCAGGCGGTGGCGCCGCAACTGCGCAGCATCCAGTCGAGCTGGTCGGCGGGCGTCTCCTCCTGGAGCGCCACCGGAATCGCGCCGATCCACCAGGCCGCCAGGTCGGTGATCGTCCACTCGCTTCCGGGCGGCCCGAGGATCGCGATCCGGTCGCCCGCACCGAGTCCGGCCGCGAGGAGCCCGCCCGCCCGCTTGCTGATCCGGGTCTGCAGCTCGGCGGGGGTGAGTGCGTGCCAGCCGGCGGAGGTCCGTTCGCAGAGGAGGGCGCGCTCCGGCCACCGTTGCGCCGACACCGCCACTCCGGCAGCGTAAGACTGATTTAGGGCTTATATCCCTCGAATCGGCCTTACCGGATCCCGCCGGAGAAGCTGTGCTAACCGCCCGCGGCTCTCCTGCGGTCAGCCTGTCAGGTCGCGGCGGCGCCAGCCGAGCGTGCCCGCGGCCAGCAGCAGCACCGCGATTGCGGAGAGCGTGAGAAGTGTGGGCACGGACACGTCACCACCCGGCAGGTGGGGCAGATGCGTATACGGCGACACGTCGAGCAGCCGCTGGTCAAGCCGCAGGACCGCGCCGACCTGACCGAGCAGCAGACATGCGACGAGGATGCCCCAGGCGACCGCTGCCAGCCGGGGGAGCAGGCCGAACAACGCCACCGCGATCGCGGTCACCAGCCACACCGCGGGCAGTTGGGCAGCGGCCGCGCCCACCATGCGTGCGATCTGGCCGGCGACGTCGCCGGTGGCCGCGCCGAAGACGAACCCGGAGGTCAGCCCGTGCGCGAGCAGCGCGACCGCGGGCCCGAGCAGCGCGAAGAGCAGGTGACTGCCGAGGAGACCGACGCGGCTGACGCCGGTGGCGAGCAGTGGCTCGGCCCGGCCGGACTCCTCCTCGGCCCGCAGGCGCAGCGCGGCCTGGATGCCGAACGCGGACGCGATCAGGCCCATGATGGCGATCGTCGAGGCCAGGAACGCGTCGTCGAGCGAGGACGTGCCGCCGATCCGGGCGAGGATCTCCTCCAGGTTCGCGTTCGTGCTCATCTGGTCGGACGCCGACCTCGCGGCGCCACCGAACGCGGCGCCGGCCACCAGGTAGCCGACGGTCCAGCCGATGAGCGCGCCGCGGTGCAACCGCCAGGCCAGAGCCACGGGGGTACGCAGCGAGCGCGCCGCCTCCGCCCGGCCGAGCCGTTCCGGCAGCAGCCCGGCAGCGATGTCCCGCCGCGCGGACAGCGCGTAGGCGGCGAGCACCAGCAGCAGCCCGGCGCCGAGCAGCAGGAGCGCCGGCCACCACCGCTCGCCTGCGAACGGCTGGACCCGCTGTGCCAGCCCGGTCGGGGAGAGCCAGGACAGCCATTCGAGGCCGTTCCCGGCACCGCCGGAGTCGCCGGCCGCGCGCAGCAGATAGGAGATGCCGAGCACGCCCACCGCGATCCACCGCGCGCCGGGCGCGGTCGGGGTGAGCTGCGCCGCGACCGCGCCGACCGCGGCGAAGAACGCGCCGTGCGCCGCCAGGGCCACGCCGAGCGCCACCGCGCCGGCCCGGTCGTCGGTCTGGATGCCGAACGCCACGATCAGCCCGAGCAGCACGTTCGCGCCGAGCACGACGGCGAGCGCGGCGGTGATCGGTGCGTGCCGGCCCAGCACGCCGGCGCCGGCCAGCTCCCGGCGCCCGGCCTCCTCCTCCGCGCGCGTGTGCCGGACGACTGTGAGCAGGCTCGCGAGCGCAAGCAGGACGTAGACGACGCCGCAACGCCAGGCGCCGAGCGCGCCCACGCTGTCGCCGAAGACCGGGCCGACCATCGCCAGGTCGGCCGCATTGGCTGCGGTGGAGGTGGCGTACTGCGCGCGTTCCGCGTCCGTGTCGAACAGGCCCGCCATCGCGGCCAGGTAGCTGAGCGGAAGCATCGCCAGCACGAACGTCCACAGCGGTAACAGCACCCGGTCGCGCCGCAGGATCAGCCGGATCAGCGTGCCCGCGCCGGTGGTGGTCTCGCCGGTCATCGCGCCGCCGCCTCCTCACGGCCGGTACCGGAGAGGTCGTCCTGGTAGTGGCGCAGGAACAGCTCCTCAAGCGTCGGCGGGTGGCTGGTGAGGCTGCGTACCCCCGCCTCGGTGACCGCGCGCAGTGCGGTGGTCAGCTGCGCGGTGTCCACCTCGAACCGGACGTTGTCGCCGTCGATCACCAGGCCGTGGACGCCGGGGAGCGTGCCGAGGCCGTTCGGCGGGCCGGACAACTCCGCCGCGATCGAGGTACGCGTGAGGTGGCGCAGTTCGCCAAGCGTGCCGGTCTCGACGGTCCGGCCGTTGCGGATGATGCTGACCCTGTCGCACAGCGCCTCGACCTCGGCCAGGATGTGGCTGGAGAGCAGCACGGTACGCCCGCGCGCCTTCTCCTCGGCCACGCACTTTTGGAAGACCTCCTCCATCAGCGGGTCCAGGCCGGACGTGGGCTCGTCGAGGAGCAGCAGTTCCACGTCGGAGGAGAGCGCCGCGACAAGCGCCACCTTCTGCCGGTTGCCCTTGGAGTAGGTGCGGCCCTTCTTGCGCGGGTCCAGCTCGAATCGGTCAAGCAGGTCGGCGCGCCGATGCTTGTCGAGCCCGCCGCGGAGACGGCCGAGCAGGTCGATGATCTCGCCGCCGGAGAGGTTGGGCCAGAGCGTGACGTCGCCCGGCACGTACGCCAGCCGCCTGTGCAGCGTGGTGGCGTCCGCCCAGGGGTCGCCGCCGAGGAGCAGGACCTGACCGGCGTCCGCCCGGAGGAGTCCCAGCAGCACGCGAATCGTCGTTGACTTGCCCGCGCCGTTGGGACCGAGGAATCCGTGCACCTCGCCCGGGCGGACCTCCAGGTCCAGGCCGTCCAGCGCGAGCGTGGGTCCGAACCGCTTGACCAGTCCGGACACGGAGATGACGTTATCCATATTTCGGAAGCTACGCTTGTTTCAGTAATTTGTAAAAGCTGTGTTGGTCAGCAATCATGGAGTGCCGAAACCCGACTTCCTGGAGGCAGCCCGTGACCGGTTCCCGCGATGAGGACGCCGTCCGTCAGTTCGTCGAGCACGTCGCGATGGTGCTGGCCGACTACGGCTTTCCGCGGATGTCCGGCCGCGTGGTGATGGCGTTGATGACCGCGGAGGAGGACGCGCTGACCGCCGGGGAGTTGGGGGAGCGGCTCGGCGTGAGCCCCGCCGCGATCTCCGGCGCGGTGCGGCAGCTGACGACGCTCTCCATGGTGGTGCGTGAGCCGGTGCCCGGTTCGCGCGCGGATCGCTACCGGCTGCCCCTCGACCACCCGTGGTACGGCGCCACCACCGCGAAGAACTCGCTGCTCAAGCAGCTTTCCGAGCTGGCGGCCGAGGGGGTGGACGCGGCCGGTGGCCCGGAGACCGGCCCGGGTCTCCGGGTGGCCGAGATGGCTGACTTCTTCGAGTTCGCCCAGGGGGAGATGGACAAGATCGTCGGTCGCTGGGTCGCGGTCAAGGAGGAACGGCTCGCGGAACGCCTGCGCCCGGCCGATTCGTAGGGGACCGTCCGCACCACGCGCGGCTGCCGGAGCCCGAATCGGACCCCGGCAGCCGTATCGCGGGCGCCGTCCACCCCCCTGGGAGCGGCGCCAGGACTCAGTTGATCTCGCGGCGCATGATCCGGATGATGCCGAAGGCCAGCGGCACCACCACCCAGACCAGCGCTGACACCCCGAACCGCGCCCACTGCCCGGACGTCACGCCCACGTCGCCGATCGGCATCGAGGTGGCGTTCATGTCGAGCCACTCCGCGGCCTTGTGCAGCCAGCTGATCAGCGCGCCGAGCGTGGTCCAGAGCGTCGGCACCACGAAGTAGAGGACGATCGCGAGCGGCGAGTTCAGCAGCAGCGCGCCGAACGCGGAGCCCATCAGGATGTAGACGATCTCCAGCACGACGAAGCCGAGCAGCGCCTCCGGCTTGAGCGTCCACGAGCCGTCGCCGTCCAGGCCGATCGCGACCAGATTGGCGATCGCGGACGTGCCCGCGGTCACCGCCGTGGTGATCAGCGCGATCACGACCGCGGCGAGCAGCTTCGCGGTGAGCACCCGGCCGCGCGCCGGCACCAGCGCGAACGTGGTGAGCGCGGTCCGCTGGGAGAACTCGCCGGTCATCGCCAGGATGCCCAGCACCGGAAGCAGGATGCTGACCGGGATCTGCGCGAAGCCCATCAGCCCGGCGTAGTTCGCCGCGGCCCGCGGTTCTGCGGTGGCAAGCATGGCGACGTGGGTGAGCACGATGCCGAGGCCGATCACGATCAGCAGCCACAGCCCGGCCCGGGTGTCCGCGAGCTTGCGCAGCTCCACCCAGGTCAAAGTCAACAGCGACACCCGGCCGGGGGTACGCTCCGCGCCGTCCACAGGTGTGGCAGGCCGTTCCGTCTGAAGCGTTCCGGTGGTCATCGCTTGCTCTCCTCCACAGCGGCGGCGGCCGGCGTGGCCGTCAGGGTCAGGAACATCTGCTCGAGTCCGGCGCCGTCGGCCGGCCGGAGCTCAAGCAGCACCACGTTGTTCTCGGCCGCGGCCCACCCGATCGCGCCCGGCTCCGAGCTGACAAGCAGCGCGCCGTCCTGGGTGCGGGTGTACTGCAGGCCGGCCCGGTCCAGCGCGGTGGCCAGCCCGGCCGGGTCGACGGCGCGCACAAGCGTCCCGCCGCCCGCGAGCAGCTCCGCCTTGTCGCCCTGCGCCACGATCCGGCCGCCGCCGATCACCACCAGCCGGTCCGCGACCGCCTCCACCTCGCGCAGCAGGTGGGAGGAGAGCAGCACTGTGCCGCCCCGGTCGGCGAAGTCGCGCAGCAGCCCGCGCATCCAGAAGATGCCCTCGGGGTCCAGGCCGTTGGCCGGCTCGTCGAGGATGAGGATGCCGGGCTCGCCGAGCAGCGCGTGGGCCAGGCCGAGGCGCTGCCGCATGCCGAGTGAGTACTGGCCTACCCGCTTGCGTGCCGCCTTGGCGTCCAGGCCGACAGTGTCGAGCACGGCGCTGACCCGGGACCGCGGCACGCCCATGGTCAGCGCGGAGAGCGACAGCACCTCCCGGCCGGTACGCCCACCGTGCTGCGCGGACGCGTCAAGCAGCACGCCGATCCGCCGGCCCGGGTTGGGCAGCTTGCGGAACGGCACACCGGCCACGGTGGCGCTGCCCGCGGACGGCGGCGTCAACCCGCAGATCATGCGCATGGTGGTCGACTTGCCCGCGCCGTTCGGCCCGAGGAAGCCGGTGACCGTGCCGGGCTCGCAGGTGAACGAGACGTCGTCGACGGCGGTGTGCGCGCCGTACCGTTTGGTCAGGTGGTCAGCCGTAATCATGGTGCTAAGCCTGTCGGAGCCACCCGGTCGCCCGCGTCGGTCCGGAGTTGACTGTGTGGAGACCAAAGTCGCGTGACCGATTCGACTTTGGTCGGTATCAGGTCTCCAGCCACGCCCTTAGCCTGGGGATATGGCGACCCCTTCAACAGTGGACCGCTGGTCGCTGCGCGGCGCGCTCGACGCGCTCGACGAGGACGACCCGGTCCGCCCGCGGACGGCCAGGGACTGGCTGGTCGACACCGTGACGTTCACGCTGTCGGCGGCGTTCGTGTTCGCGGTGACGTTCGAGTCGTTGTTCAACCGCGCCGAGCCGGTCGTGGCCCGCGCGTCGGGCTGGCTGCTCTGGCTGGACTTCGCACTGAGCCTGCTGCTCTGTGCGGGGCTGTGGTGGCGGCGACGCCGGCCGGTCACGTTGTGCCTGTTCGCCGCGCTGCTCGGCTTCTTCTCGGTGGCCAGCGCGGCCGCGGTGATCGTGGTGATGTTCTCGGTCGCGGTGCACCGCCGCTTCCCGGTGGCCGCGTTGATGACAGTGCTCAACGTGGTGCCGGCGCTTGTGCTGGGCCTGGTGCGGCCGGACCCTCAGTTCACCTACTGGGGCGCTGTGGGCTGGACCGTGTTCTTCGCCGCGTTCGTCCTGCTCTCCGGCTCGCTGGTGCGGTCCCGGCGGCTGCTTGTCCGCTCGCTGCGGGACCGGGCCGAGCGCGCCGAGTCGGAGCAGCAGTTGCGCGTGGCCCAGGCCCGGCAGCTGGAGCGCGCCCGCATCGCGCGGGAGATGCACGACGTGCTCGCGCATCGCATCTCGCTGCTCAGTCTGCACGCCGGCGCGCTGGAGATCCGGCCGGACGCGCCGCCGGCGGAGGTGGCGAAGGCGGCGAGCGTGATCCGGGCCAGCGCGCACCAGGCGCTCCAGGACCTGCGCGAGGTGATCGGCGTGCTGCGCGAGCCCGCGGCGGCCGGCGAGCCGGAGCGTCCGCAGCCGACGCTTGCGGACCTGACCACACTGATTGCGGAGTCGCGTGAGGCCGGGGCGCGGGTCGCGCTCTCCCTGCCGGACGGTGGGGTGAGCCCGCCGGACGCGGTCGGGCGCACGGCGTACCGCATGATCCAGGAAGGGCTGACGAATGCCCGCAAGCACGCACCCGGCGCGCGGGTCACGGTCGCGGTCGACGGCGCACCCGGACGAGGCCTGTCGATAACTGTGTGTAATCCCGGCGCGGTCGAGGTCGGCGCGTCCACAATTCCCGGCACCGGGACGGGGCTGATCGGCCTCGCGGAGCGTGCCACACTTGCCGGTGGACGACTTGATCATCGCCGCGAGCCGGGCGGCGGCTTCACCCTGGAGGCATGGCTGCCGTGGCCGATGACCTGAACCCGCCACCGGTCCGCGTGCTGATCGTGGACGACGACGCGCTGGTCCGGACCGGGCTGTCGATGATCCTCGGCGCGGCACCGGAGATCACCGTGGTCGGCGAGGCGGCGGACGGCGCGGAGGTCGCCGACGCGATCGCGCGCGACCGGCCGGACGTGGTGCTGATGGACATCCGCATGCCGCGGGTGGACGGGCTGGCCGCGACCGAGGCGGTCCGCTCCCGGCCGGATGCGCCCGAGGTGATCGTGCTGACCACGTTCGACCTCGACGAGTACGTGTTGCGGGCGTTGCGCGCCGGCGCCAGCGGTTTCCTGCTGAAAGACACGCCGCCGCAGGAGATCATCCACGCGGTGCGCCGGGTCGCGTCCGGTGAGGCCACGCTCTCGCCCACTGTCACCCGGCAGTTGATAGCGCACGTGGCCGCGCCGGAACCGGTGCGGGGCAGGCCGCAGGAGTTGCTGGCCCGGCTCAGTGAGCGGGAGCGCGAGGTGGCGGTCGCGGTCGGCCAGGGCAAGTCGAATGCGGAGATCGCCACCGAGCTGTTCATGAGCGTCGCCACCGTGAAGGCGCACGTGTCCCGCCTGCTCACCAAGCTGGACCTGAACAACCGTGTCCAGATCGCCATCCTGGTGCACGACGCCGGACTCGTCTAAATCCGTCCGCTTTTTGGTAGTTTCATCCGGGATGGGCAGACCGGAAAAGACGATCACCACCGGGGTACGGGAGCTGGCCGCGCTTGCCGAGCACCTGCGCCGGCTCCGGGGCGTGTCCGGGAAGACCTATCCGGAGCTTGAGCGCGCCGGCGGCTACTCGGCGTCCGTCTTCAGCCGCGCCGCCTCGGGAGACGCGCTGCCCACCTGGCAGGTGGCCCGCGCGTACGGCACCGCCTGCGGCGCGGACGAGCCCGCGCTTCGTGACGTCTGGGAACGGGCCCGGAACGCGCTGGACCGGCAGCGCTCGTCCGCCGGCGCCGAGGACGCGCCGGCCGGGCCGACCGACTTCAACCTGCGGCTTCGTGAACTGATCCGGCGCAACGGCACCCAGCGGTCCGTGGCCGCCCGCGCGAACTACTCACCCAGCACGGTAAGCGCCGCCCTCAACGCCACCCGCGTCCCGTCCGCGGAGTTCGTCGCCCGCATCCTGGCCGGGCTGGACCTTCCCGCGGCCGACCGGGCCCGCTGGCAGCACTGGCGGGAAGCGCTCACCACCTCGGATCCGCAGTTCGACCCCCCGCCGCCGTCCGGCGGGGTGGCCCCGGCCGAGCCGCAGATCCCGGCCGCCCGCCTGCCCGAGTCGCCGGCGGGGCTGCCGGCGCTGCCGTCCGCCGTAGCCGTGCTCGGCCCGATCGTCCTGGCCGCACTGCTTCTGGCCGCCCTGTTCACGCTGCTGCCCGCCGCGATCGACCTGTGGTCCTCCGCCTGCTGAGCCACCGGGGGTGCGCGACCACCCACGGATCCGAGGCCGCGGGAGCATGCGGGTCCCGGCCACGGCGGGAGCGGGAAATCCAGATCTGGATCTGGATTTATCCGACGGCCGCGGGCCCGAGGACGCTCTTCAGGTCGCCCATCAGCGCGGTTGTCGGCGCGACGCGGGTGCCGAGGCGCAGGACCGTGGTGCGGCCGCCGTTGACGAGCTTGACGTGGATCTCGTTGTCGCCGGGGTGCAGCATCAGCACCTCCTTCAGCCGCTCGACGAGCGGCGGCGTGCAGCGCGTGATCGGCATGGTGAGGATCACCGGCTTCGTGTCCGGGTTGGTGTGGACGTCCGGCATCATCATGTCCATCGCCATGATGCGTGGCGTGTCGTCGCGGCGGTCGATGCGGCCCTTGACGACCACGATCGCGTCCTCCGCGATGTACTGGCCGACCGCCTCGTAGGTGTTCGGGAAGAACAGCGCCTCGACGCCGCCGGCCAGGCCTTCAAGCGTGGCGGAGGCCCAGGCCTTGCCCTGCTTGGTGACGCGGCGCTGTACGCCGGAGAGGATGCCGGCAAGCGTGACGACCGCGCCGTCCGGGACCGAGCCCTCCTCGGCGAGCGCGGCGATGCTTGTGTCCGCGTGCTGGGAGAGCACGTGCTCCAGGCCGAAGAGCGGGTGGTCGGAGACGTAGAGGCCGAGCATCTCCCGCTCGAACGCCAGTTTGTCGCGCTTGTCCCACTCGGAGTCGGGGATCGTCGGCATGGCGACCGTGGCGGACGGCGCGGCGTCGCCGAACCCGGCGCCGAACAGGTCGAACTGGCCGACCGCCTCGTTCTTCTTGACGCCGGAGTACGCGTCGATCGCCTCGGCGTGCACCGCGAGCAGGCCCTTGCGGGTGTGGCCCATCGAGTCGAACGCACCCGCCTTGATCAGCGACTCGATCGTCTTCTTGTTGCAGGCCACCGCGTCGACCTTGGCGAGGAAGTCGTAGAAGTCTGTGTACTTGCCCTTGTCGTCGCGGCAGCGGCGGATCGCCTCCACCACGTTCGCCCCGACGTTGCGGACCGCGGCCAGGCCGAAGCGGATGTCCTTGCCGACCGGGGTGAACGGCCCGGCGGACTCGTTGACGTCCGGCGGGAGCACGCTGATGCCCATCCGGCGGCACTCCGCCAGGTAGAGCGCCATCTTGTCCTTGTCGTCGCCGACCGAGGTGAGCAGCCCGGCCATGTACTCGGCCGGGTAGTTCGCCTTCAGGTAGCCGGTCCAGTAGGAGACCAGGCCGTACCCGGCGGTGTGCGCCTTGTTGAACGCGTAGTCCGCGAACGGGACCAGCACGTCCCAGATCGCCTTGATCGCCTCGGGGGAGTAGCCGTTGGCCTTCATCCCGTCGCTGAACGGTACGAATTCCTTCTCCAGGACCTCTTTCTTCTTCTTGCCCATCGCGCGGCGCAGCAGGTCGGCCTGGCCGAGCGAATATCCGGCCAGCTTCTGGGCGGCGCGCTGCACCTGCTCCTGGTAGACGATCAGCCCGTGCGTCGGGCCGAGGATCTCCCTGAGCGGCTCCTCAAGCTCCGGGTGGATCGGGATGATGTCCTGCAGGCCGTTCTTGCGGAGCGCGTAGTTCGTGTGTGAGTCGGCGCCCATCGGGCCGGGCCGGTAGAGCGCCAGCACCGCGGAGATGTCCTCGAAGTTGTCAGGCTTCATCAGGCGCAGCAGCGAGCGCATCGGGCCGCCGTCGAGCTGGAACACGCCAAGCGTGTCGCCGCGGGCCAGCAGCTCGTAGGTGGGAATGTCGTTCAGCTCCAGGCCGAGCAGGTCGAGCTTGATCCCGTGGTTGATCTCGATGTTCTTGACCGCGTCATCGATGATCGTCAGGTTGCGCAGGCCCAGGAAGTCCATCTTCAGCAGGCCGAGCGTCTCGCAGGTCGGGTAGTCGAACTGCGTGATGATCGAGCCGTCCGCGTCCCGCCGGGTCAGCGGGATGTGGTCGATGATCGGCTCGGCGGACATGATCACGCCGGCCGCGTGCACACCTGTCTGCCGGATCAGGCCCTCGATGCCGCGCGCGGTGTCGATGACCTTCTTGACGTCCATCTCCGACTCGTACATCGACCGGAGCTCGTTCGCCTCCGAGTACCGCGGGTGGTTCGTGTCGAAGATGCCGGAGAGCGGGATGTCCTTGCCCATCACGGCCGGCGGCATGGCCTTGGTGATCCGGTCGCCGACCGCGTAGGGATAGCCGAGCACGCGGGCGGAGTCCTTGATCGCGGCCTTCGCCTTGATCGTGCCGAACGTGGCGATCTGCGCGACCCGGTCCTCGCCCCACCTGTCGGTCACGTAACGGATCACCTCGGCGCGCCGGCGCTCGTCGAAGTCGATGTCGACGTCGGGCATCGAGACGCGGTCCGGGTTCAGGAACCGCTCGAAGATCAGGCCGTGCGGCAGCGGGTCCAGGTCGGTGATGCCCATCGCGTACGCCACGAGCGAACCGGCCGCCGAGCCACGACCCGGCCCGACCGCGATGCCGTTCCGCTTCGACCACTGGATGAAGTCCGCGACGACCAGGAAGTAGGACGGGAAGCCCATCTGGATGATGATCCCGAGCTCGTACTCCGCCTGCGTGATGTGCGTGTCCGGGATGCCGTTCGGGAAGCGCCGCTTGAGCCCCTCGAACGCCTCGTGCCGGAACCAGGACTCCTCGGTGTGCCCCTCCGGCACCGGGAAGCGCGGCATCAGGTTCTTGTAGGTGAACATGCCTGTCGTGTCGACCTTCGACGCCACCAGCAGCGTGTTCTTGCAGCCCTCCTGCCAGGCGTCGGACGAATCGATCGCGCGCATCTGGTCGGCGGACTTCACGAAGTAGCCGTTGCCGTCGAACCGGAACCGGTTCGGATCGTCGACGTTCGACCCGGTCTGCACGCAGAGCAGCACGTCGTGCGCGGCGGCCTGCTCCTCGAACGTGTAGTGCGAGTCGTTCGTGACCACCGGCGGGATCTTCAGCTTCTTGCTGATCTCCAGGAGCCCTTCACGGACCCGGCTCTCGATCGAGAGTCCGTGATCCATGATCTCCAGGAAGTAGTTGTCCTTACCGAAGATGTCCTGGTACTGCCCCGCGACCTTGACCGCCTCGTCGAACTGGCCGAGCCGCAGCCGGGTCTGCACCGCGCCGGACGGGCAGCCGGTGGTCGCCATGATCCCGGTGGCGTACTCGGAGATCAGCTCCATGTCCATCCGCGGCCACTTCACGTAGTGGCCCTCGAACGAGGCGCGCGAGTTGAGCTTGAAGAGGTTCTTCAGGCCGTCCGCGTTCTGCGCCCACATGGTCATGTGGGTGATCGCGCCGTTACCGGACACGTCGTCGGACTTCTGCTCCGGCCGGCCCCACTTGACGCGCGCCTTGTGGAAGCGGGACTCGGGGGCGACGTACGCCTCCACACCGATGATCGGCACGATGTCCGCGGCCTTGGCCTGCTTGTAGAAGTCGTAGGCCCCGTGCATGTTGCCGTGGTCGCTGATCGCCACCGCCGGCATCTCGAGCCGCTTCGCCTCCTTGAAGAGGTCTTTCAACCGCGCCGCGCCGTCGAGCATCGAATACTCCGTGTGCACGTGGAGGTGCACGAACGAATCGCCCACGGCAGGCTCACCCCGATTCGATCACGACTGCGGCGGAGCACCCACCCTAGCCCCGCCGCGCCGCCGACACGCCGTGCCCTCGCCGTGGTGTGGCGCGCCCGACGCCCCACTTGCGCAGGTCACCCCATGGTCACCGCCAGCACCACGCCAAAGGTCTCGACACGATCAAAATTCACCACCCATCGGGGGTACGCGGTGAGCGCTCGACCACGCAGCGCACCGACTGCACGCGGCGGGGCTGCCGGCCCCGTGGTGGCCTGGCCGGTGGTCCGTTCTCGGCGTGTGCGGACGTCCGAGCGCGGTGCTGAGAGTGCTGTTCATCAGCGGTGCCAGCGAGCGCGTGCGCCGCGTGCCGTCCGCCGGAATGACACCATTAGTCATCGTTCAGTTGCCGTGACACATGCCTCTGGCAATTGCCAGAATGCGTAGTACGACTCATTTTCATTCATCGCCATGAAGTGCGCGTTCATGCGCGAGACGAGGAGGACCGGTGCCGGGGGACAATAGCCCGACGGTTCGCCGGCGTCAGCTGGGTGCCCTGCTTCGTGATCGGCGGGAGGCGGTCGGGCTCAGCGCTCACGAAGTGGCAGAGCGGCTGCTGGTCTCGCCCACCAAAATCAGTCGTTTGGAGAACGGGCAGCGCGCTCCCCAGCCGCGCGACGTCCGAGACCTGTGCGACCTATACGGGATCTCGGATCCTGCCGAGCGGGAAACGCTGATGAGTTTCGTCGCCGAGGCTCGGAAACTCGGCTGGTGGCAGGATTTCGACCTGCCCGCGTCCACGTCGGCATATGTGGAGATGGAGGGTGCTGCCACACAGCTGAGAAACTGGGAGACGTCACTGGTTCCGGGCCTCCTGCAGACACCGGACTACGCGGAGTGGGCGCTGCTCTCCTGGGATCGGCGGCTGACGAAGGAGCAGGTGGAGCAGACGGCGCGAGCGCGACGACGACGCCAGGAGCGGTTGACGGACGCCGACCCGCTGGTCGTCCGGGCGATCCTCGACGAGTCGGTGCTGCGCCGGATGAACGGTTTCGGTGCCGCCCGGGCGCAGCTGGAACATCTGCTGAAACTGTCGGAGTTGCCGACGGTCTCGATCCAGGTTCTGCCCTACTGGGCCGGTCTGCATGAAGCGGTGAACAGTCCTTTCGCGCTGCTGGATCTCGATGTCACCGCAGGTGGCGTCGTTTTCGTGGAAGGACTGGTCGGATACCTCTATCTGGAGCGTCCGGAGCAGCTGACGCGGTATCGCGACGTATTCCAGTGGTTGCAGGCCACCGCGTTGAGCCCGGATGACACGGAAGCTTTTATCACGAATTATCTGAGATCATCTCAGTAAACCAGTTCAACAGGTCATATGGAGACGACGATGTCTGCAGCAATGGATCTGCCCGCGCCCGCCGTGTGGCGCGCCGCCAGCCGTAGCGGTGGGGGAAACTGCGTGGAGGTGGCGCGGCTGGTCAGTGGTGCGAGAGTCCGCGACTCCAAGGACCGCCGCGGCCCGGTGCTCTGTTATGCGAGGCCGGCATGGTCCGCCTTCACGCGCGGCGCTAAGAGCGGGCGCTTCAGGCACTGAGATCGTGACCACCTCCGGTGAGGAAGGGTGTGTTCGCGTTACCGGAAGTCGGTCAGGTCCGGTCCCGTCCGCGCGAGTTCCCGCAGCTCCGCGAATCTGTTCAGGTAGCTGGCCAGCTCGATGGGGTCGCCGCTGATTACGTCCGAGTCCTGCTGCTCCTGATAGAGCAGGTCACCGTTGCCTGACGCCGCCTCCAGGAGCATGAACGGACCGGTTCCCGCATGTGAGGTGGCCGGCACGACCTGGACCGTCACGTTCGGCCATTCGCGTGCCTTAATCAGCTGCTGGATCTGGCGGCTCATGACCGCACTGCCGGGTTCGCTGTCGCCGCGCCGCAACGCTGCCTCGTCGATCAGGAAATGCGCCTGCGGTGCGTGCGGGCCGCGTAGCAACCCCTGTCGGGCGATCCGGCCGGCGACCCGCCGTGCAATCGCGGCGTCGTCGTCCCAAGGCGCTCGGTGCCGCGAGCACGCCAGCGCCGCGTATTCGGGAGTCTGGAGCAGTCCGGGTACCGAGGTCAGCTCGAAGCTCCGAATCACCCTCGCGGACTGCTCCGCGTAGATGAGCGCACGAGCGCCGGGACTGCGGGCACCGTCGATCCGGGCGTTGATCTCCGAGCTGACCGCGTCGGTCAGCCCGTTCGCGTACGGGTCGTCGACCCCGTAGTGGGCGAGCAGCGCACGTACCTTCTTCGGCGCAACCCCGCCGAGCCCGGCCTCCAGCGCCCAGAGCACGCCGGGAGACACGTCTATCGATATCGCTGCCTCTTCTACCTCCAGGCCTGCCTGTCGTCGTAGTCTTCGCAGCTCACCGACGCCCTCGCGCCGCACCGCCGGGTCCGAGCTCTCCGCCATCTCGAATCCTCCTGCCGTGCTGAGGGGCAACGCCGTCGCGGATCTCCGAGCGGTGTCGCCTCATCACCGATTGTGGACCATGATCTCACCGAGCGCGATGGAGTCGTTCCGGGTCTGGACGGCGTGCAGGGGCGCCCCGGCGGGGACGCCCCTCGGTGGACGGCCGGTCAGGCGCGGCGGAAGACCCAGACGCGGAGCATGACGAAGCGGAGCAGCGTGGCCGTCGCGTTCGCCGCGATCAGAACCGCGAGTTCGAGCAGCCGGTGCGGGGTGTCCGTCACGGCGTGCAGCAGCGCCAGCGAGCCACTGGTCAGGCCCAGTCCGAGGCCGAAGATGACCAGGCCCTGCAGGTGATGACGGGCGGCGCCGTCCGCCCCCTGCACGCCGAACGTGATCCGCCGGTTCGCCGCCGTGTTCCCCACCGCCGTGATCAGCAGCGCCAGCAGATTGGCGAGCTGCGCGCCCATGCCGAGCCGCAGCCCCGCGTAGATGGCCAGGTAGGCAAGCGTGCTGACCACGCCGATCGCGCCGAACGTCAGCAGCTGCCCGACCATCCCCGGCGGTACGCCGTCGACCGGCGCGAGCGGGGCCCGGCCGAGCTGGGCGCGCAGTTCGGTGATGGGAAGCCGCCCGGTGCCGAGCGCGCGGCCGAGGCGCGCGATCCCCCGAAGATCCGCGACCGCGGTCTTTACGATGTCGACGCGGCTGTCCGGGTCGTCGATCCAGTCCACCGGCACCTCGTGGATGCGCAGGCCGGACCGCTCGGCCAGGACCAGCAGCTCGGTGTCGAAGAACCAGCCGGTGTCCTCGACGAGCGGCAGCAGCCGGCGGGCGACGTCCGCCCTGATCGCCTTGAAGCCGCATTGCGCGTCCGAGAAGCGGGCCTGCAACGTACCGCGAAGGATCAGGTTGTAGCCGCGCGAGATGAGCTCCCGCTTGGCGCCCCGGATCACCCGCGAACTCCGCGACAGCCGGGACCCGATCGCCAGGTCGCTGTGCCCGGAGAAGAGCGGCGCGACGAGTGGCAGCAGTGCGGCCAGGTCGGTGGAGAGGTCCACGTCCATGTACGCCAGCACCGGCGCCTCGGACGCGGACCACACCTCCTTCAGCGCGTGCCCCCGTCCTTTGCGGGGCAGGTGCGTGACGCTGACCCCGGGCAGGTCCGACGCGAGCCGCCGTCCGACGTCGAGCGTGCCGTCCGTGCTGGCGTTGTCGGCGATGGTGATCTGGAAGGGGTACGGGAACGTCTCGCTGAGGTGCGCGTGCAGCCGCCGTACGCACGGCTCCAGGTCGCGCTCCTCGTTGTAGACCGGGATGACCACGTCGAGCGCGGCCGTGGTGGGGGTGGTGTCGGGCGTGGCGGTTGCTCCTGCGGTGATCGACATGGCGGATCAGCTCCCCTGCGTCAGGTCGTAGAGGGTCGTGTCGTCCACGGTCTGCGCGGTGAAGTTGGCCTGGACCCAGGTCGCGATCTCCGCGCTGACCTGGTTGCTGCCGTCGCGGCCACCGCCGCCGAAGCCACCGTCGCCGATGAAGTAGTGGATCTTGCCCTGCTCCACGAACTCCTGGAACTGGGCGAGCGACGGGGCCGGGTCGGTGCCGTTGAAGCCGCCGATCGCCATCACCGGGTCGCCGGTGGCCAGCTGATATCCGGAGGCGCGGTTGGAGCCGACCGCGGCCGCGATCCAGGTGTAGGTGTCCGCGTCCTTCTCCAGCAGCGCGACCATCTCGGCGCTCGGCTCGGAGCCGCTGAGCAGCCCGCCCATGCCGCCGCCGCGTTCACCCCGGCCGGTCCCGCCGGGGAAACCGTTCTGCCCCGTCGTGGGCGCCTGCCCCTGCGCGCCGCCACCCGGGAAGCCGCCCTGCGCGCCACCTGGGAATCCGCCCTGCGCGCCACCTGGGAAGCCGCCTTGGGCACCGCCGCCCGGGAAGCCGCCCTGACCGTTCCGCCCGCCGGGGAAGCCGCCCCGGCCGCCGCCACCCGGCCCGAATCCGCCCGCGGTGGCCGGCCCGGCCGACGGGATCGAGCCGACGTGCGGCGTACCCGCGGTATTGATCGCGTAGGCGGCCGGCGCGGCAAGCGTCACCGCGGCCGCGACCACGCCGACCGGGATGGCGAACCGTGCGCCGAGCCGGCTCGTGCCGACCAACGCCAGCGACGCGACGATGCCGCCGATCAGCACGGTCCAGCGCAGCCAGGGAAGCCAGTCCGCGCTGCGCCCGAGCAGCACGAAGGCCCAGACCGCGGTACCGGTGACGGCCACGGCAAGCAGCGCGACCGCCCACGGCGCGCGCCGCCGCTCCCAGAGCAGCTGCGCGCCCATGCCGACAAGCGCGCCGATCGCCGGGGCCAGCGCCACCGTGTAGTACGCGTGGAAGATGCCCTGCATGAAGCTGAAGGTCAACGTCGTGACCACGAGCCAACCACCCCAGAGCACGAAAGCCGCACGGGTACGGTCGGTGCGCGGCCGCCGTGCGGTGAGCACCAGGCCGGCGATCATGAGTACCAGCGCGGCCGGGAGCAGCCAGGCGACCTGACCGCCCTGCGCGGAGTCGAACATCCGCAGGATGCCGCTTTCGCCCCACATGCCGCCGCCGTTGCCACCGCCGGGACCTGCTGCGCCCGCCGGACCGGCGCCGCCGCCCGGGCCGCCCATGCCTCCGCCGCCGACGCTTCCGGTCTCGTTGCCGTTGAGCCGGCCGAGCCCGTTGTAGCCGAGCGTGAGCTCCAGGATGCTGTTGTTCTGCGAGCCGCCGATGTATGGCCGGGAGTCCGCCGGCCACAGCTCGACCGCGAGGATCCACCAGCCGGCCGAGACGATCATCGCGCCGGCCGCGCCGAGCAGCTGCAGGAACCGCTTGCCAAGCTTCGGCGGGCCCGCGATCAGGTAGACCAGGCCGAGCGCGGGCAGGATCAGCAGCACCTGGAGCATCTTGGCGAGGTAGCCGAAGCCCATGAAGACGCCGCAGATCAGCAGCCAGGTGGTGGCGCCTCGCTCCAGGGCCCGGACCATCGCCCAGCAGGCCGCGATCATCAGCAGCACCAGCAGCGCGTCCGGGTTGTTGAAGCGGAACATCAGCGCGGCGACCGGCGTGGTGGCCAGCACCGCGCCGGCCAGCAGCCCGGCGGCCGGGGAGAACCAGCGGCGGACCGTGGCGTAGAGCAGCGCGACCGAGCCGACGCCCATCAGCGCCTGCGGGACAAGCATGCTCCACGAGTTCATGCCGAAGATCCGGGCGGAGATCTCCATCGGCCACAGCGACGCGGGCGTCTTGTCGACAGTGATGAAGTTCGCCGCGTCGGAGGAGCCGAAGAAGAACGCCTTCCAGCTCTCGGAGCCGGCCTGCACGGCGGCGGCGTAGAACGAGTTCGCCCAGCCGGACGCGCCAAGGCTCCAGATGTAGAGGACGCCGGTCGCGATCAGCAGCAGGTAGAGCGCGGGCCGTGCCCAGACCGGGTCGTCCTCGGGTCCGCGGACGATCCGCTGCCACCGGGAGCGCGCCGGCACGGCGACCGAGGCGGCGGACGCGACGGCCGGGCCATCCTCGGAAGACACCTCGGACGACGAGGGGACCGGTGCGGCCGGAGGAACCGAGGAGGCCGGGGCCGGCAACGCGGCTTTCCCCTCAGGAACGGCCGGCGCCTCCGGATCGGCCGGTGACCCGGCCGCGGTCGGCGACTCGGCCGGGGGCGGCGACTCGGCCGAGGGCGGCGTGGGCAACGTCGAGGTCATGCGCTTCGTCCTTCACTCAAGCGGAAGCAGGCAGCAAATGTGGCATCAGCTGATAAGCCGGGCTTTGTAGTCAAAACCTCAGGCTCGGTCACCAGGATCGACCGGGCATCTCACCGTGCGCTCTGGCGAAGCTGTGGAAAGGCTGTGAATACGGCACCCCAGTGTGACGGACGTGCTGCGCCGTGATTACGCGCTGACCGGCACCTCGGCCGTGACCAGCGGCATCGACACCAGGAACTCGGTACGCCCCGGCCGACTACGCACCTCGATGCGCCCGCCGTGCGCGGTCACCACCGCGTGCACGATCGCCAACCCGAGCCCGGTGCTGCCGGCCGCGCGCGACCGGGAGCCGTCCCCACGTGCGAACCGCTCGAAGATGTGCGGCAGCAGGTCCGGCGGGATGCCCGGCCCCGCGTCGGCCACCATGATCGCGGCCAGGCCGTCGCGCACGCCCACCGACACGGTCACCTCGGTGCCCGGCGGCGTATGCGTGCGCGCGTTCGCAAGCAGGTTCGCAAGCACCTGGTGCAGCCGGGCCCGGTCGCCGGGCACCTCCACACCCTCGGCCGGCAGGTCGAGCCGCCAGACGTGGTGCGGCCCGGCCGCGTGTGCGTCGCTCACCGTGTCGACCGCGAGCATCGCCAGGTCGACAGGCTCGTGCTCCAGCGGCCGCCCGGCGTCCAGCCGGGCAAGCAGCAGCAGGTCCTCGACCAGCCCGGTCATCCGTTTCGCCTCCGACTCGACGCGGTTCAGCACGTGCGCGACCTCGGGCGGCACCTCCTGGCGGCTGCGCCGGGTCAGCTCGGCGTACCCCCGGATCGCGGCCAGCGGCGTGCGCAGCTCATGGCTGGCGTCCGCGACGAACTGGCGCACCTGCGTCTCGCTGGCGTGCCGGGCGGCGAGCGCGGCCTCCACGTTGCCGAGCATCCGGTTGAGCGCGGCGCCGACCTGCCCCACCTCGGTACGCGGGTCGGTGAGTTCCTCCGGCAGCCGTTCCGCGAGCGCGACTTCGCCCCGGTCCAGCTCCAGTTCGGCCACCCGGCCGGCGGTCGCGGCGACGCGGCGCAGCGGGCGGAGCGTGCGCCGGATGATCACGACGCCCGCGACACCCGCGACGACGAGCGCGGCGGCGGTGACGGCTGCGAGGATCACCGCGACCTCGACCTGCGTCCGGTCCACGTCGTCGGTCGGCAGCCCGGTGATCACCAGGTCGTCGTCCGGGCCGCGCCTCTCCGCCTTGAGCCGGTAGTTGCCGTACCCCTCCAGGTAGTAGGTTCTCGGGCGACCGTCGACCGGGATCGTGGCGAGCATCGTGAAGAGCGCGCTGCCCCCGTCGATCTCCTGCAGGTCGTCGCCGAGGATGCGCACGCCGGGACGGCTGCCGCCGAGGTAGGCGACGAGCGTGCCGGGCGGCTGCCCACGCCCGATCCACTGGTCCGGCGCCGGTCCGCCCGGGTTGAACCCGTCCGGCCGTTCGAAGTTGCCCGCGTTCTGCGCCGCGGTGGCGAGTTGCCGGTCGAGTTGGCCCTGCAGGTTCGTGTGCAGCGCGATCTCGGTGACCACGGAGATCAGCAGGCAGGCCGCGGCCAGCAGCGCGAGCATGGTGGCGACCAGCCGGGTCCGCAACGGCCAGCCACGGGGGCCACGTGGCCGCGCCCGGTCAGTCCGCGGGCTTGAGGACATAGCCGGCGCCCCGCATCGTGTGGATCATCGGCTTCCGGCCGGCGTCGATCTTCTTGCGCAGGTAGGAGATGTACAGCTCGACCACGTTCGCCTGGCCGCCGAAGTCGTAGTTCCAGACCCGGTCCAGGATCTGTGCCTTGGACAGCACCCGGCGTGGGTTGCGCATCAGATACCTGAGCAGCTCGAACTCGGTGGCGGTGAGCGTGATCTGGTCGCCGCCGCGGCGTACCTCGTGGCTGTCCTCGTCCAGGCTCAGGTCGCCGACGATCAGCTGGGCGTCCGAGCGCATCGCGGCCCGCCCGGCCCGGCGCATCAGCCCGCGCAGCCGCGCCACGACCTCCTCCAGGCTGAACGGCTTGGTCACGTAGTCGTCGCCGCCCGCGGTCAGGCCCGCGATCCGGTCCTCCACCGAGTCCTTGGCGGTGAGGAACAGCACCGGCATCTCCGGTGCCTCGCCACGCAGCCGGCGCAGCACCTCCAGCCCGTCCATGTCCGGGAGCATCACGTCCAGGATCACCGCGTCCGGCCGGAACTCGCGGGCCGCCCGCACCGCGCCGCCGCCGTCCCCGGCCGAGCGCACGTCCCAGCCCTCGTACCGCAGCGCCATGGACAGCAGCTCGGCAAGCGTGGACTCGTCGTCGACCACGAGCACCCGGACCGGGCTGCCGTCGGCGCGGCGAAGTTCCTGGCGGGATCCGGTGGTGGTGTCGCGGAGGTCCGAGTGCATCGTCGTCGTCATGTTCCCGATGGTTCGCCCGCCATCTAGGCAGGGCCTTTACCAACCCTGTGTAACACCTGTGAAGCCCTTGAGACCCCCATTCACGATCATTCGGGGGTACGGGTTCCGAGCGTGCTTCGAGCCGGGCCTGACGGGTCTCGGAGGTGCGACCGCTTGCATGGTGCGGCGCCGTGGCCCTCCCGGGTCGCGGCCCGGCGATCGAGGAGGCAGTCGTGCCAGTCAGTGCAGTCGTGCCAATGAGTGCACACGCCCGCCGTCGGCTCGCAGCCGTCGCGCTGGCCGGGTCCGCGGCGCTGCTGCTGGCCGCGGGCTGCGGTGGTTCCGGCTCTTCCGACGGCGCGGACGGCTCCGGCGGGGACGGCCAGAACGCGCTCGCCGCCTACGCGGCCTGCCTCAAGGAGCAGGGCATCGAGGTGACTGTCCCGACCGCGAACCCGTCCCGCGGCGCGCGCCCGTCCGGCGGTGCGATGCCCTCCGGCGGCGCGTTCCCGCAGGGTTCCGGGCGGCCCACCGCGTTCCCGTCCGGCCAGCCCTCCGGCGGTCCGGGCGGCCAGCGTGGCGGGGGCGGCGGCTTCGCGAACCAGCTCAAGCCGGAGGGCGTCGACGAGGCGGCCTGGACGGCGGCGACCACTGCCTGCGCCGACTCGCTGCCGCAGATGGGCAACGGTGGTCAGGGCGGTCCCGGCGGCGGTCAGGGCGGCCCGGGCGGCGGCAGCCAGAACGACAACGGCGCCTCCGCGGCGTACGACAACTGCCTCACCGAGAACGGCGTGACCGACACGGCCGCGCTGAACACCGCGGACGCCACCACTGCCAAGGCGGTCGAGGCCTGCGCGCCGCTCAAGCCCGCCTCCTGATCGTTTCGGCCCGTTCGCCGGAGCGCGCGGGGTTCGGCCGGGCAGATCCGGGTGCCCGGCCGGCCGGGCACCCTGACCCGTCCGTCGCATCTTTCGCAGGTGACGCACTGGCGGTGTGTTGTCCCAGCTAGAGCACCATGACACTCGGTTTGGTGACGACTCGGCACATGGTCCCGACCGAATGGGGTGGCCCGGCAGTGAGCAGCGGCACGCGACAACTGTCCGCGATCGTGGCGCGGGATGACAGCCGCGGAGCCGTCCTCATCGCGTTCGAGGGTGAGCTGACGCTGCGCAGCGCGGCCCGCGCCCGGGCGGTGATCACCAAGGCGCTTGCGGAGTGCCCGGTGGTGGTGATCGTCTCGCTCGACCGGGTGCGGATCGCCCACGACGGCGCGCTCGCGGTCTTCGTGGCGCCGCGCTGGCGGGCCGGGCACTCACCCGAGGCGCCGCTGCTGCTCGTCGCGCGGCCCTCGGTCGCGTCCCGGCTGCGCGTGCTGAACCGTGGCGTCCGGGTGCACGCCACGCTTGACCGGGCGCTTGTCGCGGCCGGGGACCTGCGCGCGGCCAGCCGGTGGGAGCATCTGCGCCTGGACGCGGGCCCGCTGGCCGCGTCGTTCGCCAGGTCGATCGTCGGCGACGCGTGCACCGGCTGGGAGGCGCACGACCTGCTCTACTCCGCCCGCGCGGTGATCTCCGAGCTGGTCAACAACGCGGTCGAGCACGGCGGCACACCGATAGACGTCACAGTGACGCTGCGCCACCCGTACCTCTACCTGGTCGTCGCGGACGGCAACCCGTCACCGGCCCGCCTGCGCGCGGTCAGCGCGTCCGACCCGAGTGCGCCGCTCGCCGAACGCGGGCGCGGCCTGCAGGTGGTGGAGGCCGAGACGTACCGCTGGGGTTGTGCCGCACTTCCGCAGGGGAAGGCGGTCTGGGCCGCGCTTCGCCTCGCCGCATGACCCGTGACGTGCGAAGGTGTTCCGATGGGCGAGACGCGTGACGGGGTCGACCTGACCAATCTGGACGCCGCACTCTTCGACGGCGCCGGCGCGACCAAGCGCGACCTGATCGACTATCTGGACGCGGTCTCCGCGCGCTTCCTGCCGCAGCTCGCCGGCCGGCCGCTGTCCGTGATCCGGGTGCTGCGCGGTCAGGACGCGTTCATGCAGAAGAACGTCCCGAAGTACACGCCGGACTGGGTCCGCACCACCGAGGTCTGGGCCGAGGCGTCACACCGCACGGTCCGCTACGCGCTCTGCGACGACCGCCGCACGCTGCTCTGGTTCGGCAACCAGCGCGCCGTGGAGTACCACCCCGCGCTCGCGCCCGCGGAGACCCCGGACCGCCAGACGCACCTGATCATCGACCTCGACCCGCCCGAGGAGGACGGCTCGTTCGGCCTGGCCGTCCGCGCCGCCGCGCTCGTCCACGAGGCGCTGACCGCCTCCGGCCTGGCCGGCGCCGTGAAGACGAGCGGCGCCAAGGGCCTGCACATCTTCGTGCCGGTCCGGGACGCGGACACCGAGCAGGTCGCGGCCGCCACCCGCGCTCTCGCCGCCCGTGCCGAACGCGTGGATCCCGCGCTGGCCACCACCGCGTTCATCCGCGAGGACCGGCACGGCAAGGTCTTCCTGGACGCCACCCGGGCCGGCGGTGCCACCATCGCGGCCGCCTACAGCCCGCGCCTGCGCCCGGGCGTACCGGTCTCGTTCCCGGTCGCCTGGTCCGACCTCGCCGACATCACCCCGGCCGACTTCACCATCCACACCGCGCCCGCGCTGCTCACCACGGCCGACCCCTGGGCCGACGCGCTGCCGGCGCCCCAACTCATCCCACCCGGCCTGATCGACGAGGGACGCACAATCCCGATCGCCCGCGTCGCCGCCATGCACGAGGGCAAACGCCGCGCCGCCGCCCGCCGAAAAGCAAACCCGTAACCCCGAGAAGCATTTTCCCGCTCTCGCGGTGGTCCGGCCCGCAAGCTCCCGCGGGCCCCGGTCGGCCCCGAGGGGCCTCCCTGCCGGTTCCGCGGCGGGTCAGGGGCGCGCGGGGAGCCCGCGTAGGCCGGCGATGACCAGGTCGAGGCCGAGTTCGAGGAAGTTCTCCTTGACGACGCAGCCGGTGAGCGCGTCGGCCGCCGCAGTGATCCGGGGGTAGCGGCGCGGGGAGAGCGCGGCCAGGGCTGCCCGCTTGGTGCGGATGCGGTCCTCGCGCAGCTCGACGTCCTGGATGTTGAGCGTCGCCGGGTCGAACGGGATCAGGTTGACCACCGAGCAGAGCGCCTGGTTGCCGACGGCTGCGGCCCGGTCGGTGTCGAAGCCGGCCTGGGCCAGCAGGTCAAGCGCGCGCTCGGCGATGGCGAGGCCGCCGGGCGCGATCAGGATGCGGCGCGGGATCAGCGGCGCCACCTCGGCGTGGGGCGTCAGCACGTCGGTAAGTGCGGCGAAGACCGCGCGGAGCTGGACGTCCCACGGCTCGTCGGTGACCGGAGGCAGCGTCACGGACTCGAGCAGGTGGTCGGCGAGCGCGTTGATCAGCTCATCCTTGTCCCGGAAGTGCCGGTAGAGCGCCATCGGTGTGACGCCGTGCTCGGTGGCCAGCCGCCTGACCGTGATTGCGGCGAGCCCTTCGGAGTCGGCGATGGCGAGCGCGCTGACCACGAGTTTCTCCGGGTCGAGCCGCTCCCGGGCGGGGGCGTTGGTTGGCGTCACGTTGACAAGTCTACGACGTAGACCTAGCGTCTACGCCATACGTATACGACGTAGACCTACGCCGTATACAACCGAATTTCGAAAGGTATCCCGAATGCGACGGAGTCCCTGGGCCACGCTCGTCGTGCTGGCCCTGGCGCAGTTCATCGTCGTCCTCGACGTGACGATCGTGAATGTGGCGCTGCCGAACATCCAGTCCGACCTGGACTTCACGCCGGACGGCCTGCAGTGGGTGATCAGCGCGTACACCCTGCTCTTCGGCGGCTTCCTCCTGCTCGGCGGGCGCGCGGCCGACCTGCTCGGGCCACGCCGGCTCTTCATCGGCGGCCTGCTGCTCTTCGGCGTCACGTCGCTGATCGCGGGCCTGGCGCCGAACTCGGAGTCGCTTATCGCGGCCCGTGCGGCCCAGGGTCTCGGCGGCGCGCTGCTCTCGCCGGCCGCGCTCGCGCTGCTCACCGTCACGTTCCCGCCCGGCCGGGAGCGCAACATCGCGATGGGCGTCTGGGGTGGCCTGGCCGGTCTCGGCGGCACGCTCGGCGTGGTCGCGGGCGGGCTGCTTGTCGACGCGCTGGACTGGCGGTGGGTCTTCCTGGTCAACGTGCCGCTTGTGGTCGGGCTGGTCGCCATCACGCCGCTCTTCGTGCGGGACGTCCGGCACACCGCGCCCGGGCCGCGCACGTTTGACCTGGCCGGCGCCGTGCTGAGCACGGCCGGGCTGCTCGCGGTGGTCTACGGCGTGGTGCGCGCCGAGCACAGCGGCTGGGGCTCCGCCGAGGTGCTCGGATTCCTGGTCGGCGGCGTGGCGTTGCTGGCCGCGTTCGTGCTCGTGGAGCGTCGTTCGGCGGACCCCCTCGTACCCATGCGGCTGTTCCGGTCTCGGTCTTTGACCACGTCGAGCCTGACGCTCGGGCTGAACGGGGCCGGCTTCCTCTCCATGTTCTTCCTGACCGCGATCTACCTGCAGCAGGTGCGCGGCGACTCCGCGCTCGAAGCCGGGCTGCACTTCCTGCCGATGGGCGGCGCCGCGATCGCCGCGGCCGTGGTGGCCAGTCAGCTCGTCACGCGTCTCGGCACCCGCCCGGTCCAGCTCGGCGGTTCCGTGCTGAGCGTGGCAGGTCTGCTGGTGCTGACGCTTGTCGGCACGGACGACTCCTACGTCACCGGTCTGCTCCCCGGCCTGGTGCTGTTCGGCGCCGGGATCATCGCGGTAAGCGTTCCCGGCCAGATCAACGCGGTCTCCGAGGTGGCCAATCACGAGGCCGGTGCCGCCTCCGGCCTGGTCTCCGCGGTCTACCAAATCGGCGGCGCGCTCGGCCTCGCGGTCGTGACCACGCTGTCGCTCACCCATGTCACGGATCAGCTGCTGGCCGGCGTCGCACAGCAGCAGGCGCTCGTCGACGGCTTCCACCGCGGCATCCTCGTCGCCGCCGCATTCGCAGTGGTCAACATCGCCGTCGCCCTCACCGCCCCCCAGCTCACCCCCGACGCCAAGCAACTCGCCGAGGCCGCAGCCGCCGCCTAGCCCCTCGCCCCTCGCCCTCGCTCCTCGCTCCTCGCCCTTCGTCTGCAGTTTCTCCGGACCCGTCGCTTGCTTGACCACGTCGTGAGGCGCGGACGACCGAAGAAAGTCGTTCTCAGCCAGACACGCTTTTCGTCTGCCTGAGAACGCCTTTCTTCGGCCGTGGCGTCGAGCCCGGAGGAGCGAAGCGACGACCAGAGCTACGTGAAAGCGATGTGGGCGGGATCGGCTCGGGCGGCCGGCAGGGCGTCGGTCGCCTGACTGATCAGTTCCTCGGGCGTGATCTGCACCGGTTGGCGGTCGTTGAGCATGGCGACGCCGACCGCGGGGTGCAGAAGCACGGTCTGGCCGGCCGAGGCGAGTGGCTGGCGGGCCGCGTTGACCAGGCGTTTCGCCAGGCGCTCGACGTTCGCGGTGTCGCCGACGCTCTCCGCGACGACCACGAACTCGTCAGTTCCGGTGCGGGCGATCACGTCCCCCCGGCGCAGCGAGGCCGCGAGCCGGCCGGAGAGCACCTTGACCAGTTGGCCGGCCACGTCCGCCGACAGGCCCTTGAGCAGCGAGTTCAGGTCGCCGAGCTGGATGACGAGCGCGGCGGCGAGCCCGGCGCCGCCGGCCCAGGAGGTCAGTACGCGCTCCAGGTGGTCGCGGAGGAAGCGGGCGTTGGGCAGGCCGGTGACCGAGTCGTGCAGCACTGTCCGTTCGAGCAGGCCGCGGGTGCCGAGGTCGTGGTCGATCGCGATGACGCCGATGATCCGGCCCTGCTTGTCGGCGAGCCCGGTGAGCGTCCGGGTGACCGCGACCCGTTCGCCGTCGACCCGCCGCTGGGTCAGGTCCATGGTCACGGAGCCGGCGCCGGCAAGCGCCTCAAGCAGCTCGCCGTATGCGCGTTCGGCCGGGCTGCTCTCGCCGGTCTCCGGGTTGACGACCTGCGTGTCCATCAGCGTGAGCACGTCGCAGCCGAGCGCCTCGCTGGCGCTGTACCCGTAGACGCGCTCGGCCGACGCGTTCCAGCCGATCACCTTGCCGTCGTTGTCCCAGGCGACCACCACGTCGGAGAGCTGGTCCAGCGCGGTGGCCTGGCGGCGCAGCTCCTCGACCGCGGCGGCGGAGCCGGTCAGCAGCGCCGCGGTGTTCACTGTCGACGCCGCGGTCTCCGCGATCGCCTGGAGAAAGGAGAACTCCTCGTCGGTATACGCGTCCCGTCCCGCGTCCCGGGTGGCGATCAGCACGCCGCACGGCCACGCGCCGTCGCCGAGCGGGAGCACGGCCACGCTGCTCACGCCGCAGACCGCCAGCCACGGCGCCAGCTGCGGATCGAACTCGGCGATGTGCCGGCCCATCTCCTCCTGGTTCAGCACCGCCGCGGCGCCGCTGTCGAGCACCGCGTCCACCACCGCGTCGCCGCGCCCGCGCAGCACGCTTGCCGCGCCCTCGCGCAGCAGCATGGCGGAGATCGCGTCCCGGTGGCTGGCGCCGACCCGTACCAGCGAGGAGTTGTCGAGGGAGTAGAGCCAGAGCGTGGCGCCGTCGCCCACGTGGGTGGCGACCGTGCGGGACACCAGGTCACCGAAGCGGCGCTCGTCGATAACGGCGTCGTTCACGGCCCGCGCGATGGCGACGATGGCGCGCAGGCGCCGCGTCTCGGGCGAGGGCGTCGCGGGCAGTCCCAAGGCGTCCTCCTCAGAGCTGGTTCCGTCGACTCATCGGCCCGGGCGGCGGAAACCTGAGCCGGAACAGTCGCCGTATCTCAGTTGTTGTGGAAGCGTTGGCGCGGGGTTCGTGGAACCCGGTTGGAGGAGGCGGCTGTGGATCTTCTGGCTGAGTACCGGCGGGCGACGATGTTCTTCGAGACGGGGGACCCGCTCGGAGCAGCCCGGCTACTGGAACCGATAGTGGAGGCGGAGCCGCAGAACGCATCGGTGCGGCAACTGCTGGCCCGGTCCTATTTCATGTCCGCCCAGCTCAAAGGCGCCGAGAAGCAGTTGCGGGCGCTGATCGAGCTCGACCCGACCGACCATTACGCCCATCACGTGCTTGGGCGCACGCTCGAGCGCGGGGGCCGTCCGGCGGAGGCGCTTCCGTACCTCCGGCTGGCGTTGGCCATGCACCACCAGCCGGAGTACGAGGACGCGCTCCGCCGGGTGGAAGGGCTTGCCAACATTCAGGAGCGGGCGGACAGACGAACCGGGGCCTGAGGCGACGCGACGGCCGCGCGGGTGCGCTGGGTCAGCAGCACACAGACCAGCACAAGCGCGGCCGCGCCCGTCGTCAGCATGCCCACCCGCTCGCCGAGCAGCAGCGCGGACCAGCCCAGCGTGAGCACCGGCTGGACCAGCTGCACCTGGCCCACTCGGGCGACGCCGCCCGCGGCCAGGCCGGCGTACCAGGCGAAGAAGCCGAGGAACATCGAGATCACTGTGACGTACGCGAGGCCCAGCCAGGCCGCGGCGGACGGTTCCCGGGGCGGATGCAGCACAAGTGACGCGCCGGTGACCGGGACCGTGAGCGGCAGGGAGAGGACCAGCGCCCAGCAGATGGTGCGGGCGCCGCCCAGCTCGCGGGCCAGCGCGCCGCCCTCCGCGTAACCGAGCGCGGCCAGCAGGACCGCGCCGAGCAGCAGCAGATCGGCCGCGTGCAGTCCACCGTCGACTCCACCGCTGACAAGCAGGAACCCGAGCACCGCGACCAGGCCGGCGCCGCTCGCGCCCCAGAATGCGTGCGGTGGCCGTTCGCCGCCGCGCAGCACGGCGAACACCGCGGTCATGGCCGGGAGCAGCGCGATCACCACGGCGCCGTGCGCTGAGGTGGAGGTGATCAGCGCGAGCGTGGTGCAGACCGGGAAGCCGAGGACGACGCCGAGCGAGACCAGGGCGAGGCGTCTCAGGTGGGCCGCGGACGGCCGGGGTGCGCGCACGACGAGCAGGTAAACGATGGCCAGCAGCCCGGCTCCGGCGGCGCGGCCGACGCCGATCAGCCACGGGTCGACGCCGCCGCCGAGCGCGAGCGCGGTGGCCGGAAGTGTGAGGCTGAAGGCGGCGACGCCGAGCAGCCCGAACCCGACACCCGTTATCGACCCGCGCGCGATGCCGTTATCATTGTCCGTCATGGAAGACGATAACGCAGCTGGCAACGTTATCCAAGATCTACGCAACCGGGTGGCCGTCGCCGAGCCGGGCGCCCGGCTGCCCCCGGTCCGCGAACTGATCGCCCGGCATCACGTCTCCCCGTTCACCGTGCAGGCCGCGATCCGTCGCCTGGTTGCGGAGGGGCTTGTCGAGTCGCGTCCGGGCAGCGGCACGTTCGTGCTGGGCCGGCCGCCGGACGCGGGCGCCGACGATCTCGGCTGGCAGGCCGTCGCGCTCGGCCCGCGCGCGGGCGGTGAGGAGGCGATGCGGGAACTGTTATCGCTTCCCCGGCCCGGCGCGATACCGCTGTCCGGTGGTTACCTGGACGCGGAGCTGGCGCCGACCGCCGCGCTCGGGGCCGCGCTGGCCCGGGCCGCCCGCCGCCCCGCCTCCTGGGACCGTGGGCCGGTGGAGGGCCGTGCGGACCTGCGCGCCTGGTTCGCCCGGGAGACCGGGTCCGCGCTTCGCGCCGAGGACATGAGCATCTGCCCGGGTGGTCAGTCCGCGCTGGCCACCGCGTTCCGCGCGCTCGCCGGGCCGGGCGACACGGTGCTTGTCGACGCGCCCACCTACCTCGGCGCGATCGCGGCCGCCCGCGCGGCCGGGCTGCGGGTGGTGCCGGTGCCGTCCGACGCGCAGGGCGTACGCCCGGAGCTGCTGGCGGACGCGTTCACCCGGACCGGGGCGCGGCTCTACTACTGCCAGCCGCTCTACGCGAACCCGCACGGCGCCACGCTCGGGCCCCGGCGGCGCGCGGAGGTGCTTGCGGCGGTCCGCCGGGCCGGCGCGTTCCTGATCGAGGACGACTACGCCCGCGACCTGGTCATCGACGGAGATCCGCCACCCCCGCTGGCCGCCACGGACGTCGGCGGCCACGTGGTCTACCTGCGGTCGCTGACCAAGGCGGCCGCGGCCGGGCTGCGGGTGGCAGCGATCGGCGCGCGCGGGGCGGCCGGTGCACGACTGCGCGCGGTCCGGGTGCTTGACGACTTCTTCGTGGCCGGGCCGCTGCAGGAGGCCGCGCTCGACTTCGTCACGTCACCCGCCTGGGCCCGGCATCGGCGTACGTTGCGGTCGCACCTGCGGCAGCGGCGGGACGCGCTGGTCGCGGCGCTGCACCGGGAGTTGCCGATGGAGGCGCGCACGCTTGCCGTACCCGCGGGGGGTCTGCATCTGTGGTGGCGACTGCCGGACGGGGTGGACGACGTGGCGCTTGCGGCCGAGGCGCTCGCTCACGACGTGGTCGTCTCGCCGGGCCGGCCGTGGTACGCCGCCGAGCCCGACGGCCCGCACCTGCGGCTCACGTTCGCGCTGGCGGCTCCGGCGCAGCTTGCCGAGGGAGTGTCCCGGCTGACCCGCGCGCTGGCCGCGGTGCGCACCCGCGGATGACCAATCGCATCGATTCATTGACATATTCGAAACGAGTTGCCACGATGCCTGAAACATGGGAGCGCTCCCACCTCTGAAGGGAATCCGCGTGAAGGGAATCCGCGAGTGAGCAGACCGAGACGCGTACCGGCCGGGGCGCTTGTCGTCCTTACCGCCGTGGCGGCCGCAGCCGTGACCGGGCAGTCGCCCGCGCACGCCGCCGGACCCGAGCAGATCGTCAACGGCACCTTCGACAACGGACTCACCGCACCCTGGTGGGGCACCGCGAACCTCACGCCGGCCGTGAGCGGCGGCCGCCTCTGCGTGGACGTCCCCGGCGGCACGATCAACCCGTGGGACGCGATCATCGGTCAGGACGGCGTGGCGCTGACGGCCGGTGAGACCTACGAGTTCTCCTTCTTCGGCATCGCCACGCCGGCGAAACCGGTCCGCGCGCTGATCCAGCTGCCGGTCGACCCGTGGACGCAGTACCTCGCGCAGACGCCCGTGGTGAACGTCTCCGGCGACACGTACACCTACACGTTCACCTCGCCTGTCGATCTGCCGAACGCGCAGGTCGCGTTCCAGATCGGCGGCAGCGCGGACCCGTGGCGGCTCTGCCTCGACGACGTGTCGCTGACCGGCGGCGCGGAGGAGGAGCCCTGGGATCCGGAGACCGGCCCGCGCGTCAAGGTCAATCAGGTCGGCTACCTGCCGGACGGCCCGAAGAACGCCACGCTTGTCACGGACGCGACCGCGCCTGTGGACTGGACGCTGCGGGACGCCGCCGGCGCTGAGAAGGCCCACGGGCAGACCGCCCCACGGGGTACGGACGGCAGCTCCGGCCTGACCGTCCACAGCATCGACTTCGGTGCGTTCCACGGGAACGGGCAGGGATTCACGCTTGTCGCGGACGGTGAGACGAGCCATCCGTTCGACATCCGGGCCGACCTGTACACCACACTCGGCACGGACGCGCTGAAGTTCTTCTACCCGCAGCGCAGCGGCATCGCCATCGACGACGCGCTGCGCCCCGGCTACGGCCGCCCGGCCGGGCACGTGCAGGTCGCGCCGAACCAGGGTGACATCGAGGTGCCCTGCCAGCCCGGCGTCTGCGACTACACGCTCAACGTGGCCGGCGGCTGGTACGACGCCGGCGACCACGGCAAGTACGTGGTGAACGGCGGCATCTCCGTCCACCAGCTGATGAGCGAGTTCGAGCGCGCCCCCGAGCTGCACAAGGACGGCGCGCTGCGGATCCCGGAGAGTGGCAACGGCGTGCCGGACCTGCTCGACGAGGTCCGCTGGGAGCAGGAGTTCCTGCTCAGCATGCAGGTCCCGGCCGGTGAGGCGCTGACCGGCATGGCGCATCACAAGATCCACGACGCGGCTTGGACCGGGCTGCCGCTGCTTCCGCACCTCGACCCGCAGCCGCGCGAGCTGCACGCGCCGTCCACCGCGGCGACGCTCAACCTTGCGGCGACGGCGGCGCAGGCGGCCAGGCTCTTCGCCCCCTATGACGCCGCCTTCGCCGCGCGCAACCGTGAGGCGGCCCGCACCGCGTGGGCGGCCGCCGTCGCCCACCCCGCGATCTACGCCTCCGCGGCGGACGGCACCGGCGGCGGTGCGTACAACGACGACAACGTCGCCGACGAGTTCTACTGGGCCGCCGCGGAGCTCTACCTCAGCACCGGCGAGCAGGTGTACCAGGACTATCTCGAAGGCTCGCCGCTGCACACCGCGGACATCTGGGACGAGCGGGGCTTCAGCTGGGGGAGCACGGCGCAGCTCGGCCGTCTCGACCTGGCCACCGTGCCGAACGCGCTGCCGGACCGGGACCGGGTGCGCCGGTCAGTGCTGGACGGCGCGGAGAAGTACCTGACGATCCAGGGCGGCTCCGCGTTCGGCCTCACGTACGACCCGGCGAACCACCGCTTCGACTGGGGTTCGAACAGCGGCGTGCTCAACAACGCGATCGTGCTTGCCACCGCGTACGACCTGAGCGGCGACCCGCGCTTCCGGGCCGGCGCGCTGCAGGGGCTCGACTACATCCTCGGCCGGAACGCGCTCGGCCAGTCCTACGTCACCGGGTACGGCGAGCAGGACTCGAAGAACCAGCACAGCCGCTGGTACGCCCACCAGCTCAACCCCGACCTGCCGAACCCGCCGCCCGGCACGCTCGCCGGCGGGCCGAACTCCGACATCCAGGACCCGATCGCGCAGCGGCTGCTCACCGGGTGCGCCGCCCAGTTCTGCTACGTGGACGACATCGAGAGCTGGTCCACGAATGAGCTGACGATCAACTGGAACGCGCCGCTGGCCTGGATGGCGTCGTTCGCCGGCTCGATCCAGAGCTGCGCGGTCACCTACCAGGTCCACGGGCAGTGGCCGAGCGGCTTCACCACGCAGGTCACGGTGGCCAACACCGGCGCCGGGGCGATCGACGGCTGGGCCCTGCGCTGGGACCTGCCCGCCGGTCAGGTGGTGACCCAGGGGTGGAGCGCGAACATCAGCCAGAAGGGTTCGAGCGTCACGGCCGGGGCGTACCCCTGGAACCGGGTCATCCGGCCGGGTGCGTCGGTGACCTTCGGCTTCACCGGCAGGAGCGCATCCGCGGCGAACCCGGCGCCGGACCGGTTCCGGCTCAACGGCACGACCTGCGGGTGAGGTACGCGTCCCGGGAGCGGTATGCCGACCACTCCCGGGACGCCCGGCTGGGGAACGCGGGGGCCGGTGCCCTAGCGTGGACACATGTCGCGCATCCCCGACCTCGCGGCCGCGCTCGAGCGATTCCTCGAGCGGGTCGAGCCCTACGACACCGCGCCCACCGGAGACCGGGTCGGCGGGGTGCAGATGGTCGGGCCACACGGCGGGCGACAGGCCGAGCTGACCGCGCACACCGCCCGCGCGCTTGTCGCCGCGCTCGACGCCTACACCGACCCGAGCGACCGCGGGCGATGCGCGACCTGCGGCTCCCGCAAGCTCGACACCTCGCTGACCTGCTACGACTGCGGCCGGGTGGGCGGCATCTTCGGAGCGGTGCTCGCGGACCGGGCTGAGCAGATCCAGTCCTGGGGGACGTCGCCTCCGTCATGAGCTCAGCTGTGTACCAAATAGATTGCTGCCCGTTGTGCGTACGCGCCGTTTGGGCCACGATCAGCGAGCCTTTCCCCGCCCACCATCCGGAACGAGTAGCGGTGTCCCATAACAGTGAGGCCGGGGCATGAACGTCCCGCCCGCGACGCGGGGTCTGCCCCGCGACGGCGTTCCGCCGGCCACGCCCGGCCGTCTGCACGTCCTTCTGATCGAGGACGACGAGGGTGACGCGTTCCTGGTCGGCGAGCTGCTCGCCGAGGCGAACGCGTCAGTCGACCTGACAGTTGCCCGTAGCCTCACCGAGGCGCAGAACCGCATCGCCGGCGTCGACTGCATCCTGCTTGACCTCGGCCTCCCCGACGCACAGGGCCTGGACGGGCTGCGCCGCGTGCTGACCATCGCCGGCCGTGCCGCGGTCTGCGTGCTCACCGGCCGGCAGGACGAGCACCTGGGCGTCGACGCGGTCGCCGAGGGTGCCCAGGACTACCTGGTCAAGGGCCAGGTCGACGGCGTGCTGCTGACCCGGGCGCTGCGGTACGCGGTCGAGCGCAAGCGCGCCGACGAGAACGCGCTCCGGCTGCGCGAGGCCGAGCTGCGCCAGGCCGAGTCCGCACGCCTTGAGCGCGGTCTGCTGCCCCAGCCGCTGCTGCGCGACACCAAGCAGGTGGGCGTGCACATGTTCTACCGGCCGGGCCGGAGCCGGGGCCTGATCGGCGGCGACTTCTACGACGTGGTGCAGACCGCCGAGGGGCACCTGCAGCTGATCGTGGGCGACGTCTGCGGTCACGGCGTGGACGAGGCCGCGCTCGGCGTCGAGCTCCGGGTCGCCTGGCGGGCGCTTGTCGTCGCGGGCGTGCCGGACGACGAGATCCTGCCCGCGCTGGAACAGGTGCTGATCAGCGAGCGGCGGCTGCCGGAGATCTTCACCACGGTCGCCGCGATCAAGCTGGACCTGGACGGGAACAGCGCCACCGTGCGTCTCGCCGGTCACCCGCAGCCGCTGCTGCTCACGGGCGGTGAGGTGAAGCCGATCCCGGCGCCGAACGGGCTGCTTCTCGGCGTGAGCCCGCGGCCGGTGCGCTCGTTCGACGTGACGTTCACCTCCGAGGACTGGTCGATCCTGATGTATACGGACGGCCTGATCGAGGGCCACGTCGGTCAGGGCACCGAGCGGCTTGACGTCTCCGGCCTGTGCGAGCTGCTCGCGGTGCCGCCGGCCACCGACATCCCGCTCGCCGAGCTGCCGCCCTGGCTGGTCGGGCGCGCGGAGGAACTGAACGGCGGCGCGCTTGCCGACGACGTCGCCATGTTGTTGATCTCGCGGGGGAGGGGTCGCTGATGGCGGCCGTCAGGAATTGGACGCTCAGGCAGCGGGCCATCGCGCTCACTGTCGTGGTCGGGGTGATCCTCGCCGGGCTGGCCGGGGTCGCCGGGTACACCGCGGCCGAGAGCCGGGAGGGACTTCACGTTCTGCTGGACAAGACCGGCCCGATGCGGGTGGCCGGGCAGAGTCTGCAGAGCGCGCTGCTCGACCAGGAGACCGCCGTCCGCGGCTATGCGCTCACCACCGACCAGGACGATCTGAAGCCGTACTACGACGGGCTCGCCACCGAGGGCGAGATCTTCGCCCAGATGAAGGGGCTGCTCGGCGACAGCCCGCAGGACGACCGGGTGCGCCAGCAGCTGGAGGCGGTCGAGTCCGGCTCCACGGAGTGGCGGGCGGTCATCGCGGAACCGGTGATCGCGGCCGTCCAGGGCGGTGACACCGCGCGGGCCCTGCAGATCATCGATCAGGGCAGCCGGCAGCGGTTCGACGTGCTCCGCGCGGACGTGTCCACGCTCCAGGACGACATTCTCACGCTGCGGAACGTTTTCGCCGACCAGACCGTGGCCAACAGCAACCTGCTGGTGTTCCTGCTGCTGCTGGCCGCCGCGGTGATCATCGTGGCCGGCGCGGCGCTTCTCATCCTGCTGGAACGGTTCGTGGTCCGGCCGGTCACCGACCTCGCGGCCGAGGTGCGCCTGGTCGCGGCCGGTGACTACCAGCACGAGATCTCCGGCTCCGGCTCGCCCGAACTGGCCGCGCTCGCCTCGGACGTGGACGGCATGCGGCGCAAGATCGCCGACGACCTTGCCGAGGTCACCCGGGCCCGCGCCGCAATCGAGGACACGAACAGGCGGCTGGAGGAGCAGACCGAGGAGCTGACCCGGTCCAACCGCGACCTGGAGCAGTTCGCCTACGTCGCCTCGCACGACCTGCAGGAACCGCTGCGCAAGGTGGCCAGCTTCTGCCAGTTGCTGCAACGGCGGTACGGCGGCAAGCTCGACGAGCGCGCCGACCAGTACATCTACTTCGCGGTCGACGGCGCGCAGCGCATGCAGCGCCTGATCAACGACCTGCTGGCGTTCTCCCGGATCGGCCGGATCACGTCCGGCTTCACCGAGGTCGACCTGCAGAAGGTGATGGACGAGGTCAGCGGCCAGCTCGACGCGGCCCGCGAGTACGCGGACGGCGAGATCATCTACAACGACCTGCCGACCGTCCGCGGCGAGGAGCCGCTGCTCACCAACCTGCTGGCCAACCTGGTCAACAACGCGCTGAAGTTCCGCAAGCCGGACGTGCCGCCGCGGGTGGAGATCACCTGCCGGGAGGTCGGCGACCAGTGGGAGATCAGCTGCGAGGACAACGGCATCGGCATCGAGGCAGAGTTCGCGGACAAGGTCTTCGTGATCTTCCAGCGGCTGCACGCGAAGGACGCGTACCCCGGCACCGGCATCGGACTGGCCATCGCCAAGAAGATCGTCGAGTACCATGGTGGCCGAATTTGGATTGATTCGGACTACACCGGCGGCACGGCCATCAGGTTCGTGCTTCCGGTCATCGCCGCAGCGTCCGAGCTGCCCTCTGACCAGGGCTCGAAGCAGCTCCAGGAGGAGAAGGCATGACCGCGCCAGCAGACGGCAAGAGCCCGATCGAGGTGCTCCTCGTCGAGGACGATCCGGGCGACGTCCTGATGACGCAGGAGGCCTTCGAGGAGCACAAACTCCGCAACCGGCTCACCGTCGTGTCCGACGGCGCGGAGGCGCTCGCCTACCTCCGTCAGGAGGGCAAGTACGCCGACGTGGTGCTGCCGGACCTGATCCTGCTCGACCTCAACCTCCCCCGGCGGGACGGCCGCGAGGTGCTTGAGGAGATCAAGCGGGACGAGAAGCTGCGCCGCATCCCGGTCGTCGTGCTCACCACCTCCCAGGCGGACGAGGACATTCTCCGCAGCTACCAGCTCCACGCGAACGCGTACGTCACCAAGCCCGTCGACTTCGAGCGCTTCATCACCGTCGTCCGGCAGATCGACGAGTTCTTCGTCAGCGTCGTGAAGCTGCCGCCGCGCTCTTGAGCCCCCTGATCGCACCGGTCGGCGACCTCATCCGCGAGGTCGCCCGGACCGTCGTGCTTCCGTACTACAAGCGGCTCGGCACGGCCGACGTGCGGCAGAAGGCGCCGGGCGACCTGGTCACGGTCGCGGACGAGCTGGCCGAGGAGCGCCTGATCGAGGGCCTGCTCCGCCTCCTGCCCGGCTCCACAGTGGTCGGCGAGGAAGCCGTCGCCGCCGACCCGGACGTGCTGCGCCGCATCTGCCAGGAGGGCCCGGTCTGGCTCGTCGATCCGATCGACGGCACCGGCAACTTCGCGTTCGGCCGCACGCCGTTCGCGATAATGGTCGCGCTCATCGAGGACGGCGACCTCCGGGCCGGCTGGATCTTCGACGTCATGCGGGACCGGATGGCGGTAGCCGAGCGCGGCGCCGGCGCCTGGGTCGACGGCGTCCGCGTCCACGCCCGCACCGGCCCCGCGCCGGTCAGCACGCTGCGCGGCGCGGTGATGACCAAGTACCTGCCCGGCGAGATGGCCGCCGAGGTCGGCCTGCGCTCCACGAACATCGCCAAGATCCTGGACAGCCAGCACTGCGCCGGTGCGGAATATCCCGACGTGGTCAGCGGCAAGCAGGACTTCGTCTTCTTCTGGAAGACGCTCCCCTGGGACCACGCGCCCGGCGTCCTCTTCACCCGCGAGGCAGGTGGTGTCGCCCGACGCCTCGACGGCACGGAATACCAGGTCACCAGCCGACAGAAGGGCCTGCTGGTCGCGGCGAACGCGGAGATCTGGGCCGCCGTCCGCCACGCGCTCCTCGGCGACGACTTCCACTTCTAGATCACAATCGTTGTCCCGCTCCCGCCGGGGCCGAGTTCCGCGAGCTCCCGCGGGCACCGGTCGTCGCTGGCGCTCCTCCCTGTCCGGTCCGTGGACCCAAGGGCGGAAAACCCGTCCCGCTCGCTTCCCGGCGCGCGACCGACGTCGTGTCGTGGCGGGTCAGAGGCGGGACAGGATCGGGTAGAACTCCTGGAGCACGATGTCCCCCGTACGTGCCGTATGCGCCCTGACCTGGTCGATTGTAGATAGGCTGGCGCGCGATTTCCGGCTACGGGGGAGGCGAGCGCGCGTCGTGAGGTGGATTCTTCCGATCGTGGGGGCGGTCGTGCTCCTCGCCGGGTTGCCCGCGGTTCCGGAGCTGCCGAAGGGCGGGGCGGCGCCGACTGCCCTGTATGTCCCGGCGGCTCCTGCGGCTCCTGCGGCTCCTGCGGCTCCTGCGGCCCCTGCGGCGGCTCCTGCGGCCCCGGCGGTGGCGACGGCGGCCCCTGCGGTGGCTACGGCGGCTCGTGCGGTGGCGGCGGTGGCGGCTCCGGACAATGCGGACGACGAGGGCGGGACGCGGACGCTGCGGGTGGCGCTCGAGGAGGCGGCGAAGGCGCACATCGACGCCCAGGCGCGGCTGGAGGCGTCCAGGAAGCGGCAGGCCGCGCTGGCGCTGCGGATCGCCCGTGCGGAGTCGCAGATCGCATCGCTGACCACCCGGCTCGGCGTGGTCGCGGGCGCGGCCTACCGGCGCGGGCGGATCTCCGGCCCGCTGCTGCTGCTCGCGGCGAGTGACCGGCTGGAGTTCCTGGAGCGGACGACCGGCCTGGAGACGATCGCGGCGCTTGACGACGCGCGGCTGCGCGACCTGCGGGCCGCGCGCGCCGACGTGGACCGGGCCCGGACCGCTATCGACGACGAGGTCCGGGAGCAGGCGAAACAGGTCGAGATCCAGGCCAAGAGGCGTAAGGACGCGGAGCAGGCGCTGGCCGCTGCGGGTGGTGGCGGCACGCCGGGCGGGTTCGCCGACGCGGACTCGGTGGCGGCCGACCCCGCGCCGCGCCGGGCCGACGGGGAGTGGCCAGCCGAGTCGTGCACGGTCGGGGACCCGACCACGCGCGGCTGCGTCACGCCACGCACGCTGCACGTGATGCGTCAGTCGCGGGCGGACGGCTTCCGGCGGTTCGTCTCCTGTTACCGCAGCGGTGGCGGCGGCGAGCACCCACGGGGCCGGGCCTGCGACTTCGCGGCCGCGCCGGGCGGGTTCGAGGACGTGAACGCGGCCGGCGACGACCGAGAATACGGGGACAGGCTGGCCGCCTACCTGGTGCACAACGCGGACGCGCTCGGCGTGCTCTACGTGATCTGGTACCGGCGGATCTGGATGCCTGGCACCGGCTGGCAGTCGTATGGCGCGCGGGGCGGACCGGCCGCGACCCACACCAACCACGTGCACGTGTCGATGTACTGACCGCCCGTGTTTACTTGCCGGGTGGAAGACCAACAACCCAAGGCCCTGCCCAACGGCCTCGCCGCCACGCTCGTCTTCGGTTCCAGCGGTGCGGTGCTGGTCCTGGAGATCGTCGCGCAGCGGCTGATCGGGCCGTACGTCGGGCTCACGCTGCAGACCACCAGCTCGGTGATCGCGATGGCGCTGGCAGCGATCGCGTACGGCGCGTGGGCCGGCGGGTGGCTGGCCGACCGCCGGGACCCGCGCACCATGCTGGCCCCGGCGCTGATCCTGGCCGGCATCGCGACCGCGCTGACGTTCCCGCTGATCCGGTACGCCGGCGAGATCCTGCGCGGCAACGCGGCCGTCGGCGTGCTGGCGCTGACCGCGCTGGCCGTGGTCGTCCCGGCCGGGCTGCTCTCCGCGGTCACCCCGATGGTGGTGAAGCTGCAGCTCTCCGACCTGCGCCGGACCGGGCAGGTGGTGGGCAGGCTGTCCGGCATCGGCACGCTTGGCGGCATCACGGCCACGCTCGGCACCGGGTTCGTGCTTGTCGCGACGCTGCCCAGCCGGGTAATCATGTTCAGCCTGGCGGTGCTGCTAGGCGTGGGCGGGCTGGCGCTCGGCTGGCATCTGCGCCGGCTGGACGCGGCCGGCCCGCGGCGGGCGAAGGTGGCGGCCGCGGTGCTCGGGCTGGTCGGGGCCGGGCTGACGGTGATCGCGCCGACGCCGTGCGACGTGGAGACCGCGTACAGCTGCGCGTCAGTGGTGGCGGACGAGAACCGGCCGGGCGGGCGCACGCTTGTGCTCAACGCCGGCGACCACTCCTACGTGGACCTGGACGACCCCCGCCACCTGGAGTTCGAGTACGTCCAGTGGATCGCCGCCGTCTCCGACGTCGCCGCCCCGGCCGGGCAGCCGCTGAATGCGCTGCACCTGGGCGGTGGCGGCTTCACACTGCCTAAATACCTTGCCGCGGTACGCCCGGGGAGCACCCAGACCGTGCTGGAGCTGGACGGCCAGCTGGTCGATCTGGACCGTGCGGAGCTGGGCCTGGAGACCGGGCCGAACCTGACCGCGGTGATCGGGGACGCGCGGGTATCCCTGGCCGAGCAGCCTGCCGGGCGGGCGGACTTCGTGATCGGCGACGCGTTCGGCGACCTGGTGGTGCCGTGGCACCTGGCGACCCGGGAGATGGCGGTGCAGGTGCGGGCGTCGATGACCGGCACCGCGATCTACGCGCAGAACGTGATCGACTATCCGCCGCTGTACTTCATCCGCGCGGAGGTAGCGACTGTGCAGGACGTGTTCCCGCACGTGGCGCTGATCGGGCCGCCGGCGGCGCTGGACGGGAAGGAGGGTGCGAACTTCGTGATCGTGGCGTCTGCCGCGCCGCTCCCGCTTGCCGAGATCCGGGCGCGGATGGCACAGACGGCTACCGGCCCGGTGACGATGCTTGCCGGTGCGGAGCTGGCCGAGTTCGTGGACGGTGCCCGGGTGCTGACCGACGAGTACGCCCCGGTCGACCAATTGCTCTCCCGGTGATCTGCCGCTCCGGGGCGTACCCACAGGGCGGTTTCTAGGTTGTGGCGGCGAACGCCTGGACCTGTTTCGGGGTGCCGGCCACGATCAGTTTGCTGCCGGGCGGTACGAGCGTCAGCGCCTCGGCGAAGATGAAGCTGCCGTCCGGCGGGCGGACCGCGATCACCGTGATGCCATGGCGTTTGCGCAGGCCGATGTCGGCGAGTGAGCGTCCGGCGGTGTCCTTGGGCGCGCGGACCTTCGCGATCGCGAAACCCTCGTCGAACTCGATGAAGTCGATCATCTTGCTGGTGATCAGGTGCGCGACGCGCTCGCCCATCACCGCCTCGGGGTAGATCACGTGGTTCGCGCCGACCGAGGAGAGGATCTTGCCGTGCTTGGCGGAGATCGCCTTGGCCCAGATCTCGGTGATGCCGAGCTCGGTAAGCGCCAGCACGGTGAGCACGCTGGCCTCGATGTCGGTGCCGATGCCGACCACCGCGCGCTTGAACTCGTGCACGCCGAGCTGGCGCAGCGCGTCGTTGTCCGTCGAGTCGGCCTGGGCGACGTGGGTGAGCCGGTCCCCCCACTGCTGGACGATCTTCGGGCTCTCGTCGATGCCGAGCACCTCGTGGCCGAGACGCAGCAGCGAGTCGGCGACCTGCCCGCCGAACCGGCCGAGCCCGATCACCACCACGTTGTCGTCGAGGTTCGTTCTGCCGTTGCTAGCCAACGATCGGCCTTTCCTCGGGATAGCGGTAGAGGCGGGTGCGACTGTTGAGCGCGATTGCGGAGCCGACCGCGATGGTGCCGACGCGGCCCACGTACATCAGGATGACGAGCACGATCTGCCCGCTCTCCGGCAGGGTCGGGGTGATGCCTGTGGAGAGCCCGACGGTGGCGAACGCGGACGTGGCCTCGAAGATCGCCCGGTCCAGCGTGATGTCCCGGTCGATGGCGAGCAGCGCAAGCGTGCCGGCGCCGACGAGCGCGACGCCGAGTAGCGCGACGGTCATCGCCTGCCGCTGGGTGGTCTCGGCGATCCGGCGACGGCCGATCACCACGTCCGGTTCGCCGCGGATCTCGGCCAGAATGACGAACCCGAGCAGGAAGAACGTGGTCAGCTTGATGCCGCCGGAGGTGGACGCGCTGCCGCCGCCGATGAACATCAGTGCGGTGCTGACGGTCAGCGTCTCCTGGTTCATCGCGCCGAAGTCGACGCTGTTGAAGCCGCCGGACCGGGTCATCACGTCCTGGGTGAACGCGGCGAGGATCTTGTCGACCCAGCCGAGCGGCCCGAACGTGCCCGGGTTGTTCCACTCGAACGCCAGCACGAAGAAGAACCCGAAGAGGCCCAGCACTATCGAGCCCCACACGGTGAGCCGGGTGTGCGTGGACCAGCCGGCCGGCTTCCGCCACTCGCGGGCCAGCTCGAAGATGACCGGGAAGCCGATGCTGCCGAGCATCACGCCGAGCGACAGCGGCGTGCAGATCCAGCCGTCCTCGACGAACCTGATCAGGCTGTCCGGGTAGAGCGCGAAGCCGCCGTTGTTGAACGCCTGGATCGAGTGGAACACACCCTCCCAGGCCGCACGCGGCGCGGAGTAGCCGTAGCCGAGCCAGAACCGCAGCCCGATGATCAGCGCGATGATCGACTCGACCACGAGCGAGAACGCGGCGATCCGGAGCACCACCCGGCGGATGTCCGCGGTCTCCAGACCCCGGCTCTCGGTCTGCGCCATCAGGCGGCCGCGAAGGCCCAGACGCTGCGAGATGAGCACGCCGAGCAGCGTGGCCATCACCATGATGCCGAGCCCGCCGATCTGGGTCAGCACGGTAAGCATCACCTGGCCGAACGGCGACCAGTAGGTGCCGGTGTCCACCACGGCCAGCCCGGTGACGCAGACGGCCGAGGTGGCGGTGAAGAGCGCGGTGACGAACGGCGCGAAGCCCGGCTCGGCACGCGAGACGGGCAGCATCATGAGCACGGTCCCGATCACGACCAGAGCCAGGAATGCCGCGGGCACGATGCGGGCGGGGTGCTGAAGTTGACGACGCATGACGGGGGACTGTCTATCACCCGGGTGCAATGTGGGCCACTTGACACTCTCGCGCGGTCCATCTCGTCGTTCGCGCGGCGACGCTCAGGCATCGCGTGACCACTTCCATGGGCCTGGCCGGTCTCGTACCTCCGTCCACAGGCGGGAAAGTTATCCACAGCCCGGCCGTGGCTGTCGGTGCCCGGTGGTAGACAGGTCGGGTGGCTGAGGTTCGGGAACAGGCGGAAGCGGTCCTACGGCGGTTGGCAGGCGATCACGCCCGCCTCCGTGAGGACCAGTGGCGGGCGATCGAGGCGCTTGTCGTCTCGTTCCAGCGGGTGCTCTGCGTCCAGCGCACCGGCTGGGGAAAGTCCGCGGTCTACTTCGTGGCGACCGCGCTGCTCCGCGAGCTGGGCGCCGGCCCGACAGTGATCATCTCGCCGCTACTCGCGCTGATGCGTAACCAGGTCGAGGCCGCGGCCCGGGCCGGCATCACCGCCCGCACCATCAACTCGGCAAACCTGGAGGAGTGGGGCAAGATCACCGCGGAGGTCGCGTCCGGCGCGGTCGACGTGCTGCTGATCAGCCCGGAGCGGCTCAACAACCCCGACTTCCGGGACACCGTGCTGCCCGAGCTGGCGGCCACCACAGGCCTGCTCGTGGTGGATGAGGCGCATTGCGTCTCCGACTGGGGGCACGACTTCCGGCCGGACTACCGGCGGCTGCGCACGTTCCTGGCCGGGCTGCCCGAGCACACACCTGTGCTCGCCACCACCGCCACGGCCAACGCGCGCGTCACGGCAGATGTGGCGGAGCAGCTCGGCGCCGGCGCGCTTGTGCTGCGCGGCTCGCTGGACCGGGAGTCGCTGCGGCTGGCCGTGCACCAGCTGCCGTCCGCGGCGTACCGGCTGGGCTGGCTCGCCGACCACCTGGACGAGCTGCCCGGCTCCGGCATCGTCTACACGCTGACCGTGGCGGCCGCGACCGAGACCGCGGAGTTCCTGCGCTCGCGCGGCTTCTCCGTCGCGTCCTACTCGGGCCAGACCGAGGACGCGGAGCGCCGCGCCGCCGAGCAGGACCTGCTGGACAACAAGATCAAGGCGCTGATCGCCACGTCCGCGCTCGGCATGGGGTTCGACAAGCCCGACCTCGGCTTCGTGGTGCACCTGGGCGCGCCACCGTCCCCGATCGCGTACTACCAGCAGGTCGGCCGCGCCGGCCGCGGTGTCGACCACGCCGAAGTGCTGCTGTTGCCCGGCCCGGAGGACGCGGCCATCTGGCGGTACTTTGCCTCGATGGCGTTCCCGCCGGAGGAGCAGGTCAGGTCCGTGCTGGCCAACCTCTCCGACCGGCCGATCTCGGTGCCCGCGCTGGAGCCGCTCGTCGACCTGCGCCGTACCCGGCTGGAGCTGATGCTCAAGGTGCTTGATGTCGACGGCGCCGTGCGCCGGGTGAAGGGCGGCTGGATCTCCACCGGCGAGCCCTGGTCCTACGACGCGCCCCGCCTGCGCCGGGTGGCCGAGGCCCGCGAGGCCGAACAACGCTCCATGCGGGAGTACGCGTCGCTGACCACCGGCTGCCGCCTGATGTTCCTGCGCGAGCGGCTTGACGATCCGGAGGCGGCGCCGTGCGGCCGCTGCGACCTGTGCGCCGGTCCGCTGCTGCCGGCCGACGTCTCCGCGCCCGCGCTGGCCGCCGCACAGTCGTTCCTCGGCCGCCCCGGCCTCGACCTGCCGCCGAAGGCGATGTGGCCGACCGGCATGGAGTCGATCGGCGTCTCGCTCAAGGGCCGCATCCCGGCCGGTGAGCAGGCCGCGCCGGGCCGGGCCGTGGGCCGCCTCTCCGACCTCGGCTGGGGCGACCGGCTGCGCGCGCTGCTGGCCGACGGCGCGCCGGACGGCCCGCTTCCGGACGATCTGCTCGCAGCAGTGGTCGAGGTGCTGAAGGACTGGTCGCACGGGCCGGAGCAGTGGTCGGCGCGGCCGGTCGGCGTGGTGCCGATCCTGTCCCGCCGCCGCCCGGTGCTCACCCGCAGCCTGGCGGACCGGATCGCTACGGTCGGCCGTCTGCCCGTCCTCGGCACCATCACCCGCCGCGACGACGACGGCCCGGAGCCGTCCCGATCCAACAGCGCTCAACGCGTCCGCCTGCTTCACGACGCGTTCATCCTGGACGGTGACCCTGCCTCGCTGACCGGCCCGGTCCTGCTGGTCGACGACCTGACCGACTCCGGCTGGACGATGACGCTCGCCGCCCGTCTCCTCCGCCGCGCCGGCGCACCCGCGGTGCTGCCGCTCGCGCTTGCGGTGGCGGGCTGACGGTTCTGCCATTGAGCCGGTCCCCGGCGGGAGCGTGCGGGCCGCAACCACCCGCGGTGCGGGAAGATCGGTTCCTGATCCTCGGTCTGGGCCGGGTGCCGTCAGCGGCCGTCGAGGACGCGGCCGTAGCCGTGGACCGGCTGGTAGGTGACCGGGTCGATGCGGACGTTCTCGCCGACGGTGGGGGCGTGGATCATCTTGCCGTCACCGACGTAGAGCGCGACGTGGCTGATTCCGCCGTAGTAGAAGACCAGGTCGCCGGGGCGGAGGTCGTCGCGGCCGATGCGCTGCACGGTCTGCCACTGGCGGGCCGCGTTGTGCGGCAGTGGCGTGCCGGCGTGCTCCCAGGCGGCCATGGTGAGGCCGGAGCAGTCGAAGGAGCTCGGCCCGTCCGCGCCCCAGCGGTAGGGCTTGCCCAGCTGTGCGTAGGCGAACCGGATCGCGTTGCCGGCCAGCCCGGACGGGGGTGCGGGGGGAGCGAGGTCGAGCGGGCGCACCCGCGCGCCGGAGGCCAGCCGCATCCGGCGCAGCCGCTCGATCTCCTTCTCGATCTCCGCCTTGCGGACGGACAGCTCCACCTGCTGCTCCCGCTGCTTCGCGGCGAGCACGTCGGCCTCGCGCTCCATCGCGGCGAACCGGGCGCGCGACTCGGTAAGCGCATGCAGCTCCTGGTTCTGCTCCCGGGCCAGCACGTCGAGCGTGAGCAGCCGCTCCAGCAGGTCGGCGCCGCCGCCGGCCGCGAGCATCAGCGCGCGGGCGTTGCCGGACGAGCGGTACGCGGACGCGGCCAGGTGCCCGATCCGCTCCTGCCGCTCCACCATGGCGAACTCGACCGGCGCCTTCTGCGCGCCGATCTCGCTCCGCCGCCGCTCCGTGTCAGCCACGTCCTCGCGGAGCGCGTTGTGCTCCTCGATGACCACCTCCAGCTGATGTGCCGCGGCCGCGAGCCGTTGCCGCAGCTCCTGCATTGACTGTGGCGCGTCCGGATCGGCCGAGGCCGGCGCCGCGACCGCACCGATCAGGACCGCGACGGCCAGCGTGATCCTGGCGACACGCGTGACGGCGGAAGAGAACACACCGGATCAACGACCGTCCCCGGTGGAGGGGCTCGTATACCACCCGGGGGTATAGTCGGACCGGTCGAGACCTCAGGGAGCGTGCGCCATGTCTGTCACAAACACCTACGCCGTCACCGGGATGACCTGCGCACACTGCGTGCAGGCGGTCACCGGTGAGCTGACCCAGCTGCCCGGCGTGCACGACGTGACCGTGGACCTGCCGACCGGCACGGTGACCGTCACCAGCGACGGCCCGCTCCCGGTCGACGAGGTCCGCACGGCCGTCGACGAGGCGGGGTACGCGCTAGCCTCGGCCGATGCCTGACACCGAGATAAAGCCCGCCGCGGCGAACGAGCGCGCTTCCATGCGCCTGCTCGGGATCGTCGGCGGCGTCGTGCTGGCGGTGCTGGCCGGCTTCGGGCTGGGCCGGATCACCTCCGGCGGGCCGGACCGGGTCGCACCGCTCCCGGCCGCTACCGGGGCGAATGCGGTGCACACGGACGCGCCCGGCGTGGCGGCCCACGTGCACGGCGGCACGAGCGGCGGGAGCAGCGGCGGCACAGGTGTCACTGTCGGCGGCAACCCGGCCGCCGGCGACGTGGGCGGCCTGGTGGTCAGCTCCGCGGACTTCCGGCTGGTCCCGGCCGAGACCGCGTTCCCGGCGCCGTCCGGCCGCCAGCCGTTCCGGTTCACCGTGCAGACCGCGGACGGCACTCCGGTGACCGACTTCGCGGTCGTGCACGACAAGCGGCTGCACCTGATCGTGGTGCGCCGCGACCTCTTCGGCTACCAGCATGTGCACCCGGAGCTCGCGCCGGACGGCACCTGGAGCACCGAGCTGGCGCTGCCCACGGCCGGTGTCTGGCGCGCCTACGCGGACTTCACCGCGACCACCGCGGCCGGGATTCAGGTCGCGACCACGCTCGGCGTCGATCTGTCGGTCGGCGGCGACTACCTGGCTTCACCCCTGCCTGAGGCCACTCCGGTCGTGGAGGCCGGCGGGTTCGGGGTGGAGTTGGCCGGCACACCCGCGCTCGGCTCGGTCCAGCCGATGATCTTCACGGTGCGGCGCGGTGGCACCGCCCTCGCGCCGGAGCCGTACCTGGGTGCGTACGGGCACCTCGTGGTGCTGCGCGAGGGCGATCTCGGATACGTGCACGTCCACCCGGAGGACCAGCTCACAGTGGACCGCGCGGTGAAGTTCTGGCTTGCCGCGCCGAGCAGGGGCCGCTACCGGGCGTTCTTCGACTTCCAGGTGGACGGCGTGGTGCACACCGCGGCGTACACGATCACGATCGGCTGAGCAGCTTCTCCAGCGCGGGCTCGATGTGGAACCCGCCGGTAAGCGCGGTGTACTCCTCCCGAACGGCCGCTGTCGGCGCCGTGCCGGTGTGCCGCGCGCGGATCAGCAGGTTGCGTGGCGTGTGCGCGGAGTCGATGAACTCCACCACCTCGACGCGGTAGCCGTGTAGGCGCAGCAGCGACGCCCGGACCGTGTCGGTGAGCACGTCGGCGAACCGCTCGCGCAGGATGCCGTGCCGGCCGAGCCCTTCGAACGGCGACGGGACCGCCTGCCTGCGGAGCTGGGCCGCGAGGTCGTGGTGGCAGCAGGGCGCGGCAAGCACCCAGCTCGCCTCCCACTCGACAGCGCGGGCCAGCGCCTCGTCGGTGGCGGTGTCGCAGGCGTGCAGCGCCAGCACCACGTCGGCGCGCTCGACGTCCGCGTCCAGGATGGTGCCTGCCACGAACCGGACCTCGTCGGCGCAGCCCAGCCGCTCAGCCAGCGCGGTGTTGCGGACCCGCTGGTCCTCGCGCACGTCCACGCCGACCACGTCCAGCGCCACGCCCCGGGACGCCAGATAGCGGTACGCCGCGAACGTCAGGTAGGCGTTACCGCAGCCCAGGTCCACCACGCGCAGGTGGGCGGGCAGCTCGTCGGGCAGCGTGGCCGCGAGCGCGCGCAGGAACGCGTCGACCTGGCGGCGCTTGGCCGCGCCGCCGCCGATCTCAGTGAACAGCGGGTCGTCCGGGGCCAGCAGGTGTTCCTTGGCGCGGTCGTGCGAGGCTGGTGCCGCCGCCTCGGAGACCTCGGAGACAGCACGATGGACCTGCGCGTCGCCCTTCTTGGTGATCCGGACCTGGACCGTCCCGCCCGGCGACTCCACGTGCCAGTTCCCGAACGGCTCGGCCAGCAGCGCGTCCACCGCGTCGGCCGCCTCATCGCCGAACGCGACGTTCCGGGTGAACGGCCGGGCACCGTCGTTCGTCACGATCTGGAGCTTGGGGCCGCCCTTCAGCGAGACCGGCCGCAGCTCGGCGCGGACCACTGACGGCGTCTGCCCCTTGCGTCGCCCGGCGGCCACCGCGCGGGTCAGGTCGGGGCGCAGCAGCAGCGCGCGCACCTCGGCGAGGGCGTCGGAAAGCGTTTCGGGCATCCGCCAAGCGTACGTCCGGGATCGGGTGGGCCCGGCCTCGCCTACGCTGCCTGCCATGGCTGACACCGTCTTCACCCCGGACGTGGTGGCGCAGATCATGCGCCACATGAACGACGACCACGCGGACGACAACGTCCTCATCGCGCGCGGCCTCGGCGGGCAGCCCGGCACCACCGAGGCGCGGATGTCCGGGATGGACGCGGACGGCATGGACTTCGTCGCGATCGTGGGCGGCGCCGAGGTGCCGGTGCGGGTGCCGTTCTCGGAGCGGCTGACCGAGCGCCGTCAGGTCCGTGGCGAGGCCGCACGGATGTATCACGAGGCCTGCGCTGTGCTGGGCGTCACACCGCGTCCCTGATCCTCGAGACAGTCGAAACAGGCGTCGAAACGGCGAATCTAATCGATGCCCCAGGCTCCCTTAAAGATTCCCTAAAGATCGGTCCAAACTCCTCAGCGATTAGCGGAAAACCGTTGAACCCCAGCGCCTCCCAGCACCGTAGGACCGGGCGAGGTGTTAAGCCTCGACTACTCCGGAGCCCCGCCGGTCCGTCCTCGCTCGGACGGCCCGGTGGGACTAGAGCGAACAAGGCTCACCGGTACGCCCGCGACGAGCGACGCAGGCTATCGGCCACAGATCCCGAAGGGTTGGGTTAGGCGCGATGGCTCCGAGCTGGGACGAAGAGAAGACAGGCTGGCGTGACTGGCGCCGTTACAAGGTGCCGGGCATGATCGCGGTCGGCACGCTCACGCTGATCGGCGGTGGCCTGGGTGTGGCGCTGGCCGGCACCGGATCAGCGAGCGCGACCGGGCAGACGATCAGCTGCCCCACCGTGGCCGACAAGCTTCCCGCCATCCCGGCCAGCGCGAAGGCGGAGGTGGACCGCAACCTGGCGCTGCTTGACACGCAGATCCAGGAGGCGAACAACCGCCTCGCCACGTCCGCCGGCGAGGGCGGGGCGAACTTCGTGCAGAACGCGATCCTCGGCCCGCTGGCCGGCAAGCGCTCCTCGACGATCGACCGGATCGCGATCGCCATCGGGCGGACCGCGGAGAAGCCGACCAACCTCGGCGGTCTCGCGGAGTGCTCGCTGAGCGCGGGCGGCGGCGCCGGTGAAGAGGCCGGCGGCGGCGAGGAGCAGAACGGTGGCGGCGAGGGGCAGAACGGGGGCGGTGCCGCGACCGGCGCCATCTCCTGCCCGGACGTGGCCGGCGAGCTGCCCGCCATCCCGGCGCAGGCCCAGGCCGAGGTGACCCGGAACCTGGAGCTGCTTGACACGCAGATCGCCGAGGCCAACCAGCGCCTGGTGGACACGGCCGGCCAGGGTGGTGCGAACTTCGTGCAGAACGCGATCCTCGGCCCGCTGGAGGACAAGCGCGTCGCCACAATCAACCGGATCGCCACCGCGATCGGCCGGAACGCGGACAAGCCGGACCTGGACGTCGCCACGCTGGCACCGTGCGAGCTGAACGAGGCTGAGATCCCGGTCGCCGACCCGGCCGAGGGCGGCAACGCGGGCGGCGGCAACAACGCGGGTGGCGGCAACGCCGGCGCCGGCTTCACCCAGCTGGTGATCAACGAGGCGAACGACGGCGGCTCGGACGGCGCGTTCAACTGCCCGACCGTCGCGGACCAGCTCCCGGCCATCCCGAACCAGCAGCTCGCCGAGGTGGAGAGCAACCTGGCGCTGCTGGAGAAGCAGATCCAGGAGGCGGAGACCCGCCTGGCGAACTCGGCCGGCCAGGGTGGCGCGAACTTCGTGCAGAACGCGATCAACGGCCCGCTCGAGGACAAGCGGGTCGCCGCGATCAACCGGATCGCCACCGCGATCGGCCGCAACGCCGACAAGCCGCAGCTGGACGTCGCGAACCTGGCCCCCTGCACCGTGGCCTGATCGCCGCCCCAAGCCAGAGCCGCCCTTCCCGCGAATTGCAGCGCGTGGGAAGGGCGGCTCTTTGTCCCTGAACTACCAGGCCGCGGCCCTGGCATAACTGTGGTTCCGCTCCTGGTACTCGCCGGTGATCTCGATCCGGCCCGGCTCCAGGCCCCGGGCACGCAACCCGCTGATCAGCTCCGGCAGCATCCGCTGCGTCTCCCGCTGCGCACAGTGCAACAGCACGATGTCGCCGTCCCGGACCGCGCCGAGGATCGCGGCACCGATCGCGGCCGCGGCCTGGCCCGCACTGTCCTCCGGGTTGAAGGCCCACAGCACCGGCTCCATGCCGTACTCCCGGAACAGCATGACCACGTCCGCGTTCGCGCTGCCGAACGGCGGGCGCCCGATGATCGGCACCGCGCCGGTGTACCTGGTGATCGCCGCCTGAGTGCGCCCGAGCTCCACCGCCGCGTCCTTGAGCGGGACCGCGGCCAGGTCCGGGTGGCTGTAGCTGTGGTTGCCAATCGCGTGCCCGGCCAACGCAGCCCGGCTCGCAAACCGCCAGTCCGCCTCCACGCCACCGCCCACGAAGAAGAACGTGGCCCGCGCCTGGGCTTCGGCCAGGGCGGTGAGCACCACCCCGGTCCCCGCGCTCGGCCCGTCGTCGAAGGTGAGCGCGACATGACCGCGGATCACCGGGCGTGCGGTCGCCGCAGCGAGCGCTCCCGGCCGTACCGCGGGCACGAAGCCGTTGGCGGTGAGGGTGAGCCCCATCGCCTGCCGATCCATCGGAACACCCACCCTTCACCGTCCATGGCGCACGCGAGAGGTCCGTCTCTCGCGGGTGCAAGCCGTCCGTGGCTCGCGAGAACACCAATTCGGCGGACCGCCCCCGGCCCTGAGACAAAAGCCCACAAGCATCAGGGGGTACGCCGTGGGCGCGGCCGGGCACGAAGAAGGGCGGACCCCGTACCCGGGAATCCGCCCTTGATCTTGTTCTTGTGAGGTCAGTCCTCGGTGCTCTCGCCGTCGTCGACGCCGCTCTCGGCACCCTCGCCCGTGCCACGGCCGCCGCGACCACCCCGGCGACGCCGGCGCCGCTTGGGTCCGTCGGCCGACTCGGCTGCATCGATGCCGGCGTCCTCGCCACCGTCGCGGGCCTGGGTGGGCTCCGCAGCCGTGACCTCCGCGGTCACCACGTCGCCGATGCCGGCCTCACCGGCACGTCGACGACGGCGGCGGGGCTTCACCGACGCCTCGTCCTCGACCGCTGTTGTCGTCGGAGCCTCGTCGCCACCGACCGGCTCGGTGTGCCGGGTGCGCTTGCGGGTGCGCGGCGTGCGCTGCGCCGGGGCCGCGGCCCGGTCGGCGCCACGGCTGTCACCACGACGCCCGCCGGAGCCGGAGCGCCGGGGACGGCCGCCCAGATCCTCCTCCACCTCGGCGGAGAGCCCGGCCCGGGTGCGGTCGGCGGACGGGAGCGCCGCGGCCACATCGGTCGGGATGTCCAGGTCGGTGAAGAGGTACGGGGAGGTGTGGTAGGTCTCCGGGGGCTCCCGCATGTCCAGCCCGATCGACTTGTCGATCAGGTGCCAGCGGGGCATGTCCTCCCAGTCTACGAACGTGACCGCGACGCCCGTGGCGCCGGCCCGGCCGGTGCGGCCGATGCGGTGCGTGTACGTGTCCGGGTCCTCCGGGCAGTCGTAGTTGATCACGTGGGTGACGCCGGAGACGTCCAGGCCACGGGCTGCGACGTCGGTGGCGACAAGCACGTCGATCTTGCCGGCCCGGAACGCCCGCAGCGCCCGCTCACGCGCGCCCTGGCCCAGGTCGCCGTGGACGGCCGCGACCGCGAAGCCGCGGAAGTCGAGGTCCTCGGAGAGCCGGTCCGCAGCCCGCTTGGTCCGGGTGAAGATCATGGTGAGACCGCGACCGCGCGCCTGCAGGATGCGGGCCACCATCTCGATCTTGTTCATCGGGTGCGTCCGGTACGCCACCTGCAGCGTCTGCGGCGACGGGCCGGTCTCCACGGTGTGGCCCGCGTGCACTGTCACCGGGTGGCGCAGGAAGCGGCGGGCGAGCGTGACGATCGGGTCCGGCATGGTGGCGGAGAACAGCATGGTCTGCCGGTCCTCCGGCAGCATGGCGAGGATCTTCTCCACGTCGTCCAGGAAGCCGAGGTCGAGCATGCGGTCGGCCTCGTCAAGCACCAGCGCGCGGACCTTGTCGAGCCGCAGCTTCTTCTGCTTCGCCAGGTCCATCAGGCGGCCGGGCGTGCCGACCAGGATCTCGACGCCGGCCTTCAGCGCGTCGGTCTGCTGCTCATATGCCACGCCGCCGTAGATCGGCAGCACCCGCACGCCACGGCCCTTGCCGGCCAGCGCGAGGTCCTTGGCGACCTGGAGGCCCAGCTCGCGGGTCGGCACCACGACGAGCGCCTGCGGAATGCCGTCGCCGCCCTCGGCCGGCGCGAACACCCGGTCGATCAGCGGAAGGCCGAACGCGAACGTCTTGCCGGTGCCGGTGGGCGCCTGGCCGATCATGTCGGAGCCGCGCAGCGCGATGGGCAGCGCGTATTCCTGGATGGCGAAGGCGCGCTCGATGCCGGCGGCGGCCAGCGCGGCGACTGTCTCCTCGCGCACGCCCAGCTCGGCGAAGGTGGGCTTCTCGACGACGGCCGGGGCTCGGGTGGGAGCGTTCTCCTGCTCTTCGATGTCGTTCATAGAGTTTTGGGGGTGCCCTCTCGTGGTGCGCCCCGCTTCGTTCGAGGGCGCGTGTGGGTGAGGCGCGGGCCGCGCGCGGTCGTCGTGGAGACAACCGCGGGCCCGCACGCCGTCGCAGGGGTTGGGTTCATCGGCGGACGTCGGTCTGGTACGTCGTCGCACTGCGCAAGGCCACTGCCCTGCTCAAGCCGCCGCACTGCTCAACGTCGCGATGAAATCGATACCTGCGCCTGATCTGCGACCAGCATACCCGACCAGCATGAACGGCACCTCAGGTGCAATATCTCGATTCGGGTGGGGTGTCCGGGTGTGGCGTGCATCACAGAGAGCTTGTGCGACGCTGGTCACCGCCGTTGCCCGCCGTACGCGGAGGAGAGCGGTAGCCTGCGCTCGTGTCCGGAGACGATTCACGACCGCAAGATCTTCACACGCCCCGGGAACTCCACCCGCCCGTGGTGGAGTTGCTCGGCCTGGTGGCGTTCGGGGAGATGCTCGCCTTCGAGCGGATGGCGCGGGACGCCGCGCTCGCACCCGACCTGCGCCGCCGCGCCATGCTCGGCGAGATGGCCGCGGTCGAGGTGGACGGGTACCGCCGGGTCGCGGCCCGGCTGGCGGAGCACGGCGTGGACCCGCAGGACGCGATGGCGCCGTATGTGCGCCAGGTCGAGGAGTACCACGACGCCACCGAGCCGAAGGACTGGCTGGAGGCGCTGACCAAGGTGTACGTCGGCGACCGGATCGCGGACGACTTCCTGGCCGAGGTCGCGGCGCTTCTCGACGCGCCCGACGGCGACCTGGTCCGGCGCGTACTGCACGACAGCAGGTACGCCGTGTTCGCCGAGGCGGAGCTGCGGGCCGCAATCGCCGAGGACCCCAAGGTGGCGAACCGGCTCTCCATGTGGGCGCGACGACTGGTAGGCGAGACGCTCTCGCACGCGCAGCGGGTGGCGGCCGAGCGCGCGCCGCTCACCGCGCTGATCGAGGCGGAGAACGGTGTGCAGAAGCTCTTCCAGCGGCTCACCACCGCGCACGCGGCCCGGATGAACGCGCTCGATCTGAACAACTGAACCTCGGACATGACTGAGCCGCCGGCCCCTTTTCGGGAAAGCCGGCGGCTCAGGTCATTTCAGCGAGCGGTGAAGCCGGTGAAGCCGACCGAGCGCTGGGTGGCCTCTGCGATCTCCACGTAGGCGACCTTCGTCACCGGGACAATGACCTTGCGGCCCTTCTCGTCGGTGAGGGTCAGGACGCCGTCGCCGTTGATCGCCTCGGTCACGACCTTTTCGACCTCGTCCGGCGTCTGTCCGCTCTCCAGCACGAGCTCGCGCGGCGCGTACTGGACGCCGATCTTGACCTCCACGGGTCCTCCTCATGGGACGAAGATGTTCCGTTTCGAAGGCTAGCCGATTCGGAGGCCGGATCGGCAGCTCAACCGCCGTGCTCGCGCACAGCTGAATTCAGTCCCCTTGCAGCGGGAAGCTGGCGATGCCCCGCCAAAGCAGCGCGGTCAGCAGTGACTCCGCGTCGTCCTTGGGGATCTGACGGCCGTTCGCAAGCCAGAACTGCGCCGCCGTCTCCGCGGCTCCGACCAGGCCGGACGCGAGCAGTTCGGCGCTGGCCCGGTCGACGCCGGTGTCCGAGATGATGGTGTCGGTAAGCGCCGCGATGCAGCCCTTCTCGACCCGGTCCACCCGCTCCCGCACGGCCGGCTCGTTGCGCAGGTCCGACGCGAAGACCAGGCGGAACGCCTCGCTCTCGTGGTCCACGAAGTCGAAGTACGCGGTTACGGCACCCCGGACCCGCTCCTTGTTGTCAGGCGTCGCGCGCATCGCGGCCTGGACCTTGGCGACGATCGCCTCGCAGTGCGTGTCGAGAAGCGCGAGGTAGAGCTCGAGCTTGCCCGGGAAATGCTGGTAGAGCACCGGCTTGGAGACCCCGGCCCGTTCGGCGATGTCGTCCATCGCGGCCGAGTGGTAACCCTGCGCGACGAAGACCTCCTGCGCGGCGGCGAGGAGTTGCTTACGGCGCGCGGAGCGCGGCAGACGCGTCGGCCGTCCCGCCGTTTGAGCGCCCCCCGACGCTGCGGTCATTGCACTACCTCCTCGCTGGCGAGCGGACATCTGCGCCGCTCGTGCCATGAGCTCAAGTATCCGGCGCGACGTGATCGGAGACCACCGTCACCCGCTCGGCCGCCGAATTAGCCCGACGTAGCAACTTATCGCTGCTGTCAGCACACGGTAGCCTCAGCGGGGGCGACGGAGGAGCGCACGGTGGACGAATCGAGGGAAGCGGACGACGCCACGCCGGGTGAAAACCTTAACGGTGCGGGTCCGCGAGACGACCGTGCCCGGCCGAACGGCTGGGCGCCGGTCGATTCCGCATGGTCGAATGCGGGTCCCTCCCTCGAGCCGGAGCCGACGCCGCCGGCCTGGCGCCAGCCGAGGGACCGGGACGCCTCCGCGTGGATAGATCCGCAGGCCCGGTACGCGGACCTGATGGCCCAGCTGTCCCCGTCCGCACCGGCCGCCACCGGCCGTAACCAGCGTCGGCCGGTCAACGGCCATGATCACGAGGAGCACCCGGTAGAGCCGCAACCTCCGCTGCCAGCCGCTCAGGTGCCGGCCAGCGCGCCCCCGTACCCGTACGAAGGTGACCTGGAGGACGCGGGCCTGCTCCCGCACCCGTCCTACCCGGGAGACGCGGAGTCCGAGATCACACCACGGAGTGATCCTCGCGACTCCCGGCACTCGACAGGCGACCCCGGCTGGGGGTACCCGGATGATCCGGACGGCGTCACCCGTTTCGGCGGCCCGCGCCCGATCAGCGGTCAGCGCTCCGTGACCCCGCGCCCGGTCAGCGGCCCGCGGGTGGTCGAGCCGCTGCGCCCGGTCAACCCGCGCCAGCCCGAGCCGGTCCGGGAGGAGCCACGCTTCGGCCGCCGGGCCGACAGCCCGACCGGGGGCTTGCGCGCTATCGACGGCGGCCTCTCCCGTGAGCAGCCCCGCGCCGACCTGGCCGACACCGAGGTCAACGGCCAGCGCCTGATCGACTCGCCGGAAGGCCTGCCGCTCCGCCAGGGCCGGGAGAAGGGCGAGGCCGGCGGTCGCCTGCTGGAAGGCATGCGGCGGCGCTCGCCCGAGTTCGGCCGCGGCTTCGGCCGGGATCGCACCGAGTCGCCCGACGGCCCGGCCGAGCCGGAGGAGCCGGTCACGCCGGACGAGTCCGCGCGCCCGGGTCGCCCCGCCTACGAGCCGCGCCGGTCCAGCGAGGGCCGCGACGCCGTTGACGAGTTGCCGCCGCGCCGGTCCGCCCGCCCGGAGGAGTCCGGCGCGGAGCCGATCGCCCCGCTCGCCGTGCCGCGCTCGGGCGGCCGCCGCGAGTTCCGCCCGCTTGAGGCGGACAACCGCCACGAGCAGCCGCCCGGCTTCCAGCCCGCACCGGAGCCGATGGACGAGCCCACGTTCCGGCAGCCGCCCGCGTACTCCGGCGGTTACCCGGCGTACCCGCCGCCGCCCGGTCTGCTCCCCCCGGAGCGGGACGAGTTCGAGGACTTCCGCCGCCAGCCGGATCTGCGGCCCGCGCCGGAGGTCCGCCGCGAGTCCGACGCGCTGCCGAAGCGGGTCCCGTCCGACGACGTGCCGCTGATACCCGCGGCCCCGGTCGCCGGTCCGCCGGCCGCCGAGGTGTCCGACCTGGCCCGGATCCGGGACAACCTCCGTCGCGAGGACTCGCCGCCGGAGCAGCGCCCGGACGGGTTCGACGTGGACGCGATCCAGCTCGCGGTGCGCGAGGTCGCCGGCGTCCGGCACGCGACTGTGCACATCACCGACAGTGGCGCGCACAAGCTCCGCCTTGATCTGACCGACGGCGCCGACCCGGCCGAGGTCTCCCGGATGGTGGCCCGCCTGCTCCAGGAGCGGATGGGTCTGGCCGCCTCCTCGCACGAGGGCCTGCCGTTCGGTGCGGACGCGCTGATCCCGGCGTCCGTGACGCCGATCCGCCCGGGTGTCGAGACCGCGCCGCCGCCGATGACCGAGTCGTCGGCCCGTCCGCAGACCCGCAGCGGTGTCAGCTACCTGCCCCGGCCCGGCGTCGCGCCGAAACCGGAGCCGTCCGCCGCGTCCGCGCACGTGCCGATCCAGCCGGGCGTGCGTCCCGGCCAGTCCGCGCCGCCGGTCGCACCCGTACCCCCGGCGTCTGTGGTGCCGCTTGTGCCCGCGGTGCCGGCCGTGCCGCCGCAACCCGCGCCCGGGGACGAGCCGCGCCGCCGCCGGTCGCAGCCGCCCGCCGAGAACCCGCCGGCCGCGCCCGTCGCAGGCGAGCCCGGTGACCAGGCCGGGGCCGGTTACCTACCGGGCGAGCCGACGACCGCGGTGGTCGGTCCGCCCGCGCTCGACCCGGGCGGCCGGCCTGGCCCGCGTGTGTTGATAGAGCACGTGCAGACCCGCACGTTCGGCCTGGACGTCACGGTCGAGGTGGAGTTGGCGGTCGGCGAGCAGGTGGCCACCGGCGTCGCCACCGGACCGGCCGTGGACGGCTACGTGCTACGCCTCTGCTCGGTCGCGGCCGCCTCCGCCGTGGACGAACTGCTGCGCTCGGACGAGAAGGGCGAGGAGCCCGGCCGCTGCTACGTCGAGCACGCGGCGGTGGTCCCGTTCGGCACGACCGAGGTCGCGGTGGTCGTGCTGCTGCTGGCCTGCGACGGCTGGGTGGAGCAGCTCAGCGGCTCGGCAGTGGTGAGCGGCGACCGCCGGCAGGCCGTGGTCCGCGCCACGCTCGCGGCAGTCAACAGGCGACTGGAAGGTCTGCTGCCTTCCTGACGATCCGCCCGCATGCTCTGCCGCTCTCTGGGCAGACTGTTCTTCATGAAATCTGCGTTACTCGCGGATGACTCCGCGTTGTCCCGCACGGAGCCCCCGCCGCCCTGGCCCGCCCGGCAGATTCGCCTGGGCGGGCGGTCCGTGCAGGTCAGGGAGACGCCGGGCAGCTCGGACCGGGCCGAGCCCGCGGTCTACGTGCACGGCCTCGGCGGCTCCGCCCAGAACTGGACGGACCTGGCCGGCCTGCTCTCCGGGCGGCTCGACGGGCTGGCGATCGACCTGCCGGGTTTCGGCTACAGCGACCCGGCGCCGCGCTACTCGATCACCGCGTTCGCGGACCTGCTGATCCGGCTGATCGAGGAGAGCGGGCGCGGGCCGGTGCACCTGGTCGGCAACTCGCTCGGCGGCGTCATCTCGGTACGGGCCGCCGCGCTCCGGCCGGACCTGGTCCGCACGCTGACGCTGATCACCCCCGCGATGCCGTTCCTCGACCCGCGCCGCACGCTGCAGGCGCCGGTGGTGCCGTTCCTGGCGCTGCCGAGGGCGGACCTGCTTGCCGCGCGCCGGTTCGCCCGGCTGCGGCCGTCCGCGATGGCCCGGCACATCCTCAGCGCCTGCTACGCGGACCCGGACCGGATGTCGGAGCAGCGGTGGCTTGAGGCGGTGGCCGAGTCGGAGCTGCGTTTCTCCCCGCACTACGCCAGCGCGTACGTCGGCACGATGCGCGGACTGGTCGGCAGCTTCCTCCGGGCGTACCTGCCGGGTGCGAACTCGCTCTGGAGGCTGGCCCGCACGATCTCCACGCCCACGCTGGTGATCGGCGGCGACCGGGACCGGCTTGTGGACACCCGGGTCCCGGCACAGGTGGCGCGCGCTATCCCGGACGCCCGGCTGCTGATGCTCGAAGGGGTCGGGCACGTGCCGATGATGGAGATGCCGGAGACTTGCGCACGCGCGATTCTGGGCCTGATGGACGAGGCAGCCGTACCTTCTCGGGCGGGTTAAGCCTTTTAGGCCGATTTAGATGGCAATCTTGAAAGGCGATGGCTACTCCGGGTAACCGAATCTCCGCTCGCGACCGCACCTTCGAGGAGAGGGCGGCCGCCGCTGCCGCGATCCGGCGCGTCCGACTCGACCCGGAGGAGCGACGTCGCGAGCGCCGGGCGAACTTCGGACTGCCGGCCGCGCCGATGTCCCGGGCGCTTGCCGCGCCGATGTCCCGGGCGCTTGCCGCTACCCGTGCGGAGGGCAGGCCCGGACCGTCTCGCATGGAGAACAGGTCCAGGCCGCTGCGCCGTCCGGTGGCGCCCGCCCCTGAGCCGGTCCGCCGGATGCGGTACCGGCGACGGCGTACCGGCGTGATCGCACTGCTTCTCGCCGCGGCCGCGGCAATCGGCGTGGATCTCACCCGGGGCGCCGACTACCGGCCGGTCAGCGCGCCGGGCGGGGAAGGTGCGGTCATTGCCTCGCACGAGCCCCCGACCCGGTCGGCCGAGGGCCGGCGCCGCGCCGCGCCACTGCCGTCCGCCACCGCGCCGTCCTCCGCGCCCCCGCCCGGCGGTGAGGCGCCACCACCACCCGGCGGTGAGGCGCCGGCACCCGCGATGACCGCGACCCCGGAGGTGACAGGCACGTTCGCGGCGCAGGGCAGCGGCCGGTTCGACTACGCGGCAGGCCCCGGGCCGATCCTCGGGCGGGCCGGCTCACTGCGGCGCTTCCAGGTGGGCTCGGAGGCCGGTGCCGGCGTGAGCGCGGACGCGTTCGCGACCGAGGTGGACCGGATCCTCGGGGATCAGCGCAGCTGGATCGCGTCCGGGCAACTCCGGTTGCAGCGCGTGCCGCGGGGGCAGGCCGCGGAGTTCACCATCTATCTGGCCACGCCGAAGACGTCCGAGCGGATGTGCGCCGAGGGCGGCCTCGCCACGTCCGGATACACCTCCTGCCGGCTGGTCGGCAAGGTCATCATCAATGTCGCACGCTGGCAGAGCGCGATCCCGGATTACGGCGCGCCGCTGTCCGCGTACCGCGCCTACGCCATCAACCACGAGGTCGGACACCAGCTCGGACACGGCCACGAGGCCTGCCCCGGCGCCGGATCGCCCGCGCCGGTGATGCAGCAGCAGACGTACGGCCTCCGGGGTTGCCTCGCCAACGCGTGGCCGTATCTCACCGGCCGCCGTTATGAGGGCAAACCTGTCGACTGAGTTCTATTCCCTCGTCCCGCAGTGCGGGCGCGTGTCACTACTCATGGCAGCGTCCGCAACCCACGCGCAACAATGGCCTTCGCAAACCCAATCGATTCCGGGGAGTCATATCGTGGCCCTACCCCCGCTCGTCGAGCCCGCCGCCGAGCTCACCGTTGACGAGATCCGTCGCTATTCGCGCCACCTGATCATCCCGGACGTCGGGGTCGAGGGGCAGAAGCGGCTCAAGAACGCCAGGGTGCTGTGTGTGGGCGCGGGCGGCCTGGGCTCTCCGGCGCTGATGTACCTCGCCGCCGCAGGCGTCGGCACGCTCGGCATCGTCGACTTCGACACTGTCGACGAGTCCAACCTGCAGCGTCAGATCATCCACGGCCAGTCCGACATCGGTAAGCCGAAGGCGGAGTCCGCGGCCGCGTCGGTGCGCGAGATCAACCCGTACGTGAACGTGCAGGTCCACAACACGTCGCTTGACAACGACAACGTGTTCGAGATCTTTGGCCAGTACGACCTGATCGTCGACGGCACCGACAACTTCGCCACCCGGTACCTGGTGAACGACGCCTGCGTGCTGCTCGGCAAGCCGTACGTGTGGGGTTCGATCTACCGCTTCGACGGCCAGGTCAGCGTGTTCTGGGACCAGTACGGCCCCAACTACCGCGACCTCTACCCGGAGCCCCCGCCGCCCGGCATGGTCCCGTCCTGCGCCGAGGGCGGCGTGCTCGGCGTGCTCTGCGCGTCGATCGGCGCGGTCCAGGTCACCGAGGCGATCAAGCTGATCACCGGCATCGGCGACTCACTGCTCGGCCGCCTGATGGTCTACGACGCGCTCGAGATGTCGTACCGCACCATCAAGATCCGCAAGGATCCGAACGCGGAGCCGATCACCGGCCTCATCGACTACGACGACTTCTGCGGCGCGGTCTCCGACGAGGCGCAGGAGGCCGCCCTCGGCTCCACGATCACCGTGTACGAGCTGAAGGAGTGGCAGGACGCCGGCAAGGACTTCCTCCTGGTCGACGTGCGTGAGCCCGCGGAGTACGAGATCGTCCGCATCCCCGGCTCCCGGCTGATCCCGAAGGGCGACATCCTGAACGGCGAGGCGCTCGCGTCGCTGCCGCAGGACAAGCAGATCGTGCTGCACTGCAAGTCCGGCGTGCGCTCGGCCGAGGCGCTTGCCGCGCTCAAGGCCGCCGGCTTCAAGGACGCGGTCCACGTGCAGGGCGGCGTGGTCTCCTGGGTCAAGAACATCGACCCGTCCCTGCCCGAGTACTGAGCAACCCGGATACCGCGCCGTACCGAATGCCCGCTTCCTGCCGGAGGCGGGCATTTCGCTTTTCGTGAAGACGAGATCCCCCTCACGGATGGTGCCCTCTGGCTGACACGACGAGAGCGAATCCCCCACTCCGGCGGTAGCCTTGCGCGGTGGTCGACATAGATGCGGCGATAGGCTTCGTGGTCGCGCGGGGCGATCAGGTGGATCGAGCCCGGCTCTCCTACCTGCGCACCGCCGCGCCCGCGCCCGCGGACGCGATCGCCCGCACCGAGATGGGCCAGGCCCCCGACGGCGGCTGGCCCGCCACCTGGGGCGGCGAGATCGCATCGATCGACGCCACCTGCTTCCGCCTCGCCGAACTGGACGACCTTGGCGCGCTCGCCCGTCCCGCCGCCCGGAAGGCGCTCGACTGGCTGGCCGGCCGCCAGCGGCCGGACGGCACCTGGGAGGAAGACGCCTCCTACGCGCACGACGCGCCACCCTGGGCCCGCCCCGGCGACCCGGAGGCCCGCCTCTACCTGACGGCGCTCGCCTCCTACTGGCTGACCGTCGGCGGCGCCCGGTCCTCCGCCGAGTCCGGCCACGACGACCCCCGGCACGGCGGCGTCTACGCCGGCGTCGCACGATCCGCGGCCCGGGCCATCGCCGGCGCACTGCGCCCCGACGGCACCTGGCCGTCCTTCCTGATCGCCGGCTGGTTCGGCGCCGCCGTCCTCTACCGCCAGGAACTGTTCTACGAGTCCGCCAGAATGCAACTAGTCCTGGCCGACCGCCTCCCCAAACTCAGCCCCGGCGACACCGCCTCCCTCGCCGCCACGCTGCGCCGCGCCGGCGTCCCCGACGACGACCACCTCCCGCAGGCCGCCCGCCTCCGCCTCTCCGAAACACAGCGCACCGACGGCGGCTGGCCCAGCGACGACGGCAACGCCTTCGACGTCCACACCACCCTCCTCACCCTCCGCGCGTTGTTCTGACTCTGGGCTGATGGTCGTCGCTTCGCTCCTCCGGGCTCGCCGCCACTCCCGGCGGCGACGGGCGATCTTCAGACGAAGAGCGTGTCTGAAGGTCGCCCATCGTCTCTGGTCGCCCGCGTCTCACGTGGGCGGTCACCAACCGCGCGGGTCGGGAGAAACTTCCACAAGCAGATCAAGATCTGGATCTTCCCGCTTTCGCCGTGGTGCGGCCCGCACGCTCCCGCGGGCTCCAGCCCCGCCGCCGCTTGGGAAACCGCAACCCCCACGCGCGTCGCAAGCCACATCTGCCCCCACACGCTCTTCATCAGGGCGTCAGCTCAGCCCCAGGCGCTCTCGTCAGGCGTCGGGCGTCAGCTCAGCCACAGACGCTCTTAGCCTGCAGTTCCTCCCAAAGCCGGGCGGATAGTGACGCCCACGTGGGACGTGGGCGACCAGAGATGGCAGGCGATACCGGAACACCTCGGTGCCGCAGGTGCGACAGCGGGCCGAGAGGGTGCAGTCGGCACGGCCGAGGTTCGCGGCCTCGCCAGGGCGGGTGCGGCGTAGTAGATGCAGCCGTTCGGCCACGATCAAGGCCGTCGCCGACCTCGACCCGGTGCTGTCCGTCCTCGATGCGTACGGCTACATCCGGCAGATCGACCCGCCCGCGCGGCCGAGGACCGGTGGCCGGCCACCGTCGCCGAAATATCTCGTCAACCCCGACGTGCACCGGCCGACCGCCGAGGTCCGGTCGATCACCGACGCCCGGCGGTCCGCCTGATGCCGGTGACAGAACTGACAGAACTGACACAACCCCATCCCGCCAGAGGTTCTGTCAGTTCTGTCACGACCGATTCGGCCCCGCCCGAGGGCTGCCGAACTGCCCGCGACCCGCCCGCGCGTCGCCCTGACACCTGCTCCCGCCATGCCCTAGAGCCAGAACCATGCACCACGCCACGGAAGGACACCGGCCGATGACCGCCCCAGAGATGCCCCGCCCGAACGCCCTGCTCACCCTCGCCGAAGTGCTCGCCGAACTCGGCGTCCCCAAGTCGACCTTCTTCCGCTGGAAGGCGATCGGAAAGGCACCCAAAACGATCAAGTACCCGAACGGAAGTCTCCGCATCCGCCGCCGCGATCTCGACGCCTGGATCACCGCCCACGAGGACAACACCCTTTGAGCAGCTACGACGCACGCATCCACTCCATCCTCAAGAACACGGTCAGCAAGGGATTCACGTACTCGGTTGTAAGGTCGCGGGCAAGCCGCACCGGGACACGTTCGCCACCCGGGCGCTCGCGGAGAGCTTCCGCTCGAAGCTGGTGGTTACCCAGCGGGAGGGCGTGGCGTTCGACGAGAAGACCGGCCTGCCGGAGCCCATGGCGAGGGCGCTCAATACCCGCTCCTGGTACGCGCACGCGATCGCGTTCGTGGACGTGAAGTGGGCGCAGTCATCCGCGAAGCACCGGATCGGGATCGCCGAGACGATGGCCACCGTCACACCCGCGCTGTTCGGGGCGTACCGACCGACAAAGAGATCCGGGCCGAGCTCTACGGCTGGAGCCTTCAACAAGGCCCGCCGGGATGCCGGTCCGCCGCCAGAGCACCTGGCGTCGGCCGTGCGGTGGCTGGAGTCGCACACCGTCGATTCCAACGCGCTCACGGACGCGGCGCTCGTCCGCAAGGTGCTCGACACGTTGGCGTTGCGGATGGACGGCCGCGCCGCCGCGCCGGCCATGGTCAACCGGAAGCGCGCGGTGTTCTCGGGCTGCCTGAAATATGCGGTGGAGTTGCGGTTGCTCGACTTTCACCCGCTCACCCTGGTGAGCTGGACAGCACCGAAGAACTCCGACCAGGTTGACCGCAGGAGCGTAGTCAACCCGGAGCAGGCACGCCGTCTACTCGCCGAGGTCCCAAAGATCGCGCCGGAGTTGGAGGCCTTCTTCAGCTGCATGTACTACGCGGCGCTCCGGCCGGAAGAGGTGCTGGCGCTACGAGACGACGAGTACGAGCGGACGAAGAAGAAGGGCGGGTGGGGCACGCCGCACCTGACGGGCTCGATCGTGGCGGTCGGGAAGGACTGGGGTGCTCAGTACGGAAGCGCGGCGCACCGTGGGCTCAAGCACCAGGCCGCCAGCGCAACCCGCGACGTACCTGCTGCCCCGGTGCTCTGCACTCTCCTGGAAACCCACATCAAGGAGTACCCGCCCTCGACCAGCGGGCGGATATTCGTGACTCGGCGTGGAAGCGGTGGCCGATCCGTTCCTACCGCCGGACAGCCCATCCCGAACAACACCTACACGACAGTGTTTCGGAAGGCGCGGGAAGCGGCCATGACGCCTGCTCAGCTTCGATCGCCGCTTGCGCGGGTTCCTTACCAGCTCCGACACGCTTGTGTGTCTCTGTGGCTTAACGCTGCCGTTCCCGCAACTCTGGTCGCGGAGTGGGCCGGGCACAGCGTCTACGCATTGCTAAAGATCTATGCCTCATGCATTTACGGGCGAAGAGAAAACAGCACGGCGGCTTATTGAAGCGGCTTTGGCCTCCGAGACCCGCGACGGAAGCCCGCTAGCCATCACGCTGAGGCTCGTCTGACCTCAGGTTGAACCCGTGTCCAAAACTGGCGACGCTGTCTCGCAAGAAGGGAGTCGCGTCCTGATCGGGATCGATGTCTTGATGCATCGCCTCGGTAGAGGATTCGAACCTCTGTAGCTTTCGCGACGGATTTACAGGGCATCCCGGATGCCTTCTGCGCGAGCCGCCTACCTGGGGCTTCGCCCGAGGCATGGGTCCTGCTGACCAACGCGCCCATGATGTGCCCGCTGCTGGTCTACGCCTGCGGCGCCCGTCCGGCGCGCGTTACCGAGCTATCGCCGGGTGCGAGACAGCAGCGTGCTCGTATCGATCGCCATGGCGAACGGCTCGCTCGTCGTAAGGGTCTCACCATGCTTCGCAACCACGTGCTCGACGTAGTGCTCGCCGTCCAGCCGGAGCAGGCGCAACACCACGTCATCCTGCGCCTGTTCGACCAGGAGGTACCAGCAGATACCAGCAGCGGCGTACAGCTGCATCTTGACCAGACGATCGGCGGCGGCATTGCCGGGTGAGACCACCTCGCCGACCAGGATCGTCTCGCCGGCCTCCACCACCACGCCCTCGTCGTCCGTGTCCGCGACCACCAGGTCCGGAATGACGATTCGGTCGCTGCGCAGACGGAGGTTGACAGCCTCGAAGACCCAGAGGTCCGCAGGGGCCGCGGCATCTTCCAACGCGGCAGCGAGACGACGGGAGATGTGCTGGTGGCGCTTGCTCGGGGCCGGGCTCACCAACAGACTCCCATCGATCAATTCGATTCGATCTAGTGTCTCGCCGAGGGCCAGGTACTCGATCTCACTCCAGGGACCGACGTGCCCGATGACAGCTACACTCATCGCGGTCACACCTCCACCCGCTCGGCTGGACATCTCGCCGTCCACGATACGCAGGCCAGACGAAGAATCGCACCAGCCGAACGCGGGCCAAGGCCTCAGCCGTCAACATCCCGGCCCCTCTTGCCTTCAATCTGCCTCGGATCGGCCTCGGGCCTGAGCGGCGTGCCTTGGTGGCCGCTCCACCAGAACTTGGCGCGACGGCCCCAACTCTTCGGACTCATCGTTACAGCGGGAGCTTCAGGGTCCGCGTCGTAGCCCAAGTCGACGCGGCAGGCGAAGAGGAAGTCGCGTTGGGCGGCTCCCACTTCCTCCATCGCTGACGAGAACCGGGCTTCCGGCCCTTGCAGGACGGCGGACAGCTCAGCCACAGCAGTGCACACCGTGGAGGCCGCTTCAACGACCTTCAGAGGTCCGACCAGGCGAACGAGGTCATAAGCCCCTAAGAGTCTGCCATTCGCATGCCCGGCACCCTCGACGCTGCGAACCATCATCGGGTGCCACGCGACACCCCCAAGACGATTCCGCGAAACGGGCGCCAACGCCCGGACCGCCTGGATTGATGTACTGACAGCCCACACTTCACGGCTGAATTCCTGGTAGGCGCTGAGTCGCCGCTGCACCTCAACAGGCTTTCCGAGCCCACCCCCAATCCGGTCGTTCAGGCTGTCTTCGCCGCCGTCGATGCACTTGGCGAAGACGCAGAGGACTGCCCACCATGTGGCCACAACCGGCTGTAGACGGCCGGACTCGGCTGGTCTCGGCGGGATTTAACGAGAAAGGCCCCCGATCGGCGTTTCCGCTGATCGGGGGCCTTTCTTCTGCCTGGTGGCGGGTAGAGGATTCGAACCTCTGTAGCTTTCGCGACGGATTTACAGTCCGCTCCCATTGGCCGCTCGGGCAACCCGCCAAGGCGTACCACCGCGTGGTGACGCGCTGGCGGAAGCCAGAATAACGGTAGTCCTCGGGGGGTCTGCAACCGGGTACGGTCGGCAGGTGGGCGGGGCCGGAGACGGGCCCGACCGAGACATCTTCATACGTCCCAGCAGGAACAGCAGGAGCAGAGGCATGGCAGCCAACCCGTCGTTCGACATCGTCAGCAAGGTTGAGCACCAGGAGGTGGACAACGCGCTCCACCAGACCGAGAAGGAGCTGGGTACGCGGTTCGACTTCCGGGGCACGGGGGCGGAGATCGCCTGGGCCGGCGAGGAGGGCGTCACGCTCACGGCGGAGACCGAGGACCGGGTGAGTGCGGCCCTGGAGGTCTTCAAGGAGAAGCTGATCAAGCGGAACATCTCGCTGAAGGCGCTGGAGGCCGGTGAGCCCCGCCAGTCGGGCAAGACGCACAAGATCGACTGCAAGATCATTCAGGGCATCGAGACGGACAAGGCCAAGCAGATCAGCAAGAAGATCCGCGATGAGGGGCCGAAGGGCGTGCAGGCGCAGATCCAGGGTGACTCGCTGCGGGTGACCGGCAAGAAGCGGGACGACCTGCAGGCGGTGATCACGCTGCTGAAGGGCGAGGACTTCGGCGTGGCGCTGCAGTTCACGAACTACCGCTGAGGCTTCCTCGCGTGAGGCGGCCCCCGCCACGGGGATGGCGGGGGCCGCGCGAGGAAGGCCTCAGTAGGACTGCGCGGCCATCTCCCGCAGCCGCCGCACCCGCTCCTCCATCGGCGGGTGTGTGGAGAAGAGCGCGGACAGGCCGCCACCGCTCAGCGGGTTCGCGATCATCAGGTGCGCCGACGACGCCACCTTCGCGTCCGCCGGGAGCGGCAGGCGCTGCGCGCCGTAGGAGATCTTGCGGAGCGCCTCGGCAAGTGCCAGCGGGTCGCCGGTGAGTCGCGCTCCGGAGGCGTCCGCCTCGAACTCGCGGTTGCGGCTGATCGCGAGCTGCACCACGCTCGCCGCGATCGGGCCCAGGATCAGCATGAACAGCAGCACCGCGGGGTTCGGCGCATCGTCGTCATCGCCGCCGCCGAGCGGGACGAAGAGCGCTAGGTTCGCAAGCATCGTGATGATTCCGGCGAGCCCGGCCGCAACGCTGGAGATCAGGATGTCGCGGTTGTAGACGTGGGACAGTTCGTGGCCGATCACGGCGCGCAACTCACGGTAGTCGAGCAGCCTGGTGATGCCGGCGGTGACGGCCACGGCGGCGTGCTGCGGGTCGCGGCCGGTGGCGAACGCGTTCGGCTGCAGGGCCGGGCTGACGTAGAGCCGCGGCATCGGCTGGCCCGCCTCCGCGGACAGCTCCCGGACCATCCGGTAGAGCGCCGGGAACTCGGCCTCGCCGACCGGCTGCGCGTTCATCGAGCGGAGTGCGATCCGGTCGCTCCAGAAGTAACCTGCCGCGTTCATCCCGAGCGAGAGAAGGACGGCGACGACAAGTCCGGCGCTGCCTCCGAACCAGTACCCCACGCCCAGGATCATGGCCGTGAGCAGGCCCAGAAGGGCGGCCGTCTTGAGACCGTTGTGGTGGCTGTGCACGGTGACTCCTTCATCGAGTGAGCTCTCGGCCCACAGAAGGTGAAACACGCTCCCTTCCTCGAATCATCCGCGGGCACCTGTGACATTGCTGAGCGGCCAATCAGCAAAGGCTGAGAAACCAGAAGATCAAGAGCCGGATCTACCCACACCCGCCGCACTAACTGCCCGCACGCTCCCGCGGGCACCGGTCGGCCCCCAGGGGGCCTCCCTGCACGCGCCGCGGTTGGTCACCGAAAACCCACACGGTCCGTTACCGGCCGGGCCACAGCAGGCGGCAGGTACTCAGGCCACGTGCGACGGACCGCTGCCACCGACCTCAGTCGCACGCCCAGGTCGGTCCTGCGGCCGACCGCGAAGTCCGGGCGTGCGGCGGGGTACGACCTACAGCGGGTCCACACCCGCCACGGCCTGCAGCAGGGCCGGGCCGCCGCAGGTTCGGGCCGCCGCAGGTTCGGGCCGCCGGGCCGAACGCCACCGCTGGACTATGCGCCACAGAACCACGCCGCCACGGTCCCGCTGCCAGGTAGAACGGCGTGTCGTGCCTACAGTGCGGTCAGCCGCAGCAACGGCTCCGGTGCGAAGCCGAGGGTCACCGCGAGGACGGTCGTCACCACAAGTACCGCGCCGACCGGCCAGGGCACGTGGGTCCAGCCGGTGCCGGCGGAACCGTCCCGGGTCGGTGTGCCGTAGAGCAGGGCGGCGACGCGCACGTAGTACGCCAGGCCGATCACCGCGTTCAGGGCCACGATCAACGCCAGCCAGCTCGCGCCGCCGTCGACAAGCGCGCGGACCACTGTCACCTTCGCGAACAGGCCGGCCAGCGCGGGTGGCAGGCCGGCCAGGCCGATCAGCGCGAAGGCAAGCATGCCGCCGACCCAGGGCGCCCGCCGTGCCACGCCCCGGTAGTCGGCCAGGTCGCCGCCGTCCGCCGCGGCCGGGCGCAGGGCCACCACCGCGGCGAACGCGGCCAGCTCAAGCAGCACGAAGAAGGCGGCGTAGGCGAGCGTGGCGGCCACCAGCGGGTCCTGCGGCGGTGAGCCAAGCGCGGACGCGCCGAGCGGTGCCAGGATGTAGCCGGCCTGGGCCACCGACGACCAGGCCAGCAGCCGCACGGTACGGGTCTGCCGCAGTGCCACCACGTTCCCGACCGTCATTGTCAGTACCGCGAGCACGGCCAGCACCGGACCGGTCTCCGCGACGGGCAGCACGTGGTGCACGACCGCGAGGAGCGCGACCACGCCGCCGAGCTTGGACGCGGTGGAGAGGTAGGCGGCGACCGGCAGCGGCGCGCCGTCGTAGGTGGCCGGCGCCCACGCGTGGAACGGTACGGCCGCGACCTTGAACGCGAGCCCGCCCACAAGCAGCGCGCACCCCACCCCGATCAGCGGCGCGGGGCCGCCGGGCGCGCCGGCACCGGCAGATGGGCCGGCGGTGATCGCGGCTGCCAGCGCGGACAGGTGGAGCGCTCCGGTGGCGGCGTAGAGCAGTGCGGCCCCGAGCAGCGTCACCGAGGTTGCCACCACGCTGACCACGAAGAACGTGACCGCGGACTCGGCACCGGTACGTTCCATCCGCAGTTGCTCGGCCGCCACGTCCTGCTCCGCGTGCAGCCGGACGTCGCCGTCCTCGACCGGCGGCTCCGGGAAGACCGGCGCGCCGACGCCTGTGAAGACCGCCCGAGGCGAGGCGACGCGACGCAGTCCGACGAGCAGGTAGAGCGGCAGCGTGAGTGTCTCAAGCGCCACGATCAGCGTGATCAGGTCGCCGGCCGCACCGAGCACCACGCCGCCGGTCATCGAGCAGGCGAGCAGGAAGCAGTACTCGCCGGCCGGTACCGCGCCCGCGCGAAGCATCGGCGCGGACAGCGCCAGCACGGCCAGCGCGAGCAGCGCGAACAGCACGCCGATCAGCGCGGCCCGGTCGGTCGCCAGGTAGGAGCAGGCGTCACCGGCGCAGAACGACAGGCGGTCCGGACCCACGCCGACGAGCACGGCGGCACCCGCGGTCAGCACCGCGCCGGCGGCGGTGGCGGCGATCACCGCGCGCGGCCCGGCGAACAGGTCGGTGAGCAGCACGAGCACGGCGGCCACGGCAGCGGCATAGGCCGGAAGCAGCGCCGTCTGGTCGATGATCACCGGCGTCCCGCCTCGGGCCGAGCCCCAATCCGCCCGATCATCACGGCCGCACCCCCATCGGGAAAACGCCCGGCCGTGCCACCTTGAAAAACCGGCCGACCAGCACAGCCGCACCGCCATCACGAGATCGTCCGATGATCACGGCCGCACCAGCTCCAGGAGGTTGTTGATCGGTGTGTCGGTGCCGGAGAGCACAAGCGCGGGCCACACGCCCAGCGCCAGCGCCAGGATCACCAGCGGTGACCAGGCAAGCAGCTCGGCCGGGGTCGGCCAGCCGGGGGCGAGTCGCTCCGGCAGGCCGGTCACGACCGGTGGCTCATCGCCGGGAGCGGCCGCCGAACCGGGGGCAGCCGCCGAAGCAGGAGCGGGCGTCGAAGCGGGAGCGGCCGCCGAAGCGGAGACCGCGGCGGAGAGTGCGCCCGCGACCGACCAGGACGGGATCAGCAGCGACACCGCCGGGCTGGCCGGACCGTGCGTGACCCGCCGCAGCAGCCGGAGCAGATAGGCGGCGGTCAGCGCGCCCCCGAACGCGGCCAGCACACCCAGCGTGATCCACAGTCCGCCGCCCCGGCGTACGGAGGCGATCACCGCGAACGCCTCGCCCCAGAATCCGGCCAGGCCCGGCAGTCCGAGCGATGCGATCGCCACGAAGCCGAGCAGGCCGGCCAGCCGGGGCGCGTTCTCCCGCAGGCCGCCGAGCTCGTCAAGGCTGCCGGTGTGCGTGCGGTCCTTGACGGCGCCGGCCAGGAAGAACAGCAGGCCGGTGAGGACGCCGTGCGCGATGTTGCCGATCAGCGCGGCCTGGATCCCGGCGCCGGTGAGCGTGGCGATACCGAGCAGGACGAAGCCCATGTGCCCGACGGAGGAGTAGGCGATCAGCCGTTTCAGCTCGGTCTGGGCCAGGCAGACGAGCGATCCGATGATGATCGCGGCGACCGCCAGCACGCCGAGCATGCCGGCGAGCGCCTCCATCCCCTGCGGCGCGGCGCCGAGACCGACCCGGACCAGCCCGTAGGTGCCCATTTTCAGCAGCACGCCGGCCAGGATCACGCTGCCCACTGTCGGCGCCTGGGTGTGCGCGTCCGGCAGCCAGGTGTGCAGCGGCCAGAGCGGGCTCTTCACCGCGAACGCGACCAGGAGCAGCGTGAACGCGAAGATCTGGGTGCCGCGGTCGAGCTCCGGGAAGCCGGGCAGCGACGACGTTCCGGCCGCGGTCACCAGCACCAGCACGCCGACCAGCAGCAGCACCGAGCCGAACAGCGTGTAGAGCGCGAACTTCCGCGCGGCCGCGCGCTGCGGTTCCCGGCTGGACGAGTCCGGGCCGTGGTGCGCGCCGCCCCAGACCGCGATCACCGCGTACATCGGGAGCAGCACGACCTCGAAGAACACGAAGAAGAGCACCAGATCGAACGCGAGGAACGTGCCGAGGATCCCGACCTCGATCACCAGCAGCAGCGCGCTCAGCAGTCGCCCGGGCCCGCCCGGCGGCACCCGCCAGACCGTGTAGCCGCAGCACAGAAGCGTCAAGAGCGCGGTCAACACCACAAGGGGGTACGAGATCGCGTCCACCCCGAGCTGGAAGCGCAGATCGAGCGCGGGCACCCAGGGGAGGTCGAGAAGCGCCCACGGACCGTCGTCGGGCGTCGCGCTGCCCCACCGCAGCGGTACGGCCGCGACAAGCGTGCACGCGGCCACGACCGTGGCCAGTACGCGTGCCTGCCGGTCCAGCGACGACGGCATCGCGGCCACGGCGAGCGCGCCGAAGGCCGGTAGCGCGAGCAGGACGACGAGGAGCGCGGAAGAGAGGTCGACGCTCATGCCACACCACCTAGGATCGCGGCCGCCACGCCGATCAGCACGGCGCCGGCCAGGAGCGCGGTGGCCGCGCGCGGGAGCGGGGCACGGTGCGCGCGGGCCAGCAGGCCACCGAGCCCGGTCGCGCCGCGCCCGACGCCCTCGACCGCGCCGTCCACGACCGACCTGTCGAGATCGCGCACAGCTTCGGCGATCGCGCGCCCGGGGCGTACCACCAAAAGCTCTTGAATTTGATCTAGGTAGAAAGCATTGGCAAGTAGGGGGCGGAGGCGGCCGAGCGCGCCCGCCGGATCGGAGTCGGGGCGTCGGTGCCAGAGCCACCAGGCGGACGCCGCGCCCGTGACCAGCAGCGCGAGCGCCAGGATCAGCGAGAGCGAGACGTGCGGCGCGGCGAGCGCGAGGTCGGTGCGCGCGTCCGGGAGCAGCGCCACCAGGCCCAGCAGCGCGCTCGGTACCGCGAGCGCCATCACCGGCCAGTGCATCAGCGCGGGCGGGTCGAGCGGGCGCGGCGGCGAGGGCTCCGACGGGGTCGCTGGTTCCTCGGCGACCGCCGCCTCGGCCAGCGCCTTCGCCTTTCGCGCGGCCTCCAGCTCCAGGTAGGTGGGCTTGCCGACGAACGCGGGACCGACCGGGGCCGGCTTGTCCGCCGCCGCCTCGGGCTCGTGGGCGCGGACCGGCGGGACCGGGCCGAAGAAGACGCGCAGCAGCAGGCGCGTCGAGTACCAGGCGGTAAGTGCCACGCCGAGCAGTGCGGCGACCCAGACGACAAGCGCGATCCAGGCCGGCACCTGCCCGTGTCCGTCGCGCGCCTCGGCCGCGGCCGCGATCACGCCCTCCTTGCTCCAGAAACCGGAGAGCGGCGGCAGGCCGGCCAGCGCGCCCAGGCCGATCACTGTGCACCAGAAGACGTCGGGCATGTTGCGGCGCAGGCCGCCCATCCGGGACATCTGGTTGCTGCCGACCGCGTGGATCACGCAGCCGGCGGCCAGGAACAGCAGCGCCTTGAACGCGGCGTGGGTGAGCAGGTGGAAGATCGCGGCGCCGGGCGCGCCGATCGCCAGCGCGGCCGCCATGTAGCCGATCTGCGACACGGTCGACCAGGCCAGTACGCGTTTGATGTCGTCCTGCGCGGTCGCGGCAAGCGCGCCGAGCAGCAGCGTCACGGCCGCGACCAGGCCCAGCACGCTCAGCGCGAGCGGCGACTGCACGAACACCGGGTAGAGCAGGGCCACCAGGTAGATGCCGGACGCCACCATGGTCGCGGCGTGGATCAGCGCGGAGACCGGCGTCGGGCCGGCCATCGCGTCCGGCAGCCAGGTGTGCAGCGGGAACTGCGCGCTCTTGCCCGCGACCCCGGCCAGCAGAAGAAGGGCGATCCACGGGGGGTACGTGCCGGCCAGGACCTCCTCGATCGCGAACGATCCGGCGTGCGCCGCAAGGAACGCGATGCCGAGCAGGAAGCCCACGTCGCCGACCCGGGTGACAAGGAACGCCTTCACCGCCGCGCGGGGCGCCTCCGGGAGCGAGCGGTCGTGGCCGATCAGCAGGTACGAGCAGGCGCCCATCACCTCCCAGCCGATCAGCAGCAGGATCAGGTCGTCCGCGGTCACCACAAGCAGCATCGCGGCAGTGAACAGGCTGACCTGGGCGGCGTAGGGCGCGTACCGCTCGTCGCGGTGCAGGTACCCGACCGAGTAGATCTGCACGGCCAGCGCCACCGCTGTCACCGCCACGGACACCTGGATCGCGGTCAGATCCGCGCGCAACCCGAGGCGCACGGTGAGGTCGCCGAAGCTGATCCACTCCGCGGAGGCGGTGATCGGCTCGCGCACGGTGGCCAGCAGGGTGACCGCGCAGAGCAGCGCGAGCGCGGCAGCGGCGATGCCGAACGCGGCGGCCGGAAGACGGCCCTTCCGGGTCGGCGGCAGCAGCAGGCCGCCCAGCCCGACCAGCAGCGGGGCAGCGATCATGAAGGTGACAAGCGCCATCAGTTCTTCTCCGCCAGGTCGATCTCGTCCACCGCGACCGACGCCTTCACGCGGTAGAGCTGCAGGATCAGCGCCAGCCCCACCCCGACCTCGGCCGCGGCCAGCACGATCACGAAGAGCGCGAAGACCTGGCCGTGTTCGGCCCCCGCGGTGATCAGGATCAGGTTCACCGCGTTGAGCATCAGCTCGACGGCCATCAGCAGCAGGATCGCGTTGCGGCGGCGGAGCACCCCGAAGACGCCGAGGCCAAAGAGGAGCGCGGCGATCACGTACGGGACGGTGGGGTGCATCAGGCGCGACCCCGGCTCACTACGATCGCGCCGACGAGCGCGGAGAGCAGCAGGATGGACAGCACCTCGAACGGCAGCACCCAGGTCTGGAAGATCGCGTCGCCGATCCGTTCCGCAGTGCCGGGGGCGTGTTGTTCCACCCGGGTCCAGCGGTACGCGTCCGCAAGCAGCGCGGCCAGCCCCAGGCCCGCGCCGCCGCCGATCACCGCGGCCGGCCAGGCAGGCCGGTTCAGATCCTCGGAACGGCCGATCGGCGCGCGGGTCAGCATCACCGCGAAGAGGAGCAGCACCACGACCGCGCCCACGTAGATCAGCACCTGCACCCAGGCGACCAGCTCGGCCGCGAGCACCAGGTAGAGCCCGGCTACCGCGCCCAGGCAGACCACCAGGTAGAGGCCGGCCCGGACCAGGTGATCGGTCAGCACCACGAGGGCGCCCGAGCCCACCGCGACCGCGCCAAGCGCGAGCAGCAGCACGTCGGCCCCGGTCACGCCCCGGCCTGCTTCGCGACCGTCGCCTCCTCCTTGGACGGCTCGCCGTTCGGGTCGTGCGCGGGCGGCGGCGGGACCGTCTCCATCCACGCGCCGAGCCGGCCCTTCTCGTGCAGCAGGTCCTTCAGGTCGTACTCGGCGTACTCGAACTCCGGCGTCCAGTGCAGCGCGTCGAACGGGCACACCTCGATGCAGATCCCGCAGTACATGCACAGCGAGAAGTCGATGTCGAACTTGTCCAGCACGTTCCGCTGCCGGGCCCGGGCCGCCCCCGGCACCACCACCTCCTCCTTGTGCGAGTCGATGTAGATGCACCAGTCAGGACACTCCCGCGCACACAGCATGCAGACCGTGCAGTTCTCCTCCAGGAGCGCGATCACCCCCCGCGACCGGGGTGGCAGCTCGGGAGGAACGTCCGGGAACTGCTGCGTCGTCGAGCGGCGGGTCATCGTCTTGAGGGTGACGGCAAGCCCTTTCGCCAACCCCTCGCCAGGCACAGCCATGCGCCTCATCCTGCCCTCTCGACCGTCGCGACGCGAGCACACTCTGAATAGATCTTCCGGTACGGTTGGGCCCGAACTCGCGGAACGGAGGAGCCATGACCGCCGCGCCCAGTGACGATTTTTCAGCTCAGGACGGTGGGCTGACTGTCGACGATCTCGAACGGTTTCCTGAAGACGGAGTCCGCCGGGAGTTGATTGATGGGGTGCTTCACGTGTCTCCCGCGCCGGGCAGCGCGCACCAGGTCATCGGGGCTCGCCTCATGGTCGCGTTGGAGGAGGACTGCCCCGACGAACTGTTCGTCACCCATGGAGTCGACATCCGCATGGGCTCTCGGCGCTCTTTCATCCCTGACGTGCTGGTGGTCACCGCGGACGCGGCGCAACATCGATCCAGGATGTACGAACCGCACGAGGTCATCCTCGCAGTGGAGATCGTCTCGCCGAGTTCGCAGGCGATAGACCGAGTTCTGAAGCCGAATCTCTATGCCGAAGCCGGTATTCCCTATTACTGGCGCGTGGAGATCGCAGACGGGCAGATCGTCGTGCATACCCACTCGCTGAGCCTCATTGAGGGCTACCACGAGACCGGCGTGTTCGCAGAGAAGATGACGATCTCCGAGCCCTGGCAGATCGACATTCCGATCTCCCGCCTCATGCCGCGCTTCTTCTAGAGCGCCAGCCGCACTGCCGCCGTCAGGACGAGTTGGGCCAGTGCGGCCGGGACCAGGACCAGCCAGCAGAGGCGTTGGAGCTGGTCCTCGCGGAGGCGGGGGTAGGAGACGCGGAGCCAGATGATGACGAAGGCGACCGCGAAGAGCTTGCCGAGGGTCCAGAGCCAGCCGAGAGTGTCGTCGGCGAAAGGGCCGCGCCAGCCGCCGAGGAAGAGGACCACGGTGAGGGCGGAGATGACGACGATGCCGACGTACTCCGCAAGCAGGAAGAAGGCGAAGCGGAGGCCGGTGTATTCGGTCAGGTAGCCGAAGACCAGCTCGGAGTCGGCGATCGGCATGTCGAACGGGGGGCGGCGGATCTCGGCGAGCGCGGCGATGAAGAAGACCGTGAGCGCGGGCGCCTGCCAGATCAGCCACCACGGCCGCCACGCCTCGACGATGCCGGGCAGCGACAGCGTGCCCGCGGCCATCGCCACCGACGCGGCCGACAGCACCAGCGGCAGCTCGTAACCGAGCAGTTGGGCGGCGCCGCGCAGGCCTCCGAGCAGGGAGTACTTGTTCGCCGAGGACCAGGCGGACATCAGGACGGCGACCACGCCGATGCCGACGACCGCGAGGACGAAGAACAGGCCGATGTCGAGCGGCTGTGCGACCAGGTTGTCTCCGGGGCCGAGCGGGATGACCAGGAGCACCAGGAGGTACGGGACCAGGGCGACGATCGGGGCCAGCTTGAAGACCTGGCGGTCGGCGGCGCGCGGGGTGACGTCCTCCTTCTGCACGAATTTGACGCCGTCCGCGACGAGCTGGGCCCAGCCGTGGAACGCGCCGGCGTACATGGGGCCGAGTCTGCCCTGCATGTGGGCCATGACCTTGTGTTCGACCTGGCCGACGATGAGCGGCAGCGTGAGGAACGCGACCACGACGGCGACGATCCGGACGACCAACTCCAGCCAGAGCGGCATCAGGCACCGTCCCCGTCGGCCGGCTCGGGGACCGGCATCGTCCCGGGCACATCTGATGCCGCACGGGGTGGCCTGCCCGCACGCTGAGGACGCGCCGACGGCGGCACCTGTCCGGCCTGCGGCCCCCATTCGCTGGGATCCGGCACCCCGGGTGGCCGCATCGGCGCCCGCTTCCCCGCGCCGGCCGCCGCCTCGCCCGGCTCCTTCGCCCCGGGCCACGGCTTCGCCACCCGCGACGCCAGCACGAAGTCCTTCCGCAGCGGATGCCCCTCGAACTCCGGCGGCAGCAGCAGCGGCTTCAGATCCGCATGCCCGGCGAATCCGATCCCGAACATCTCGAACGTCTCGCGTTCGTGCCAGGCCGCGCCCGGATAGAGACCGACGATCGACTCCAGCTCCGGCGTCTCCCGCGGCACCCGGGTGCGGATCAGCACGCCCTCGCGGCGGCGCGTCGACCACAGGTGCATGACGACCGCGAACCCGCCGTCCAGCTCATCGACCGCGGAGAGCCAGTCGAAGAAGTCGCACGACAGCCCGGCCTGCCCTCGCGCGGCCTGCGCAGCGGCCCACCATCGCGCCGGCGGCACGTCCACGGTGGCCCGGGCGAACGCACCGCCCCCGGCGGACACCGACGCCTCCGCATCGTCGCCGCTGAGCTGGCTGATCAGGCGGGTACCGACCTCTTCGGGCGTCATAAGAACAGATCCTAGAGATGTCTGGGGTACGCGTCAGAGCTCAATCGACCAGGTTTCTTCGACGAGGTCGTGGCCGTGTGCCCGGACCGGCACGGCATCGTCCATTATGAATCCCGCTCGCGTGTAGAGGTGGCGGGCCGACTCCATCGCGCTGTAGGTGCCGAGCACCATCCGCGTGTAGCCGGTGTCCCGCGCGAACCGCACGCACTCCGCGACCAGCCGCCCGCCGATGCCGAGCCCGCGCGCGAAGTCCTCGACGAGCAGCACGCGCAGCTTGGCCGTGGTGTCGTCGTCCCGCACGCACATGATCGACCCGGCCGGCGTGCCGTCCACCTCAGCGATCCAGACGGCCTCGCGCGCCGGGTCGTGGGCGGTGGCGTAGTCCGCGACGATCCGGGCGACCCACGCTTCGAACGTGCCGTCGAAGTCGTGCTCGGCCGCGTAGACCGCGCCGTGCCGTTGCACGATCCAGCCGAGTTCGCCGGGCAGCGGAGCACGGAGCAGCACGGTCCCCGGCCCTTCACCGGACAGCAGACCCATGATCGTGCGCATCGCGCCGGTGAGCCGGGTGCGGTCGGTGGGAGAGAGCCGGGCCAGCAGCGCGCCGATCGACTCCGTCGCGCGCGTGTCGAGCGTGGCGGCGGCGACCCGCCCGGCCTCGGTGAGCGCGGCCGTCCGCCGGCGCCCGTCACTCTCCGACCGGGTCTGCACCACCAGCCCGTCGCCGGCGAACCTGGCCATGATCCGGGTCAGGTAGCCGGGGTCGAGGTCGAGCACGCGGCGCAGGTCGCGCAGGTCCCGCCCGGGCGCGGCGGCCAGCTCGTAGAGCACCCGCGCCTCGGTAAGCGTGTACGGCGTGCGCAGGTGCTCGTCCTGCAGCGCGCCGACCAGGTTCGTATAGAACCTGTTGAACGCGCGGACGCTGTCGATGTCGTTCATGGCGAGCGCCTCCCATGCGTACCCACAAAGTCTTTGCCTTAGTCAAAGAATATACCGCCCCCGGGCGGGGAACTAGGCACACCATGCGCGGACTCACGATCACGCCCGGCGCCGCCGACTCACTGCGGCTCGCCGACGACCTGCCCGAGCCAGCCGAAGGCGACGGTGAGGTGCTTGTCGAGGCGATCGCGGTCGGCGTCTGCGGCACCGACCGGGAGATCATCGCCGGTGAATACGGCGAAGCCCCCGACAACGACATCCTTGTCATCGGCCACGAGTCGCTGGGCCGGGTGCTTGAGGATCCGACCGGCACGTTCGCGGCCGGGGACCTGGTGGCCGGCATCGTCCGCCACCCCGACCCCGAGCCCTGCCCGAACTGCGCGGCCGGCGAGTGGGACATGTGCCGCAACGGCGGCTACACCGAGCACGGGATCAAGGGGCGGCACGGCTTCGCCCGCGAGCGGTACCGCCTCGAACCCGGCTTCGCGGTGCGGCTCGATCCCGCGCTCGGGCTGGCCGGCGTGCTGCTGGAGCCGGCAAGTGTGCTCGCCAAGGCGTGGGAGCACATCGAGCGGATCGGCGCGCGGTCCGTCTGGCGGCCGGAGACCGTGCTCGTCACCGGCGCCGGGCCGATCGGGCTGCTTGCCGCGCTGCTCGGCACCCAGCGCGACCTGGACGTGCACGTGCTCGACCACAACACGGACGGGCCGAAGCCGGGGCTGGTCCGGGCGCTGGGCGCGACGTACCACCCGGAGCCGGTGAGCGAGATCGGCTTCGAGCCCGACGTGATCATCGAGTGCACCGCGGTGCCGTCGATCGTGCTTGACGTGATGGCCGCGGTTGGCCCGAACGGGATGGCCTGCCTGACCGGCGTCTCCGGTGCCGGGCGCAAGCACCAGGTCGACGCGGGCGCGCTCAACCGGGAGCTGGTCCTGGAGAACAACGTCGTGTTCGGCAGCGTCAACGCGAACCGGCGGCACTGGGAGGCGGCGGCCGACGCGCTCGCCCGCGCCGACCGTTCCTGGCTGGAGGGATTGATCACCGAGCGGGTGCCGCTGGCGTCGTTCGAGGACGCCTACGGCCACCACGAGAACGAGGTCAAGGTGATCGTGGAGTTCTAGAGCCCCGGCAGTTTGCCGTTCCGGAACAGGTCGACGAACTCCTTGTGGTCCTCGCGGGCCCGGTCGCCGTACGTGTGGGCGAACTCGACAAGGTGGCGGATGAAGCCTGCCTCATCCCGGTCCGCTACCTCCACGATCGACTCCTCGGTGGAGTAGTCGACCAGGTCGTGGGCGGACTCGTCGTCCGCGACCGAGTGCATGCGCGCCACCGCCCGGCCCAGGTCCGCGACCACGCCGGTCAGCTCGTCGTGCTCGTTGACGTCCGACCAGTCCAGGTCCGCGGCGTACGGCGAGACCTCCGCGACCAGCTGGCCCACGCCGCCGATCTCGGTGTAGCCAAGCCACGGGTCCGCGTGCGCCTGGAGCGCGCGCTGCGACTCGGAGGTCCGGTGCCCCTGGTGCGTGAAGTAGCCGCGCACGGACTCGTCGCCGACATGCCGTGCGACGGCCGGGACCTGCGCCTGCTTCATGTAGATGATGACGTCGTTCTCCAGCGCCTGGGTGTGGCCCTCAAGCAGGATGTTGTACGACGGCAGCCCCGCCGACCCGATGCCCACGCCCTTACGCAACACGATGTCCTTGATGTGCTGCTCGACCGTGGGCTTCTTCGGCAGAGTGCGCAGGTACCCCTGGAACGCGTCCTCCACAGTCGCGCGCACCGCGTCGTCGACCTCGTAGACGCCGTCCGCGATCGTGAACCGCCGCTCGTAGTTGTCGATCGTGGTCTGCTCCGCAAGCAGGTCGACGCGCGTGTTGAGCCGGGCCTGCTGGAGCACCTTGAGCAGCACGCCTGTCGCGTTCGACAGCGTGATCGAGCCGATCGCGTCGTCGCCGCCGTGCGCGATCGCCCGCAGCTCGGTCAGGTACGCCTTGGCGAACACCGTGACCAGGTCGCCGATCACGTCGTCGGAGAGCGCCTTGGCGTACCCGAGGAGGGCGACGCTTGCGGAGAAGCGCTTGAGGTCCCAGGAGAACGGGCCCACGTACGCCTCGTCGAAGTCGTTGACGTTGAAGACCAGCTCACCGGACGAGTTCATGTACGTGCCGAAGTTCTCCGCGTGCAGGTCACCGTGGATCCACACCCGGCTGGTCCGCTCGTTGAGGAATCGATCGTCCGCGAAGTCGCCGGTCAGGTCCGCGTAGAAGAGCGAGGCACTGCCCCGGTAGAACGCGAACGGCGAAGCGGCCATCTTCCGGTACTTGCGCCGGAACGCGGCCGGGTCGATGGCGATCAACTCGCCGAACTCGCGCATCAGAACGTCGACGATCAGGCTCGCACGCTGCTCACTTCCCATGCTCGCGAGGCTAGTGCGGCCGCGCCAACTACAAGCTGTAAGGGCGATTATTGGGCCGGAGGCCGCACGATCGGGGCGGTGAGCGCGCGTGGATCGGGGCGGGACACCCCGCCGATGCCGGACTCCTCGGCCGCGATCTTCTCCTGCAGGCGGAGGATCGCGTGCAGCAGCGCCTCGGGCCGGGGCGGACACCCGGGGACGTAGACGTCGACCGGGATGAGCTGGTCGACGCCCTTGGTGACGGAGTACGAGTCCCAGTACGGCCCGCCGCAGTTGGAGCAGGAGCCGAACGAGATCACGTACTTCGGCTCCGGCATCTGGTCGTAGAGCCGCTTGATCGCCGGCGCCATCTTGTCCGTGACAGTGCCGGAAACGACCATCAGGTCGGCCTGCCGCGGGCTGTGCGCGAACGGGATGACGCCGAGGCGCATGAAGTCGTGCCGGCCCATGCTTGCCGCGATGAACTCGATGGCGCAGCAGGCCAGGCCGAAGTTGAACACCCAGAGTGAGTAGCGCCGCCCCCAGTTCAGCACGAACTTGATGGGCTCGCCGAGAATCTGTGGCAGTCCGGACACAGTCCGTACTCTAGCCCGCGGCGACCGCCGCTTCCTCCTCCTCGACGCGCCGGTTCCACTCCGCCTTGGAGGACTGCCAGCCGTCCTCGTCCGCGCCGCGACGCCAGTAGCCGGAGATGGAAAGACGCTCCATCGGCACGCCGAGCTCCAGTTTGAGCAGTCGCCGGAGGTCCTTCACGAATGTCGCCTCGCCGTGCACGAACGCCTGCAACTCGCCGGCCGGGAACGCCGGGACGGCCGCGCGCACGGCCTCGACCAGCTTCTCGCCGACCACGGCGCCGCCGCGGTGGATCCAGACGATCTCGGCGAGCCCGTCCGTGGTCAGCTTCTGCTCCTCTTCCGCGCCGCTGACCTCGATGAACACCCGGGCCTGGGCGCCGAGCGGGAGCCGCTCAAGCGACGCGCCGATGGCCGGCAGGGCGCTCTCGTCGCCGATCATCAGGTGCCAGCCGGCGGCTGGGTCGGGCAGGTAGGCACCGCCGGGGCCCTGCATGGTCAGCTGGTCGCCGGGCTTGGCCGCGTCGGCCCACGGGCCCGCGATGCCCTCGTCGCCGTGGTGCACGAAGTCGATCGCCAGCTCCAGCGTGGCCGGGTCCCAGGAGCGAACCGTGTAGGTGCGCACGCGGGGCCACAGCTCGCGGGGCATGGTCTGCCGGATCGCACCCATGTCGAGCGGGTCCGGGTAGTCGACGCCGGCCTGCGGGAAGCAGAGCTTCACATAGTGGTCGGAGAACTCGCCCGCCCCGAAGCCGGCGAGCGCGTCGCCGGTCAGCCAGACACGGATCATGTGCGGGGTGATCCGCTCGGTGCGGAGCACTGTCGCGGTCCGCGCCTGGGGCGTGCGCCGGGGTCCAGGCATGACGGTCCTCCCAAATCGATGTCTCAACTAAGGCTAGCCTAATCACAGGGTGCCCTGGCCGCGCTACCTCTAACCGGCGCGATTTTCTGTGAGCTTTCCTCCCATCCGTGGAAGCTTCACACGCGGGCGCAAAACCGCTGCCCAGGGCCATGGTTCCCACGCGGAAGCGCAATACACATCACAAAGACAAGATCAATTCAGCGGGGGTACGGATGGGCGCTGAAGCAGGCTGAGGAATTCGACCAGGAACTGTTCCCGGAGTCGCGGTGACGCCACGTCAAGCAGCGCATTCACTGTCGCGCTGGGCACTCCTCCACCGGACACGCCAAGCGACTCGGCCAGGCCCGCGACCAGCTCCGGGGTGAGCGCCTCCGGCGTCAGCGTGGTGGCGAGCGCGATCAGCTCGTCCGGGAGCACGACCGGGCCGTGCGCGCGGGCGGCCGCTGTCGCCTCGGCCAGCGCGGGTGCGAAGTCGGCGGCGGTGGCGGCCACCGCGGCGGTCACTGTCAGGTGGATGGTCGGCGGGATCTCCCCGTACCCCAGCTGGGGTTGGGTGTGCCAGCCGCGTGCGGCCAGCTCGTCCGCAAGCACGAACACGTCCAGGCCGGGGTCGTCCGCGATCAGGCACACGACTGTGGTCTCCGGCTCGACAAGCAGGCGCAGGCCCTCGGTGGACCGGACCGCCTCGGCAAGCGCCCGGACCGCACCGAGCGTGCGCGCCGCCAGCCGCCGGTAGCCGGACTCGCCAAGGTGCCGCAGCGTGGCGTAGGCGGCCGCGATCGGGCCGCCGGACCGGGTGGAGGCGAGGCCGGGGTTGAGCATCGTGTAGCCGGGCCAGTCCGCGGACGCGAAGTACTGCGGCCGGCGCAGCGCCGCGTTCGCGTGCAGCAGCACGGAGACGCCCTTCGGCGCGTAGGCGTACTTGTGCAGGTCGACCGAGATGGACGTGACGCCGTCGGCCGAGAGGTCGAACGCGGGGATCGGCAGGCCGAGCCGGCGCAGGTAGGGCAGCGTCCAGCCGCCGAAGCAGGCGTCCACGTGGCACCGGATTCCCTGCGCGGCCGCGATCTCCGCGATCTCCGCGACCGGGTCGATCACGCCGTGCGCGTAGGAGGGCGCGGAGCAGGCGACCAGCACGGTCTCCGGGGTGATCGTCCTCTTGATCGCTTTGGGTGACGCTTTGAGCGTGCGCGGGTCGACCGGCACCCGGTCGACCGCCACCCTGAGGTAATGAGCAGCCTTCAGGAACGCCGCATGCGCGGTCTCCGGGATCACCAGCCGGGGCGCGGTGATCTCCGGGTGTGCGTCCCGGGCCGCCTTCACGGCCAGGATCAGCGACTCGGTGCCGCCGCCGGTGACAGTGCCGACCGTGTCCGGCCCGCCGCCGAGCAGCTGCGCGGCCGCGCCGACAAGCGCGTTCTCCGTCGCCAGCAGCGATGGGAACGCGGTCGGGTCGAGGCCGTTGACGTGCGCGGCCAGCGCGTGCGCGCTCGCGGTCAGCGCGTCCAGGCCCTCGACCGCTGGGTCGTAGACGTAGGCGAAGAGCCGGCCCCCGTGGGTGGGCAGGTCGGCGTCCCGGAGCGCACCCAGCTCGGCCAGGATCTCCGCGGCCGGGACGCCCTCCTCCGGCAGCGCGTGGAGTGACATGAGATCAGCTTCGCAGGTGTGCGTCCCCAGTGACGACATACTTCGTCGAGGTCAGCTCCGGCAGCCCCATCGGCCCGCGCGCGTGCAACTTCTGCGTCGAGATGCCGATCTCCGCGCCGAAGCCGAACTCGCCGCCGTCCGTGAACCGGGTGGACGCGTTCACCATGATCGCGGCCGAGTCGACGCGCGCCACGAACTCACGGGACGCGACCACCGAGTCGGTCACGATCGCCTCGGTGTGACCCGTGGAGTAACGGGCGATGTGCGCGATCGCGGCGTCAAGCGAGTCGACCACTGCCACCGAGATGTCCGCGGACAGATACTCGGTGGCGAAGTCCTCCTCGGTGGCCGCCACGACGCCCTCGTACTTCTGGACGGCGGCGTCGCCGTGCACCGTCACGCCCGCCTCGGCGAACGCGGCAAGCACGGACGGCAGGAACGCGTCAGCCACGTCCGCGTGCACAAGCAGCGACTCGGCCGTGTTGCAGGTGGAGAGCCGCTGGGTCTTCGAGTTGAGCGTGACGGCAAGCGCCTTGGCCAGGTCCGCGTCCTTGTCCACGTAGACGTGGCAGTTGCCGACGCCGGTCTCGATCACCGGGACCGTGGACTCCTCCACCACCGTCTTGATCAGCGAGGCGCCGCCGCGTGGGATCAGCACGTCGACCAGGCCGCGCGCCCGCATCAGCTCCTTCACCGAATCGCGGGTTGCGGAGTCGAGCAGCTGCACCGCGTCCGCCGGCAGGCCCTGGCTCTCCACCGCGTCGCGCAGCACGGCCACGATCGCCGCGTTCGAGTGGGCGGCCGAGCCGGAACCGCGCAGCAGCGCCGCGTTGCCGGACTTCAGGCAGATGCCGGCCGCGTCCGCCGTCACGTTCGGCCGGCCCTCGTAGATGATGCCGACCACGCCGAACGGCACCCGGATCTGGCGCAACTCGAGCCCGTTCGGCAGCGTGGAGCCGCGAACCACCTCGCCGACCGGGTCCGGCAGGCCGGCCATCTGCCGCAGCCCGTCCGCCATCGCCGCGACGCGCTCCGGGTCCAGCGCCAGCCGATCGATGATCGCGTCGGACAGGCCGGCCGCCCGCCCCGCCGCCACATCCGCCGCATTCGCCTCCACGATCTCGCCGGCCCGCGCCACAAGCGCCCCCGCCATCGCCACAAGCGCCGCATCCTTGCTCTTCCGGGACGCAGTAGCCAGCGCCGACGCCGCACCCCGCGCCCGCCCCGCCTGCTCAATAACGCTCGACATGATGACCCCTTCTCAAAACGCAGCCACACAGGCTCTTGGAAGTTCCCCCCGACCCGCGCGTATCTGTACCACGTCGTGAGGCGCGGACGACCGAAGAAAGTCGGTCTCAGTCAGACACGCTCTTCGTCTGCCTGAGACCGACTTTCTTCGGCCGTGGCGTCGAGCCCGGAGGAGCGAAGCGACGACCATAAGCAGAGCGACGACCAGCTAGAGGAGCACGAGGTCGTCGCGGTGGACGACCTCGCGTCGGAATTCGGGGTCGAGATCGGAGGTGGAGCGGCCGAGCAGCACCGGCAGCTCCACCGCGTCGTAGTTGACCAGCCCCCGGGCGACCGACACACCGGAGCCGGCGTCGATCAGGTCGACCGGGTCGCCTGCCGCGAACGAGCCGTCCACCGCCGTGATCCCGGCCGGGAGCAGCGACTTGCGGCGCACCACGATCGCCTGGACCGCGCCCGGGTCCAGATGAAGCCTGCCGCGCGGGGCGGTCGCGTGTGCCAGCCAGTGCAGGCGGGCCGCCGGTTTGTGCAGGTCACGGTGGAAGAACGTGCCGACCGGCTCGCCCGCCAACGCGGCCGAGGCGAGGGGCGCGGCGGTCAGGACCACGGGGATGCCGGCGCCTGTCGCGATCCGGGCGGCCTCCACCTTGGTGACCATCCCACCCGTACCCACGCCGGCTTTGCCTGGTTTTCCGATCGTGACGCCGGCCAGATCGGCCTCGCCGCGGACCTCCTCGATCCGGCGTGACTCCGGTTTGGCCGGGTCGCCTGTGTACAGGGCGTCCACGTCCGACAGCAGCACCAGCAGGTCCGCCTCGACGAGCGCGGCGACCAGCGCGGCCAGCCGGTCGTTGTCGCCGAAGCGGATCTCCTCGGTGGCGACCGTGTCGTTCTCGTTCACGATCGGCACGGACCGGAGATCAAGAAGCTTGCGGAGCGTCCGGTACGCATTGCGGTAGTGCACGCGGCGGGTCACGTCGTCCGCGGTGAGCAGCACCTGCCCGACCGTCCGGCCGAACCTGGCGAAACTCGTCGCGTAATGCCCGATCAGCAGCCCCTGACCCACGCTCGCGGCCGCCTGCTGGGTGGCCAGGTCACGCGGTCGCCGGGGCAGGCCGAGCGGCGCGAGCCCGGCCGCGATCGCACCGGACGAGACCAGCACCACCTCCCGGCCGTCCTCGATCAGCTTCGCCAGCGCGTCGACAAGCGCCGACACCCGCTCCCCGTCGATCCCACCGGCGGCGGTGGTCAGCGACGACGAGCCGACCTTGACCACGATCCGCTTCGCTTCGGTTACCGCTTCACGCACCCGCCCATTCTGCGCGCCCTCGCTCGCCGGGCCGGGCCCAGATCCCATATGGTGGCGTGCCATGACACCGGAGGAGTACGTCGAGGCCGTGCTCACACTTGTCGAGCGGATCCCGCCGGGCCGGGTGATGTCGTACGGCGCGATCGCGGACGCGCTCTACGACAGGTCCGGGCGCGCGTCCGCCCGGCTGGTCGGCACGATCATGGCGCGGCACGGCGGCGCCGTCCCGTGGTACCGCGTGGTGAACAGCGCCGGGCGGCTCCCACCCGGCCACGAGCAGCGCGCCCGGGAGTCGCTCGCGGCCGAAGGGCTGATCTTCACGGGCGAGCGGGTGCCACTGGCACGCTACGGGTGGAATCCGGACGACTGAGACTCCAGCCGCGCATCAGCAGCAGCGGGAACGCCACGATCACCGCGGGCAGCACGGTGAAGCCGAGCAGCACCCCGAGCTTCGCACCCCCCGTCTGCGCGGCCGCGACGCCGGTGTCCGACGAGACGTATCCGAACAGCTGCAACACCAGCGCGAACAGGCCCGGGCCCAGCGCGAGGCCGAACGTCTCGCCTGCCGTCCACAGCCCGGTGAACACGCCCGCCTGCCGCCGCCCGGTGCGCGCCTCGTCGTCCGCGATGCAGTCCGGCAGCAGCGCCATCGCGAAGACCTGCTCGCCCGCGTACCCGACACCGATCACGGCCACCAGCAGGTAGACCGCGACCGGTGACAGCACCGGCGCCGCGACCAGCGCCAGCGCACCGCCCGCGAACAGCAGCGATGCGACCACGAACGCGCGCGGCTTGCCGACCCGGGCACCGACCCGCCGCCAGACCGGCATCACCAGCAGAGCCGGGCCGACGAAACAGGCGAACAGCAGCGTGGGCCCGTCGTCCGGGCGCTCCAGCACCTGCTCCGCGAAGTAGTTGACGCCGGCCAGCACGGTGGCGATACCGGCCGCCTGAATGACGAAACAGACAAGCAGCAGGCGGAACGGGCGGTTCGCGGTGGCCACCCGCAGCTGGGCACGGAGGCTCGGCTCGCTCTCCTCGACCCGGCCGGTGGGCGCACCCGCGGTGCCGAGGAACGCGCCGACCGCGCCGGCCGCGATCAGCGCGCCGACGAACACGCCCATCCAGCGGTGGCCGGAGAGGCCGCCGCCGGTCGCGGACACCACAAGCGGTGCGACCGCGCCGGAGACCAGGATCGCCAGCGCCAGCACCGCGATCCGCCAGGTCATCAGCCGGGTGCGCTCCGCGTGATCGGTGGTCAACTCGGCCGGCATCGCCACGTAGGGCACCTGGAAGAACGCGTAGGCGGTCGCTGTCGCCAGGAAGGCCGCCGCGGTGTAGAGATCACTGTTCTGCCGGAACGGCGCCGCGAAGATCGAAGCGAAGAGCAGAGCCACCCCAAGACCGGCGACCAGGAGGTACGGGCGGCGCGCGCCCCACCGCGACACGGTGCGATCGGAGATCCGGCCGGCCAGCGGGTTGATCAGCACGTCCCAGGCCTTGGGCAGCAGCACCAACAGACCCGCCATGCCCGCGGCCACGCCAAGCGTGTCGGTCAGATAAGGCAACAGCAGCAGACCCGGCACCGTGCCGAACGCGCCGGTCGCCAGCGAACCAAGCGCGTACCCGGCGTGCACCCGGCGGGGCAGGACGTCAGAACTCATGCCGATGATCCCCCAGCCAGCTCATGAGGGCGGATGTTAGCCATCACCACCCGATCTCGGATAGAGCGGTTTACGCTGCCGCCGGTGACAACTACGCGATCCGACACCATTGCGCCCGGAGTCGCCGCCGGGCACCCCGCAACCGCCGAGGCCGGACTCCACGCGCTCGCCGCCGGAGGCACCGCCGCGGACGCCGCCGTCGCCGCCGTACTGGCCAGCGCCGCCGCGGAGAGCATCTTCACCGGGCTCGGCGGCGGCGGGTTCGCGATCTACTTCGACGCCGCCAGCCGCGAAGTGACCTGCCTGGACTTCTTCTGCGCCGTGCCAGGCCTGGACGGCGACGTCACCGCCGGGGAGATGATGCCGATCGAGGTCGCATTCGGCGAGGTGCCGCTGATCTACTCGATCGGCGGCGCAAGCGTGGCCGTCCCCGGCGTGCCGGCCGGCTGCGGCGAGGTACACAGGCGCTGGGGCACGCTCCCCTGGGACCGCGTGGTCGAGCCCGCGACCCGGATCGCACGTACCGGCGCGCTACTGCCCGCGGAGCACGCACGCACGCTCGAAGGCGTCGGGCCGGCACTCGCCTACGGGGACGGCGACGTGGTCTACCGGCGGGAGGGCCGCTACGTGACCGGCGGCGAGCGACTGTTCCACCCCGGCCTGGAGCATGCGATGGCCGGGCTCGCCGAGGAAGGGCCGTCCGTGTTCTACACCGGCCGGTTCGGCAAGATGATGGTCGAGGCGGTCCGCTCCACAGGCGGTGCGCTCGGCCCCGGCGACCTGGCCGCGTACCGGGTGCGGGAACTCCCGCTGCGCGAGGCCCCGCTGGCCGGCAACCGGGTGCTCGCCCGCCACGACCTGAACGCGCTGATCGCCACGATCGGCGCGCTCCCCGCCGAACTGCCCGCCCTCTCCCGCCCGGACCGGACCGTGGCCGTCGCCCGCACGCTCGCCGACCCGCAGCCACAGCCGCAGCGGCTCGGCGACACCACAAACGTCTCCGCCGTCGACGTACACGGCAACGCCTGCGTCATCACCACCACGCTCGGCCTCAGCGCCGGCGTCTGGCTCCCCGGCCTCGGCGTCAACCTCAACTCCATGCTCGGCGAGACCGAACTGATCACCGCGGACCTCGCACCCGGCCGCCGGGTCGCCTCGATGATGTGCCCGCTCGTCGTCCTGGACGCCGACGGCGACCTGGTGCTGGCCGCCGGCTCGGCCGGGGCGTCCCGCATCCGCACCGCGCTCATCCACACACTCATCGGCACGCTCGTCGACGGCCTCGACATGCCCGCCGCCGTGGCCCGCCCCCGCTTCCACCTGGTCGGCACGGACGTCCACGCGGAGGCCGGCGTCCCCGACGACGAACTGTCCGCCCTGGAAACAGCCGGCTTCCCGGTCAACCGCTGGAACCACACCAGCCACTACTTCGGCGGCGTCTCCGCAGTCGGCCGCCCCGGCGCCGCCGCCGACCCCCGCCGCGGGGGCGCGGCAGTCTGCTAGCTGGTCGTCGCTTCGCTCCTCCGGGCTCGCCGCCACTCCCGGCGGCGACGGGCGATCTTCAGACGAAGAGCGTGTCTGAAGGTCGCCCATCGTCTCTGGTCGCCCGCGTCTCACGTGGGCGGTCACCAACCGCGTGGGTCGGGAGGAACTGCAGACTACGAGCGTCTATGGCTGAGCCCGACTCCCCGGATAGCTCCGCGGTCGTCCTGTCACCGAACTGCTCTCGCGAGCACATGGAATATCAGTGGGGCCGCCTGGTCCTGGCGGAGAGCACGTTGCGGGCCGGCAACCGCTGGACCGACGAGGGTAAGTCCACGAGCGGCGCGGGCTCAAGCAACGGGGCGCGTAAGGAGAACCGCCCGGTCCCGATCCCTCCCCATGCGTCTCACTTGGCGACGCTGAGGCTTACTCGCGGTCGCTCATCGTTCATGACTGCTCTGTCCTGGCCCCTCGTCGCCAGGCGAGGGCTGGTCGGCAGCTGCCGGTGGCGACCTCCTGTGCCGCGCGATGACCGCCGTCCGGCTTGCTCGATCTCGTCTGACGTGCGTGCCGCATATACCGATCGAGATACGTGGGGCGACACCGGCCGTCTTAATCGATTAAGTTGGTACGCGCGGGCCGCATGACAACTGGGGGCCGGATAACTGCGCTCGCCGTGGTGCGACGGCAGGCACAAGCGTGCCCGGCATTCCTCCCGGCCGTCATGCCGGATCGTCGATGACCCGCACTCAGACACCTGAGTGCGGTTACGTGCTCTCGACCAGCTCGGGCGTCCAAGCGAGGGCGCCTACACAGGCACCGACTCCACATCGGACCGCCACGCACCTGCTACGGCGCGAGATCGCGAGCCAGGTGGGAGCGGCGGAGGCCTCGGGTGCGGAGCCGGCGGAGGTCGGCTCGGGTGTCGTGCATGAGTTGGGTGTGGAAGTAGTTGACGTGTTCGAGGATGGCGAAGACGGTGAATCCCGCCCCGAGCCAGGAGCCCGCGATCACCGTGAACGCCAACGCCACGACCAGCAGCGCCGGGTTGATCAGGCGGGCGGCGCGGAAGAACGCACGACCGGGGAGGGTACGGCCGGTCTGCCGGAGTTTCGCGGTCCAGTAGGCGGCGCCCTGGACCAGCAGGAGCGCGAACATCGCGAAACCGACGAGGTCCGGTACGGTCGCCGCCCTGTCCGGCAGCACGAGGAACACCCAGCCGAAGAGCGGGATGTTGACGAGTTCCAGGGCGACGAGGGTACGCAGCCGGCGGTGGATCACGGGCGGAGCCCGGCGAAGATGACGGCGAGCGTGCGCGTCTGGAGATCCTCGCTCCAGGCGGCCGCGAGCGCGCCTTGGCTGGCGGCGGTCAGCAGCGCCATGATCTCGTCGATGCGCACGTCCTCGCGTACCCGCTGATGCTCTTGGTCTTGTGACAGCAGCGTGGCGATGGCGTCTGTAAGCGTTGCGAGGGCGGGGGTGACGTCGACGGAGAGAAGCGTGACAACGGTGTGGGCGGCGGCTGCCTCGGCGACGACAGTGGTGAAGAACGCCTCAAGGGTGCCGGCGGTGGCGGCGTGAGCGGCGAGGCGGGCGTGGACGTCCTTCATGATCGCGGCGAGCAGCGCCTCCTTCGTGGGGAAGTGGCGGAAGATGGTGCCGATGGCGACGCCGGCGCGGGCGGCGATCTCCTCGGTGCTGGCGGCCGGGCCCTTGGCGGCGAAGACCTCGGCGGCGGTCGCGAGGATGCGGGCGCGGTTGCGGGCGGCGTCGGCGCGCAGCGGCTTGTCGGTCAACGCGGGCTCCAGTGAGGGCGGGGGTGCCCGTTCACCTTATGCGGGCCGCTTTCACGCGGGAATTCTTCAGTTCTCGGCTGATCGGAAAGTCAGCAAATTAAAATGCACGTGCAAATGCACACCCGGCGGTACGAGTACGATGCCGGAAAGCTCGCCGGCCCCTGACCGAAATGTACCGGTCAGGGGCCGAGGTGTTCTTCCGATGTTCCTCGGCGTGAACGACCCGGCTCGCTGGGTTAGCGGCCGCAGAGCGTACCGGCTGGCGGTCGGGTCGTAGGGGAGAGAGGAGGTGTGGGTCAGGCGGCGCTGGCCGCCAGCACCTCCGCGAGAACGTCCACCGGAACTTCGACCACCGTCTCGTGTGGCGGGATCTCCAGCTGGGCGAGTGCCTCGGTGTCGGTCACGCGCCAGCCCTGCACGATGAACGTGTCGCGGTCGGTGCGGTACAGCGACGGGCAGTTCGTGTTGCCCGAGAGTACCGTTTTGCGGATGAAAGTGAGCTTCATTCGCTTTTCCTCCTCGTCCTAACCTTTGTCGCTTTGGCCCGATGCCATGCGACTTGGAGGCATTATGGGCATGAAGCGCGACTTGGCAACGGACAATGTGGGTAGAGCGCACGCATGGTGGACGCGCTGGGCGACGTCGCGGTGTGATAGCGCCATTCGGTTGCGGATACTCGTACTTACGGACAGACTTCGGTGGTACTTGCGTACGACCAATGGTTGCGGGTTTTGACGCCCCCATCCCGTGTGGGACGATCTGTTCGCCCCAACCGCGATGGGGTGCTCAATTGGCGTGAATGGAGTCCCTCGATGCCAGCAGGTTTTGTTGGTGGCACGCTTCAGCAGCGTTTTGCCACTATCGCCCTGATTGTCGCGGCGATCGCCGTGGGTCTGTTCCTCGCAGCCGGAATGCAGGGCACCACCCCTGGCGCTTCGGCGAGCAGCGAGAGCACCTCCGGCGATGTCGTTGTCGCCGACGGCAGCTACGAGTGGTGAGTCGCCGGCGTCCGGCCGGCGGCAGGTAGTCCAACCCCTAGCTCTGTGATGTAACCAGCCCGCAAGGGAGGGCGCCGTGCTGCGGTCCGCGACCGCTGGAAAGCCCTCTCCGCAGCGAGCCTGGTACGTCACGGGCCCCCTAGCGGCGCTCGCCGTGATCCTCACGATCGTCGCACAGATCGATCAAGAGATTCCGGCGAGCAGCCTCTACCTGGCCCCCGTCTTCCTGGCGCTCTACTTCGGCGCCGACTCGACCACGCTGTGGTTCACCTCGCGCCGCCAGGGCTTCAACGTCACGCTCACCGACGTCGTCCTGCTGCTCGCGCTCTTCTACATCTCGCCACTGATCCTGGTCACGCTGCGCGCGGCCGAGCGCATCGTGGTGGGCCTCTACCGGCGGGAGATGCCGGCCCGCCTCTGGTTCAACGTCACGGTCGCTGTCTCGCAGGCCGCGTTCGGCTATGCGGTCGTGCGCGCACTCGGCGGCCATCATCACGACGTGGGGCCGCGTGCCTGGCTGGTGCTTATCGTCGCCGTGATGGGCGCGGTGGTGGTCAGCCTGATCGCGGTCGTCACCGTGCTGATCCTGGTCGAGGGGAACCTCTCCACCCGCATCCTGGTGCAGACCGCGGTGCCCGGCTTCTTCCTGGCGATCGTCAACGTCATGCTCGGCCTGGCGATCCTGCTTATCGTCGAGCAGACGCCCTGGGGCCTGACGATCATCGGCGCGCTGGTGCTCTGCCTCACGCTTGCGTACCGGTCCTATTCGCAGTTCACCGAGCAGCATCGCAAGCTCGCGGAGCTGTACGACCTGGTCCGCGACCTGAAGGGCACGGTCCAGGACCGCGCCCTGCCGGACGTGCTGCTTCAGCGGGTGCTGGCGCTGAGCCACGCGCAGTGGGCCACGCTCTGGCTGCCGGCCACGTCCCGGCACCTGGAGGTGCTGCTGAGCGCGCGGCACGGCGAGCGCGGCCTGATCGACATGGTCATCACGCCGGAGGCGCTGCGTCGTCGCGCGCTGGAGACCGGCCAGAGCGTGGTGATCACCAACCGGTCCGGCAGCGACCCGGAGCTGCGCGAGCTGCTTCCGGCGCAGGGTCCGCGCGAGGTGATGGTGGTGCCGCTCTTCTCCGGCTCGGTGCCGATCGGCACGCTTGAGGTGGCCGGCGAGCGGAACCGCCACGTCCACTTCGACGCCGCCGCGGTCGCGCTGCTGGAGGCGGTGGCCGCGCACGCCGCGGTCGCTGTGGAGAACTCGCGGCTTGTCGACCGGCTGCGTCACGACGCGTACCACGACGGCATGACCAAGCTGCCGAACCGGCGTCGGCTCTCCGAGGCGATCGCGGAGTCGGTCACTGTCAACCCGCCGGACGAGGTCGTCGCGGTCCTGCTCTTCGACGTCGACCACCTGCACGAGGTGAACGAGTCGCTCGGCCACAGCGCGGGGGACAGGCTGCTGGTCGAGGTCGCCGACCGGTTGCGCGCGGCCGCGCCGCCCGCCGCGCTGGTCGGCCGGGCCGGTGGCGACGAGTTCGTGGTCACGCTGCGGCTGCCGACCGCGGAGGAAGCGGTCCGGCTCGCCACCTCGATGCGGGACGCCATCCGCGGCCCGATAGTCCTGGACAATCTGACCCCGGTGCTGGACGTGGCCGTCGGCATCGCGGTGCACCCCGAGGACAGCCGGGGCGTCTTCAGCCACGAGGAGAAGGCGGACCGGCTGTTGCGCCGGGCCCGGCTCGCCGCCGCGGCCGCGGACCGGGTCTCCCCGTCCGGCGTGCAGCTGTTCCACCAGGGCCTGGAGTCACGGGTGACCAGGCGCCTGGGGCTCGCCGACGACCTCCGGCAGGCGCTTGAGCGGGGCGAGATCGAGGTCTACTTCCAGCCCAAGGTGACGCTCGCGAACCGGCGTCTGATCGGTGTGGAGTGTCTGGCCCGCTGGGACCACCCGGTGCTCGGTTCCGTCTCTCCCGAGGACTTCGTGGCGGTGGCGGAGAACACCGGGCAGATCGGCGCGCTCACCGAGGCGGTGCTCCGGGCCGGGCTGCAGCGCTGCCGGGACTGGCCGGACCGGGGTGACCCGCTCTCCATCGCGGTGAACGTCTCCGCCCGCCTGCTCGACGAGACGGACTTTCCGATCCAGGTGAAGGCGCTGCTTGAGCACTACGGCGTGGCGGCGGACCGGCTCACGCTGGAGATCGCACAGCCCGCGCTGGTGACGGAGAACGAGCGGCCGCTGCCGGTGCTGCGCCGGCTGCGCGACCTCGGCGTGCGGATCTCCATGGACGACTTCGGCGTGGGCGCGTCCTCGTTCGCCTACCTGCAGCGGCTGCCGATCGTCGAGTTGAAGGTGGACAGACGGTTCGTGCAGGGGATGGCGACGGACCCGGGCGACCTGGCGGTGGTGCGGTCCGCGGTGATGCTGGCCCGGCAGTTCGGCCTGACCGCGGTGGCGGAGGGCGTGGAAAGCGAGCTCGCGCTTGATCTGCTCACCGACATGGGATGCGAGATCGGGCAGGGATTCCTGTTCAGCAGGCCGTTGCCGTACGAGCGGCTGGAGGCCTGGTACTGGGCACAGACCGAGGTGGAGGCGACCGCCTCGGGCGAGTTCAGAAGGCTCCGGGCCGTGCCCTGATCCGGCCCACGACTCGCCAGGGGTATCCGATTTCGCCTGGGGATAGGGGCCGTGTACGCTTATGCCTGCACGTCGAGCGAGAGATCGCAGGACAGGATCTCAAGCAAAACGGGTGAGGCCCCCTTAGCTCAGTCGGCAGAGCGTCTCCATGGTAAGGAGAAGGTCTACGGTTCGATTCCGTAAGGGGGCTCTTCGGTCGGAGTGACAACCGACCCTCAGGCATCGCCCTGCCTTGTGCAGAGCGTGCGGCCTGGATCGCGGCGGTGTAGCTCAGATGGCAGAGCAAGCGGCTCATAATCGCTGTGTCGCCGGTTCAAGTCCGGCCACCGCTACTTTCGTCCGGGGTCCTGATCCCCGGCACCGGGGGTATCTCGTTCGGCCCCCACTTTGCGTACCGCGTGGTCTATCTCCTACGCTGGTACGTCGTAGTATTCAGGTCGTAGGGATTTCACCCCGCGTTTCGAGGAAGGCACCCCGCCGTGGCTAAGGCGACCGACGTCCGTCCCAAGATCACCTTGGCGTGTGTGGAGTGCAAGGAGCGCAACTACATCACGCGTAAGAACCGCCGTAACGACCCGGACCGCATCGAGTTCAAGAAGTTCTGCCCCCGGGACGGCAAGCACACGCTCCACCGCGAGACCCGCTGACCTGGTCGCGGTTCACAGCTTCGAAGGCGCCTCCGGACCACCGGAGGCGCCTTCTGTGTGTCTGTAGGGTGTGGCCCCATGGGGTTGGACCAGTCGTTTGCGGGGCGCAGTTACCCGCCCAGCGCGCCGTACCAGGTGGGGCGCGAGAAGATTCGTGAGTTCGCGACGGCGATCGGCGCCGAGGACGCGGCCTGCCACGACCCGGAGGCCGCCCGTGCGCTCGGCCACCCGGACGTGATCGCGCCGCCGACCTTCCCGATGGTGTTGAGCATGGCGGACAGCGCCCAGATCGTCGGGGACCCGGCGCTCGGCGTCGACTACAGCCGGGTGGTGCACGGCGATCAGAAGTTCGCCTACGCCCGGCCCGTGGTCGCCGGCGACGAGCTGGTGTGCGTGAGCACGATCGAGAGCATCAACGCGCGGGGTGGGCACGACTTCCTGACCATCCGCAGCGAGATCGGCACCAGCGCGGGCGAGGCGGTCGTCAAGGTCTGGACGATGTACGTGGTCCGCGGCGAGGAGGGATGAGCGCCATGGAGCTTCCCGTTCAGCGCTACCGGGTGACCCGGGCGGACCTGATCCGGTACGCGGGCGCCTCCGGCGACTTCAACCCGATCCACTGGAGTGAGAGCACCGCTGCCAAGGTCGGCCTGCCGGGCGTGATCGCGCACGGCATGCTCACGATGGCGCTTGTCGGCCGCGCGGTGACCACGTGGGCCGGCCGTCCGGACGCGGTCGTCGAGTACGGCGTTCGCTTCACCCGCCCGGTCGAGGTGCCGGACACCGGCGAGGGGACCGAGATCGAGGTCTCCGCGGTGGCCAAGGACACGGACGACCCGAGCCTGGTGCGGCTCGATCTGACCGCGACCTGTCAGGGTGTGAAGGTGTTGGCGCAGGCGAAAGCAGTGATCAAGCGCCCTTGACGGGGTGCGCGGCCGGTAATGGGGGTGGCCGGTTGGGAAAGTCCGCCGGCTACCCGTACACTGGTGCGCCGTGGGGTAGTGACGCCCTGTGCAGGCTGTTCGCACACAGGAAACGACTCCCTCCGAGGGGTGTAGCTCAATTGGCAGAGCAGCGGTCTCCAAAACCGCAGGCTGCAGGTTCAAGTCCTGTCACCCCTGCGCCTAAGGCCTAACCGGCCCGGGGGGCTGAGCCGTTCGACGGCGTCAGCCCCGCTGGTGGTTTTTGCGGCAGATTCGCCGAGGGACAGCCGGGCGGTGTCAGTCGTGAGGCCGCCAGCAACCCGGACCGTCGGGCGGCGGGCGTGAAAGGGCGTCGACGTTCACACGTTCACGTCTGACCAACGACCCCGCGATGGAAGAGGGCGAAGTGGCCGAGCGCAAGCGACGCGGCGAGGACCCCGCTGACGACAACCTGAACGACGAGACGTTCGAGGACGCCGTCGACGCTGAGGACGATGACGTCGCGGACGAGCCGGTCTCACGTGGCGGCACCGCCACGCTGTCCAAGGCGAAGACCGAGGCGGCTGACAGCCCCTCCAAGGAGAAGAAGCCCGGCCGCGGCCCGTTCGCGCGCATCGGCCGTTTCTTCCGCGAGGTGGTGGCCGAGCTTCGTAAGGTCATCTGGCCGACGCGGAACGAGCTGCTGACCTACACCGCCGTCGTGATCGTGTTCGTCGCGGTCATGATGACGGTCGTGGCCCTGCTGGACTTCGGCTTCGCCAAGGGCGTCCTGGCCATCTTCGGCTGATCCTGGCCCAGCGCCGGTTGGGATGCCGGAGCCAGTTCGATTGTTTATGGAAGTGAGCAAGCGTGCCTGAGTACGACGAGACCGCCGAGGGCGCCGACGAGCAGTCGACGATCGCCCTGGCCAGTGGCGAGGCTGCCACGGCCAACGACGAGTCGGCCGAGGCCGCCACCGAGCCGGAGGACGAGTCCGCGCCGGTCGCGGCCGCCCCGGCGGAGGACGACGAAGAGTACGACCCGGTTGCCGAGCTGCGTCAGAAACTGCGTTACGCGCCCGGCGACTGGTACGTCGTGCACTCGTACGCCGGCTACGAGAACAAGGTCAAGACGAACCTCGAGACCCGCATCACCTCGCTGGACATGGAGGACTTCATCTACCAGGTGGAGGTCCCGGTCCGCGAGGAGGTCGAGGTCAAGAACGGCAAGCGCCAGCAGATCAGCGCCAAGGTCTTCCCCGGCTACATCCTGGTCCGGATGGACCTGTCGCCGGAGTCCTACTCCTGTGTCCGGAACACCCCGGGCGTCACCGGCTTCGTCGGCGCGACCGACCGGGTCGACCGTCCCGCGCCGCTCTCCCTCGACGAGGTGCTGAAGTGGCTGGTGCCGGCGGTGGAGAAGGAGGAGAAGAAGGCCAAGGTCGAGATCCGGGTCCTCGACTTCGAGGAGGGCGACTCCGTCACTGTCACCGACGGCGCGTTCGCCTCGCTTCCGGCGACGATCAGCGAGATCAACGCCGACCAGCAGAAGCTCAAGGTGCTGGTTTCGATCTTCGGTCGTGAGACGCCGGTCGAGCTCAACTTCAACCAGGTCTCGAAGATCTAGCCTCCCCGTACTGGCGCGGCGTGGTCTGCGCTAGTCTTGAATGTCGACCCGCGGGCACGCTTCGGCGTGCCCGTCGGTCGGTGAGCCCCAGAAGCTCAGAGAAGTTCAGCCGCCTTAGGCGAGGCGGCAGCGGCGCAGTCCCGGCGGCAGATGCGCCGAAGCACGAAGCAGAGCCGCAATTCGAAGCCCAGGAAGAGACATGCCTCCGAAGAAGAAGAAGCTGGTCAAGACGTTCACGCTGCAGCTGCCGGCGGGCCAGGCCACCCCGGCGCCGCCGGTCGGCCCCGCGCTGGGTCAGCACGGTGTGAACATCATGGAGTTCGTCAAGGCCTACAACGCGCAGACCGAGTCGAACCGGGGCGACATCGTCCCGGCCGAGATCAGCGTGTACGAGGACCGGTCGTTCTCCTTCATCCTGAAGACCCCGCCGGCCGCGCGTCTGCTGCTCAAGGCCGCCGGTGTCCCGAAGGGCTCGGGCGTCCCGCAGGCGACCAAGGTCGGTTCGGTCAGCCGCGCGCAGCTGCTCGAGATCGCCGAGAAGAAGATGTCCGACCTGAACGCGAACGACGTCGAGCAGGCCGCGAAGATCATCGCCGGCACCGCCCGGTCGATGGGCATCACGGTCAAGGACTGACCTTTTCAACCTGTCCCGGCCCGGGGCGCCCGACCCGTCGGAGTGACCCGAGTCCGGACCACAACCAGGTTGAGAAATCCTCGTAGTAGAGCCCCAACACAATCGTGGGAGGGCGCACCTCGACGGTGCGGCCCGCCAATGACCACAGGAGTACGCCGGACATGGCACTGAGCAAGGCTTACAAGAAGGCCGTAGAGCAGATCGACCAGTCGAAGCTCTACACCCCCGCCGAGGCGGTCAAGCTCGCGAAGTCGACGACCGCCACGAAGTTCGACCCCACCGTCGAGGTCGCGATGCGCCTCGGCGTCGACCCGCGCAAGGCGGACCAGATGGTCCGCGGCACGGTCAACCTTCCGCACGGCACCGGCAAGACGGTCCGCGTGATCGTCTTCGCGACCGGCCCGAAGGCCGAGGAGGCCGAGGCCGCCGGTGCGGACGCCGTGGGCAGCGACGAGCTCGTCGCGCGCATCCAGGGCGGTTGGCTGGACTTCGACGCCGCAATCGCGACGCCCGACCAGATGGCGAAGATCGGCCGGATCGCGCGGATCCTGGGCCCGCGCGGCCTGATGCCGAACCCGAAGACCGGCACCGTGACCATGGACGTCACCAAGGCCGTCTCGGAGATCAAGGGCGGCAAGATCACCTTCCGGGTGGACAAGCACTCGAACCTCCACCTGATCATCGGCAAGGCCTCCTTCACCGAGGGCCAGCTGGTGGAGAACTACGCCGCGGCGCTGGACGAGGTCCTCCGGGTCAAGCCGTCCGCCGCGAAGGGCAAGTTCCTGAAGAAGGTCACCTTCACCACCACCATGGGCCCGGGCATCCCGGTCGACCCCAACGTGGTGAAGAACCTGGACTCGGCCGCCGAGTAACTCGCACGCCCCGAACGCCCCCGGCCCACCCGGCCGGGGGCGTTTTTTCATGCCACAGGCAAACCCACAAAGGCCCCACAAGCAGATGTCCCGCTTCCAGCGTGGTCACCGTCCGCGAGCTCCCGCGGCCTCAGATCCGTGGGTGGTCACGAAAAACCCCGGACGCCACAGAGCCCGCCCCACCGCGGGACGGGCTCTGGTGAGGGCCGGGTCTAGCCGACCCAGCCACCGCCGGACATGTGGGCCAGCATGACGCCCTGGAGCATCAGCGCGACCACCGCATAGACCTGGACCGGCAGCTGCTTCAGGTGACCGAGCAGCAGGAAGGCCGGGAAGATCTCCAGCGCGAACCGCGGCGCGGACATCAGCGCCTGGTTGCGGTGCGCGCCGGCCGGGAACGAGATCGTGAAGAGCAGGAGCGCGACGCCGAGCAGCGGCATCACCCACTGGTCGCGGCGCATCTTCCAGGGCCCGACGAAGCAGAGCGTCAACAGCACGATCATGGCCAGCACGGTGATCAGGTCGAAGAGGTTGTGAAGCGTGCTGTTCTCGGCAAGTGACTGGCTGCCGAGCACCTTGATGACCTTGACGAAACCGGTCCACGGCGCGCTCAGCTCGCGGCCCCAGGGCGCCTGCGCACTCATGAAGATCAGCGGATCGCCGAGGCGCCACCACAGGTAGCCCATGTAGGCGGCCAGGCCGGACGGGACCAGCGCGATGGCGAGCACGTTCCAGCGCCACTTGAAGCCGTGCTGGCGCAGGTATTCGTAGGCGAACGCGACCGCCATCACCAGGCCCACGGAGCGGGTGGCGGAGGCGAGGCCGCCGATCATGCCGGCCACCCACCAGTGCCCGCGTCGCATGGCGTAGATCGCGCCGATCATGAGCGCGATGAAGAGCGACTCGTTGTAGCCGATCCCGAGGAAGAAGGCGACCGGCCAGGCGGCCAGCGCCCAGCTCGCCCGGATCGCGACGAACCGGCCGAACTCGACCTCCGCGAGGCGGTAGAGCAGCACGTACATGACGAGCATCGCGGCGCCGGCGACGAACACCGGGGTGAACTTCGGGCCGAGCGGCAGGACCAGATCCGCGGCACGGACCAGCATCGGGTAGAGCGGGAAAAACGCCGGGTCGACCGGGTTGGTGGCGTAGCCGTCCTGCGCGATCCGGGTGAAGATCTTCGCGTCGTACTGCCACCAGCTGGCGCGGATCAGGTCGACGACGCCGACCGGCTTACCGGGTGGGCGGCCGAACTGAGTGAACAGCGTGACGACGGCCCAGGCCAGGTAGGACGTGGCCCAGACCGCGACTCCGGTGCGGATCGCGGGCCACCAGGACTGTCCGGCTGAGGTCTTCTCCGTGGCGCTCTCGGCGCCGACGGAGGCTGCTTCGTCCGCAGCCTTGTCGTCGGCCGGGCTCTCGGTGGGTGTCTTTGCGGGCACGGCGGCTCATGCTTGACGCCTCCCGCCCGGACGGCAAGGAGCAGGCCGACATTCCGGCGAAAATTCTCCAAAGATTTATCTGAGGCGCCCGGATTTTGCGATGTCGATCCGAGCGGCTAACCTTGTTGGAGATTCACCCATAGACCGCTGGTTGCCGTGCGACTGAAGCAATCTGTTTCAGGGTGCGGCCGAAGGACCCGTGTGACGGGCATCCCGCGTAGGGCGAGCGTTGAACGTCGGTTCTGCCGTGACCTTTCGGGGTTGCGCCCGGCCCCGTGCGCTTACCTGCGCCGGGGCTTTCTCGTTGTGCGGGCCAGACCAGCCGCAAGCATCGAGAGAGGAGGGACATGGCGGACAAGCCGGTTCGGGCTGACAAGGCCAACGCCGTCGCCGAGCTCACGGACCACTTCCGGAACTCGGGCGCCACCGTGCTCACCGAGTACCGGGGCCTGACGGTCGCGCAGCTGACCAAGCTGCGGCGCTCGCTGGGTCGGGAGACCACCTACGCGGTCGCGAAGAACACGCTTGCTAAGCGTGCTGCGACGGACGCGGGCATTTCGGGCCTCGACACGCTGTTCACCGGTCCTACCGCGCTCGCCTTCGTTACCGGCGACCCCGTCGAGGCGGCGAAGAGCCTTCGTGAGTTCGCGAAGGCCAACCCCGCGCTCGTCATCAAGGGTGGCGTTTTCGAGGGCAAGGCCATCTCGGCCGCCGAGGTCAACAAGCTCGCCGACCTCGAGTCCCGTGAGGTGCTGCTGGCCAAGCTGGCCGGCGGCATGAAGGCCAACCTCAGCAAGGCCGCTGCGCTCTTCCAGGCGCCGCTGTCGAAGGTCGCCCGTACGGCGGCTGCGCTGCAGGACAAGCGTGAGAAGGAGGGCGCGGAGGCCGCCTGAGGCCCTCTGCGCTCGTAGTACCCACCCAGACCTGACCCGCGGGCACACTCGCGTGTTGCAGATGTAAGAGGAAGGACCGCCATCATGGCGAAGCTCAGCACCGGCGAGCTGCTTGACGCGTTCAAGGAGATGACCCTGATCGAGCTCTCTGAGTTCGTGAAGGAGTTCGAGACCACCTTCGACGTGACCGCGGCTGCCCCGGTTGCCATCGCGGGCCCGGCCGGCCCCGGCGCTGTTGCCGAGGCCCCGGAGGAGAAGGACGAGTTCGACGTCGTCCTCGAGGCCGACGGTGGCAAGAAGATCCAGGTCATCAAGGTCGTGCGCGAGCTGACCGGCCTGGGCCTGAAGGAGGCCAAGGACGTCGTCGAGGCGGCGCCGAAGGCCATCCTGGAGAAGGTCAACAAGGAGACCGCCGAGAAGGCGAAGGCCAAGCTCGAGGGCGAAGGCGCCAAGGTCACCCTCAAGTAATCTCCTGTTTCACCTGAAGGCGGGCGTCTCGACGGAGATGCCCGCCTTTTGTGTGCCCGATCGCGCCCGGGTGTGGTGCGCGTCACGTCGTTCCGGTCCCGTCGCCCGGTCGCCGGAGGTTCCGCGGCACGGCTGCCGCGCGTCCACTACGGTGACGGTCCAGCTCGGCCGTACCCACGCTGGGGGGTGTGCTCTTGGGCATCGTCTGATTGCGGACCGTGTCAGGTGATCACCAAAGCGTGCAAACTGTGGTGCTGATTGACTCAATTGCGGCTTTTGGGGCCCGGTTGAGGCCCTTGAGGCCGATCGCGGGCCGCCGACCCGCCTCGCAACTCTTGACGTGAGCTGTGGGGGCAGGCACGCTAAACGGCAGCAAGACCTTCCGCGCTTGCGACGGCCCCGCCCCGGGTAACACCGGGGACTAACCGACAGAGTTCAGCCGCGTTCCGAGCGGTCCGGCGAGCACCGTTCAGGTGCATCCGGCCTGCTCCGCAGCGACCTGTGGTGGGGGACTGGACAGCGGTTAGCCGTGCGGCTACACTGCTAGTTTGCGCTGCCTTCTCACTACAGCCCTGCCCTGGAATGCTCAGACCGGTCATTCCACATTGGCGGGGTCAGTTGGGGTGCGCGCATAACGGCCGTTTTGCAGCACCGGTCCTCGGAAGGACGCATCTTGGCAGCTTCCCGCCCTGCGAAGACCAGTCGTACGTCGAGCGCATTCGCGCCCCGCCGAATCTCTTTCGGCAGGATCACTGAGCATCTTGAGGTTCCTAACCTCCTGGCAATCCAGAACGAGTCCTTTGACTGGCTTGTCGGCAACGACGCTTGGCAGAACCGATCGGCTGACGACCCGAACGCTCGTTCGGGCCTAGCGGAGATCCTCGACGAGATCAGTCCCATCGAGGACTTCTCCGGCACGATGTCCCTTTCCTTCTCCGCCCCGCGCTTCGACGAGGTCAAGGCCTCGATCGAGGAGTGCAAGGAGAAGGACCTTACCTACTGTGCCCCGCTGTTCGTCACCGCGGAGTTCACCAACAACACCACTGGCGAGATCAAGAGCCAGACGGTGTTCATGGGTGACTTCCCGATGATGACCCCCAAGGGCACGTTCATCATCAACGGCACCGAGCGTGTCGTGGTCAGCCAGCTCGTCCGGTCGCCCGGTGTCTACTTCGACAAGCAGCCGGACAAGACGTCCGACCGCGACCTCACCAGCGTGAAGGTCATCCCGTCCCGGGGTGCCTGGCTGGAGTTCGACATCGACAAGCGCGACACCGTCGGTGTCCGCATCGACCGCAAGCGCCGGCAGGCCGTCACGGTCCTGCTCAAGGCGATCGGGTGGTCCGCCGACCAGATCCGTGAGAAGTTCGGCTGGTCCGAGCTGCTCATGACGACGCTGGAGAAGGACCACATCGCCGGGCAGGACGAGGCCCTGCTCGACATCTACCGCAAGCTCCGTCCTGGCGAGCCGCCGACCCGGGAGAACGCGCAGACCCTGCTCGACAACCTCTTCTTCAACCCGAAGAGGTACGACGTGGCAAAGGTCGGCCGTTACAAGTTCAACAAGAAGCTCGAGATCGACGTCCCGATCATCAAGGGCACGCTGACCGAGGACGACATCGTCAACACCGTGGAGTACCTGGCCCGCCTGCACGCGGGTGAGGACGGCTACGAGGCTGACGACATCGACCACTTCGGCAACCGGCGCCTGCGTACGGTCGGCGAGCTCATCCAGAACCAGGTCCGCGTGGGCCTGTCCCGGATGGAGCGCGTCGTCCGTGAGCGGATGACGACCCAGGACGTCGAGGCGATCACGCCGCAGACCCTGATCAACATCCGTCCCGTGGTGGCGGCGATCAAGGAGTTCTTCGGTACGTCGCAGCTGTCCCAGTTCATGGACCAGACCAACCCCCTGGCGGGTCTGACCCACCGCCGGCGCCTCTCGGCGCTGGGCCCGGGTGGTCTGTCCCGTGAGCGGGCCGGCTTCGAGGTCCGTGACGTGCACCCGTCCCACTACGGCCGGATGTGCCCGATCGAGACGCCGGAAGGCCCGAACATCGGCCTGATCGGCGCGCTCTCCACGTTCGCGCGGGTCAACCCGTTCGGCTTCATTGAGACGCCGTACCGGAAGGTTGTCGAGGGCGTCGTCACCGACGAGATCGACTACCTGACCGCCGACGAGGAGGACCGGTACGTCAAGGCGCAGGCCAACGCACCGCTCTCAAGCGACGGCACCTTCGCGGAGGAGCGAGTGCTCGTTCGCCGTAAGGGTGGTGAGGTCGACTACGTGCCTGGCACCGCCGTCGACTACATGGACGTATCGCCGCGGCAGATGACCTCGGTCGCCACCGCGATGATCCCGTTCCTCGAGCACGACGACGCGAACCGCGCGCTCATGGGCGCGAACATGCAGCGTCAGGCCGTGCCGCTGGTCAAGGCGGAGGCCCCGCTGGTCGGTACCGGCATGGAGTACCGTGCCGCGGTCGACGCCGGCGACGTTGTCGTGGCCGAGGTCAGCGGTCTGGTTGAGGACCTCTGCGCCGACTACATCACGGTCCACCAGGACGACGGTCACCGTCGCACCTATCTGCTGCACAAGTTCCGCCGCTCGAACGCCGGCTCCTGCGTCAACCAGAAGCCGACCGTGTTCGAGGGTGACCGGGTCGAGGCCGGCCAGGTCATCGCGGACGGTCCGTGCACGGACGACGGCGAGATGGCCCTCGGCCGGAACCTCCTGGTCGCGTTCATGACCTGGGAGGGTCACAACTACGAGGACGCGATCATCCTGTCGCAGCGCCTCGTGCAGCAGGACGTGCTCACCTCGATCCACATCGAGGAGCACGAGGTCGACGCGCGGGACACCAAGCTCGGCCCGGAGGAGATCACCCGCGACATCCCGAACGTCAGCGAGGAAATGCTTGCTGACCTGGACGAGCGGGGCATCATCCGGATCGGCGCCGAGGTCGTCCCCGGCGACATCCTGGTCGGCAAGGTCACGCCGAAGGGCGAGACCGAGCTGACCCCGGAGGAGCGCCTGCTCCGCGCTATCTTCGGTGAGAAGGCCCGGGAAGTCCGGGACACCTCGCTGAAGGTGCCGCACGGCGAGACCGGCACGGTCATCGGCGTCCGGACGTTCTCTCGCGAGGACGGCGACGAGCTGCCCCCGGGTGTGAACGAGCTGGTCCGGGTGTACGTGGCCCAGAAGCGCAAGATTCAGGACGGTGACAAGCTCGCTGGCCGGCACGGCAACAAGGGCGTCATCTCCAAGATCCTGCCGGTCGAGGACATGCCGTTCCTTGAGGACGGCACGCCTGTCGACATCGTGCTCAACCCGCTGGGTGTGCCCTCGCGTATGAACATCGGCCAGGTCCTGGAGACCCACCTCGGGTGGGTGGCCAAGACCGGCTGGAACATCGAGGGTGAGGACGAGCCGTGGAAGCGCGCGCTCCGTTCGATCGACGCTCACGTCAGCGAGCCGAACACCAACGTGGCGACGCCGGTCTTCGACGGCGCGCAGGAGGACGAGATCCGCGGCCTCCTCGGGAGCACGCTCCCGAACCGTGACGGTGTCCAGCTGGTCGGCGAGACCGGCAAGGCCAAGCTGTTCGACGGTCGCTCTGGTGAGCCGATCCCGGACGCGATCGCGGTCGGCTACGTCTACATCCTGAAGCTGAACCACCTGGTCGACGACAAGATCCACGCGCGTTCGACCGGACCGTACTCGATGATCACGCAGCAGCCGCTGGGTGGTAAGGCGCAGTTCGGTGGTCAGCGTTTCGGCGAGATGGAGTGCTGGGCCATGCAGGCCTACGGGGCGGCTTACGCCCTGCAGGAGCTGCTGACGATCAAGTCCGACGACGTGCTGGGCCGCGTGAAGGTCTACGAGGCCATCGTCAAGGGCGAGAACATCCCGGAGCCCGGTATCCCGGAGTCCTTCAAGGTGCTCCTCAAGGAGCTGCAGTCGCTGTGCCTGAACGTCGAGGTGCTCTCCAGCGACGGCGTTGCTCTTGAGATGCGCGAGACGGACGACGAGGTTTTCCGTGCTGCGGAGGAGCTGGGTATCGACCTGTCCCGGCGCGAGCCGAGCAGCGTCGAGGAAGTCTAGAGGTTCCTGGACCGGGGCCTGGACTTTTCGTCCGGCCCCGGTCCGCCGGACCGCCGTTCTCGGCCGCTGAGGCCGAGGCCTGGAGCCCATTTGCCTTACAGACACGACACGAGGGATATATAACGTGCTCGACGTCAACTTCTTCGACGAGCTCCGCATCGGGCTGGCCACCGCCGACGACATCCGGCAGTGGTCGCACGGTGAGGTCAAGAAGCCTGAGACGATCAACTACCGCACCCTGAAGCCCGAGAAGGACGGACTCTTCTGCGAGAAGATCTTCGGTCCTCAGCGGGACTGGGAGTGCTACTGCGGCAAGTACAAGCGGGTCCGGTTCAAGGGCATCATCTGTGAGCGCTGCGGCGTCGAGGTGACCCGGTCCAAGGTCCGCCGTGAGCGCATGGGCCACATCGAGCTGGCCGCTTCGGTGACCCACATCTGGTACTTCAAGGGTGTCCCGAGCCGGCTCGGCTACCTGCTGGACCTGGCGCCCAAGGATCTCGAAAAGATCATTTACTTCGCGTCGTACGTCATCACGACCGTCGACACCGAGGCGCGTCACCGTGACCTCTCGACGATCGAGAACGAGATCTTCGCGGAGAAGCGCCAGTCGGAGAACAGCCGCGACTCGGAGATCGAGAAGCGCGCCGCCAAGCTCGAGCAGGACCTTGCCGAGCTGGAGGCGGAAGGCGCCAAGGCCGACGTGCGCCGCAAGGTCAAGGAGTCCGGCGAGCGCGAGATGCGCCAGATCCGCGACCGTGCCCAGCGCGAGATCGACCGGCTGGACGAGGTGCTCGACACCTTCCGCAAGCTGGACAAGAAGCAGCTGGTCACGGACGAGCTGCTCTACCGCGAGCTGCGTGACCGCTTCGGTGAGTACTTCACCGGCGGCATGGGTGCCGAGGCGATCAAGGCCCTCCTCGAGGGTCTCGACCTCGACGCCGAGGCCGAGCTGCTGCGCGAGATCATCCGCAGCGGTAAGGGCCAGCGGAAGATCCGGGCGCTCAAGCGGCTCAAGGTCGTGGCGGCGTTCCTGAACACCCGCAACTCGCCGCTCGGCATGGTGCTTGACTGCGTGCCGGTCATCCCGCCGGACCTGCGTCCGATGGTGCAGCTGGACGGTGGCCGCTTCGCGACCTCCGACCTGAACGATCTGTACCGCCGCGTCATCAACCGGAACAACCGGCTGAAGCGCCTGATCGACCTGGGCGCGCCCGAGATCATCGTCAACAACGAGAAGCGGATGCTGCAGGAGGCCGTCGACGCGCTGTTCGACAACGGCCGCCGCGGCCGGCCGGTCACCGGCCCGGGTAACCGCCCGCTGAAGTCGCTGTCCGACATGCTCAAGGGCAAGCAGGGCCGCTTCCGCCAGAACCTGCTCGGCAAGCGCGTCGACTACTCCGGCCGTTCCGTCATCGTGGTGGGTCCGCAGCTCAAGCTGCACCAGTGTGGCCTGCCCCGCATGATGGCGCTCGAGCTGTTCAAGCCGTTCGTGATGAAGCGTCTGGTGGACCTGAACCACGCGCAGAACATCAAGTCGGCCAAGCGCATGGTCGAGCGTCAGCGCCCGGTCGTGTGGGACGTGCTGGACGAGGTCATCACGGAGCACCCGGTTCTGCTGAACCGTGCGCCGACGCTGCACCGTCTCGGCATCCAGGCCTTCGAGCCGCGGCTTGTCGAGGGCAAGGCCATCCAGATCCACCCGCTCGTGTGTACCGCGTTCAACGCGGACTTCGACGGTGACCAGATGGCGGTCCACGTGCCGCTGTCCGCCGAGGCCCAGGCCGAGGCGCGGATCCTGATGCTGTCCTCGAACAACATCCTCAAGCCGTCCGACGGCAAGCCGGTCACCATGCCCACCCAGGACATGGTCATCGGTCTCTACCACCTGACGCACGAGAAGCCGAAGGGCAAGGGCGCCGGCCGGGTGTTCAGCTCGGACGCCGAGGCGCGGATGGCCTTCGACAACAACGAGCTGGCGCTCGGGGCTCCGGTCAAGATCCGCCTGCGCGATGTGATCAGTGTCGACAACGGCGCCAAGGCCGACAAGTGGGTGGCACCGGAGGGCTGGGAGCCGGGCCAGAACCTGCTTGTCGAGACCACGCTCGGCCGCGTCCTCTTCAACGAGACGCTCCCGGTGGGCTACCGCTACGTCAACTACGAGATCCGCAAGGGTCAGCTCTCGGCGATCGTGAACGACCTCGCCGAGCGCTTCCCGAAGGTGACGCTTGCGGCGACGCTCGACGCGCTGAAGGAGTCCGGTTTCCACTGGGCGACCTGGTCCGGCGTGACCATCGGTATGGGCGACGTCGTCGCGCCTCCCGGCAAGCCGGCGATCCTGGAGCGGTACGAGAAGGAGGCCGCGCAGATCGACAAGCAGTACCAGCGTGGTCTCATGACCGCCGAGGAGCGCCGCGGCGAGCTGATCGAGATCTGGACCAAGGCGACAAACGAGGTCGCCAAGGAGATGGACACTGCGCTCCCGCAGGACAACCCGCTCTGGGTCATGATCAACTCGGGTGCCCGCGGTAACCTGCTCCAGCTCCGGCAGATCGCCGCGATCCGTGGTCTGGTGGCCAACCCCAAGGGCGAGATCATCCCGCGCCCGATCAAGGCCTCGTACCGCGAGGGTCTCTCCGTGCTGGAGTACTTCATCTCCACGCACGGTGCCCGCAAGGGTCTCGCCGACACGGCTCTGCGTACCGCCGACTCGGGTTACCTGACCCGTCGTCTGGTGGACGTCTCGCAGGACGTGATCATCCGCGAGGAGGACTGCGGCACCGAGCGCGCCATCCCGATGCAGGTCTCCGACCGGCTCCCGGACGGCTCGCTTGTCATCCACGAGCACGCCGAGACCGGGGTGCACGCCCGTACGCTCGCGGACACCATCACCGGCCCCGACGGCGTCGTGGTGGCCTCGCGCGGCGAGGACATCAACTCGATCATGGTCGACAAGCTGTACGCGGCCGGCGTCGAGTCGGTCCGGGTGCGCTCCGTGCTCACCTGCGAGTCGAAGCTGGGCGTCTGCGCGGCCTGCTACGGCCGTTCGCTGCCGACCGGCAAGACCGTGGACGTCGGCGAGGCCGTCGGCATCATCGCGGCCCAGTCGATCGGTGAGCCCGGCACGCAGCTGACGATGCGTACCTTCCACACCGGTGGCGTCGCGGGTGAGGACATCACCCAGGGTCTGCCGCGTGTCCAGGAGATCTTCGAGGCGCGTGTGCCCAAGGGCAAGGCGCCGATCGCGGACACTCCCGGACGCGTCCGGATCGAGGACGGCGAGCGCATTCGCAAGATCATCGTTGTGCCGGACGACGGCAGCGAGGAGATCGTCTACGACAAGATCTCCAAGCGGTCCAAGCTCCGTCGCCAGGACGGCGAGCACGTGCAGGTCGGCGAGAAGCTGACCGAGGGCACCATCGACCCGCACGAGCTGCTCCGCATCCTCGGCCCGCGCGCGGTTCAGGTCCACCTGACCTCCGAGGTCCAGCAGGTCTACCGCTCGCAGGGTGTGCTGATCCACGACAAGCACATCGAGATCATCATTCGCCAGATGCTCAAGCGGGTCACCGTCATCGACTCGGGCTCCACCGAGTTCCTGCCGGGCCTGCTCGTCGACCGCGCGCTCTTCGAGTCGGAGAACCGCCGCCTGGTCGCCGAGGGTGGGGAGCCGGCCGCCGGCCGTCCCCAGCTCATGGGCATCACGAAGGCGTCGCTGGCCACGGACTCGTGGCTGTCGGCGGCCTCCTTCCAGGAGACGACCCGCGTCCTCACCGACGCGGCGATCAACTCGCGTAGCGACTCGCTCGTGGGCCTGAAGGAGAACGTGATCATCGGTAAGCTCATCCCGGCCGGTACCGGTATCTCCAAGTACCGCGCGGTCCGGGTCGAGCCGACCGAGGAGGCGAAGGCCAAGGTCTACTCGATGACCGGGTACCCCGAGACCGACTACGGCTTCGGACCGGCCAGCGGGCAGGCAGTGCCGCTCGACGACTTCGACTTCGGGTCGTACCGCTGAGCTGCTGATCTAGTCAGTTGAACCACCGCCGGAGGCGGGGACGCGTGATGCGTCCCCGCCTCCGGTGCTTTGTGTGGAGATCACGAGGGATGATGGACCCATGAGCTTTCCTCAGCAGCTGCCCGGCGGGCCGCTGATGGTCGGGCCCGGGCGGCATCCGCTCGACCCGGAGCCGGTGCGCTCCACCAAGGCGCCTACGGTGTTCGCGCTCGGGCTGATCGCGCTCTTCACCGGCCCGCTGGTCGGCGGCCTGGTGCCGGGCGTGATCGCGCTGCTGCTGGCCCGGGAGGCCGAGCGGGAGGCCTACGCGTCCGGCGGCTACCTGACCGGCGGCGTGTGGATCCGCCGCGGCGTGGCACTCGCCTGGCTCGGCATCACGTTTGCGATCTGCGCGCTGGTGGCGACCCTGGTCGTGGCGATCTTCAACTATGCGAACGCACCGCTGCAGGACTTCGGGCCGGGCATCGACTGACACGAGCGCGGCTCGCTGTGCCATGCTCGGCGGGCGCCCTCGATGCACGGGTGGCCCCGCGGCGACCGCGGGGACAGTGGGAGGAGAACAGAGGCGTGACCGAACAGCCGCAGGGCGGGGGCTACGACTCCGTGTGGCAGCGGCCCGGCTCCGAGCCGCAGGCGGACGGCTCCGCTCCGGCACCGGATGTGACGCCGCCTTCGGCGGGCTCGGAGCAGCAGTCGCCATCCGCGGGCGCGGCCCAGCAGCCGCCTTCGGCGGGCTCGGAGCAGCAGTCGCCATCCGCGGGCTCGGAGCAGCAGCCGCCATCGGCGGGCGTGGCCCAGCAGCCGCCATTCGCGGCCCAGGCGCAGCGGCCGCCATCCCCCGCAGCGGGAGAGCAGGCGCCGTTCGCCGCCTCGGGATGGCAGCCGCCGTCCGTGTCCCCCGTGGAGCAGCCGCCGTCCGTGTCCCCGGTGGAGCAGCCGCCGGCTACAGGGCAGGCGCAGCAGTATCAGGCCGGAGGCCGGCCGGCGGTTTACCCGCCCGCACCGGGGCCGGGGCAGCAGTACCCTGGCTATCCGCCCTATCCGGGATCTCCGCATCCCGGGTACGGCCAGTCGGCGTACCCCGGGTATCCGGTTCAGCAGGGGTACCCGGGACAGCCCGCGGCGTATCAGGGGTATCCGGGGCAGCACCCGGCCTACCCGGGTCAGCAGCCCTACCCGGGTCAGCAGCCGTATCCGGGTCAGCAGCCTTACTCGACTCAGCCGCCGCACTACCCGGGTGCGCCTCACTACTCGGGTCAGCAGGCTTACCCGGGTCAGCAGCCCTACCCCGGTCAGCAGCCCTACCCGAGTCAGTACCCCGGGTATGCCGGTCCTCCCGGGGCGTACCCCGGATATCAGGGTTTTCAGGGTGCGACGCCGCCGTATCCGGTTTATCAGGGCGCGCCGCCGCAGGGGTATCCGCCCGCTGCGGCCCCACCTCCGGCCTATGGCTATGCGGGGGCCGTGGCTGCGCCTGTGCCGGCCGGGCCGCCGCTCTCGCCGTACCCCCAGATGGGTGTGAATGGGTTTGGGGGTCCGCCGCCGCCGAAGGAGGGCTGGGGGCGTGCGGAGCGGGTGGAGCCGGTGGCGGAGACGCCGTTCGCGGTGGTGCATCTGGAGGTGCCGTCTGTGGTGTCCGGGCTGGCGATCGGTTCGCTGATCACCGGCATCGTGGCGCTGCTGGTGTCGTTCGCGGTGGTGTGTTTCGGGCTGCTGGGCGCGGAGAGTGGCTGGGGTGCGCTTGTCGCCGGCGCGTTCGCGTTGCTGTCGGTGATTGCGGGCGCGGGGTCGCTTGTGCAGGGCTTCGGCGCGCTGCGGCAGATCCGCCGGCCGGCCGAGGCGTCGTCGATCCGGTTCAGCGGGCGCGGGCTGGCGATCGCGGGTCTGTCCTGCGGTGGCGGTGGGGCTGCGGTGGCGCTGCTGGCCCTGCTGATCGTCGTGATCCTGGGCCTGTCGTAGGTACTTGCCCGGCAGGCCGCGGGCATGTAGGGAGTCAGTGAATGGCGTCCCTGGGGACCGGGTATGCTTGTCGTTGCAGAGTGGTTCGTCGCTGATGGTGCCAGCTTCAGGGTCTTGAGAGGTTTCAGAGATTCCTGCGGCAAGGTCCAAAGCCGGAGATTCGTTGGGAGTCAATGCAGTGGGGAGATAGTTCTCCTTGCCATCCGGTTTTGACCGACGCCCTCACGGTGGGTACTCTTTCCCTTCGTGCCCGGGTTCGCCCGGGCAACTTGTGCGTGCGCCGTTCCGACGATGCGCTCCACGACAACGGCAGACCAGCGCGAGTCTTCTCCGCGCGACCGTAACGCCGGGCGACACGCCCGACCGCGGGGGTCGGGAGGCCTACCTCAAGCAGGCTCCCCGACCGTAGGAACTGGCAAGACCGGCGCAGCCGGGCAGGTAAGACAGATGGTTCGGTCGCCACAGGGGCGGCCGCCACGGAACTTTTACGGGCCGAGAAATCAGGTCCGGATAGGACAGGGAGCGGAGTACCCGGTGCCCACGATCCAGCAGCTGGTCCGCAAGGGCCGCCAGGCGAAGACGAGTAAGACCAAGACGCCGGCGCTGAAGGGGAGTCCCCAGCGTCGCGGAGTCTGCACGCGCGTCTACACCACCACCCCGAAGAAGCCCAACTCGGCGCTGCGCAAGGTCGCTCGTGTGAAGCTCAGCAGCCAGATCGAGGTGACCGCGTACATCCCCGGTGTGGGTCACAACCTGCAGGAGCACTCGATCGTGCTCGTGCGTGGCGGTCGCGTGAAGGACCTGCCGGGCGTTCGCTACAAGATCATCCGCGGTTCGCTCGACACCCAGGGTGTGCGTAACCGCAAGCAGGCCCGCAGCCGTTACGGCGCGAAGAAGGAGAAGAGCTGACATGCCGCGTAAGGGCCCCGCTCCCCGTCGGCCGCTGACGCCGGACCCGGTTTACAACTCGCCGCTCGTCACGCAGCTTGTGAACAAGATCCTGGCGGATGGCAAGCGCGCGCTTGCCGAGCGCATCGTGTACGGCGCCCTTGAGGGCTGCCGTGAGAAGACCGGTACCGACCCGGTCGTCACGCTGAAGCGCGCCATGGACAACGTCAAGCCGACCCTCGAGGTCCGCAGCCGCCGTGTCGGTGGCGCGACCTACCAGGTGCCGGTGGAGGTCCGCCCGACCCGCGCCCTCACGCTGGGTCTGCGCTGGCTGACCACGTACTCCAAGGCCCGCCGCGAGAAGACCATGATCGAGCGGCTGCAGAACGAGCTGCTCGACGCCAGCAACGGCCTGGGTGCCGCTGTGAAGCGTCGTGAGGACACGCACAAGATGGCCGAGTCGAACAAGGCCTTCGCGCACTACCGCTGGTAACCCCAGCCGCCCGGCGCCGGTCTCGCACCGGTTGCCGGGCACACCGCTGGATCATCCGGCGCACTGTCATCCGGTGCTACCGGGTGATTCAGCAACCCGACGAGACGACGAAGTAGGGATTAAAGTGGCCGCCGCAGACGCGCTCGCCAACGTACGCAACATCGGCATCATGGCGCACATCGATGCCGGCAAGACCACGACTACTGAGCGGATCCTCTTCTACACCGGCATCACGTACAAGATCGGCGAGGTCCACGAGGGCGCCGCGGTCATGGACTGGATGGAGCAGGAGCAGGAGCGGGGCATCACCATCACCTCCGCCGCGACGAAGTGCGAGTGGAAGGGCCACACGATCCAGATCATCGACACGCCCGGCCACGTCGACTTCACGGTCGAGGTCGAGCGGTCGCTGCGGGTCCTGGACGGCGCGGTGGCGGTCTACGACGGCGTCGCCGGCGTGGAGCCGCAGACCGAGAACGTCTGGCGGCAGGCCGACAAGTACAACGTTCCGCGTATGTGCTTCGTCAACAAGCTGGACCGTACCGGCGCCGACTTCTTCCGCTGCGTGCAGATGATGAAGGACCGGCTGAACGCCACCACGCTTGTGCTGCAGATCCCGATCGGCAACGAGTCGGACTTCATCGGCGTCGTGGACCTGATCACCATGAAGGCTCTCACCTGGCGCGGTGAGACCCAGAAGGGTGATGACTACGCGATCGAGGAGATCCCGGCCGACCTGCAGGACGACGCCGAGCTCTGGCGTACGCAGCTCCTGGAGACGCTCGCCGAGAACGACGACGCCGTCATGGAGAAGTACCTGGAGGGCGAGGAGCTCTCGATCGAGGAGATCAAGGCCGGCATCCGCCGCGCCACGATTTCCGGCAAGGCGAACCCGGTGCTCACCGGTTCGGCGTTCAAGAACAAGGGCGTTCAGCCCATGCTCGACGCCGTGGTGGACTACCTCCCGTCGCCGCTGGACATCCCCGCGATCGAGGGCACCAAGACCGACGGCGAGACCCCGCTGCTGCGGAAGCCGTCCAACTCGGAGCCCTTCTCCGGCCTGGCCTTCAAGATCCAGACCGACAAGCACCTCGGCAAGCTCACGTACGTCCGGGTCTACTCCGGCACGCTCGACTCCGGTTCCCAGGTGGTCAACTCCACCAAGGACCGCAAGGAGCGGATCGGCAAGATCTACCAGATGCACGCGAACAAGCGTGAGGAGCGCCCGACGGCGCAGGCCGGCGACATCATCGCCGTCCAGGGTCTGAAGCAGACCACCACCGGTGACACCCTGTGCGACCCGGCGAACCCGGTCATCCTCGAGTCGATGACGTTCCCGGAGCCGGTCATCTCGGTGGCGATCGAGCCGAAGACCAAGTCGGACCAGGAGAAGCTGGGCACCGCGATCCAGCGTCTGGCCGAGGAGGACCCGACCTTCCGCGTCCGTAACGACGAGGAGACCGGTCAGACGGTCATCTCCGGCATGGGCGAGCTCCACCTGGACATCCTGGTGGACCGCATGCGCCGCGAGTTCAACGTCGAGGCCAACGTCGGCAAGCCGCAGGTCGCGTACCGCGAGACCGTCCGCCGCAAGGTGGAGAAGGTCGAGTACACGCACAAGAAGCAGACCGGTGGTTCGGGTCAGTACGCCCGCGTCATCGTCGCCCTTGAGCCGCTGCCGCTGACCAACGACGGCCCGACGTACGAGTTCGTCAACGCGGTCTCCGGCGGTCGCATCCCGAAGGAGTTCATCCCTTCGGTCGACGCCGGTGCGCAGGACGCCATGCAGTACGGCATCCTCGCGGGCTACCCGCTGGTCGGCGTGAAGTTCACGCTTGTCGACGGTCAGTACCACGAGGTCGACTCGTCCGAGATGGCGTTCAAGATCGCCGGCTCGATGGCGCTCAAGGAGGCGGCCCGCAAGGCCGACCCCGCGCTGCTCGAGCCGATGATGGCCGTGGAGGTCACCACTCCTGAGGAGAACATGGGTGACGTCATCGGCGACCTCAACTCCCGCCGCGGCATCATCCAGGCCATGGAGGAGCGGAGCGGCGCTCGCGTCGTCCGCGCCCAGGTGCCGCTGTCGGAGATGTTCGGCTACGTCGGCGACCTGCGGTCGAAGACCCAGGGCCGGGCGAGCTACAGCATGCAGTTCGATTCCTACGCTGAGGTTCCGAACAGCGTGGCGAAGGAAATCATCGCCAAGGCGACCGGGGAGTAGTTCCGCCCCAGGCCCGCCTCGGCGGGCTGCGTGAGACCTGGCCTGACGGCCGAAGCGGCCTCAAAGACCGCAGTGTCACGGGTCGGATGTGAATCCGGCCCGTGGCGCACAGTCGACAATGTCCGCGGCGTCCCAGCCGACATCGCGGATGACGAAACACAGTCCACAGGAGGACACCAGTGGCGAAGGCGAAGTTCGAGCGGACTAAGCCGCACGTCAACATCGGCACCATTGGTCACATTGACCACGGTAAGACGACGCTGACCGCGGCCATCACGAAGGTCCTGCACGACAAGTTCCCGGACCTGAACCCCTACACGCCGTTCGATGAGATCGACAAGGCGCCGGAGGAGAAGGCTCGTGGTATCACGATCTCCATCGCGCACGTCGAGTACCAGACCGACAAGCGGCACTACGCGCACGTCGACTGCCCCGGCCACGCGGACTACATCAAGAACATGATCACCGGTGCCGCGCAGATGGACGGCGCGATCCTGGTGGTTGCGGCGACCGACGGCCCGATGCCGCAGACCAAGGAGCACGTGCTCCTGGCCCGCCAGGTCGGCGTTCCGTACATCGTTGTGGCGCTGAACAAGAGCGACATGGTCGACGACGAGGAGCTCCTGGAGCTCGTCGAGCTCGAGGTTCGTGAGCTGCTCAGCACCTACGAGTTCCCGGGCGACGACCTTCCGGTCGTGCGCGTCTCGGCGCTCAAGGCGCTCGAGGGCGACGAGGAGTGGACCGGCAAGCTGCTGGAGCTGATGGACGCGGTCGACACCGCGATCCCGCAGCCCGAGCGCGAGACCGAGAAGCCGTTCCTCATGCCGATCGAGGACGTCTTCACGATCACCGGCCGCGGCACCGTGGTCACCGGTCGCGCGGAGCGCGGCATCCTCAAGCCGAACGAGGAGGTGGAGATCGTCGGCATCCGCGAGAAGTCGATGAAGACGATCTGCACCGGTATCGAGATGTTCCGCAAGGTGCTTGACGAGGCGCGCGCCGGCGAGAACGTCGGTCTGCTCCTCCGCGGCATCAAGCGCGAGGACGTCGAGCGCGGCATGGTCGTCATCAAGCCGGGCACCTCGACTCCGCACACGGAGTTCGAGGGCCAGGTGTACATCCTCTCGAAGGAGGAGGGTGGCCGGCACACGCCGTTCTTCCAGAACTACCGGCCGCAGTTCTACTTCCGTACCACGGACGTGACCGGCGTCGTGACCCTCCCCGAGGGCACCGAGATGGTCATGCCGGGCGACAGCACCTCCATGATGGTGAAGCTGATCCAGCCCATCGCCATGGACCAGGGTCTGAAGTTCGCGATCCGTGAGGGTGGCCGCACCGTCGGCGCCGGCACGGTCACGAAGATCGTCAACTAAGTAAACAGGTACCCCGATTAGCGTTGCCGTTGGGTAATACGGCATACTAGTCAGGTTGCGTCCGCGCGGGGCGGCTGGATGCGCTGTGTCTATACGGCACTGTGTCCAGCCGCCCTCGCCCGGCGTTCGGGGGAAGTTTGATCTTCCGCTGAGCGCCCCGATCCCGGCGGACAAGCTCTTCTGCTGAAGAGGTGCTCCTGAAATATCGGGGGCTGCCTCGTAAAGTCGAGGGCGCAGGGCATTCGCTCCGACGTTCTGGGGCGGAGCGTGAAGTTATAGCGCGACACGCCCGACCGCGGGGGTCGGACAGCACAGGGCCGAGGGTCCTGTGCCCCGGGTCAAATCCGGCCGAGTGAAGAACTTGGCCGAGTCTGATCCGGGGGCATGCCGAGGAGTTCAACTCGGCAGGTAGCGGCATCGAGAGAAGGAAACAGAAGCCACCATGGCGGGACAGAAGATCCGCATCCGGCTCAAGGCCTACGACCACGAGGTGGTCGATTCCTCGGCGCGGAAGATCGTCGAGACGGTGACGCGCACCGGGGCGCAGGTCGCGGGCCCGGTGCCGCTGCCCACGGAGATCAACCGTTTCTGCGTGATCCGTTCGCCGCACAAGTACAAGGACTCGCGCGAGCACTTCGAGATGCGTACGCACAAGCGTCTGATCGACATCATCGACCCGACCCCGAAGACGGTCGACTCGCTTATGCGCCTCGACCTGCCGGCCGGCGTCGACATCGAGATCAAGCTGTAGGGACTGCGAACTCATGGACAGGCAAGTGAAGGGCATCCTGGGCGCCAAGCTCGGCATGACCCAGGTCTGGGACAACAACAAGGTTGTCCCGGTGACCGTGGTGCAGGCCGGCCCGTGCGTCGTGACCCAGGTCCGCACCGCTGACACGGACGGCTACTCCGCGGTCCAGCTGGCGTTCGGTGCGATCGACCCCCGCAAGGCCAACAAGCCGCGGGCCGGTCACTTCGCCAAGGCCGACGTCGCTCCGCGCCGTCACATCGTCGAGCTGCGAACCTCCGACGCCGGCGAGTACTCGCTCGGTCAGGAAGTCACCGTGGACTCGTTCCCGGTTGGTTCCCCGGTCGACGTGACCGGCCGGACCAAGGGCAAGGGCTTTGCCGGTGTCATGAAGCGGCACGGCTTCCACGGTCTCCGCGCGAGCCACGGTGTCGAGCGTAAGCACCGCTCCCCGGGCTCGATCGGCGCCTGCGCGACCCCTGGTCGTGTCTTCAAGGGCGTCCGCATGGCGGGCCGGATGGGCAGCGAGCGATACACCGTGCAGAACCTGACCATTCAGGCGGTCGACGCGGAGAACAACCTGCTGCTCGTCCGTGGTGCCATTCCCGGCCCCAAGGGTGCGCTGATCCTGGTGCGTTCCGCCGCGAAGGCCCCGGTGAAGAAGGGTGCGGTCAAGTGAGCTCCGTTGACGTGCTGAACACCGAGGGCACCAAGGCCGGCTCCGTCGACCTGCCCGCGGACATCTTCGACGTGCAGGCCAACATCCCGCTGATGCACCAGGTCGTGGTGGCTCAGCTGGCGGCCGCCCGCCAGGGCACGCACAAGGTGAAGACCCGCGGTGAGGTCTCCGGCGGTGGCCGTAAGCCTTACAAGCAGAAGGGCACCGGCCGCGCCCGTCAGGGCTCGACCCGTGCGCCGCAGTTCGCCGGCGGTGGCGTCGTGCACGGCCCCGTGCCGCGCGACTACTCGCAGCGGACCCCCAAGAAGATGAAGGCCGCCGCGCTCCGTGGCGCCCTCTCGGACCGGGCCCGCGACGGTGCGCTGCACGTGGTCGAGGCGTTCGTCTCCGGCGAGGCGCCGTCGACGAAGGCCGCGCTGGCCACGCTGCGCAAGGTGACCGAGGAGACCAAGGTTCTGGTCGTGCTCACCAGCGAGGACGAGCTCAACTGGCTCTCGCTGCGCAACGAGCCGACCGTGCACCTTCTCGAGGTCGGGCAGCTCAACACGTACGACGTGCTGAACGCGCTCGCGGTGGTCTTCACCAAGGACGCCCTGGACGAGTTCACGGGCGGCCGCTCCAAGAGCGAGGAGGGTGACAAGTGACCACGATCTCGGATCCGCGCGACATCATCGTCGCGCCGGTGGTCTCTGAGAAGAGCTACAGCGTCCTCGACCAGAACTGGTACACGTTCCTGGTCCACCCGGACGCGAACAAGACCGCCATCAAGATCGCTATCCAGCAGATCTTCAACGTGCGCGTTCTGACCGTGAACACGTCTAACCGCGAGGGCAAGCGGAAGCGGACCAAGACCGGTTTCGGCCAGCGCAAGGCTACGAAGCGCGCCCTGGTGAAGCTGGCTGACGGGGACCGCATCGAGGCCTTCGGCGGCCCGGTCAGCTGAGGGGTGTAGGACATGCCTATTCGTAAGTACAAGCCGACGACGCCGGGCCGCCGTGGTGGCTCCGTCGCGGACTTCGCCGAGATCACGCGCTCCACCCCGGAGAAGTCGCTGCTCGTGCCGCTGCCCAAGAAGGGCGGCCGCAACGCGCACGGCCGGATCACCACCCGGCACCAGGGCGGTGGCCACAAGCGCCAGTACCGCCTGATCGACTTCAAGCGGGCGGACAAGGACGGCGTGCCGGCCAAGGTCGCGCACATCGAGTACGACCCGAACCGCACCGCGCGGATCGCGCTCCTGCACTACCTCGACGGCGAGAAGCGGTACATCCTCGCGCCGAAGGACCTGAAGCAGGGCGACAGGATCGAGGCTGGTGTCGGCGCCGACATCAAGCCGGGCAACAACCTCCCGCTGCGCAACATCCCGGTCGGCACCCAGGTGCACGCCGTGGAGCTGCGCCCGGGTGGCGGGGCCAAGCTGGCCCGCTCGGCCGGCGTGGGCATCCAGCTGCTGGGCCGTGAGGACCAGTACGCGACGCTGCGTATGCCGTCCGGTGAAATCCGGCGTGTCGACGTGCGCTGCCGCGCCACGGTCGGCGAGATCGGCAACGCCGACCAGTCGAACATCAACTGGGGCAAGGCCGGCCGTATGCGGTGGAAGGGCAAGCGCCCGACCGTCCGCGGTGTCGCCATGAACCCGGTTGACCACCCGCACGGTGGTGGTGAGGGCAAGACCTCCGGTGGTCGCCACCCGGTCAACCCGGCTGGTAAGCCCGAGGGCCGTACCCGTCGCAAGGGCCAGGCGAGCGACAAGCTGATCGTCCGCCGCCGCTACGCAACCCGCAAGCGCGGCTGATAGAGACAGCTGGACTGGAGAACTTACATGCCTCGCAGCCTGAAGAAGGGCCCGTTCGTCGACGACCACCTCCTCAAGAAGGTGGAAGTCCAGAACGACAAGGGCTCGAAGAACGTCATCAAGACCTGGTCGCGTCGCTCGACGATCATCCCCGAGATGCTCGGGCACACGATCGCCGTGCACGACGGGCGCAAGCACGTCCCGGTGTTTATCTCCGAGGCCATGGTCGGTCACAAGCTCGGTGAGTTCGCTCTGACCCGCACGTTCAAGGGTCACGAGAAGGACGATCGCAAGAGCCGCCGGCGCTGAGCAGAAGTCACGGATTAGAGGATCAAGGGGTTACAGCGATGCCAGGAAAAGGCGACGCTCCGGTGCTGCCGGGCGCGCGGGCGGTGGCGCGGCACGTCCGCGTCTCGCCGATGAAGGCGCGTCGGGTGGTCGACCTCGTTCGTGGTCTGCCCGCGAAGGAGGCACTCACCGTGCTGCAGTTCGCACCGCAGTCGGCGAGCGAGCCGGTCTACAAGGTGCTGGCCAGCGCGATCGCGAACGCTGAGAACAACGAGCGGCTGGATCCTGACGCGCTGCTGGTCAGCGAGGCGTTTGTGGACGAGGGCCCGACGCTCAAGCGGTTCCGGCCGCGCGCTCAGGGTCGGGCTTACCGCATCCGCAAGCGCACCTGCCACATCACGATTCACGTCGAGGCAGTGGCGCCGAAGGCGCGGCCCGCCAAGAAGGCCGCTGCCAAGAAGGCCGCTCCCGCGGCTGAGCAGCCCAAGAACGAGACGGAGGCGGCCGCGTAATGGGTCAGAAGGTTCACCCGCACGGGTTCCGACTCGGCATCTCGACCGACTGGAAGTCCCGCTGGTTCGCGGACAAGCTCTACAAGGACTACATCGGCGAGGATGTCAAGATCCGCCGCATGATGGCCAAGGGCCTTGAGCGTGCCGGCATCTCCAAGGTGGACATCGAGCGCACCCGTGACCGGGTTCGCGTCGACATCCACACCGCCCGCCCGGGCATCGTCATCGGCCGTAAGGGCGCGGAGGCGGACCGGATCCGTGGCGAGCTGGAGAAGCTCACCGGCAAGCAGGTGCAGCTGAACATCCTCGAGGTCAAGAACCCCGAGTCGGACGCGCAGCTGGTTGCCCAGGGCGTTGCCGAGCAGCTCTCGTCGCGTGTCAGCTTCCGCCGCGCCATGCGCAAGGCGATGCAGTCCGCGATGAAGAACCCGGTCTGCAAGGGCATCCGGGTGCAGGTCTCGGGTCGCCTCGGCGGCGCCGAGATGAGCCGCACGGAGTTCTACCGTGAGGGTCGCGTTCCGCTGCACACGCTGCGGGCCAACATCGAGTACGGCTTCTTCGAGGCCCGTACCACCTTCGGCCGTATCGGCGTGAAGGTCTGGATCTACAAGGGTGACGCCGTGCCGGGCCGCGAGGCCCCGCAGGACACGGCTCCGTCCCGTCCGCGCCGTGAGCGTGGCGACCGGCCCGAGCGGCCGCGTCGTGGTCGGTCCGGTTCGTCCGGCACCACCGCGGGTGGCACCGAGGCCGGTCGCGCGGCTGCCGCCGCGCAGGCCACCGAGTCTTCGTCGGCTCCGGCCGCGGAGACCGCCGCGCCGGCCGCTGAGAAGCAGGAGGGCTGACAGATGCTGATCCCGCGCAAGCCCCCGAAGGGCTTCCGCAAGCCGCACCACCCGGACCGTCACGGTTCGAGCAAGGGCGGCAACCGGGTGGTGTTCGGTGAGTTCGGCATCCAGGCTCTGGAGCCGGCCTACGTCACCAACCGTCAGATCGAGTCGGCTCGTATCGCGATGACCCGTCACATCAAGCGTGGCGGCAAGGTCTGGATCACGGTCTTCCCGGACCAGGCCCTGACCAAGAAGCCGGCTGAGACCCGCATGGGTTCCGGTAAGGGCTCGCCCGAGTGGTGGGTCGCGAACATCAAGCCGGGCCGCGTTCTGTTCGAGATGTCATTCCCGAACGAGGTGACCGCGCGCGAGGCGATGCGCCGCGCGATTCACAAGCTGCCGATGAAGTGCCGCATCGTGAAGCGCGAAGTGGGTGAGGCGTGATGGCAGCCGGTACCAAGGCCACCGAGTTCCGTGAGCTCTCCGAGGACGAGCTGATCGCGAAGCTCAAGGAGGCCAAGGCGGAGCTGTTCAACCTCCGCGTGCAGGGCGCCACGGGGCAGCTCGACAACAACCGGCGGCTGCCTGTCGTCCGCCGGGAGATCGCCCGGATTTACACGATTCTGCGTGAGCGGGAGCTCGGTCTCTCGTCCGCGCCGTCTGAGGTGACTGCCTGATGAGTGAGAACACCCCCGAGACCGCTGAGGTCCGTGGCCGCCGTAAGGTCCGTGAGGGCCTGGTCGTCAGCGACAAGATGGACAAGACCGTCGTTGTCGAGGTCGAGGACCGTGTGAAGCACGCGCTGTACGGCAAGGTCATCCGCCGTACCCGCAAGCTCAAGGTTCACGACGAGCAGAACGCCGCCGGCATCGGCGACCGCGTCTCCCTGATGGAGACCCGGCCGCTGTCCGCCACCAAGCGTTGGCGCATCGTCGAGATCCTCGAAAAGGCGAAGTAGCCCGACAGGTACCGGGGCTTCGGCCCCGGCACGTGTCGGTGCGGGAAATCAGCCCGCGCCTAGCGCGGATCAGGTTCCGCCAAGCTCCGCCCCGGGTGGGCGGAGAACTGGCAGACATAGGAGATAGACGTGATCCAGCAGGAGTCGCGACTTCGTGTCGCCGACAACACTGGTGCCAGGGAGATCCTGTGCATCCGGGTGCTCGGCGGCTCGGGTCGGCGCTACGCGAGCATCGGCGACGTCATCGTGGCCACGGTCAAGGACGCGATCCCGGGCGCCGGTGTCAAGAAGGGCGACGTCGTCAAGGCGGTCGTCGTCCGCACTGCCAAGGAGCGGCGCCGGCCCGACGGGTCGTACATCCGCTTCGACGAGAACGCCGCCGTGATCATCAAGGACGGCGGTGACCCCCGCGGTACCCGTATCTTCGGCCCGGTGGGTCGTGAACTGCGGGACAAGCGGTTCATGAAGATCATTTCGCTCGCCCCGGAGGTGTTGTAGACCGTGAAGGTCAAAAAGGGCGACACGGTCGAGGTCATCGCCGGGAAGGACAAGGGCGTTCGGGGCAAGGTCATTGCGGCCTACCCGCGCCTGGACAAGGTCCTGGTCGAAGGCGTGAACCGCGTCAAGAAGCACGAGCGCATCCAGACCACCCAGCGTGGTGCGAAGACCGGTGGCATCGTCACGCAGGAAGCCCCGGTTCACGTGTCCAACGTGATGGTGGTCGACTCCGACGGCAACCGGACCCGCGTGGGCTACCGGATCGACGAGAACGGTTCCAAGATCCGTATCTCGCGTCGTAACGGCAAGGAACTGTGATGACGGCAGCTACCGAAACCAAGACCCTGCCGCGTCTCAAGGCGCGGTACCGGAACGAGATCATCGCGCAGCTGCGCGAGCAGCACGAGTACGCGAACGCCATGCAGGTCCCCGGTCTGGTGAAGATCGTGGTCAACATGGGTGTCGGCGAGGCTGCCCGCGACGCGAAGCTGATCGACGGCGCCGTCCGCGACCTGGCCACCATCACCGGTCAGAAGCCGCTGATCCGCCGCTCCCGCAAGTCCATCGCGCAGTTCAAGCTGCGTGAGGGCATGCCGATCGGCGCGAAGGTCACCCTTCGCGGCGACCGGATGTGGGAGTTCCTGGACCGGCTGCTGTCGATCGCGCTCCCGCGTATCCGCGACTTCCGCGGACTCGACGGGCGCAAGCTCGACGGCAACGGCAACTACACGTTCGGTCTGACCGAGCAGTCGGTGTTCCACGAGATCGACCAGGACCGGATCGACCGTACCCGGGGCATGGACATCACGGTGGTGACCTCGGCGAAGACCGACGATGAGGGCCGGGCGCTGCTGAAGCTCCTTGGTTTCCCGTTCAAGGAGCAGTGAGCGAGTCATGGCCAAGAAGGCGCTGATCATCAAGGCGGCCGCGAAGCCCAAGTTCGCGGTGCGTGCGTACACCCGTTGCCAGCGTTGTGGCCGGCCGAAGGCCGTCTACCGCAAGTTCGGTCTGTGCCGCGTCTGCATCCGGGAGATGGCCCACCGTGGCGAGCTGCCCGGTGTGTCGAAGGCTTCCTGGTAACCATCCGCCACGCTGCGAATTCACAGAAGACAGTGGCACCTCTTCGCCGTAGGCCCCGGCACATCGCCTGGGAACCCCGGCGAGAAAGGCTGACAAACCAATGACCATGACTGACCCCATCGCAGACATGCTGACGCGTCTGCGTAACGCCAACCAGGCGTATCACGACCGGGTTGCGATGCCCTACTCGAAGATCAAGGCGAACATCGCCGAGGTCCTCCAGGCCGAGGGTTACATCGCCAGCTGGACGGTTGAGAACCCGGATGACGACATCGTCGGCAAGAAGCTGGTGGTCGAGCTGAAGTTTGGCGCGAGCCGCGAGCGCAGCCTTGCCGGCATCCGCCGGGTCTCCAAGCCCGGTCTGCGGGTGTACGCCAAGTCTCCGGAGCTGCCGCGCGTGCTCGGTGGCCTCGGCGTGGCGATCATCTCGACGTCCCAGGGGCTGCTCACCGACCGGCAGGCCCGCAAGCGAGGGGTGGGCGGGGAAGTCCTCGCCTACGTCTGGTGAGGAAGAGCTCTAATGTCGCGAATCGGACGTAAGTCGATCACCGTGCCGGCCAACGTCGATGTCAAGATCGACGGCGCTGTGGTGACGGTGAAGGGCCCGAAGGGTGAGCTGTCGCACACCCTGGCGGAGCCGATCACCGCCCAGCGTGCCGACGACGGCACCATCGAGGTCAGCCGGCCCAATGACGAGCGCAAGGCGAAGGAGCTGCACGGCCTCAGCCGGACGCTCGTCGCCAACATGATCGTCGGCGTGACCGAGGGATACCGGAAGTCGCTGGAGATCAACGGCACCGGTTACCGGGTCACCGCCAAGGGCAGCGACCTCGAGTTCGCCCTCGGTTTCTCGCACCCGGTGGTAGTGCAGCCCCCAGCGGGCATCAGCTTCACCGTCGAGCGCCCCACGCTGTTCCACGTGGCCGGCATCGACAAGCAGCTGGTGGGTGAGGTCTCCGCGAACATTCGCAAGATCCGCCCGCCGGAGCCCTACAAGGGCAAGGGTGTGAAGTACCAGGGCGAGGTCATCCGCCGCAAGGCTGGAAAGGCAGGCAAGAAGTGAGCGCCACGCTGCTCAAGCGCCGCAACGGCGGCGGTGTCGCCGCGAAGCGGGCCGTCGGCCGCGCGCGTCGTCACTTCCGGCTCCGCACCATCGTGCGTGGCACGGAGGCGCGTCCTCGCCTGGTCGTCACCCGTTCGCTGCGGCACATCACGGCTCAGGTCGTGGACGACGACAAGGGCCACACTCTCGCGTCGGCCTCGACGCTGGACGCCACCATCCGCGGCGGGGAGGGCGACAAGAGCGCCCTGGCCGGCAAGGTCGGTTCGCTCCTCGCCGAGCGGGCCAAGGCCGCGGGTGTCAGCAAGGTCGTCTTCGACCGCGGCGGCAACAAGTACGCCGGGCGCATCGCCGCTCTGGCGTCGGCCGCCCGCGAAGCCGGACTCGAGTTCTAGGAAGGAAGACCAATGCCAGGTCAACAGCGCCGAGGCGGCGGGTCCGGTGGCTCTGAAGGTGGCGGCGGCCGTCGCGATGGCCGCGGCCGGGACGGCGGCCGGGGTAACGCTCCGGCCGAGAAGACCCCGCACCTCGAGCGGGTCGTCGCGATCAACCGTGTTGCGAAGGTCGTCAAGGGCGGTCGTCGTTTCAGCTTCACCGCGCTCGTGATCGTGGGCGACGGCGACGGAACCGTCGGTGTCGGCTACGGCAAGGCCAAGGAGGTGCCCGCGGCTATCGCCAAGGGTGTCGAGGAGGCCAAGAAGCACTTCTTCAAGGTGCCGCGCATCGCCGCGTCCATCCCGCACCCGGTGCAGGGTGAGGACGCCGCCGGTGTCGTGCTCCTGAAGCCGGCCTCCGCCGGTACCGGCGTCATCGCCGGTGGCCCGGTGCGTGCCGTGCTGGAGTGCGCGGGCATCCACGACGTGCTCTCGAAGTCGCTGGGCTCGTCGAACCCGATCAACATCGTGCACGCGACCGTGGCGGCTCTGAAGATGCTCGAGTCGCCCGAGGCTGTCGCCGCGCGTCGTGGGCTGCCGGTTGAGGACGTCGCTCCGGCCGCCATGCTCGCTACGCGGGCCGGGGCGGGGGCCTGACATGGCACGCCTCAAGGTGACGCAGCTCCGGTCCACAATCGGTTGCAAGCACAACCAGCGCGAGTCGCTGCGGTCGCTTGGACTGAAGCGGATCAACGATGTGGTGGTCAAGGAGGATCGGCCGGAAATTCGCGGCATGATCTTCGCCGTGAACCACCTCGTGAAGGTCGAGGAGGTGGAGTAGATGGCCATCAGGATTCATGACCTCCAGCCGGCGCCGGGAGCCAAGAAGGCCAAGACCCGCGTGGGTCGTGGTGAGGGCTCCAAGGGCAAGACCGCCGGTCGGGGTACCAAGGGTTCCAAGGCCCGGAAGAACATCTCGGCTGCGTTCGAGGGTGGGCAGATGCCCCTCCACATGCGCCTGCCGAAGCTGAAGGGCTTCAAGAACAAGAACAAGGTCGTGTTCCAGGTGGTGAACCTGGACCGTCTCGCCGAGCTGTTCCCCAAGGGCGGCGAGATCGGCCCGGACGAGCTGGCTGCGGCTGGTGCGGTTCGCCGCGGCCACCCGGTCAAGGTGCTCGGCACGGGTGACCTGAACGGTGTCGCGCTCCAGGTCAAGGCGGACGCGTTCAGCGCGTCGGCCAAGGAGCGGATCGCGGCTGCCGGCGGGTCTGCGACCGAGCTGTAAGTCGGACATGCGTACGAGGGTGCTGAATTCGCCTGCCAGTGGTGGGCGGATCAGCACCCTCGTCGTAGTGTCTGGTGAGGCATCGCTCCGTTAAAAGGGGTGGTGCGGTGTCGATCCGACTACGCCGTGCCGTTAATATCGGGGCCGGTGTATGTGCCCGGCCACGCTGACCGGATACGTCGCCGACTGTTAGAGTCCGTTTCCAGCCCATGGATACGCGGGTGTCGCAACCGGGACCCGCTCCGACCGCCACCGTGGCGGCTACCTCGCGCAGGAGGAAGAAGTTGCTCTCCGCCTTTCTCAGTGCGTTCCGCACGCCTGACCTGCGCAAAAAGCTGCTGTTTACAGTCGCCATCATCGCGGTCTACCGGCTCGGAGCCACACTCCCCAGCCCTGGCGTCTCGTTCAGCAACGTGCAGAAGTGCATCGACATCATGGAGAGCGGGGCTACCAGCGGCGTCTTCTCGCTGCTGAACCTGTTCTCGGGTGGCGCGCTCCTATCGCTCTCGGTCTTCGCGCTGGGCATCATGCCCTACATCACCGCGTCGATCATCCTGCAGCTCCTGACGGTGGTGATCCCCCGTCTGGAGCAGCTCCGCAAGGAGGGGCAGTCCGGGCAGGCGAAGATCACCCAGTACACGCGCTACCTGACGCTCGGCCTGGCGGTCCTGCAGTCCTCGGCCTTCGTTGCCCTGGCGCGGTCCGGTCAGCTGTTCAGCAACCAGTGCGACCAGTTCCCGATCGTGCCGACGACCGAGCTGCCGATGTGGATCACGCTGGTGGCGCTTGTCATCACGATGACCGCCGGCACGGGTGTGGTGATGTGGCTCGGTGAGCTGATCACCGACCGCGGCGTCGGCAACGGCATGTCCGTGCTGATCTTCACCTCGATCGCGGCGCGCCTCCCCAGCGAGGGCTGGGCGATCAAGGAGTCCCGCGGCTGGCCGTGGTTCATCGCGGTCCTCGCGCTGGTGCTGCTGGTCATCACGCTTGTCGTCTTCATCGAGCAGGCACAGCGCCGCATCCCGGTGCAGTACGCCAAGCGCATGATCGGCCGCAAGATGTACGGCGGTACCTCGACGTACATCCCGTTGAAGGTCAACCAGGCCGGTGTCATCCCGGTGATCTTCGCGTCCTCGCTGCTGTACCTGCCCCAGCTGATCCTGCAGTTCTTCGATCAGAACGATCCGGGTCCGGTGCAGTCCTGGGTGCAGAACAACATCGTCGATCCGGCGTCGTGGATCCACATCGTGGTCTACTTCCTGCTGATCATCTTCTTCACGTACTTCTACGTCTCCATCACGTTCAACCCCACCGAGGTTGCGGAGAACATGAAGAAGTACGGCGGGTTTGTTCCCGGCATCCGCCCGGGCAAGCCGACGGCGGACTATCTTGACTTCATCCTTAGTCGGATCACGCTGCCCGGTTCGCTGTACCTTGGTGTGATCTCCATCCTGCCCAACTTCTTCTTCATCTGGCTCGACAACAACCAGTTCCAGAACTTCCCGTTCGGTGGCACCGCGGTGCTCATCATGGTTGGTGTGGGCTTGGAGACGGTGAAGCAGATCGAGAGCCAGCTCATGCAGCGGAACTACGAAGGGTTCCTGCGCTAGTGGGCGGGCGAAACGAGCGAGCGAGCCAGGGGGGCGCATAGGTGAGACTCGTACTGGTTGGTCCCCCGGGGGCGGGCAAAGGGACCCAGGCCGAGTTCATCGCCGCCCACCTGGCCGTGCCGAAGATCTCGACCGGTGACATCTTCCGGGCGAACGTGGCTCAGGGCACGCCGCTCGGGGTCGAGGCCAAGCGCTACATGGACGCCGGCCAGCTGGTCCCGGACGAGGTCACCATCAACATGGTCCGGGAGCGGCTCGCCGAACCCGACTCGGTCGAGGGCTTCCTGCTGGACGGCTTCCCGCGCACCACGCCCCAGGCGAACGCGTTGGACAAGCTGCTTGCCGACCTCGGCACCGCGCTTGACATCGTGCTCGAGCTCGTGGTCGACGACGACGAGGTGATCCGCCGGCTTTCGGGCCGGCGGACCTGCCGTGGTTGCGGAAAGATCTGGCACGTCGAGTTCGACGCGACGTCGCGGGAGGACATCTGCGACAGGTGCGGCGGCGAGCTGTTCCAGCGCGACGACGACAAGGCCGAGACGATTGCGGAGCGGCTGCGGGTGTACGCCCGTGACACCGCGCCGCTCGTCGACTACTTCGGGGCCCAGGGCAAGCTGGTCGGCATCGACGCGACCGGCCCGGTGGAGGACGTCACGGTCCGCGCGATCGACGCGCTGCGGTCCTACGGCGGTTGAGTTCCGCTCCTCCGGGATCGGCGCTTCTCTCGGCGACGACAGACGGCCTTCGGACGATGTATGTGTCCGAAGGCCGCCCGCCGTCTCCGGCCGCCTGTGCCTCACCTGGGTGAACAGGGGTCTGCGCCACTCCCGGCGACGACGGACGGCCATCAGACGATGGATGTTCGGTGGTCGCCCGCGCCTCGACGTGGCATGGTCGGGTGGGGACCGGCGGCCGGGCCGCCAGGGTGCTGCTGAGCGGCGCCGACATACGCACGAGAGTCAGAGGGTACGCATGCGCCGCCAGCAGCTGAAGATTCAGCTGAAGACCACGGACCAGATAGTCAAGATGCGGGCCGCAGGGCTCGTGGTGGCTGAGGCCCTGGAGCAGATGCGGCAAGCGGTCGCGCCCGGCGTCTCCACGGCTGACCTGGACGCCATCGCGGAGAAGGTCATCCGGGACGCCGGTGCGACGCCCTCGTTCAAGGGCTACCACGGTTACCCGGCCTCGATCTGCTCCTCGGTCAACGAGCAGATCGTGCACGCGATCCCGTCCGAGAAGCAGGTGCTCCAGGAGGGCGACCTGATCTCCATCGACTGCGGCGCGGTGCTCGACGGCTGGCACGGCGACTCGGCCATCACGGTCGGCGTCGGCGAGGTGCGGCCGGAGCTGACGAAGATGGCGGCGGTCGCGGAGGACGCGATGTGGGCCGGGCTGGCGGCTGCGGCCCAGGGCGCCGCGTCCGGGCGGGGCAAGCTCTCCGACATCTCCTACGCGGTCGAGCGCGCGGTACGCGCCGGCGGGCGTTACGGGATCGTCGAGGGGTACGGCGGGCACGGCATCGGCACCGAGATGCACCAGGACCCGCATGTGCTCAACTACGGCCGGCCGGGGCGGGGCATCTCGCTCACCAACGGCCTGTGCCTGGCGATCGAGCCGATGATCACGCTGGGCTCGCCCAAGTCGGTGGAGCTCTCTGACGGCTGGACCGTGATCACCCGGGACCGGTCCGCGGCCGCGCACGTCGAGCACTCGATGGCGCTGCTTGAGGACGGCATCTGGGTGCTGACCGCGGTCGACGGCGGCCGGGAACGCCTCGGTGATCTGGTGACCTCCCGCCAGTCCTGACCCGCTCTCACCCGGCGGCGCGCGGCGGCACGTGCAGATCGCGGCGGCCGCCGCCGGCGCTCCTTCGCGCACGCCCGCCGGGTTCCCGGCAGCGGCGGGAGGACGGCGCCGGCCGTACCCACAGATGATCTTGATTTGGTTTGCCAGGCGGTGCCATGCTGGTACGCATGGGGCGCGAGGAGATGCGGGCGGCCGACGCTGATCGCGAGGCGGTGGCGGATCGGCTGCGGATCGCGCTCAACGAGGGCCGGATCGATCTGGCGGAGTTCGACGAGCGGCTGGGGCGCGCCTACGGGGCGAAGACCTACGGCGAGCTGGACGGGCTGCTGACCGACCTGCCGGGTGTGACGCCCGCGGAGCGGCAGGGGCTCGCGGTCGCCCCGGGGTCCGGAGTGCCGGTCCAGGGTGGTCTGCGTTACCCCGGGGCGACGCAGCGCTGGCTTGTGGAGAACTGGACGCCCTATCTGAGCGTGGTCGGCCTGACGGTTTTCATCTGGGGTGTGCCGCCGCTGATCGGTGGTGGCGACCTGTCCTACTTCTGGCCGTTCTGGGTGGCGGGCCCGTGGGGTGTCATCCTGCTGATCAGCACGCTGACCGGGCTGGCGAACGGTGAGCCCCAGCGGTGGGCCGCGAAGCAGGAGCGGAAGCGGCGCAAGAAGGCCGCCAAGGACGACTCCGACGAGTGATTTGTCCCGATACATCCGGTTATCGGAGGTGCGCGACACACCCGACCGCGGGATGCGCGACCTCGGTTTGGTGTCGATGTTACGTGCGGCGTACACTCGTTGATTGGCGCGCAGCGTCCACTCCGTCGTGTCTATCAGCGCTTCGATGACCGAGGGAGCCGCGGCTGGCGTAGGGCCTTTTGGCCCTGCGAAACGGCGTTGCGTGCAAGTCCCATAACCGAACGTCAGGTAGCGGAGGATATGCCGAAGAAAGACGGAGCCATCGAGATCGAAGGCCGAGTGATCGAGCCACTGCCGAACGCAATGTTCCGGGTGGAGCTCGCCAACGGTCACAAGGTGCTGGCTCACATCAGCGGCAAGATGCGGCAGCACTACATCCGCATTCTGCCCGAGGACCGGGTCGTGGTGGAACTCTCTCCATACGATCTCACTCGTGGGCGCATCGTCTATCGGTACAAGTAGGCCCACCGCTGACTGATCGACGGGTCCGGGAAATTCCTGTGTCCGTCACCCGTGCCTCGCCGGACGGCCGCTTTCGCTGTGCCGGGGAACACGGATGAACAGTAAGGCGCACCGTGAAGGTCAAGCCGAGCGTCAAGAAGATCTGCCAGAAGTGCCGCGTCATCCGTCGGCACGGCCGGGTCATGGTTATTTGCGAGGACCCGCGCCACAAGCAGCGCCAGGGCTGATTCTGGCAACGGGGCTAGACGCGGCCCCAGGCATCACCTGATTGAGATCGTTCCCGCCGCGATTCGTCGCGGTGCACCCCCGGTCGGAGGCCGGGGCCCCGCACGGGCAATGCGGGCTGTCGACGACAGCACGCGAGAGCGGGGAAGGGAACGGCGCAGACCTCCGCGAATAGAACACGAGGAGTACGCCCGCACATGGCACGTCTAGTCGGCGTCGACCTCCCCCGCGAAAAGCGGATGGAGATCGCGCTCACCTACATCTTCGGGGTCGGACGGACCCGCGCCGTCGAGGCGCTCGCCGCCACCGGCATCGACCCGAACAAGCGCGCCAAGGACCTCACCGATGAGGAAGTCGTGCAGCTGCGCGACTACATCGAGGGGAACTTCAAGGTAGAGGGCGACCTGCGCCGCGAGGTCGCCGCGGATATTCGCCGCAAGGTCGAGATCGGCTGCTACGCCGGCATCCGGCACCGTCGGGGTCTTCCGGTCCGTGGACAGCGGACCCGGACGAACGCTCGTACCCGCAAGGGCCCGAAGCGCACCGTCGCCGGCAAGAAGAAGCCCGGCAAGAAGTAGTAAGTCCAGATCTCACCCATATAGGAGCGCAGAGAACTTATGCCACCCAAGGCACGCGCTGGGGCCGCAGTCAAGAAGGTCCGGCGCAAGGAACGAAAGAACGTCGCCCACGGGCAGGCGCACATCAAGAGCACCTTCAACAACACCATCGTCTCCATCACGGACCCGACCGGTGCTGTCATCTCCTGGGCCTCGGCCGGCCAGGTGGGCTTCAAGGGCTCTCGCAAGTCGACTCCGTTCGCCGCGCAGATGGCCGCCGAGGCCGCCGCGCGTCGCGCGATGGAGCACGGCATGCGCAAGGTCGACGTGTTCGTCAAGGGCCCCGGCTCCGGCCGTGAGACCGCCATCCGTTCGCTGCAGGCCGTCGGCCTTGAGGTCGGGCAGATTTCCGACGTCACGCCGCAGCCGCACAACGGATGCCGTCCGCCCAAGCGTCGCCGGGTCTGAGAGGTAGAGGAAGAAGATGGCTCGTTACACGGGTGCCGACTGCCGCCGCTGCCGGCGGGAGAAGATGAAGCTGTTCCTCAAGGGCAGCAAGTGCGACGGACCGAAGTGCCCCTTCGAGTCCCGTCCGTTCCCGCCCGGCCAGCACGGCCGTGGTCGGACCAAGGAGTCGGAGTACCTGCTCCAGCACCGTGAGAAGCAGAAAGCCCGCCGTGTGTACGGCGTGCTGGAGAAGCAGTTCCGCGGTTACTACGACGAGGCTGTCTCCAAGAAGGGCAAGACCGGTGAGGTCCTGCTCCAGATCCTGGAGACCCGTCTCGACAACGCCGTTTACCGTGCCGGGTGGGCTTCCTCCCGCGACATGGCGCGGCAGCTGGTCAAGCACGGTCACTTCCTGGTGAACGGCAAGAAGGTCGACATCCCGTCGTACCGGATCAAGGAGCACGACATCATCGAGGTCCGCGAGAAGTCTCGCGAGATGACCCCGTTCGTTGTCGCATCGGCGCAGGCCGGCTCCCGGACGGTCCCGGCATGGCTGGAGTCGATCCCAAGCCAGTTCAAGGTTCTGGTTCACGCTCTCCCGAGCCGGCAGGTCATTGACACGCAGGTCCAGGAGCAGCTGATCGTCGAGCTTTACTCGAAGTAAGGCTGTTGTCCGGCGGCGCCTCTCGGGGCGCCGCCGGTCGTCAAATTCGGGCAGCAAATAGCGGCTGCCCCGAACGAAAGAAGAAGTTCTGTGCTTATCACCCAGCGGCCGGCTCTCTCCGAGGAGCCGATCAGCGAGACCCGCTCGAAGTTCATCATCGAGCCGCTCGAGCCCGGCTTCGGCTACACGCTCGGCAACTCGCTCCGGCGTACCCTGCTCTCCTCGATCCCGGGTGCGGCCGTCACCAGCATCAAGGTCGACGGCGTGCTGCACGAGTTCACCACGATCCCGGGCGTCAAGGAGGACGTGGTCGAGCTCGTCATGAACGTCAAGGAGCTGTGCGTCAGCTCCGAGCACGACGAGCCCGTCAGCATGTACCTGCGCAAGCAGGGTCCGGGCGACGTCACCGCGGGCGACATCCAGCCCCCGGCCGGCGTCTCGGTGCACAACCCCGACCTGAAGCTGGCCACGCTGAACGGCAAGGGCCGGCTCGACATGGAGCTGACCGTCGAGCGGGGCCGTGGTTACGTCACCGCCGCGCAGAACAAGCAGTCCGGCGCCGAGATCGGGCGGATCCCCGTCGACTCGATCTACACGCCGGTGATGAAGGTGACCTACCGCGTCGAGGCCACCCGTGTCGAGCAGCGCACGGACTTCGACCGTCTGATCATCGACGTCGAGACCAAGGCGTCCATCTCTCCCCGTACCGCGCTGGCGTCCGCCGGTTCGACCCTTGTCGAGCTGTTCGGTCTCTGCCGCGAGCTGGACGAGACCGCCGAGGGCATCGACATCGGCCCGTCGCCGCAGGACGCGCAGCTCGCTGCCGACCTGGCGCTCCCGATCGAGGAACTGGACCTCACGGTCCGCTCCTACAACTGCCTCAAGCGCGAGGGAATCAACACCGTCGGCGAACTCATCGGTCGCACGGAAGCTGATCTCTTGGATATAAGGAATTTCGGGCAGAAGAGCATCGACGAGGTCAAGATGAAGCTGGCCGGCATGGGCCTGGGCCTGAAGGACTCCGCGCCTTCCTTCGACCCGACCAACGTCGTGGACTCGTTCGGCGAGGTCGACTACGACAGCGACGACTACCGCGAGACCGAGCAGCTGTAACTTTCCCCGCCGGCTCTGACGATCGCCGGCTTGAATCTGTAGCGAATCCGGGAGCACCGAAATGCCCACGCCTACCAAGGGAGCCCGCCTCGGCGGCGGCCCCGCGCACGAGAAGCACATCCTGGCCAACCTGGCCACGGAGCTTTTCCGGCACGGGAAGATCAAGACGACCGAAGCCAAGGCCCGGCGGCTGCGTCCGCTGGCCGAGCAGCTCATCACCAAGGCCAAGCGCGGTGACCTCCACTCGCGTCGGCGGGTGCTGACCGTCGTCACCGACAAGGACGTGGTCTTCGAGCTGTTCGACAAGATCGCCCCGCGGTTCGAGAACCGTCCCGGTGGCTACACCCGGATCGTGAAGACCGGGCCGCGCCGCGGCGACGCCGCTCCGATGGCGATCATCGAGCTGGTCGAGGCGCTCGAGGTCGCGGCCGTCACCGGCCCGTCCAAGGCCGCCAAGAAGGCCGCGAAGCAGCAGGACAAGGTCGAGGCCCTGACCCGCGAGGAGGAGCCGCCGGCGACGACCTCCACCGCCGCGGCGTCGACCGCCGACGCGGACTCGGACACCGACCAGGACGCTGACGCTCCGGTCTCCGCGTCCGGTGACAAGGACGCCGACGGCCCCGGCACGCAGGCCGAGGGCGACGACAAGTAAGACTGTTTTTCCGGGCCCGGTCGCTTCGGCGACCGGGCCCGCTCTCTTTGAGGAGCATTCAATGCCGCGGGTACGTCTGGACGTCGCCTACGACGGGACCGACTTCTCCGGGTGGGCCGTGCAGCCCGCGCGGCGGACGGTCGCGGGCGAACTGCTGGCCGCGCTCGGACGGCTCTTCGGAGACGTTCCCTTCGGGATGGTCGTCGCCGGCCGGACCGACGCGGGCGTACACGCAACCGGCCAGGTCTGCCACGTCGACCTGCCCGCCTCCTGGTCCGACGTGCAGTCCACGCTGCTCCGGCGCCTCGCGGGCGTGCTCCCCGGCGACGTGCGCGTGCACGCGGCCACCGAGGTGCCGGACTCGTTCGACGCGCGGTTCTCCGCCACGTTCCGCCGCTACCACTACCGGGTCACGGACGCGGTGCACGGCGCGGAGCCGCTGCGCCGCCACGACACGCTCGCCTGGCCCCGCCCGCTCGACCCGGCGCTGCTCAACGCGGCCGCGGCCGGGCTGCTCGGCGAGCACGACTTCGCCGCGTTCTGCCGCCGCAAGGAGCACGCCACCACGGTGCGGGCGATCAACCGTCTGGAGTGGGGCCGCGACCTCGACGGCGTGCTGTTCGCGACAGTGCAGGCCGACGCGTTCTGCCAGGCCATGGTGCGCAGCCTGGTCGGCGCCATGCTTCACGTCGGTGACGGCCGCCGCCCCGCGGAGTGGCCGGCCTCGCTGCTCCGGCTGACCGCGCGGTCCAGCGAGGTCACTGTCGCGCCCGCGCACGGGCTGACGCTTGTCGCGGTCGGCTACCCGTCCGCGTCCGAGTTCGCGGCGCGTGCGGACGCGACCCGGCGCCTCCGCACGCTCACGACCTGACCCGCTACTTCGGGAGCGGCTGGGTGGCCCGCTTCTCAAGCACGTTGTTGCGCAGGTGCAGCTCAACCATGTCGTAGAGGATCCGGCGCGCGTCCGGGTCACCGTCGATGATCTTCTCGCCGTCCGCGCGCGCGATCACGCAGTACGCCAGGTAGTGCCCGCGGATGTTCCACCCCACCTGCGCGGACGACAGCTCCACCGCCTCGGTGCCCGCGCCCGCGTTCAAGCCGGAGAAACGGCCCTTCTGGCCGTCGACCATCGCCTTGATCTGCTCGTGCGCCCACTTCGCGCCGGTCTCGTCCTCCAAATTGAACACGCCCGCCGTCACCAGATAGCCGTTGTCGGGCGAGCGCATGGTGCCGCGTACCACCTGGTTGCAGCCGAGATCGATGAGCAGCTGCGGGATGTCGCCGGCCGCGGCCTTGCCGCAGTCGTCAAGCTGTTCCGTCTTCAGCACCTGGTAGGGCGGCTCCTGCGGGGTGATCGCGATCGTGTCCGCCGGGAACACCTCGTTCGTCGTCAGCGGCTCGCCGTCCACACCCCGCGACGTGATGTCCCGTGGCTGCGAGGTCGCCTGCGGATTCGCGTTCGACGCCTGCGCGTCCCGCCCGTTGTTCCGCTCATCCGCCAGGATGAAGAACGAACTCAGCCCGCACACGCTGACCAGCACCAACGCCGCGAGCACGCCCACCAGCATCTGCCACGGCTTCCGCGGCTCCGCCGCCGGCGCGGCCTCCCCTTCGGTCCCGCCCGCCGGCCGCTGCGGCCCGATCGGCGCCAGGCTTTCAGGCTTTCCAGGCTGCGAGGGTACGACCGAGGGCTGCTTGAGCCGGGCGACGCTGCTCGGCGTGCGGCTCGCCAGGTCGGTACCCGGGGCATGGTCGCCGGCGTCGAGAGGCGGGGCGGTGGCAGGTGTGGCAGGCCGGTGGCCGCCGGAGGCCTCCGGCCGCTGACCGGGCCGGTAGACGCCGGAGGCAGCCGGGACCTGACCGAAGGCGGCGCCGGTGCGGTGACCACCGGAGGCGTCGGGCTGCGGTCCGGCACCGTAGGCGCCGGAGGCATCGGGGCCGTTGGTGGTGCCGGGCGCGCCGGACCGGTAGGCGGCGGGGGCGACCGAGGCTTGGGCGCTGCCGGGGCGGATGCCGCCCGAGGCGTCCGGGCGCTGACGGTCGGGGCGGTACAGGGCGTTCGGGCCGTCAAGCGGTGGGTTGGCCGTGCCGGTCGGTGGGTGTGCCGTGCCGGTCGGATGGGCCGGGGCGGAGCCTGGGATGCGGGCGACAGCCGGTCCGGAGCCTGGGATGCGCGCGGCGGCCGGTCCTGAGCCTGGGCCGGGGACGGCGGCGGATGCCGATCCTGAGCCGGGGGCGGCGGCCGATGCGCGTCCGGGTGGCTGGGTGCGTCCGGGCACGGAGGCGCCGCCCCGCGCGGACGGCACCGGCGCGCCGCCGGAGATCGGGGCGTCCGCGGAGATCGGGGTGTTTCCGGCGAGTGGGATGCGTCCGGAGACAGAGGCGCTAGCGGCGATCGGGGGCGTGCCGGGGCCGGTGAGGGCTGGATTGCCGCTGGACGGTCCGGCACCTGGTGGCACTCGACCGGCCATGCCCTGTGGCGGCCGCGCCGAGCCCTGTGCGGGGCCGCCGCCGGCGACCGGGGGTGTGCCGGAGCTGGAGAGGGCTGGATTGCCGCTGGACGGTCCGGCGCTCGACGGCACCCGACCGGCCATGCCCTGCGGTGGCCGCGCCGAGCCCTGTGCGGGGGCGCCACCGGCGACCGGGGGCGTGCCGGGGCCGGAGAGGGCTGGATTGCCGCTGGACGGCTCGGCGCCCGACGGCACCCGACCGGCCATGCCCTGTGGCGGCCGCGCCGAGCCTTGTGCGGGGCGACCGGCGGGTTGCCCGGTGTGTTCCGTGGCACGGGGAATCTGAGCGCCTGGTCCGCCCTGAGCGCCTGGTCCGCCCTGAGCGCCCGGTCCGCCTCGAGCGCCGCGAGGGCCGTGCGGTCCGCCGGGCGGGGGAGTCGCTGAGGCGCGGGCGCTTGAACGGCCGGTGATCTCGTGCGGGACCTGCGCGGGGATCGCACCCCGTCCGGGCCTGTTGTTCTCCCCCGTACGGTGGTCGTCCTGCGGCCCGGCCGGCGTGGTGCGACCATCTCGCGGCCGCACCGGTCCTGCCGCGCTCCGCCCACCGGGCGCTTCGGGTCCGCCGCCGCGCCGCTCGGCGGGAGGGCTGTTCCACGGTCCCGGCCCGCGATCGGCCGCGTCACCGTTTGTCGCGATCCGTGCGCGTTCCCCTGTGGACGAGAACCTGCCTCGCGGATCGTGCCCATGCTGCCCCGCGCCCCGTCCCGGCGGCGTCGACCAGGCGGGTGGCATGTCATCGGCACCAGCCGGTCGGCCGCTGACGTCGCCCCCGCGTCGAACTGCGGATTCGCCTGGGCGGCCGGCGGATTCACGGTTCGGTCGGCGATCGGCCGATTCGTTGCTCGTCCGGCGTCCAGCCGGTTCGCCGACTGCACGTCGACCGGCGGGCTCGTCGACCTCGCGCCGCCCGGCAGGCTGATCCACCCGGCGCTGTCCGGCGGGCTGATCAACCGAACGCCGTCCGGCGGGCTGGTCCACCGAGGGCTGTCCGGCGGGCTGATCGATCGAGGGCTGTCCGGCGGGCTGGTCGATCGGGCGCTGTCCGGCTGGCGTCTCCGGCGCGGCCCGGCGGCCGGAGAAGGCCTCGGGAAGCGTGTGCGAACCGCTGGAACCCGCGCTCTGCGCAGTGCGTTGCCCGGGTGCCGCTCCGGAACGCGTATGCGAGCCCGTCGGACCCTCCGGCGCCGCGCGGCGACCGGCCGGGGCCTGGGAAGGGGCGGTGCGGTGGCCGGGCATGGGTTCGGGCAGCGCGTGGGAGCCGCTCGCCTCGGCCGCTTGTGCCGGGCGACGGCCAGCTGCGGCGTCGGGCAGTGCGTGGGAGCCGCTGACCTCGGGCGGTCGTGCGGCGCGGCGCCCGGTCGCGGCATCAGGTGGCGTGCGGAAATCGGAGACGCCGGACTCCGGCGCGGCGCGGCGCCCAGACGGGTCCGCGGGCAGCGCATGCGACCCGCTGGCACCAGGCTCACGCGCGGCCCGCCGCCCTCCGGACTCGTCCGGAGCGGTGCGCCGTCCTGTGGGCTGGCCCTGCGCGGCTCGCCGGCCTGCCGGCTCGTCGGGCGTGGTGCGTCGTTGTGGGGGATCGTCTGGTGCGGCGGCTCGTCGGCCGCTCGGCTCATCTGACGCGGTGCGTCGTTCTGCCGGCTCCTCCGGTGCGGCTCGCCGGCCTGTGGGCGCGTCCGGCGTGGTGCGTCGTCCTGTGGGCTCGTCCTGCGCGGCGCGTCGGCCGTTCGACCCCTCCAACGGGGTGCGTCGTGCTGAGGCGTCTTCCGGTGCAGCTCGTCGGCCTGCGGGCTCGTCTGGTGTGGCTCGTCGGCCTGCCGGTTCGTCCGGTGTGACTCGTCGGCCTGCGGGCACGACTGGTGCGGCCCGCCGGACCGCCGGCTCGTCCTGTGCGGCTCGCCGGCCACCAGCCACCCGATTCCCACCGGAACCGCTCGGCGGCACCTGCCACGAACCGGATACGGCTTCACCCCCGTCGGGCGCCGCGCGCCTGGCGGTGCGGGACTCGTCCGGTGCCGCTCGTCGCCCACCCTGACCCGGAGCACTTCCGGCGGCTCCCGGCGCCCCCTGCCTTCCACCACCGACCGCCGGTCGTGGATCGGCGGTCGGAGGCTCCTGCGGTGCCGCTCGCCGGCCTCTTGCCGCTGCTTCGCCATCGGTGTCGGGGGCGGCACGCCGCCCGCCCGGAGGAGAGGACCACGCGCTGTCCGGCGTGGCCCGGCGTGCGGCAGCCGCATCCTCAGGCGCGGCCCGGCGTCCGGCGGTCGCACTCTCAGGCGCGGCCCGGCGTCCGGCGGGTGCATCTTCCGGCGCGGCTCGCCGACCGGCATCAGGCGGCTCGTCCGCGCTGCGCCGCCCCGGCTGCGCCGCCCCGCTCACGCGTGCCCGCTGTTCTGCCGGCCCGGGGTTGTCGGGTGCCGCGCGCCGGCCGGTCGGCTCGCTTCCGGCGGCCTGGCGGATTAGGGCCGCGGCATCGTCACGGGTCGTCTGATGGTCGCTGGACGCGCCGGCTGCTGCGACGGATGCGGCATCGCCCTGGCCTGTCCTCTGCCCGGCCGATCCGGAACCGGTGGAGGCCCTGCCCGCCGACTCGGGTGCGGCGCGCCGGCCGGTCCGGGTCTCGGGAACGCCCCGTCCACCGGCGGCCTCGCCGGCGCTCGGGAGGACTGCTTCCAGGCCGCCCGGGCTTCGCCGAGCATGCTCTCCGACTCCTGGCCCCGACGACATGGGGCCGATGCCTCGCCGGCCCGTGATCTGCCCGGATGCAGCGTCGCTGCCAGCGGAGATGGCAGGAGCGGAGGTGACAGAAGAGGGAAGGACGGGAGCGGTGCGGCGGCCCGTGGCCCGCTCCGTCAGCGCCGCCGAATCGGCGGCGATCCCGTCCGCCAGGCCCTCTACGCCCGATCCCAGAGCGATCATGCCGTCACCCGGTCGTCCGGCGGCGATAGGTTCCCCCGGTTTCGCCCGGCGGCGGCCTCCGGTCGCCTCTGGCGCACGCCGCCGCCCGCCCAGCCCGGAGCCGGAAGCCAGCCCGGAGCCGGAAGCCAACCCGGAGCCGGAAGCCAGCCCAGAGCCCGAACCCGGCCCGGCGGCTGCAGGATCGTCGTAGGACGGCACATAGTCCGAGGTCGCGGGGTTGGCGCGGCGTGGGGAAACTCCGCGGTCGGTGTCCCAGAGCGTGACGTCGGGCCCGGGGATGTTGAGGGCGGACCAGTCGCCGGCGGCACGGCGTGAGCGGGGCTCGTGTTCCGCGGGTGGGCGACCGTCCTCCGCCTCGCCGTGCTGCCCGTACGCCATGTCGCACAGGGTAATGGACATTCCGGTCTGTGCGCCTCTATCCACATAGCGCGCGAGTCGACATATTGGACAAATTACTCTATCCGGGCGGTGGAGGGTGGATTCCGTCGCTCGTGAGCGGGAGGGAAGAATGCGGGGCGTGACCGCCGAGCATTACTTCAGCGCTGAGCCCGCCGCCCCCGCGGCGCGGCACGAGGTGTCGTTCACCGTCCACGAGCGGGACTATGCGCTCGTCGCGGCGCGTGGCGTATTCTCGGCGGCCCGGCTGGACCCCGGAACGGCCGTTCTGCTTAAAAAGGCAATTCTCCCCGAACCGGGCGCATCTGGCGTGTTCCTCGATCTCGGGTGCGGCTTCGGCCCGATCACGGCCGTGCTGGCAACCGAGGTGCCGTCCGCGACCGTCTACGCGGTGGATGTCAACGCGCGTGCCCGCGAGCTCACGGCGGAGAACGCGGCACGCCTCGGCGCCACGAGCCGGGTCCGGGTGGGCGCCCCTGACGACGTACCAGCTGATGTGGTCTTCGATCAGATCTGGAGCAACCCGCCGATCCGCGTCGGCAAGGCGGAGATGCACGACATGCTCGCCCGCTGGCTGCCCCGGCTGGCGCCGGACGGGGTGGCGTGGCTGGTCATCGCGCGGCACCTGGGCGGCGACTCGCTGCACCAGTGGCTGGTGGACCTCGGCTGGGAGGTCGAGCGGCACGCGAGCCAGAAGGGCTTCCGGGTGCTGCGCGTCAGTCGCGCCTGACCGACGTCGAGGCACGAAAAAGTCGAGGCACCGAAAAATCCGCTGGTCGACGCCGTACCGAATCGGAGATCATCCGCCCGTGGGATATGTGGACGTGGCCGGGGTCGGACACACGCTTGCCGATGGGCGGGTGCTGTTCGCGGACGTCTCGTTCCGCGTCGGCGAAGGCGCCAAGATCGCGCTCGTGGGGCCGAACGGAGCCGGCAAGACGACGCTGCTGCGCATGATCGCCGGAGACCTGCCCGCGCAGGAGGGCGCGATCGCGCGGGTCGGCGGGCTCGGCGTGATGCGGCAGTTCATCGGCATGATCGCGGACGAGACGACGCTCGGGGGCCTTGCGCTGTCGCTCTCCCCGCCCGCGCTGCGCGAGGCCGGTGCGCGGCTGGCGGCGGCGGAGGCAGCGATGCACCGCGCGGAGAGCGGCCAGAACACCAACATCGAGAAGACCCAGATGGGGTACGCGACGGCGCTCGCCGCCTGGGGAGAGGCCGGCGGATACGACGCGGAAGTCACGTTCGACACCGCAAGCGTCGCCGCGCTCAAACTCCCGTGGGACTCCGTCCGGGACCGCCCGGTCGCCACGCTCTCCGGCGGGCAGCAGAAACGGTTCGCGCTTGAGCTGCTGCTCCGTGGCACGGACGAGGTGCTGCTTCTCGACGAGCCGGACAACTTCCTCGACGTGCCCGGAAAGCGCTGGCTGGAGGCGCGGCTGCGCGAGTCCGGCAAATCGGTCCTCTACGTCTCGCACGATCGGGAGCTGCTGGCCCAGACCGCGGACCGGGTGGTGGCGGTCGAGGGCGGCGGCGCGTGGACGCATCCGGGCGGGTTCGCCAGCTGGCATGCCGCGCGCGGCGCCCGGCACGAGCGGATGGAGGAGGCGCGCCGGCGCTGGGACGAGGAGCACGCCAAGCTGCGCGAACTCGTGCTGACGCTGCGGAACAAGGCCGCGTTCAACGACGGGCTGGCGTCGCGCTACCAGGCGGCGCAGACCCGGTTGCGCAAGTTTGAAGAGGCTGGAGCCCCGCCGCTGCCGCCGAAGGACCAGGACATCGCGATGCGGCTCGGCGGCGGGCGTACCGGCAAGCGGGCCGTCGTCTGCGAGCAGCTGGAGATGGACGGGCTCACGTTCCCGTTCGACCTGGAGATCTGGTACGGCGATCGGGTCGCGGTGCTCGGCGCGAACGGCACCGGCAAGTCCCACTTCCTGCGGCTGCTCGCGCGCGGCGGCACCGACCCGGAGCCGGGCAGTGAGCCGATCTCCGGCGCGGTCCTGGAACCGGTCCTGCACGGCGGCGTGGCCCGGCTCGGCGCCCGCGTGCGCCCCGGGCACTTCTCGCAGACGCACGACCGTCCCGAGCTGCGCGAACGTACCCTCGTCGAGATCCTCTGGCGCGGCGACGAACATCGCTCCGGCATGGACCGGCACGGCGCGATGCGGGTCCTCAATCATTACGAGCTGGCCGAGCAGGGCGATCAGCGCTTCGGCACGCTCTCCGGCGGTCAGCAGGCCCGCTTCCTTGTCCTGCTGCTGGAGTTGTCCGGCGCGACGCTGCTGCTCCTCGACGAGCCGACCGACAACCTCGACCTAGCTTCGGCGGAGGCACTGGAAGAAGGACTCAAAGCCTTCGACGGTACGGTTCTGGCCGTTACCCACGACCGCTGGTTCACGCGTTCGTTCGACCGTTTCGTGCTGTTCCAGGGCGACGGTGAGGTTGTCGAAACACCGGAACCGGTCTGGGACGTGGGCTGAACGTTTCCCCTGGTGAAAACCGGTCGGTGTTCCTTGTGGAATACGGGCTCCGGCAATTCTTGATCGGCCGGAGTCACCGTTTCTCTCGGCGTGTGTAAAGGAATTGGTAAAACACTTTCTCGCGCGCCTCGCGTCTGTGCGGGTGTGGGCACGCGCGGGGGCGCGTCCGAGCGCGTGATCTTGGCCCAGCCCGGCCGCCGTACGCAACATTTTGAGCGCTGTGTCACGGCACTTTACGTCTCCGTAATCGTCGGCGTATGGTCGGCGGCGGAACACAACAACCCCACGGGAGTCCGGTGCACCGGGCTGAGAGGGGGGCTGCAGCCCCCGACCGTCGAACCTGATCCGGGTCATGCCGGCGCAGGGAGGATGTGGACGATGTGGACTCGACCCTAGGACGACTCCATCTGATCACCGACACGCGTCCCGGCCGGGATCCGATCGGCGTCGTGCGTGCCGCGCTCGCGGCGTACGCGGCCGCCGGGGATCCGGTCCGGTCCGTCACCGGGCCGCTCGTCGTGCAGGTGCGTGTCGAGGACGACGCGACCGATCTCGACGCCTACCAGCTTGCGGTCACGATCCGCGATCTGTGCGCGGCCGCCGGTGCGACCTGCCTGATCAACGACCGGTTGCACGTGGCGCTCGCGGTGGGCGCGGCCGGCGGCCATGTGGGCGCGCTGGACCTGCCGGTCGCGGCGGCCCGGCGGGTGCTCGGCCCGCACGCGATCCTCGGCGCCACCGCGCGTGCCGCCGACACCGGGCTGGCCGCGATCGCGGACGGCGCGTCCTATCTGGGCGTCGGCCCCTGCTACGCCACCACGACGAAGGCCGGGCTGCCGGAGCCGCTCGGTGCCGCCGGGCTCGCATCGGTCACGGCCGCGGTGCCGGCGCCGGTGATCGCGATCGCGGGCGTCTCCCGGTCGCGGGTGGGCGTGCTGCTCGCCGCGGGCGCCTACGGCGTGGCTGTGGTGGGCGCGGTGAGCGGCGCGGCCGATCCGGGGCTGGCGGTGACAGAGCTGCTCGATGAGCTGGCACGATGCGGCTCCAGCCCGGCGGAATCCGCATTGGACGGCGGCGCCGCAACCGAGTCGGGAATCCTCCGGGGAGGCGCACGATGAGCAGCGCACGACGGGCCGGACGGGTGGACCTCGGCATAGTCGGCGGCGGCCCGATCGGCTTGTCGATCGCGTGGCGCTGTGCCCAGCGCGGCCTCGACGTCGCCGTCTATGACGACGCCACGCCTGAGGTTCTGGGGCAACCGGCGCCCGGCAGAGGTGCGACCGCGATCAGCGGACACGCGGAGGCGGCCGCCACCGGCGCACCGGCGGACACCGCGACAGCGCAGCCCGGCGCACACGGATCGACTCCGGCCGGCCGGGCCGTGCACGACGGGGCACCGGCTTCCCGCCCGGCGATCGGCCAGGCGGACGGGGCCTGGGAGGTCGCCGCGGGGATGCTCGCGCCGGTCGGCGAGGCGTATTTCGGGGAGACGGAGCTGACCGCGCTGCTCGTCGACTCCGCCGCGCGCTGGCCCGGCTTCGCGGCCGAGCTGGAGCAGGCCGCCGGGGCCGAGGTCGGGTACCGAGCAGAGGGCACGCTTGTGGTGGCGCTCACCGCGGATGACCTGGCGGCGGCGGTGCGGCTCACGTCGTACCAGCGCGATCTGGGTCTGGATGTTGATCGTCTGACGCCGTCGGCGTTGCGCGGGCTGGAACCGGTGCTGAGTCCGAGGGTGCGGGGCGGTGCGCTTGCGGCCGGCGATCACCAGGTCGATCCGCGGCGGATGACTGCTGCGCTCCGGGTCGCGGCGGCGCGGGCGGGCGTGCGGTTCGTGCGCAGGCGGGTCGCGGACGTGTGCGAGGTCTACGCGGACCGGGTGGTGGTCGCGGCGGGATGCGGCGCGGCACGGCTGACCGGGCTTCCGGTGCGGCCGGTGCGGGGAGAGGTGCTGCGGCTGCGCGCGCCGGGTGGCGAGCCGGGCTTCCGCCACGTGATCCGGGGGTACGCGGACGGCCGCGAGATCTACCTGGTGCCGAGGCGGGACGGCGAGGTGGTGCTCGGCGCGACCTCGCACGAGCGGGCGGACGGTGCCGTGACCGCGGGCGGGGTGCTGGAACTGCTGCGCCTGGCCGCCGAGCTGATCCCGGAGATCTCCGAGTACGCGCTCGTGGAGGCGCAGTCGGGTGCGCGTCCGGGCACGCCGGACAACCGGCCGATCCTCGGCGGGTGGCGGGCGGGTGCGCGCGAGGTCGTGGTGGCGACCGGCCACTACCGGCACGGGATCCTGCTGACCCCGGTCACCGCGCACCTGATCACCGCGCTGCTGATCGACGGCACAGCGATTTCGACGGCTTTCGAGGCGGCCAGATTCACGGAGCGGAGGGTGGCATGCGGGTGACTGTGAACGGCGACGACCGGGAGCTGGACGGGCGGGTGACTGTCGCGGATGCGGTGGCAGAGCTGACCGGCGTGCATCGGGGCGTGGCGGTCGCGTTGAACGGCGAGGTGGTGCCGCGCGGGCGGTGGGCGGAGACGCCGCTATCCGAGGGGGACCGCGTCGAGGTGCTGACCGCGGCGCAGGGCGGCTGACGTGGACGACTTCGAGGTGGGCGGCGTGCGGTTCGGGTCGCGGCTGATCCTGGGGACAGGTGGCGCGTCGCACCTGGACGCGCTGGAACGGGCGATCAAGGCGTCCGGCACGGAGATGGTCACTGTCGCCCTACGCCGGATAAATACCCAAAAATCGTCGGACGGGCTGCTGGACGTGGTGGCGCGCACCGGCGTGCGGCTGCTGCCGAACACGGCCGGCTGCCGGACCGCGACCGAGGCGGTGAAGCTTGCGCACCTGGCCCGCGAGGCCTTCGGCACGCCGTGGATCAAGCTTGAGGTGATCGGCGACGAGCGCACGCTGCTGCCCGACGGCGTGGAGCTGGTGCCGGCCGCGGAACGCCTGGTCGCGGATGGTTTCACGGTGCTGCCGTACACGAACGACGACCCGATTCTGGCCCGCCGGCTCGCGGACGCCGGGTGTGCCGCGGTGATGCCGGCCGGCTCGCCGATCGGCTCCGGCCTGGGCATCGGCAACCCGCACCACCTCCGGTTGCTGCGCCAGGCCGTCGACGTGCCGGTGATCCTCGACGCCGGGCTGGGAACGGCCTCGGACGCGGCGCTGGCGATGGAGCTCGGCTGCGACGCGGTGCTGCTGGCCAGCGCCGTGACCAGGGCGGAGGACCCGGAACGGATGGCGACGGCGATGCGTCTGGCGGTGGAGGCCGGTTACCTGGCCGCGCGTGCCGGGCGGATCCCGCGGCGCTTCCACGCGCTCGCCTCCACACCGGACGAGGGGCGGCCGGACCTGTGAACGGATTGATTGTCGTGACCGATCGCACCCAGGCTCGGGACGATCTGGTCTCGGTCGTGGAAAGGTCGGTGGCGGGCGGCGCGCGGTGCGTGCTGCTGCGGGAGAAGGACCTGCCGGCGACGACGCGACGGAGGTTGGCAGATGAGTTGAGGGCGATCCTGACGCCTGCGGGCGGCCGCCTGATCGTTGCCGGGCCGGACCCGCTCGGCGGCGACGCGGTGCACCTGAGCGCGGCCGGGCCGTTCCCGCCACCGGCGTTCTCCCTGGTCGGGCGCTCATGCCATGACGAGGTGGAGCTGTCGCGGCTGACCACCGAGGACTATGTCACCGTCTCGCCGGTCTTCACAAGCAGATCCAAGCCGGGGTACGGCCCGGAGCTGGGCATGTCCGGGCTGAGGCGGCTGTCGGGGCGTACCCCCGCGGCGGTTTTCGCTCTCGGGGGTGTCGAGACGGCCGCGCAGGTGCGGGCGTGCGCCGAGGCGGGTGCGGACGGTGTGGCGGTGATGGGCGCCGTGATGCGGGCGGCCGATCCCGCCGCGCTTGTCGCCGAGTTGGTCGCGGCGTGAGCACGCCACCTGTCGCGCTCACGATCGCCGGGTCCGACTCGGGCGGCGGTGCCGGGATCCAGGCGGACCTGAAGACGTTCGCGGCGCTGCGGGTCTTCGGCACGTCGGCGATCACCGCGGTCACGGCGCAGAACACGCGCGGCGTCCTGGACGTGCACTCGCTGCCCGGCGCGGTGGTCGGCGCCCAGATCGACGCGGTGCGCGACGACATGCCGGTCGCGGCCGTGAAGATCGGGATGCTTGGCGACCTCGCCGTGGCGGACGAGGTTGCCGCGCGTGCCCGCGACGGTCTGCTGCCGAATCTGGTGCTCGACCCGGTGCTCTACGCGACAAGTGGCCACCGGCTCGGCGCGCTTGCGGTGGTGGAGCGCGTGCTGCCGTTCGCGCTGCTTGTCACGCCGAACCGGGACGAGGCGTCCGCGCTTGTGGGCGCACCAGTGCACAGCCCGGCGGAGATGGTGTCGGCCGCGCGGGAGATCGCCTCCACCGGCGCGCGGCACGTGGTGGTGACCGGCGGCGAGGAGGACGGCGCCGCGGTGGACGTGCTGTGGACCGGCGGCGAGGTCCGGTTCCTGCGCTCGCCCTGGGTGCGGACCGAGAACGACCACGGCACGGGCTGCACGTTCTCGGCCGCGGTCGCGGCCCTGCTCGCGCACGGTGACGACCTGGCGGCGGCGCTTACCGTCGCGAAGAGGTACGTGGCCACCGGGCTGCGTGGCGCGCGCGACTGGAAGGTCGGCGCGGGGCGCGGCCCGATCGATCACTTCGGCTGGTCCGTTTAATTCCTTTCTGCAGGAGGTTCTCCATGACTGCTGTACGACGTAAGTCCTATGTGGACGGTCGGCTGCCCGGCGTCCGGGTGCCGTTCGCCTGCGTCGACCTGACCGACGGCACCGAGCCGGTGCGGCTCTACGACACGTCCGGGCCGGGCAGCGACCCGGACACCGGACTGCCGCCCCTGCGCGGCCCGTGGATCGCCGGCCGCGGCGACGTGGCCCCGGTCCGTGGCCCCGGCACGCCGCTCGCCGGGCAGCGGCCCACCCAGCTCGCCTATGCGCGAGCGGGCACGATCACGCCGGAGATGGAGTTCGTGGCGATCCGCGAGGGCGTCGCGCCGGAGCTGGTCCGGGACGAGATAGCGGCCGGCCGCGCCGTGCTGCCCGCCAACATCAACCACCCGGAGATCGAGCCGATGATCATCGGTAAGGCGTTCCTGGTGAAGGTGAACGCGAACATCGGCACGTCCGCGGTCAGCTCCTCCATCGCCGAGGAGGTGGAGAAGATGAGCTGGGCGACCCGCTGGGGCGCGGACACGGTCATGGACCTCTCCACAGGCAAACGCATCCACGAGACGCGCGAGGCGATCGTCCGCAACTCGCCGGTGCCGATCGGCACGGTGCCGCTCTACCAGGCGCTGGAGAAGGTCGGCGGTGACCCGGTGCTGCTGAGCTGGGAGGTCTTCCGGGACACCGTGATCGAGCAGGCCGAGCAGGGCGTCGACTACATGACCGTGCACGCGGGGGTGCGGCTCGCCTACGTACCGCTGGCCGTCAACCGGGTGACCGGGATCGTCTCGCGCGGTGGGTCGATCATGGCGGCCTGGTGCCTCGCCCACCATGAGGAGAACTTCCTCTACACCCACTTCGCGGAGCTGTGCGAGATCTTGTCGCGCTATGACGTGGCATTCTCGCTCGGGGACGGGCTGCGGCCCGGATCCATCGCGGACGCGAACGACGAGGCCCAGTTCGCGGAGCTGCGCACGCTCGGCGAACTCACCACGATCGCCTGGGAACACGACGTCCAGGTGATGATCGAGGGCCCGGGGCACGTGCCGATGCACAAGATCAAGGAGAACGTGGACCTGCAGCAGGAGCTGTGCCACGAGGCGCCGTTCTACACGCTCGGCCCGCTGACCACCGACATCGCGCCCGCCTACGACCACATCACGTCCGCGATCGGCGCCGCCATGATCGGCATGTTCGGCACGGCGATGCTCTGCTACGTCACGCCCAAGGAGCACCTCGGACTCCCGGACCGCGACGACGTCAAAGCCGGCGTGATCGCCTACAAGATCGCGGCGCACGCGGCGGACCTCGCCAAGGGCCACCCGGGCGCGCAGGCCTGGGACGACGCGCTGTCCAAGGCCCGGTTCGAGTTCCGCTGGGAGGACCAGTTCAACCTCTCCCTCGACCCGGAGACGGCCCGGTCATACCACGACGCGACGCTCCCCGCCGCGCCCGCCAAGACCGCGCACTTCTGCTCGATGTGCGGCCCCAAGTTCTGCAGCATGAAGATCAGTCAAGAGCTTCGTGGGTACGCGGAGCGCGGCATGCACGAGAAGTCCGAGGAATTCCTGGCCTCGGGCGGGCGGGTGTACCTGCCGCTGACGACGCCCTGATGCGGGTGGGCCCGGTGGTCGATCACCACCGGGCCCTCACGCGTCCGTGCGGTCGTACGCTGTGCGCGGTCGTCGTCCCACGCGTCCGAGCGGGGCGACGCTGTGTGCGGCCGTCGCTCTGCTCAGTCGTCGCTCTGCTCAGACGTCGCTCCGCTCAGTCGTCGGCGGAGCGGTCGCCGAGGCCGCTTACCCAGTCGACGTACTCCTCGTCGCGAAGCGGGACCGGCTCGGCCGGGGTGGCCTGCGGCGGCTGGTTGCGACGGCGGAAGAGGCCGCGCCGGCGCTTCTCCGGCTTCTGGTCGTCCTCGGCCGCATCCACAGCCTCTGCGGCTCTGGCTTCCGCCTTCGCGCCTGCCTCCGGCGACTGCGACCCGCGAGTGCCCCATCCGTCGTCATTCGCGCCGGGCATGGACCGCGCATCGTCCCGGGCCGGGCGCCCTGCGGAGCGCGGACTCGCCGGCGTCCAGTCGTCCATCGCCGACCAGGCGTCGTCAGCGCCCCACGAATCCGGCGCCGACCGGCTGCCCCGCTCAGGCCGCGCCTCCTCCGGCGGAAGCAGCACCCCCTCGTGGACGGTTTCGCCACCCGGGCCGTTCGTGCCGGCCGGCGCGGTTCCGCTGCTGGTCCGGGCGCCAGGTGCGGCGTCGGTCCACGGGAAGCCGGTCTCCTCCGGCTCCCCGAACAGCGACCCGGCCGGGTTCCGCTGCTGCCAGGGCTTGTCGGTGGCGTCCGGCGCGTTGGCCGGCCTGTCCTGCTGCCAGGACTCTCCGCTGCCCGGAGCCGTCGTGGCAGACCTGTCCGGCTGCCACGACGCCGTGCTGGCCGGGGCCGAGGTGCCCGGGGCTGTGGTGGCCGGGATGTCCTGTCGCCACGACGTGCCGGTGTCCGGAGGCGGGGTGGCCGATGTGTCCTGTCGCCATGGTGTGTCAGTGGTCGGCGGCGCGGTGGTGGTGAACGCGTCCTGCGCCCAGGGGGCGCCGGCCGTGAACGGTGAGGTGCCGCCGTCCGGCCACGAGCCGGCCCCGGTCGCTGCCGACCCGCTCTCGATCGTCCCCGGCTGTGGGTTGCCGCCGGTCACCGTGGGGCCGCCCCCGAGAGGTGCGCCACCGAAGTCCCGCTGCGGCCAGGAGGTGTCGGTCGTCGGCGGCTCGGCGGGGAACGCGGGCTCGTTCCACTGCCGCCAGGGTGCGTCAGCGGTCGATCCGCCGGACCCGAGCGGATCCTGCTGCCATGTCTCGTTCGGCGCGCCAGCGGTTGTGAACGGAGCCGAAGAGGCGTCCGGCCGTGAATCGGCGCCGGGCACCCTGCCGGACGGCGACGCGACGGCATTCTCCGCCGTGGGCGCGTCCACCGGCCCGGACGCGAACGAGAACGGGTTCGCGCCGGGTCGTGCAGCGAGGTCGCCAGGGGCGGTGGCGAGCGGTGGCGTGCCCTCACCCGGCCACCGGCCGTCGCTGTCTGACGCGAGATCCGCCTCGGCACCCGACGACGTACCCGCACCCGGCTGCGACACTCCCGTGCCGTTCGCGGTCTCGAACGGCAGCGCGGCGGCGTCTCCCGCCGCACGACCGCCGGGCGCCGGGGAGGGGTGGCTCAGGCCTGGCGCCGGCGGGATATCGGCTCCGGGCAGGCCGGGGGCGAACCGGGCTGCGGCGGCATCGGGTTGCGACGTGGATCCGTCCACGGAAGAGCCGGTGACGAACGGCGGCCGGAGAACGTCCGATCCGGGGTCCGCGCCGGGCGCTGCCGGGCGAGCCAGTGGAGAGAACGCGCCGGTGTCCTGCTGTGCGCCGCTGTCGACCGCCGGGCCGGTAGGGCGGCCCGGCAGCGGGAAGGCGCCCACGTCCGGTCGCGAATCCTCGCCGGTCGCGGAGGGCGAGGCGGGCGCGTGCGGCTGCGAGGAAGCACCGTCGGTAAGGCGCATATTGACGAGACCCGGCGGCGGTGGGGCCGCCGCGCTCGACGGGAACGGCGCTTGCGTATTCGCCGCACCGCCCTCCGGCCTGCTGACCGCGAATCGCGGCAGAATGGACCGCTCCGGAGCCTCCGACGGATCGTTCTCCACAGACGGACGAAGCGAATCGGCCCGCTGATCTGCGCCCGCGCCGGAGCCGAGAGCAGTGTCACGCCACTGCTCAGCCTGACCACCCAGTTGACCGGACACGGCCGGAGCGCCGGAGTGCGCCTCGGCAGAGTCGGCCCCGGGCCACGGCGCAGCCGAGTCGTAACGCCGGTCGGCCGTCTGCGGCGTGCTCAGATCGTGCTGCTGCCAGCCCGCGGCCGACCGCTCCGCCGATTCCTGCCGCTGCCAGTCAGCTGGTTGCGGGTCCGCCTGCTCGTGTTGCTGCCAGCCGGTGGGATGCGGTGTTGTGGACTCGTGGTGCTGCCAGTCACCGGCGTGCGGAGCCGTTTGCTCGTACTGCCGGCCGGCGGCCTGTGGTGCCGTTTGCTCGTGCTGCTGCCACCCGGCAGCCGTCTGCTCGTGCTGCTGCCACCCGGCAGCCGTCTGCTCGTGCCGCTGCCGACCGGCAGCCGTCTGCTCGTGCCGCTGCCAGTCGGGCTGCGCCGCCATCGGCCCGTCCTGCTGTCCGCCGGTGACCTGCTGCGCGGCCTGGTCGGGCTGCCGGCGATCGGTGGGCTGTGGTGCTGTCTGACCGGGCTGCTGAGAGGGGCTGGGAGACCACTGCGGTGCCGCGGTGCCTGTGTGCGACGCGGGGGCGTCCGCCGGAGGGACCGACAGGCGCTCGGCCGCGGCAGGAACGTCGCGTTGATCGGCCGGCGGCGGGCTGAGCCGGTGCTCCACCGGCTCGAAAAGGGACGGCGCCGGGGTCGCGGGCCTCCTCGACTCGAACAGCCCCGGCATCTCCGCAGGCGGTTCGAGCGGTTCGAAGATCCGCGGGAAGACTCGCGCCGGATAGGCGGCGGCACTGCCGGCTTCGCGGGTACGGCTCGCTTCTGCGCGGTCCGCTTCTGCGCGGTCCGCTTCTGCGCGGCCCGCTTCTGCGCGGTCCGCTTCTGCGCGGCCCGCTTCTGCGCGGTCCGACTCGGCGCCGCCCGGCGTCCGGGACTCCTGGCGACTCTCGTCCCGGGCGGTTTCCTGAGCCGACGCCCCGGCATCGCCCTGGTCCGTCCCAACGAGCCGCAGGTGGTCTTCACGCGCGTTCGGGTCCGGCAGGTCCCACGAGCCCGCCTGGTAGGCGTTGCCCTGGCCGCTCTGCCCGGCGTTACCCAGGTGCTCCGGCCGACCGGACGGGCCGGTGCGGTCCGCCTGGCCGGTGTAGGCCGGATGGCCCTCCTGGCCGGACTGACCCGCATAGCTCTGCCGGCCGGAGTCGAAGGAGCCGGAGTCAGCCTGACCCACCTGACCTGGGTAGCTCTCGTGGCCGGTGTCAGCCGCCTGGCTTGAGTAGGCGGAGCCCGTCTGGCCGGACGAGGCCGAGTAGCTCTCCTGACCGGAGTAGGCGGAGCCCGCCTCGCCGAGTTGGCCCGGATTACTCTCCTGGCCGACGCGGGTGTAGTCCGCCTGGCCGGAGTGACCCCAGCTCCCTTGGCCCGACTCGGCCGAGTAGTTTCCCTGGCCGGAGTCGCCGGGGTCCGCATCGGCCGAAGGGTGTGGCGTGAAGAAACCTGTTGTCTCCACGGCCCGCGCTGCGATCAGGCGTTCGCCGAGGGTGAGACCGGAGACCGGCTGCCCGGTCAGGGGGCTCACGATCACCGTAGGGACGGTGGGGGAGTCGTCGGCCGGCGGCTCCGGCGGAATCATCCGGAACTCTGGCTCGATCTTCGGCGGCCCCGGCCGCCTCGCCTCCGCCGCGAACGGAGCAACCGCACCACCGCTGTCCATAGCGCTCGTGCTCGGCTCGGCGTCCGCTGCCGGTGAGGTCGCGGTTGAGCCGGCCGCCACGACCGGGTGAGCCGCAGTCGGCCCGGACCCGGCATCGGCCGTCCCGTCCTGCTCCACCCATCCGGAACCCGTCCCACCCGCAGCCGGAACCCCCGACGTGGGTACGCCGGTGATCGGCACCCACGGTGCGTCAGGCATCGGCACACCGGAGACGGGTACCCCGGACACCGGGCCGCCCGAGGCCGATGCATCGGAGATCGGCACCTCATAGAAGGCCGCACCCGCCACAGCCGCACCCGACACGGGCAGGCCCGAAACAGGTACATGTGAGCTGGGAGCGCCGGAAACCGGCCCGCCTGAGACGGGCACGCCTGAGACCGGCACGCCCGAGATTGGCACGCTTGAGGCGGGCATGCTTGAGGCGGGCATGCCTGAGGCGGGCATGCCTGAGGCGGGCACGCCTGAGACCGGCATGCCTGAGACGGGCACGCCTGAGACCGGCATGCCCGAAACGGGCACGCCCGAGACCGGCACGCCTGAGACGGGCACGCCTGAAACGGGCATGTTGGAGCCCGGGACACTCGGGACTGGGACGCCGGAGACCGGCACACCCGTCACTGGCGTGCTGTCGATCAAAGCTCCGGAAACCGGTGCGGCGGAGTCAAAAGCTCCGGAGACCGGTGCGGCGGAGTCAAAACCGCCGGACATGGGTGTGGCGGCGGCCGGCTCGCTGGACGACGCCGGGGCGAGCGCAGAGCCGCTGAAGTCCGTCGTGATGTGAGCGAGCTCGCTCGTGGCCGATGTGGTTGATATCGGCTGGCCCGAGGCCGGTCCGCCCGAGGCCGGTCCGCCCGAGGCCGGTCCGCCCGAGGCCGGTCCGCCCGAGGCCGGTCCGCCCGAGGCCGGTCCGCCCGAGGCCGGTCCGGCTGCGGGCGATCCGCCGGAGGTCGCAGGGATCGGGGGCGGCGGGCCGGGAGCGGGCGGTGGTGGGATGGCCGGCACGACAGGCGTCTCGGCGGTCTGCTGCGAACCTGCCCGGACGCCGGCCTCGAACTCCGCGCGAAGGCCGGTCGGGCCGATTCTTGGGGTCAGCCCGGTGGTGCGCGACGTCTCGGCCTCAGCTGGCGCCGGGGCCTGCGGCGTTGCGTTCGGCGCGAAGTCCAGCGTGATAGTGCGATCGGTGTCGCCGACAGGGTCGCGGTCGCCATTCGGCCCGCCGTCGCGGGGCATCGGCTCGCCCTGCGCGCCGTCGCGGGAAACCGCCTGGTCCTGCCCGCTGTCGCGGGACACGGGCTGGTACTGCCCGCCGTCGCGGGAAACCGGCTGGTCCTGCGCGCCGTCGCGGGAAGTCGGCTGGTCCTGCGTGCTGTCGCGGGACACGGGCTGGTCCTGCGCGCTGTCGCGGGAAACCGCCTGGTCCTGCGTGCTGTCGCGGGACACGGGCTGGTCCTGCGCACCGTCGCGGGAAACCGGCTGGTGCTGTGCGATCCCGTCTGCGCCGCGGCCGCTGGAGATGGGCATTACGTGTCCGTCGGAGCTTGCTCGTCCGGAAAGCGACCATTCGTCGGTTTGCCCGGTAAAAGAATATTCCACCGCAGGCGGGGAAGCGCTGGAGCTGTCGAGAGCCGGCTCCGCTGGAGGTGCGCCGGGCATTAGATCGACGTCAGGTCCGGCATTGGCCGCGTCCGGGGTGCCGCTGGGGAGGTCCATGGTGGGCGCATCGAGAGCGCCGTCGGGACCAGCGTCCGAGCCGTTGGTGTAGCGCTCGGCACCCGCGCCGGCGGCCAGTGCGCGGTCGGTGTCCGGGCCCGCGCCGGCGACCAATGCGCGGTCGATTTCCGGACCCGTGCCTGCGGCCAAGGCGCGGTCGGCGTCGGCTCGGCGGGCGCGGTCGGCCAGTTCGAAGGGGGTGGGCTCGCGCTCGTCGCCGCCGAGTTCCCACGGCTGGTTGGCGCCGAAGGCGGCGGACCAGTTGGCCTGGCGGAAGGCGCCGGTGGGAGCCCGGAGCGCGTCGATGGCGGCGCTGGGAGGCGGATCGGTGAGGCCGCTGCGGCCGGCCGGTCGGGCATCGGGCCGGGCGGGCTGGGCCGACTGGTCGGGCTGGGCTGGCTGGGCCGGCCAAACCGTGTCGTCCGGGCGGGCGTCGGACTTGGGTGCCGGGTCCGCGTCGTCCCAGAGGGACGGGTGCCCCTGGCGGTCCTGCTCGCCGCCGTTCGTTTCGGGGGTGAACATGCCGCTCCCGCCCTCTTCCTGCGTTTCGCGTTCCTTGGGAGACAACACGTCGTCCAGTGTCGGAGAGATCAAAGCGTGCGGCTCGAAGTCGCGGGCCGCGCGAGGCCTAGAAGATCATTGTGCTTCGTTCCGGGCTGTCCGGCTTCCTGTGGTGGCCGTTTTTTCTGTGCTGACCGGATTGTCCGTGCCGGTCGAGCCGATGGAGCTTATCGGAGGACGGAGATCAGGCCGATCCGCCGAGGTCCGGGCCGTGTCGTGGGACCCCGGGTTCAGTATCGGACGGTTCGTGCCTCGCCGGGTCGAGATTGGCGTCCGGCGTCGGCGCCTTGGTGGTCCTGGGCGGTCGGCCGGTCGCGGGACGTGTTCGCCCGGCTGTGGGACGTGTTCGCCCGGCTGCGGGGGGATCGGCATCGACGGTATCGGAGACCTCGGCGGCGCCGGAACGTGACGGTACCGGCCGGGAGGGCCTGCTGCCGGTGGCGGGGACGGGGGCGGGGCGTTCCGCGCGGACGGGCCCGGCCGGGGGATCGGCGCGCTCACCTCGTACCCCCGGCGGCTCTTGATCTGGATCTGGGGGGTTGGGGGAGCGGGGGATGATCGTGGCGAGCATCGAGCCCAGCGCGCCGGCCGCGACCGCGACGAGCGAACCCCAGAAGGGCGCGGCCTGGTACGCGTCGGAGGGCGCGCCGGGGCCGGCGATCAGATATGCGGCCGTGAGTGGCGCGGGGCCGAGCAGGCCGGACGTGGCGACGATCACCGGGTGGTGCTGGAGGCGGCCGGCGATCGTGCCTACCGCGGCGCCGGCGATCAGCGCGAGCGAGGGCATCACGACGACCGCGAGCCGCTGCACGAGGCCGGTGCTCAGCGCGGCCGGGTCGAGCACGCCGAGGCGGACCGGGCCGAACGCGGGTACGGCCGAGCCGATCGCGAGCAGCCAGGTCGCGGCCGTGACGGAGATCAGCGCCCAGGCGTAGGCGCGCTGCCAGAGGACGAGCGCGGCGAGCGGGAGGCCTGCGGCGGCGCCGAGCAGCGCGGCGAAACCGACGGCGGTGACCGGGTCGGCGCCGTCGGCGAGCTGGGCGGTGCGGGCGGCCGGCATGGTGATCAGCGCCACGGTGGCGGCGCCGGCGGCGGAGACGATCACGATCCCGGCGCGCATCGGGAGGCCGCCGTCGTGGCCGAGCCGGTGGGCGGCGCGCTCGGCGGCCAGCGCGCCGGTGACGGCAGCGGCGATCGCGCACCAGGTGACCCAGGTGAGCTGCGCGCTCCACTGGCTTTCGAGGCCGTTCGTGAACGTGCGGCCGAAGCGGACCAGGCCGAAGCCGTACGCGATGCCGAGCTGCCCCGCGCCGACCAGGAGGCTCACGCCGAGTGACGTCAGCAGCACCCTGCCCCAGGTCCGAATGGCCATGTGGGGCACGGTACGGAAGTGGGAAACGTTACGGAAGGTGCGGGATGACCTCGGAGGCCAGAAGGTCCAGGTGGTCGAGGTCGGACAGGTCGCGCAGCCGCACGTGCAGGCGGGTGGCGCCGGCCTTGGCGAACTGGGTGAGTTCCTCGATCACCTTGTCCGGCGAGCCGAAGATCGCGTCCTCCGGCGGGAGCGAGGACACCTGCTTCATGAGGGCGTAGCGCTTCTCGACCTCGGCGTCGGTCCGTCCACACGCGACCGCGACGGTGGCGCTGAACGTCACAGGCGCCTTGGTCCGGCCGTACGTCTCGCTCGCGGCGCGGACCAGCTCGTACTGCTCGGCGCACTTCTCGACCGGTGACGGCGGCACGTTGTACTCGTCGGCGTAGAGCGCGGCCAGCCGGGGCGTGCTCTTCGGGCCGCGGCCGCCGACGATCACCGGCGGGCCGGGCGTCTGCGTCGGCTTGGGGAGCGCGAGCGCGTCCTGCAGCGTGAAGTGCTTGCCGGTAAAGGAATAGCGCTCGCCGAGCGGGGTGGCCCACAACCCGGTGATGATCTGAAGCTGTTCGTCGAGACGTTCGAATCGTTCACGCGGCGTGTAGAAAGGAATACCGAGCGCAGTGTGCTCCGCGCCGAACCAGCCGGCGCCGAGACCGAAGTCGATGCGTCCGTTGCTCATCTGGTCGACCTGCGCCACGGTTATCGCGGTAATCGCGGGGTGACGGAAAGTCGCGGAGCTGAGTAGCGTGCCGAGCCGGATCGTGCGTGTCTCACGGGCGATCGCGCCAAGCGTCACCCAGGCGTCAGTTGGGCCCGGGAAGCCGTCCGACCTGTGCATCGGCATGAAGTGGTCAGCGCGGAAGAAACCGTCGTACCCGGCCGCCTCGGCGTGCTGCGCGGCCCGCAGCATCTCATCGAAAGTGGCGCCACGGTGTGGCTCGGTGAACACGCTGACTCGCATGGCCGCAGAGGTTAGCCCCCATCTCGGTGTTCTCGCACCTTAGAAGTGGTTAAAACAACACTGTCCAATTCGTTGCCATCTCGCAATGCGATGCCCGGGTGACCGGTAACGGGTGGTCTCGTACTCTGTTGCCCGCTACGCCGGGGGTTGCGGCAGGGGGATCGTCATAGATGCCACAGCTGCCCGGAACGCTCACACCTGACCTAGATGGCCTAGCCAGGGTGGCTGGAGGAAGGGCAAGAAACCCATGAGAGCTTTCCGCGGGCTCGCGGCGGCTGTTGCTGCCATGGCAGTGGTGGCAGTGGCCGGATGCAGCAACTCGGAGGAGTCTGACGGCGGCAACGCGTCGGGCGAGCTGACGAAGGTGACGTACCTCACCGCATTCAACACGTTCGGCCGTGAGGCCTACGCGTACGTGGCGAAGGAGAAGGGCTTCTTCGCCGAGGAGGGCCTGGACGTCGACATCCAGGTCGGCAAGGGTTCCGGCGAGAACATGTCCGCGATCGAGTCCGGCGCCGCCGACTTCGCGCCGGTCGACTCCACCGGCTACATGCTGGTCAAGGGCTCGGGCAAGGTGAAGGGCGTCACCGCGATCGCCGCGATCCAGCAGCGGTCCATGGTCGGCATCATGACTCTCGACGACACCGGCATCACCACGCCGAAGGACCTCGAGGGCAAGAAGATGGGCGACCAGCAGGGCGCCACCACCACGATCCTGTTCCCGCTGTACGCCAGCGCGGCCGGTATCGACGCCAGCAAGGTCACGATCGTTCCGACCGAGGCCGGTGTCCTCGCGGGTGCGCTCGCCCAGAAGAAGGTCGACGCGATCGGCCAGTTCGTCGTGGGCAAGCCGCTGATCGAGGGTGCGGCGAAGGACGGCCGCAAGGCCGTTTCGCTGCCGTTCTCGGACGTGCTGACCGACCTCTACGGTCACTTCCTGCTGACCTCGGACAAGATGGCGGCCGAGAAGCCCGAGGTCGCGCAGAAGTTCACCCGCGCGCTGCTCAAGGGCCTCGAGTTCTCCAACAGCAACCCCAAGGAGTCGGCCGACATCCTGCTCAAGGCGGTGCCGACCGGTAATGCCACCATCGCGGCCGCCGAGATGGAGATCATGAAGGTCTACACCCTCGGTGACGCGCCGAAGCTCGGCGTCGTCGACGAGGCCCGGGTCGCCAAGGTCGTCGCGCTGCTCGAGAGCGCCAACCAGATTCCGGCCGGCAAGACCCCGGCGGACTTCGTGAAGATCGATCTGGCTCCCAAGGCCTGATCGAGCAATGCCGCACAAGCATTCGGCCGTGTCCCTCGCGGGGCACGGCCGAATGTCTGTCCACTTAGGTGGTCAGGCCGCGACCGGCTCGTCCTTGTGCATCAGCAGCTCGTGCAGGCGGGCCTGGTGGCGCGCGAGCGTCTCCAGATGCACGCTCGGCCCGAGCGACCGGGGACGCGGCACGTCGATCTCGACGATCTCCTTGATCCGGCCCGGCCGCGGGCTCAGCACGACGACGCGGTCGGCAAGCAGCACCGCCTCGTCGATCGAGTGGGTGACGAAGACCGTGGTGGTCCGCTCCTCCATGTGGATGCGCTGCAGCTCGACGCTCATCTCCTCGCGGGTGAGCGCGTCGAGCGCGGAGAACGGCTCGTCCATCAGCATGACCTTGGGCGACTGGATCAACGACCGGCACAGCGAGACTCGCTGCTGCATGCCGCCGGAGAGCTCGTGCGGCATGCGGTCCTCGAAGCCCTCCAGACCCACGGTCGCGAGCAGCTGGCGGGCGCGGTCGATGTGCTGGCGCCGCTTCCAGCCGAAGATCTCGACTGGGAACAGCACGTTGCCCAGCACGGTCCGCCACGGCAGCAGCGCCGGACGCTGGAACTGCATGGCGGTCTCGCGCCGGGCCTTGGTGACGGCCGTGCCGCCGAGCACGATGTTGCCGTCGGACACCGGAAGCAGGCCGGCGATCAGGCGCAGCAGCGTGGATTTACCACAGCCGGAGCGGCCCACGATCGCGACGAACTCACCCTCACGGATGTGCAGGTCAATGCCCCGCAGCGCCTCCACGGTGCCGCGGCGTCCGTGGAACGTCCGGGAGACGTTGTTGAGCTGGATCATCTGCCCTCTCCTGTGTGGTCGTCGAGCACTCTGAGCGCACAGGCTAGTCCCTGCATACTTCACCCGTACATAGCGCCATATTTTGTGATTTGACTTGATCGCGCGTTCATCGCCCCCGTGCTCCACAGAGGAGTTTCCATGACCACGCAGGCCGCGCCGCGTTTCAAACGGCCGCAGATCAGTGGCATTGTGCTGCCGTTGATCGCTTTCGCGATTCTGATAACCGGCTGGTACGCCTCGGTGCGGATCTGGGACGTGCCGGAGTCGGTGGTCCCGTCGCCCGAGACGGCCGTGAAGCAGATGACCGGCACGCTTGCCGACTACCTGATCGACCAGTCGCTCTTCACGCTCATGGAGGTCTGGCTGGGCTTCGGCATCGCCATCGTGGTCGGCGTCGTGCTGGCGCTCGCGCTGACCAGCTCGGGCACGCTCGACAAGGCGATCTCGCCGATTCTGGTCGGCTTCAACGCCGTACCGAAGATCGCCATCGGCCCGATGCTGGTGATGTGGTTCGGCTTCGGCTACGAGTCGAAGGTGCTGGTCGTCGTGCTGCTCTCGTTCTTCCCGGTGGTGCTCTCCACAATGGCCGGCCTGAAGTCGGTGCCGGCCGAGCTGATCGAGATGACCCAGTCGATGGACGCGTCCCGGATCAAGACGTTCCTCAAGGTCCGGGTGCCGTGGGCGCTGCCGCAGTTCTTCACCGGGCTCAAGCTGGGCATCTCGCTGGCGTTCGTCGGCGCGGTGGTCGGTGAGTTCATCGGTGGCGGCGCGGAGGGCATCGGCTACGTGATCATCTCGGCGCGCAGCCAGCTGGCGACGGATCTGGCGTTCGCCGGGATTTTCATGCTCGCGTTGATGAGCGTGGTGTCGTACTACGTGATCGCCTGGGCGGAGCGGCTGCTGCTGCCGTGGGCCCGGGAGACCTCGGCGTAGGACGCACGTGAAAGGGGCCCGCCGGACGGCGGGCCCCTTTGCGCTGCCTGCGAGGTCAGGCCTTGAGCTGCCAGCGGCCGCCGTTCGCGACCAGCACCACGAGCGCCTGCGGCATCAGGCCCGAGTGGTTCGTCGGCGTCAGGCGGATCGGGCCGGTCAGGCCGTCCAGCTGGGCCGTCTCGATCGCGCCGCGCAGCGCGTCACCGTTCGTGCCGCCGGCCCGGGTCACCGAGTTCGAGATGATCTGCATCGCGTCCGCGGCGAACGAGGACGGGCCGTAGTAGGTGCCGTACCGCGACGTGTACTCGGCAGCCCAGGCCTTGCGCAGCGCCTTGACCGGCGTGTTCGCGATGACGCCGTCGATGCTGAGGGTCTGCGAGAAGATCAGCGTCGCGTTGTTCGTCGCGGCCGCGTTCTCCGTGGACAGGAACAGGTCGCCGGCCGCGGCCGCGTCCAGGTAGATCTGACCCTTGAAGCCGGAGGCGCGCGCGCTGGCCACGACCTCCTGCGCCCGGTCCGGCAGCGCCGCGACGACCAGTGCCTTCGGGTTGTTCACCGCAAGCGCCTGGCTGACGGCGGTGTCCACCTTCGCATCGCCGGGCGCGATCGGCCGGTTGGCCACCGCCCGCACGTTGCCGGCGTCGCCCGCCTCGCCGAGGATCGCGTCTTTCGCATTCTTGCCGTACGCGTCCTCGGTGTAGACGAGCGCGAAACGATCAATCTGCGCCGCCTCCATTTCGGACACCAGTGCGGACGCGTTGTCGAGCGGATTCGATGCGAGCTTGAACACGAATTGACGCGTCTCGTCGAGCGGGGTCACCACATCCGACGACGGCGACAGGGAGATCGTCGGAAGCTTGCGGTCCGTGATCGTCTGCAACGAGGTCTGGACGCACTCTCCGCACACGCCTGTGATGAGCGCCGCAACATTCGAGTTGTTGGCAAATCCCGTGATGTTCTGCGCCGACAGCTTGCTGTCGGAACGGTTGTCTTTAATGTCCAGTTCGATCCTGGGACCGTTCGGACCCGCCTCCGCGTTGAGCTGATCTCTCTTCAGCTCCAGAGCCTGCTTGTAGGCGTTGCCGACCGCGGCCGACGAACCGGTCAGCTCCAGATCAGCGGCGATGAGAATTGTCGTTGCGGCGGTGTCCTCAGTGGTCGCTGAATCGCATCCGGCGGCCGATGCCAGCAGTGCGGCCGAGGTGACCACCGCGAGCGTGGCGCGGGTTGGCCTCAAGGATCAGTCCTCCTCTTCGCGGCGCAGCGACGGCTGCGCGCGCTCACGTGCGCCCCGCGAACGGGGCGGCAAACGCGAGAACTGTGCCAACCATCCGGTCCGCTGGTCAAGCCGGAGTAGACGCTCGTTCGTGGACACCTTGTCCCACGATGCGGGCAGGTGTGGGGTGCATTAGGCATAACTTTGCGGTGATAAATAGCACGCAACGAGTCATTCGTGCAGTTCAACGCGGTGAGACCGACTCCACACAGCCTGACTGTTAGCGGTTGATCGGTCCTCCACGACCGATTCCTGTCTTCCTGAGGCTTCCCATTCGCTGGCACTTCTGGTGAAATCGCGGATCGTGCCGCGTGTGACAACCCCACCCCCCATGCCGTCATGAAGGCGGGTTGCGCGTGGACGAGAACGACGGAGGTCTCGTGAGCACGCACCCCAAAGCGAATTTGGGCAACCTCGCGCGTCCCGCGCGTCGATCCGGACTGCCGCGACTTCGCGACGCCCGGATCCGTACAAAGCTCGCCATGATCCTCGTGGTCCCGGTGGCAGCCATCCTTGTGCTCGCAAGCATGCGGCTCTGGGACAGCACCAGCCGGGCCGCGGACGCGGGACTGGTGCGGTCTCTGACCGCGCTCAGCACCGACGTGTCGGCGCTCTCCCATGATCTGCACAGCGAGCGGATGGCAGCCGCTCGCCTGCTCGCAGCAGGGAGCAACGCCGAGGCGTCCAACGCGTTCACGGCCGCCACCGCGGCGACGGATCGGCGGATCGAGACGTACAAGGCCAGCCGGGCGGATCTCAATCTGCCCGATACCGCCTCGAACGTCGAGACCCGGCTGAGCGCCATCGACGACAACCTCGCCCGGCTGGAAACCACCCGCCAGGACGTGCTGTCGCAGGCGAAGACCACCCCCCAGGCGGCCGTGCTGCGCTACGGCGTGGCCCTGGACGACCTGCTGGCCTACCTGGAGGTGATCAGCCAGACCGCCGGCGAGGGTGAACTCGCCGACTCCCTGCGGACGTCATTCGCGTTCTCGAGCGCGAAGAACGCCACCGCAGAGGAGCAGGCGGTCGCGTACGTCGCGCTGCTCGGCGGCCGGAACCTCGGCAAGGAGCAACTCGCGTCGTTCCTCGCCACCATGGCCGAGCAGCAGGAGGCGCAGGACGCGATCACGACCGCGGAGAACGTGGACCTGCGCACCGTCGTCAACACCACGATTACCGGTGATGCCGTCACCTTCGCCGACCGCGTGGCGAACACGATCATCACCACGGCCGGCTCGACGGCCCCGCCGGAGATCACCGCGGACGCCGCGTCGGCAGCGATCGGCGCGGTCGCGAACCTGATGCGGCACGCCGAGATCCGGATCGAGGCCCAGCTGATCAGGGACGCGGAGACCGAGCAGCGCACGGTCGTCCGTCAGGTGGTCATCGAGATCACCGCAGTCCTCATCGCGCTGGCGATCGCCATCGCGCTCGCCTTCCTGCTCGCCCGCTCGCTCAACGCGTCGCTCCGGCGACTGCGTGAGGGCGCCATGACGGTGGCCAACCACGACCTGCCCGACGCGGTCGCCCGGCTCCGTGATGTGCGCAGCCTCGGTGAGGGCGGCGCGGACGAGATCGTCAAGGAACTGCGCGACCCGATCCGCCTCAACACCCGTGACGAGGTCGGTGAGGTCGCCCAGGCCTTCAACGTGGTCCACCGCGAAGCGGTCCGGATCGCGGCCGAGCAGGCCGCACTCCGTACCAGCGTCTCCGCGATGTTCCTCAACCTGGCCCGCCGCTCGCAGGCGCTGGTCGACCGCATGATCGGTGAACTCGACAAGATCGAGCGAGGTGAGGAGGACCCCAAGCGCCTCGCCCAGCTCTTCCAGCTCGACCACCTCGCCACCCGAATGCGCCGTAACGACGAGAACCTTCTGGTCCTCGCCGGTGCGGACTCCGCGCCGCCACGGCGCGAGGACGCGCTCCTCATCGACGTGCTGCGGGCCTCGCAGTCCGAGGTGGAGCTCTACAACCGCATCGAGTTCGGCACTGTCGACTCCGACATCTCGGTGTCGGCGCACGCGGTCAACGACGTCGTCCGGCTCGTCGCCGAGCTGCTCGACAACGCGACCCGGTTCTCGCCGCCGAACACGGTGGTGGTCGCGGATGCCCGACGCGTCCGGGACTACGTACTCATCCAGGTGGAAGACCGCGGTCTCGGCATGACCGAGGAGCAGATGGAGTCGCTGAACCAGCGGCTCGAAAGCCCGCCGACTGTGGACGTCGGTGCGTTCCGCCTCATGGGTCTGGCCGTCGTCGGCCGTCTGGCCTCCCGCTACGGGGTCCGAGTCGAGCTCCGGCCCAATGTGGAGGGTGGTACTGTCGCGCAAGTGACACTTCCGCACGGCGTGGTGGTGCTTCCTCGCACCCGTGGGCGCGAGCCTGCCCTGCCGCGTCCGCGCAGCCCGCTCGCGGTCGAGCAGGGTCCGTCGGCGCCGGTCAGCTCCCCGCCCGCGTGGGGCGAGTCGTTCACCCCGTCGCGTACGGCGACGCTCACCCCGCCTCGTGACCCGGCCCCGGCCCCGCAGCAGTCGCGTGACTTCCAGGTAAACGCCGGTGGCGCCACCCAGGCGCTCCCGGTCGCCGGCCAGAACCCGCTGCGTCCGCAGCACGGCGCCACGCAACAGCTGCCGACCATCGGCGGATCCGCCTTCCCGAGCCAGCGGCAGACCCCGCCCGCGGCGATCGCACCGGCCTCGGCCCCCGCGATCGCTCCGCCGGCCACGCCGCGCGCTCCGCTCCAGGCGCCAATCGTGCCGCCGGTCGCCTCGGCGCCCGAGGCGCAGACCATCTCTGCCACCGTCCACCCGATGTCCGCATCGGCGGGCGGGGTCAGCACGGCCCCGTTCGAGCGCGGTGGAGTCCCCGGCGAGCAGGCCGAGGCGCCGATCTTCCGGCAGATGGAGGCGGTCTGGTTCCGGACGCACGGTCAGGCCGACACCGCGGTCTGGTCCATGCCGACGGCCGGCTACGCGCCGCCGCCGGTCGGTGGCGCCACCATGGCGGCTCCGGCTCCGGCCATCGCGGCTCCGGCCGGCCACTCGTCGGCGCTGTCCGCCGACACCACGGTGCTGCCGGTCCGGACCCCCGAGCCGGCGGCGCCCCGCCGGACCGAGAGCCGTACGACCTCGTACGGCACGGAGACCGCCGGTGCCACCCAGGCGCCGTCGATGCCGGCGTTCGGCTCGACCGCTCCGGCGGCCCCGGCTCCCGTGGCCGCCCCGGCGCCCGCTCCTGCAGCTCCGGCCGCCGCCCCCTCGGCCACGCCGGACGACGCCGCCTGGCGCACCGCCGCCGACGACGGCTGGAAGCGCGCTCAGGAAGCCGCCAAGCCGTCGGTCAGCGGCCAGACCCGGTCCGGTCTGCCGAAGCGCGTGCCGCAGGCTCAGCTCGTCCCCGGTGGGGTCGAGACGAAGCCCGCGGAGCGATCCCGTCGTACCCCCGACGAGGTTCGTGGCCTGCTCTCCGCGTACCACCGCGGTGTGCACCGGGGCCGCAGCGCCGGTGCCGAAGGCGACGCCGCCGAGTCCAACCCCAAGGAGACCAACGGATGACCCGCCAAGCTGCGATGCAGGACATGGGTTGGCTTTTGACCAACTTCGCCGACAGCGTCGCCGGCATCGCCCACGTGGTGGCCGTGTCGGCGGACGGCCTGCTGCTCGCGTCGTCGCGGGACCTCCCGCACGACCGGGCAGACCAGCTGGCGGCCATCACCTCCGGTGTGGTCAGCCTGACCGAGGGCGCCGCCCGCATGTTCCACGGCGGCGGCGTCCAGCAGACCATCATCGAGATGGACAGCGGGTACCTATTCCTGATGTCCATCTCGGACGGAAGCTCGATGGCCGTCCTGGCCGCCCGCAGCTGCGACGTGGGCCAGGTCGGCTACGAGATGGCACTTCTCGTGGAGCGGGTCGGTGCGGCTCTCCGCCCGCTTCCACGCGAGGCCGTGGGTCACTCCGTATGACCCCCCGGCAACGCCGGACAGCAGTTAATATCATCGATGGTTCTGATAACGGGGCAGTGCGCTACTAGGAGGTGACCGTCATGGTGCAGCCGGATGACCCACGTGGGTCGCTGGTCCGTCCTTATGCGGTCACCCGTGGCCGCACAGAGGCGCGCCGAGAAATCGCCGTCGAGGCGATCCTTACGGCAAGCGTCGCCAATGTGCAGGAGGCGCGTTTCGCCGGACACGACAAGCACCGCATCGCCTCTCTCTGCGAGAGTAATGCGATGTCTCTGGCGGAGATCGCCGCGTACGCCCGCCTGCCGCTCGGTGTCGCACGCGTCATCGTCGCCGACATGGTGGTCGACGGTCTGCTGACCCTGCACAGTGCCGCTCCCGTTGAAGCGTATGAGGAGCGGATGGATCTCCTTGAAAGGGTGCTAAGTGGACTTCGCAGGCTTTGACCGCGCGGGGGGCCCGGAGCGGCGAAAAGAGATAACGTCCGCCAAAATCGTGATCGCCGGCGGCTTCGGCGTCGGCAAGACCACGCTTGTCGGCGCCGTCTCAGAGATCACGCCGCTGACCACGGAAGCGGTCATGACGGCGGCGGGCGTCGGCATCGACGACCCGTCGAAGGTGCCCGGAAAGCAAACCACCACCGTCGCCATGGACTTCGGCCGCATCACCATGGCCGACGACCTGATCCTGTATCTGTTCGGCACCCCCGGACAGACCCGCTTCTGGTTCATGTGGGACGAAATCATCAAGGGCGCGGTGGGCGCGGCCGTCCTGGTCGACACCCGCCGCATCTCCGACGCCTTCGCCCCGCTTGACTACTTCGAAAACCGCAAACTCCCGTACGTCGTAGCGCTCAACCGCTTCGACGGGGCTACCCAATACGAGATCGAGGAGGTTCGGGAGGCTCTGGCCATTCCGAACCATGTTCCCCTCGTGCTTTGTGACGCTCGTGAACGCGAGTCGACTAAGAATGTTCTTGTCACTGTTGTTGAGCACGCCATGATCATGCTGCGGTCGCAGCGGGACCATGGACAGTTGGTCGGCTGACAGGTTTTGCTTTTGGGCGGCGGCGCGAGGGTTGCGTCGCCGTTCTTTTTTGCGCTGTTTGCGCTGCTCTTGGGCTTTGTCTTGCGGGTTGCGCTGGGTGGGGTGTGGGGGGGGGGGGGGGGGGGTGGGGGGGGGGGGGGGGCCCGATTACACGGGTGTGCCGGCTTTCCCCCCTCCCCCCGCCCCCCCCCCCCGACACCCTCGGTGGGCACGTTTGAGGGGGCGGCGGCAGTCTGCTTTTGGGGCTTGGTGTAGCCGCTGTGCAGGGGGTATATCGGAGCGCCGTCATGGTGTTTTGAGCCGACGGTAGAGAGCGAATGCTGTTTGTGGCTCCGTCGCAGGTGCGGTTGCGTCACGTCGTGGTCCGGGGATTGGCGGGGTCGATTCCAGATCTGCGTGGAGGGGTGGAGTGCCCCGGAGGTGGAATCGCCGCCGATACCGCTCGATGCCACTAGTGTTCTGTCTCGTAAATAGGTAGTCGGTTGGTACGGTGGCGGTTGTGAATCGTGCCGCCGCGCCTTTGGTGCTTGATCCGGGTCAGCGTGA